>NZ_CP112881.1:2487500-3214675 GCF_026409565.1 Sneathiella aquimaris
CTGCTTCACAGTCTGCCGGATCTGAACCAGAATCTCATTTTCCATCATAATGGTGTCCTTAAAACCCACGCATGGTTACAAACTCATCCAACCCCGCCCGTTCGGAATGCAGCTTATTGATAACAGCGTCTTCATCTTCATATCCCAGAGCCAGACCACAGAATAAAATCTCATGATCTGCCAGCCCCAGATACTCAGACACTGTTTTGGGCCAGCGAGCCCAAGCTTCCTGCGGGCAGGTATGCAGACCTTTTTCTCTGGCAAGCAGCATCAAAGACTGCATAAACATCCCTACATCCGCATACTGCCCGATCTCCATCTGACGATCGAGAACAAAGAACATGCCAACAGGTGCCCCAAAGAAACTGAAATTTTTGGCCAGTTGTCGCAACTTGCCCGGCGTATCTTCACGCGGCACACCGATCAGTTCATACAGCTGTTGTCCGACAATCCGGCGTCGGGTTTTGTAGGGGTCCTTTAAATCAGGCGGATAAACGTTATATTCAGGCTCTTCCTGTACACCCGCCATCAGCTTCTTATTTACATCCGCGACAAATTCTTTTAGCGGCTCCCCCGTCAGGACGTGGACGGTCCAGGGTTGAAGGTTGCCTCCAGAAGGAGAACGCTTGGATATTTCCAACAGTTCTCTTACGGTGGCTTCGTCTACCGGTTTGTCAGAAAACTGCCGCACCGTCTTGCGGCTCAAAATGGCATCTGAGACTTTCAAAGAAAATTCCTACTCTAATATGAAGGCCCCGACCCGCTTGGGTCAGGGCAAATCGTTAGCCAATTGTAGCATGCCCGTTATTGAGTACGACAATATCCCGCTCTTTCACGCGACATCGGAAAGAAACGTCCGATCCATCTTTCCAAATCTCCGTTACAATTGTTTCGCCCGGATAAACCGGCGCAGTAAATCGCAACCGCATGGATTTGAACCGCGCAGGATCGTATGTGCAGGCATCCTTCAAAACGGCATGTCCTGCGGCTCCAAGTGTGGCAAGTCCATGCAAAATGGGTGCCTTGAAGCCAGCCGCTGCTGCAACTCTGGGGTCTGCATGCAATGGGTTAAAGTCGCCACTCAACCGATAGATCAATGCGGCCTGAGGCAAGGTTGGCAGCTCGACTATTGAATCGCAATCCCGATCAGGAAGTTTGTGCGGAAGCGGTGCGCCTTCTGTTGGCCCGCCAAAACCACCATCGCCCCGGGCGAAAGTCGTAGAGGTAAGTGTCGCCAGCAAATCACCGCTGGCTTTCTCATAAACTTTACGCTCTGAGAAAATCAGCGCTCCGCGTCCTTCACCTTTATCGATGATTTCGGTGATACGCGTCTCTCCCACCACGTTTCCAGCAGCAGGCAAGGTTTTATGGATCTCAATTCCCTGCTCGCCATGCAACACTTTCACCCAGTCCACGCCAAATTCCGGCTTTTTCAGGAAAAATCCCGGATAGGCCAGCACCACTGCCATTGAAGGGAGCGCCAACTGGTCTTCTTCGTAGGTAAACCGTAACTGATCCATATCCAAAGGATCGGCAGACACACCAACCCCCAGGGCATATAGAATACTGTCTTTCGATGTATAGTTTTGCTCAATCGGATCAAATTTCCAATTAATCAACTTTTCATAATCGATTGCCATGATTGTGACCCTTCCCGATTAAACCGGATCCCAGCAGAAAACATCTCCAGACCGCTCCAACGGAACAAGTGACGATTTGATGGCTGGTCCAACGCGGGCAGCAACCGTTTCAGGTGTCCAGCCATCCGAATTGTGCAGATTACGGATAGGCCGAGGCTGGCTCATCAAGCAAATTTCATTATTTCGAACCACAAAAATCTGACCCGTAACATCTGCTGCCTGCTCACTGAGCAGATAAACTGCCATCGGAGCAATTTTTTCAGGGGTCATAGCCTGAATTTTCTTAACCCGTTCTCTTTCAGCATCTGTTCCTTGCGGAATTGTGCCGATCAAACGAGACCACGCAAACGGAGAAATACAATTGGATCTGACATTAAAACGGGACATATCCAATGCAATGGATCGGGACAAACCTGCAATCCCCAATTTGGCGGCCGCATAGTTGGCTTGTCCAAAGTTACCGATCAAACCGGATGTCGATGTCATATGGACGAATGACCCGCTTTGCTGTTCACGGAAATAAGGGGCAGCGGCCCGACTGACGTTGAAACTTCCCTTCAAATGCACCGCTATAACAGCGTCAAACTCTTCTTCGCTCATTTTATGAAAGATGACATCGCGCAGAATACCGGCATTATTGACCACACAATCAATCCCGCCAAAGTTGCTCCGCGCGTCTTCAATCATTTGTGCGGCATCGTCTGAATTGGCAACGTTACCGAAATTGGCAACCGCTTCCCCGCCCGCATCCGAAATCGTTTTGACCACTTCCATGGCCGGGATCTGATCACCGCCTTCGCCAGTTTCCGTTCCGCCAAAATCATTCACGACAACCTTTGCGCCGTGTTCCGCCGCCATAATGGCAATACCGCGACCAATACCACGGCCCGCCCCAGTAACAACGACAACTTTACCTTCAAGCATTTTTTGTTCAGACATGTTGCTTCCATTTCTTATTGTTTATTAATTGCCCGCATCTCGGGTCAGCGGTGCCAGTATAGACATAGAAATGTATGGTCGGCAAAAGCAAATGGGCCTTCTTCGAAAATTTAATAAGCTAGCGTACTAATTTCGTCACCTGTTGGTGGGGCATACTGATTATTTTTAGAATTTACGTCCCCCGAACCGGATCAAAGAGGAATCAGCGGTCAATATCCCCGCTTTTTATTGACGACAGGCGGCAAGACACCGGATTGACGATAGGTCTGGATATTTTCGGCAACGATTGTACTGGCCGTATCAATATCAGTGGGCGCCGAAATATGAGGAAGAACAGTCACTTTCTCGTGCCCCCACCACTCACTTTCAGGGGGAAGCGGTTCCTGCTCAAAAACATCGAGAACCGCGTGTGAGATATACTGTTTATCCAGAGCGGTCAGGAGATCCGCATTTTTGACCACCGCACCACGTCCGAAGTTTATAAACCCTTTCCCCTTGGCCCCACATGCGAAAAAACGCCCATCCAGAAGTCCTGTCGTTTCGTTTGTTAATGGAAGAAGACACACCAGAATATCCGATCTTTCTGCAAGGGCGTATAAACCATCGGGCCCCGAATAACACTGAACGCCATCCATGTCTTTTTGGCTCCTGCTCCATCCTGCGACCCGGAAGCCAAAATCACCCAAAATCTTTGCCGATGCCTGCCCCAACGCGCCAAGGCCGATAATGCCAACCGTTTTGTCCGCGGCTTTTATATAAGGAAGTTCAACCCATTCCCGTTGCTTCTGGAATTTTGCGTAAGACGGCATATCCCTGTGCAGATACAGGGTCCAAGCAAGAACAGCCTCAGCCATCGTGCGCCCAAGTTCGGGATCGACCAGCCGGACAATATCAAAAGGACGGTCCCCTAAATCAGCCAGCAGGCGTTCTACCCCCGCCCAGACACTATGGACCCATTTCAGATTGGGGAGCATTGCTACCTCTTCCGGCTTGGGATTGGCAACAATAGCAATTTCCACCGCCTCCTTTTGCTGATCCGTCAGCGCCGCAAACGGGACAATAACCTCTCCCGGGAGCTTCTCGGCCAGCGTTTTGATCCAGTCCTGCTCTTCTTCTTTAGAACACTGACTGACGAAAGGAATAGTTTTCATCATACCATCAACCTGATTTTGGGCGTTATGAACGTCAAAAGGCGTTCACTTCATTTAGGCGGCGAACACGCCGTCAAAATCTTTAAAGCCTTTGACTTCGATCGGATTTCCGGAGGGGTCTCTGAAAAACATTGTCCACTGTTCTCCCGGCTCGCCCGCAAATCTCACCGACGGCTCCAGAACAAATGTCAGATTTTTCTGCTTGAGTCGATCGGCCAAATCCTGCCATTCCGAGAGGGGCAAAACGAGCCCCAAATGAGGCATCGGCACCAGATGCTCGCCGACCTTGCCGGTATTTCGGGTCGCGAAAGGTTCACCAATATGCAACGACAATTGATGGCCATAAAAACTGAAATCAACCCATGTTTCCGTGCTGCGCCCCTCTTTGCAGCCCAAAAAGTCAGTGTAAAAATTTCGGGCTTCGTCTAGGTCCCGCACATTGTAGGCTAGGTGAAACAGGGATTTCATCGAGAACTCTCCAGAAACAATCGGATATCCCGTTACTATAGAAACCAATGGCGGTCCGTCAATCACCTGACACCATTTCTGTTGTTCTGTCAGGTGACCCACGGGTTAGACAGACGTATCAGCCGACTTTGGCCAACGATTGAATGGCAGACGATGCCACCACTTTTTTCTCGTTTATATACGCTTCGTGGTTCTTTTCTATATCTTTCAGGCTGTAATAATAATTGACCAGTAACCCGGCAGATTGCTTGAGACCGTTTGTCGAAACATCGCCAAGCCAGTTAATACGTTCCAACCGGGCCCCATTACCCAAATGAAACCGTGAAACCGGATCAAGCGGTCTTTCTCTTGATTTCTCATGCATCAAATAATGCGCAACCAACTGTTCCATTGGCTCTTTGATTTTATTGGCAACGGCCTCATCCTGATACCATTTCTTATCAAGAAGTGCTTTTTTCACCTCTTTGACTTTATCTTCAGACAAAGAACCAATCTGACCTTCGGTTTTTGCAAACCACTTCATAAAGCCCGGTATTGGAGAGAGGGTTGAAAAATGCTTGAGGTTCGGGAGCTGCAAAGACAATTCTGCCACGACCTGCTTGATCAGAAAATTACCAAAACTGATCCCCTTCAGGCCATCCTGACAATTACTGATCGAGTAGAAGATCGCAGTATCTGCTTTTTGAGCATCCAGGCGGCCGTCCTCCAGCGACAATAAGGGCTGAACAGCGGAAGCCAGTCCCTTAACCAAGGCCACTTCTACAAAAATCAAGGGCTCATCGGGCAACGCGGGATGAAAAAAGGCAAAGCAACGACGATCCTGATCCAAGCGGCGGCGCAAATCGTCCCAGCCTTCTATTTCGTGAACCGCCTCATATTCAATCAGCTTTTCAAGAACAACCGCGGGCGTTCGCCAGTTGATTTCAGCCAACTCAAGGAAACCGCGATTAAACCAACTGGACAATAAATGTTTGATATCCTGATCGACACCGATCAGGTCAGGATGTTCGCGCAATTTGGACACCAGAAATTTTCTGATGTCGATGATGGCTGCGGTGCCGCCCGGCGCAAAATTGATACGCCGCATCAATTCTTGACGCGGCGCTTCCAAAACAGACGCCAGCTTGCGCCTGTTCTCTTCACTTTTGTCCGTCTGATAAAGTGAAACCGCATCATCTACCTTTGTAGCATCGGCACTCACTTCTTCAGCTAGAAAATAAAGAAAATCGAGCTTTTCCTGATCTTCTAATTCTCCCCACAAGTCGACAACTTCACGGGCAAGTGCCATTCCAGACGCTTCGCCGCGCTGCGTTAGCAAATCCCGGCACACTCCGGCAATGGAATGACTTCTCGATTTGCCAGCCCCGCGATCCAGAAGATCCCGGCCAGCATCAGCAATGGAATTAAAAAGGTTGGATACAAAAGTTTGTCTCATCTAGCGATTTCCCATAACTTCGTTTGGTAGCCAAGTGGCTATTTCCGGAAACACACACAAAATAACAATACCGACAATCATACAGATCATAAAAGGCAACGCGCCTTTCAAGATTGTCGGCAGTGAAATTTCAGGCGCTATGCCATTTATCACATACAGGTTCAATCCAACGGGTGGCGTAATCAGCCCGATCTCCATATTTATCGTCAAAATGACGGCAAACCAGTATGGATCAAAACCGGCATTAACAATTATGGGTAACAATATTGGCGCTGTCATGACAATGACCGCGACAGGAGGCAGAAAAAAGCCCGCGACCAGAAGAAAGAGGTTGATCATCAACATCAACACCCAGCGATTAACGTCCAGTGCGGCAATATATTCAGCAACGGACTGCGTCACAAAAAGACTCGAAAGCGTATAGGCGAACAAAGCCGAAGACCCGATAATCATCAGGATCATCACACTTTCGCGCGTTGAATCGCTGACAATCGCCCAAATTTTCTTTGGCTGGATAATTTTATAGATCACCGCAACCAGAATGAGGCAGAATAAAGCCCCAACGCCCGCTGCTTCCGATGGCGTCGCAACCCCACCATAAAGGACAAACAAAATTCCGATAATGATTGCCAGAAAAGGTAATACTCTGGGTAGGATTTCAAATTTCTCGCGCCAGGAAAAAGCCCCGATTTTTTCAGTAAAATCGAACCCCCGACGCCACGCATAATATAGAGACCACATCATAAACAGGGTCGTCAACAGCAGTCCCGGAAACACGCCGGCCAGAAACAGGCGTCCGATAGATGTTTCCGTGGAGATTCCGTAGACAATCATCGTAACAGAGGGCGGAATTAAGATCCCCAGCGTCCCGCCGGCAGCAATCGATCCCGTTGCCAGACTGTCAGGGTATCCCCGCTTCTGCATTTCCGGAATACCCATTTTACCGATCGCGGCACATGTTGCTGGAGAAGAGCCACTGAGGGCCGCAAAAACCGAGCAGGCTCCGATGTTTGAAATAATCAGTCCCCCGGGAACACGGGTCAACCAGCGATCCAACGCCTCGAACAGGTCTTTTCCCGCAGGGGACGACGCAACGGCCGCGCCCATCACAATAAACATGGGAATAGAGACCAGCGAAAATTCTCCAATACCGGCAAAAAACGTCTCGGCGACAACTGAAAGGCTATCCACACCTTCAAAAAATACCAAAAAAGCAATAGACACCAGACCCAGTCCAAAGGCGACGGGCATTCCCGTGGCAAGCAGAAGGATGACAACAACGGCGGCGAGCACACCAATCAAAAGCGGTTCCATCAGTTTGCTCTCCGCTCTATCTGAAGATCAAACGCGGTCACCAGTATTTCTGATATATATTGAACACACAGCAAAAACATTCCGCAAAACATCGGCAGGTAAGCAATCCATAACGGCAATTCCCAGACCGTATCCGTGACCCATCCCCCTTCGAAAGCCTCTTTTAACAGCTCATATGACTGCCAAGCCAAAACGACACAAAAGGTCATTGCCAGCAGGGACGCAATTAACGCCATCGCTTTCCGAGGGCCAGATGGTAAATAGTGCGGCAGTAAATCGACATTGACGTGACCTTTGACGAAAAGCACGTATGGACTGCCAACGAATGTCGCAGCTACAATCGAATAAGTAACAAATTCTGTCTGCCACACAGTTGAAGCGTTTAGGAAATATCGCATTATAACCATTTGACAAACAACGATAATTGCTGCGCCAACTAGAATGGCTGCAAAAATCCCAAATAAGCGGGACAAAGAATTGATCAGTGTAATAAATTGCGTCATGAGAGGCCCAAAATTCGAATAAGAAAGAAAAAGCTTCCGGCCTGAAAGACACAGAACCGGAAGCTTCCGACAGGTTTTCTTATTTTACAGCGAGAGCTTTTTTAATAAGCATATCGCCGCCCTTAACCTTTTCAGCGAAGGTTTTATAGGATGTTTCGTTCGCAATATCCCGCCATGCTTTCGCTTGCTCTGACGTCATTTCAACGACCTCAACACCTGCATCCTTGTAGGCTTTGACAAGTTTGTCATCGAGGCCCTTTGCCGCATCAAAAAAGAAGTCTTCTGCTTTTTGACCGGCGGCCATAAGCGCAGCCTGCTGGTCTTTATTTAACTTGTCGAAGCTTTTCTTCGACATCAACAATGGCTCATACATAAACCAAAGGGCATTGGCACCCGGCGCAGTCAAACATTTTGCCTGTTCGTAAATACGATAGGACACAAAACTGCCGGAACTTGTATTTGCCGCATCGAGAACGCCGGTTTGCAACGCGTTATAAATTTCAGAACTTGGCATGGACGCAATCGACGCACCAGCACCAACCAACATCTGTTCAAATGCCTTACCCGCGGCGCGCGTAACCTGACCTTTCATTGTTTCCGGACCCAGAATGCACTGCTTTTTGGACGCAAAACCACCTGCGAGCCACGCATCTGCCAACACAACAACACCAGCATCATTAATGATCTTTTTGATATCGTCCATAAATGGAGAACTATTAAGACGCTTCGCGTGGTCATGGTTTTTGACCAGACCGGGCATTAGAGTAGAATCAAATTCCGGATGACGTCCGGCCGCATAGGCGAGCGGAAAAGCAGAGATATCAAGCTGCCCCTTAACCATAGCGCCCCATTGCTCTTTGGGCTTGTACAGGCTTTTTCCCGGATACACTTTAACATCGATCCCGACATTCGCCTTTCCCACTTCGCGGGCGATAATCTGAACCATTTCATCACGCACATCCCCTTTTCCGCCGGGCCATTGGTGCGATGCTTTCAGGGTCTTGGCTTCTGCCAGCCCCGATACTGCTCCGGTAACACCAACAACGACAGCAAGTGCTGTGCTCATCAATAATTTTTTCATCGTTTCTCTCCCTGTTTTGCGCTCTCTTTATTTATTTGACCGCTTTTTACGCAGCGTTCGAGCGGATCTGAACCTACGTTTGGGTGAATTGTATGGCAGATTATTTAAATTGTATACAATAAATCATTTTACGCACACATGAAAGCTGGTAAAGTGAAAAGACAGAATGCAGGAGGCAAGTTTGAAACTATCTCGCGCAAGCGAACTCGTACCTATACTCGAGCAGGAAATAGTCACCGGTGAATTGAAACCGGGAATGAGATTGGATGAAACCCTGCTCGCTGATCGCTTTGGTGTTTCCAGAACCCCTGTGAGGGAAGCCCTGACGCGCCTGGCAGCAGCGGGACTGGTTGAAATCAGGCCGCGACGCGGGGCCGTTGTCGCGACCATCACCTTGCGCGACTTGATGAATATGTTTGAGGTTATGGCCAATCTTGAAGGCGTCTGTGCACGACTGGCGGCCCGGCGTATCACACCAGAAGAGAAAATTGAACTGAAAGACGCCCAAATCGCCTGTGCAGCGTTAAGCGAGACAGATCAGTTTGATGAATATTACAGGCTAAATCTGCGGTTGCATGAACTCATCTATAAAGCCAGCCATAACGAATATCTTGAAAAACAGACAATGGAATTGCGGGCCCGTTTATCACCTCACCGACGGTTACAGGTAAGAATACCCGGGCGTATCCGTTCCTCCTCTGATGAACATGGAGAACTGGTTCGCGCAATTCTGGATGGCGAGGATGCCTTGGCTGAAAAGTTGACCCGCGATCACGTTACCATTCAGGGCGAACGGTTTACTGACTTCCTCTCCACCCTTCCCCCTCATTACGTCCAGGCCACAGCCTGATCATTAAAAAGACAAAGAACGATATGCAAAATAATAACCTCTACGCTCTATTTGAAAGCCACTTCAAAAAAGATCTCTCGAAAACAGCGTTTGAGTCTCCAGATGGCAAAAGCTGGAGCTTTAATGACGTGATCAAAACAAGTGCGCAACTTGCAAACCTCCTTGCCCAAACCGGTGCCAAACCCGGGGACCGGGTTGCCGTACAGGTTACTAAATCGGTTGAAGCTGTGCTTTTGTATCTTGCGTGTCTGCGTTCGGGCTTGGTCTACCTTCCCTTAAACACGGCCTACAAATCAGCCGAAGTTGATTATTTTCTGACAGATGCCCGCCCGGTTGTTCTGGTTTGTGATCCGGCTGATAAAGAAGCCTTATCTCCGATTGCTGACAAAGCAAATGTCACGTCTATTTTCACGTTGGATGAAAATGGAGATGGGCAATTAATGGCCGATGCAGCCCCCCTTTCAACAGACTTCCCAACGGTTGAACGGGCGAAAGACGATCTCGCGGCAATATTATATACCTCCGGCACAACGGGGCGATCGAAAGGTGCTATGCTGACCCATAACAACCTCTCAAGCAACGCCCAAACACTCAGCAAGGCTTGGGCGTTCAACGAAACTGACATTCTGCTTCACGCCTTGCCTATATTTCATGTGCATGGCCTATTTGTTGCCCTTCACTGCGCCTTTTTAAATGCAAATAAGGTTATCTTCCTGTCCAAATTCGACGCGGAACAGGTCATTAAACATCTTCCGAACGCCACCGTCTTCATGGGGGTCCCCACCTTTTACGTCCGTCTCCTTGCAAATGATGCGTTCAACAAGGACGTCTGCCAGAACATGCGCCTGTTTACAGCGGGCTCCGCACCACTCCTAGAAGAGACCTTCAACACATTCACGCAACGAACCGGGCATGTGATTTTGGAACGTTATGGTATGTCAGAAGCAGGCATGATCACGTCAAATCCGTATGATGGCGAAAGAATAGCGGGCTCGGTTGGCTTTCCGTTGGATAACGACGTTCGTGTGGCGGATGAAGAAGGCAATATTCTGCCGGACGGTGAGATCGGAATTTTGGAAATAAAAGGCCCCAACGTATTCAAAGGGTATTGGCAAATGCCCGAAAAAACAGCGGCTGAGTTCCGGCCTGATGGATATTTCATCACTGGGGACATGTGCCGTAAAGACGAAAACGGGTATTACAGAATTGTCGGTCGGTCAAAAGACCTGATAATTTCGGGTGGCTATAATGTTTACCCCAAAGAAATTGAAAGTTATCTCGACGATATGCCCGGCATATTGGAAAGCGCCGTTGTGGGACGCCCCCATCCGGACTTTGGCGAAGCAGTCGTCGCTTTCGTTATTAAAGACGGATCTTCCGAGGTTACACCGACAACAGTTATCGACTATATTCGTGACAAGCTTGCAAATTTCAAGGTTCCCAAAGACGTCTTCATTCTGGACGAGCTGCCGCGAAACACCATGGGGAAAGTACAGAAAAATGAACTGCGGAAACTGGCCGCTGGCTAATCGCGTTTTCGCAAGCGTTTAAACATTCTCCCGACAATAAAACGATGAAAGGGAGCGATGACAAACATGTAGGCATCGCCCAATTTCTCTTTTGTTTTGACCACGGATGTAAAATATGCCCGGCGCCCATCAGCAGTATCAATCAGCATCGAAAATGACGCGTCGAGATGGCGGTCGTTGGTCGTAAAAACAACTTCATTTTGATCCAGATAGGCGATCTCAAAGAAACCGACGTAATCCCCGACCTTATAGCGGCTTTCATCCTGCTTAATCTTTGTATTGCCCGAATCCGTTCTAAGGCCGAATAAACGTACCACGGTATTGCGGACAGTCATCAACCCCCGCACCCAGATCGGCATTGGATGCATGACACTTATAAAAAGCCCCACTGGCCCTCGTTTGTCGGTTTCCGGCAAGACTTCACAAAAACAGTCTCGATAGGTTGAAGATGCATACCGATCCTTAAGGACACTCTGTTCGGGAAACGAATAAACACGCGCCATTTTATCGGCCCTCCAGCCACATTCCTCTTCAAATCCTCCCGCACTATACCCCACATTTGTTGTCCCTTCATGCGGCATATTGTCAATGCCTCTTGAAACCTGGCCCAATTAGTTGTATATACACCAAACAAAAGGAGAGATTGATGTCCGTAAAGAGTGAAGCTGAAAATATTTCACACCAATGTTTTGCCGTCCGGCTTAGAAAACTGAACCGTATGGTCAGCCGACTTTATGATGACAGCTTTCGCCCTTACGGTATTACGATTGCCCAGTTTAATCTCTTGGTTGCTGTCGCAACAGAGCGGGTTACCAGCCCCAGCCAAATGGTTCAGGTGTTATCACTGGAAAAATCAACGGTAAGCAGAAATATTGAAAAAATGATCCAAAAAGGTTGGCTCAAACGCACTCCCTGCACAGATAAACGGTCCCATCTTCTAATGCTGACAAAAGCCGGCAGCCAATTGCTATCCGACGTTACACCGGCTTGGAGAAAAGCCCAAAAAGAGGCCAACGAAGCCCTTGGCAATATGTCTGCTATCCTTACAAATGTCCCGCTCCTCTAATTTTTTTTCAATTTAGTTGTATATACATCAAAATAAAAGAGAGTTATAATGAACAAAGTCGTAAAACTGGAAACCGAAAAAACACTTGATCAGGAGTGGCTCAGAACTCTCTGTCTGGATGCTGGCGTTGATGATGTGGGCTTTGTTGAAATTTCCCGCGCAGGACTGGATGATCAACGCGCAGACATCCTGACCGCCTTCCCCAAAACCAAAACCCTTATTTCATTCGTTATCAAAATGACGAGAGAAAATATTAGAACCCCGAAAAGGTCTGCTTCCAATATCGAGTTTCACAGCACCGGCGATGATATTCTTCATACGGCGCGAAAAATTGTAAAAGAGTTGGACAAATATGGTGTTCGGGGGCTTTATCCAGCAATGGGTTTTCCCATGGAAATGGATGATTATCCGGGCAAGACGTGGATCGTTTCCCATAAACCCGTCGCCATTGAGGCGGGCCTTGGACAGATGGGGATCCACCGAAACATCATTCACCCGAAATTCGGTAACTTTGTACTTTTAGGAACCATTTTGATTGATGCAACGGTTGAACGTTATGCCGAGCAGATTGACTATAACCCGTGCATGGAATGCAAACTGTGCGTTGCCGCCTGCCCCGTTGGTGCCATTGGTGCGGATGGATATTTCGATTTTGCAGCCTGCTTCAATCACAACTATTATGAATTTATGGGCGGCTTTACAGCCTATACTGAGCAAATCGCCGATTCCAAAGACGCGAAGGACTTGCGAAGCAAAGTCACGGATTCTGAAAGCGCCTCCTGGTGGCAAAGCCTCTCTTTTGGCGCAAATTACAAGGCTGCCTATTGTCTGGCTGTGTGCCCGGCTGGCGATGACGTCATCAGCCCTTATCTTGAGAGTAAATCAGGCTTTAAGAAAGAAATTCTAAAGCCACTGGTGGACAAACAGGAAAATGTATATGTCGTTCCGGGAACCGATGCGCACACTCATCTGCGCAAGCGATTTAAACATAAAACGCCACGGTTAATGAAATCCCATTTGCGACCAACGTCAGTTGCTGGCTTTCTGCGCTCCATGCCGCTTGTGTTTAATCGCCACAAATCACAGGGGTTAAACCTTACCTATCATTTCATGTTTACAGGCCAGGAAAAAATAGAAGCAACCGTTATCATTAAAGACAAGACAGTCACGGTCCAGGAGGGGTTGAACGGAAAGGCTGATTTCTCTTTAAAAGCCGATAGCGCCGCATGGCTCAGCTTTTTAAGAAAAGACAAAGCCCTGCCGATTTTGCTTCTGACACGAAAAATAAAGCCAATAGGTCCACTTAAATATCTAAAAGCCTTTAGTCGCTGTTTCCGATGAGAAACGGGCTTTAGGTTTCCTGCCGCTTCAGATAGGCATTTACTTTGGCCCTGTTTCCGCATGTAGACATTGAACACCATCGGCGCCGGCCGTTCCTGGACTGGTTAACGAAGAACAGGTCACAGGAATCGCTGGCACACTGCCGAACTTTTTCCAGTTGATCGGAAACGATGAACTCGGCAATGTCTTTAAAAATGGGATATAAAAGCTGTTCTGGCCCCTGTTCTGACAGTTGCGCAGTCAAAACATACCCATCCACAGATGGTTCAAGCGTCAGATGGGTTTTAAAGTTGAGCAAATGATCATTCAACTCTGCAATAAATGAGGGGTCAATGGGCCAGCCGTTGGACGCCTGCCCTAGCATCGCAAGAAAGCGGGCCCTCATGTGACGGAGCGTATTCATTGTTTCTGCACAACGGTCCGGATTTTGAAAAAGATACATATGATAACTGGAGGCTTCTTCTTCGTGCAGATGGCCCATGGATTTCAGAAATGTCAGAAGCTCCTCAAGCTTTTCAAGGCCGTCCCCGTCCTTGCCAAACCGACGGGAGGAATTCGCAAAATCCACTGCGGTCCGTCCTCCGACAGTGTAAAATCCTTCTGCATTTACAACCCCGGCCTTAGCAAGAGCATTTAACTTGGCCACTTTTATCTCCGTCTCAAACCCGTTAGTATTGATCATCAAAATCAGCATGCGCCGAATCAATTGCCGCAATCTGCAATAAATAATCTGTTTCGACTACTGTTAAATTCAGCATTATTCCAGTTTATTTTCCATTAACCGGTTCATTAATCAAAATATGGTCAATTTAATTATACTGTGACAACTCTTTATGGCGAAAGTAAGCCATCTCAAGCTTTTGAATTTGCTACAAAAAGAAAAAACCCCTGACCTTTAATGTCAGGGGTTTTCGGTCTTCAAATAAAGGCAGGCTTACATCTTTGGTTCCCAATATTTCATGGCATCCATTTTCATCTGACGTTTTTCTTCTGCGGTAGCGCGCCATTTATACTGAATGGCAGCCCCTTCCCAAGAGCCATACATTGGATTGGCAATGGTTATCCATTTGCTGCTCCAGTTATCCATGTATTTGGCAAAGGTGGCATCGCGATCAGCCAGCGTCGCGCCTTTTTCGGCGTCCACAAAATCACCAAGATTGTCACCAAGAAGTAATAGAACCCGATAGTCTTTGGCAACATGGGCACGGCGGGTACTTTTTGCACTTCCCCACTCTTCTTTTTCATTCCGGAGTAAAACTGTATCGATCTTTTCGTTCACAGGATAACCAAGGGCTTTCAGATTTTTCACTGTCCCCTCTTCTCCCGGAGCCTTCCTGTTCGACACATAGAAAATCTCGACGCCCTTTGAATGGGCATAATCGATAAATTTCTTAGAGCCAGGAATAGGCTTCGAAATGGCAGCATCCACGTATGGACCCCAGGTTTTCGAGCTATAATTTTTACCTGCTTTGATCAACCAGGCTTCATACTCTGAATTGTCGAGCACCGTTTCATCGACATCGAGAATAACTGCCGGTGGTTTGTTTTCATATCCCTCGCCTTGCTCAAGAGCCGCGGTCCAGGTTTTGTCAGCCAAAGCCCGGTCCAGCATGATTTCTGCCAGCTTGTAGGCTGCGACGGCAGTCGCGTTAAATTCAACGGAAGTCTGTGTCCAGACTGTCGCGTTCATCAAATCATTAGCAGGTACTCCCATGGCCGCGTTCGCCATATCCTTCGCTGGTACTTTATGAGAATCTGCGTTCGCAAAAGTAGCAACAGACGCCATCGTCAGCACTAAGGCTGAACTCCTTAAAAGTGCACCCAATGTCATAGTTAGTCTCCCTATCTTCTTTGGCTGTTTTCTGGTGTCCGCATATTCTTTTCGTCAAACACCCGTCTTTTATTTCGTCAGAAATATGCGAGATATACAACCTTTAAATTCATCTGCCCAAAACACGAAGAGCGTTTTATGAACCTTTGCTTAGGTCAGGAAAACTGAACCAACGCGAAAATGAACAGGGCAATGAAAATTGTCTCGGAAATGACAAGAATGACAATCGGCCATCCGACTTTGGCAATTTCCCGCAAAGAGGTTTTCATCCCCAAACCGGCGATTGCGGTTACCAGACAGGCACTGGACAAAGTTTTCAGGCCATCCGTGACGGTGGGCGGAATCAAATTAAAACTATTAAAGACCACAAACACAACGAACCCCACCAAAAATATAGGAGGCAGCAGACCCGCTTTGCTCATTGTTTTTTCGGATCGGTTTTTTTGCGCGAAAAGAAGACTGAAGATCAAAACGACAGGGACCAGGGTCGCCACTCGAAGAAGCTTCACAATTGTACTGACATCCCCTGTTTCGGTCGAAACACTGTATCCGGCCCCAACAACCTGCGCTACATCATGAATGGTGCCGCCTAAAAACACGCCAGCCTCGACACTGTCGAGCCCCGCTTTTTGGGCGATCAACGGATACAGCACCATTGCAATCGTGCTTAGTGTTGTAACGGCAACAACGGTCACAATTGTATTATTTTCTGAATATTTGTTTTTCGGCATCACGGCTGATAACGCCAGTGCGGCAGAGGCACCACAAATAGCCACGGCCCCACCGGAGAGCAAACCCTGGGTTTTTTTCAATCCAAGAATTTGAGCCATGCCCCATCCAAAGATTATTGTTGCAGCAATGGCCAGAATAACGCCAATGATCGTGTATTCACCTAATCCAACAATCTGATCGAAGGTAATTCGCGCGCCCAAAAGGGCAACCCCGAGACGGAGTATGGATTTAGAGGCAACCTCAATCCCGCGAACGCAGACCCCTTCTTCGGACAGAAAATGAAACGCCATTCCCAAAAGGAGCGCAAAAAGCATGACGGGGCCGCCATAATGGTCGTTTAAAAAAGACGCCGCCATTCCAATTGTGATGCATACCAGAACGCCAGGAAAAGCGTCCTTACTCCAGGAAACGGCTTCGTTTACAGCCCCTTTTTTCACAAGCTGGGATTTCATGCGCCCACACCCCTCCCTGATTTCATTTGTACTGCTATAACTTCTGCGGTCTTAACATAGCTATTGGCTAGGGCCAATTTATTTGATTGGACGCCGCGCATTTAAACATTTATCTAATATTAAGATATGAAAACAATATTGGCATTTGAACAACTACTCAATAAGGATTAGTATTCAAAACAAGAACACTTGATTAAGTTATTCAAATCATAAATGTAAAACTCTTTGATTATAGGTTTTTTCGGATGACGGTTGCAAAGAAGCTCATACTCTCGATCGTCGGTTTCAGCTTAATTGTCACTTTGTTGAGTACTGGTGTCCAACTCTATGTCGACTACCTGAACAATATTGAGGAAATCAATGCCGATTTTGAGGATATTCAGGAAACCCGCCTCCCTAATCTAACTCACAACGTCTGGGTTTTAGACGAAGAACAAATCATTTTGCATCTAAAAAGTCTGGTCAACACTGACAATATAGAGTTCGCCACAATATCAGATGATGGCACTGCCCGCTGGAATGATGGTGTTGTTCGCTCTGAACGAACCATAAAAAAATCCTTCCCACTTGTTTTGGAAAATAATGGCCAATCCTTTAATCTGGGAACCCTGACGGTTGTTGCGGGCCTAAATCAGGTTTTCGCAAATCTACAAAGCCGCGCTGTCGTTATTCTGGGCAGCAATGCGGTCGTGATTTTTTTGTTTGCCAGTTTTCTGTTGATTATCTTTCAGTATCAGATTTCCCGGCATCTTCTGACTTTGTCAAATTTTGCTCAAAATTTGAAATTTGACGCCAATCAGCCAGCACTGAAACTACAACGAAAAAACAACCCGGAAAACCCGGATGAACTGGACGATGTTGTCTCCGCCCTGAACCTTATGCAGCGCAACATTGAAAAGTCCTACCTCGCCCTGCGAGAAAGTGAAGAATATAACCGCATGCTGTTCGAAAAGTCTCCGATTGGTCTGGCGCTAAAGCACACGAACGGAGAATTTGTGGACGTCAATCCGGCCTTCGCGCGTATCTTAGGATATAGCAGTGAAGAGCTGACAAAAATGAGCCTTTGGGACGTTACACCCAAAGACTTTTATGAACAGGAAAGCCTTCAAATCCACCTTTTGGAACGAAACAAAAGACTGCACCCCTTTGAAAAAGAAGTTATCCATAAAGATGGCAGTCTCATCCCTGTTCAGGTTTGGTACTTTTATCTGGAAAGGCATTCACAGAAATACATCGCCGCGACTATGGAAGATATTTCTGAACGTAAAAAATCTGAACTCGCCCTTGCAAAAAGTGAAGAACAGCTCAGGCAATCAGAAAAAATGCGAGCCGTTGGTGAACTCACGGGTGGGGTCGCCCATGACTTTAACAACCTTCTCGCAGTTGTCCTGGGCAATGCTGAACTTCTTGAAGAAAAGCTTCCCGATGATGCGGATGAACAATCCTATTTGCGCACGTTGATGTCGGCCGCCGCGCGCGGAGCAGAACTCACCAGACGGTTATTGGCGTTTTCCAGAAAGCAGATGCTTAATCCGACCGTCACCGACATCCCGGCACTGGTGGACAATATGGCAGGCATGCTCAAACGTGTTTTGGGCGAAAATATTCTTGTTGAAACCCAGTATGATAACGACTTGTGGAAGTGTAAAGTTGACCAAGGGCAACTTGAGAACGCTATCCTTAACCTGGCAATTAATTCTAGAGATTCCCTGCAACATGTCAAAGGTAGAGCCGGCCGTCTAACAATTGTTATTTCGAACACATTGGTGGATGAGTTTACCTTTGAAAAAGAACATGACGTTGCCCCTGGCGAATATCTCCTAATTTCTGTGTCTGATAATGGACAAGGTATGCCACGGGACATTCTTGACCGTGTGTTCGAGCCATTTTTCACGACGAAACCTGTTGGCGAAGGCACCGGTTTGGGCTTAAGTATGATTTATGGTTTCGTAAAACAATCGGGTGGCCATGTTTCTATCTATAGTGAAGAGAATATAGGGACGAGCGTCAAACTATTTCTACCCCGAGCGAACGAAGATATTGTGGAGAAGATAGACGAAATGGAAGAACAGCAACCACAAACCGGAAATGAAACAATTCTTGTCCTTGAGGACGATCCTGACGTTCGAGAACTGACAGTCCTGCAACTAAAAAGCTTGGGATACAATGTCAAGCAAGCCCATGACGGACATTCCGCTTTGGAAGTAATCAATTCTGAAAGCAAAATTGACCTTCTTCTTTCAGATGTCGTTCTTCCCGGTGGGTTGCGCGGACCCGAAGTCGCGCAAAAAGCTCGGGAAATTAAACCAAATCTGAGCGTTCTCTTTATGTCCGGATATACTCAAAACGCGCTGGACGCCCACCCCGAAATCGGAGAGTCATCACTTCTGCTGAACAAACCATTTCGCAAAAGAGAATTGGCTGAAAAAATCAGAGAAGCGATCGAGATCTGATCAGGCCTACCAACTCTCCGCCACAATAAAAGCCAGACAATCGGTTTCCAGAAGGATTTGTTCCAACCGCGAACGCTGTTCAAGTCTGGCAAACTTTCCTTTCAACGCGTGCAATGATCGCGCCGTATATTTCATTGGGTCCTGTGTGAAGCGACTCCCCTTTAAGGTGACCGAGAAGCTGTGTTCTTCTGCTTTCAGGGCCTGTGCATTTGCTGTCGCCCACGGCAGGTATAATTCTCTAACCTGAGAGACAATAAACGGTTGCAACGTGGATTGGAGGCGCTCCCACGGCTCCAACTCTCCCTCCGCTTTGGGGTCCAACATACGATTTATCCAGTCAAGTATGTTAGGGAATGCCGTCATTATTTCTAAAGTGGTCGGTTGCTGTGTACAGCCATACAGCTGGCAGAACAGGCCAAAATCTGCCAGCGTTGGATGTCCTCCCAGAACAAATGCCCGGCCATCCAGATGCTTTTCCAACAAGAGCAGCGCCTCTTTCAGCGAGCGTTCGATCAGGTCTTTGTTCTGTTCTGAAGATCCGACAAAACTTAATCGTGGTACCATTCTTTTTCGCAACTGATCTGCCAGCTTTTGCCGGTCTTCTTCCACGGCGTTCGGCGCAATATTGTCAGCCAGTCCCTTTGAGACTGCAATCTGATCTTCATCCCGCCACCAGCGATAATGGAACATCGGCTTGTTGCCCCATTCATCTGCATATTCTTCAAGCATTGACGAAATAAACGCCATTTCAGGCGAGTCTGGAATAATCGGTTTGTCGGGATGTCTTTCTTCCAGTTTTTCAATTATTGGCGTACTGTCTTGCAGCACTGTACCATCGGGACATTGCACGAGCGGGATTAATGGCAGCTTTGCCAAAGCCTGAAATTCATCAAAATTATCCTGTGTTCGTGGACGCCATTCATGATCAATGTTCTTATAGCGAAGATAGGATCTTACCTTCACTGAAAAAGGCGAATACTCGGATCCATAGATGATGTATTTATCCTGTTGCATTTGTTTTTCCTTGTTTTTTTCAGGCATCCCCATTTTCCAATAGCTTATTAGAATAGTTTTCGGTCTGAAAGTGCAAATTTAATGCAGGATATCGGATTGTTTGATATAAACCGAAAACACCAATTAAAGGAGCCGCCAAGAATGCCAGTATCCGATTATTTTTCAGCGACCTACACCCAAGCTCGCCAAGCATTTATCGATGCCTGCAATGCACGTGGACTTGAAGTCACAAGCCATCTGAATGACCAAGCGAAAGGTGCTGAAGGAGAGGATCTTTACATGGATGTTGCCCGGTTTGGTAGTCCGTCCGCTTCGAAAATACTGTTTTTAAGTTGCGCAACCCATGGCGGCGAAGGATTTTGTGGTTCGGGTATTCAAGTCGGCCTCCTGCAAGAAGGATTTTTTGCAGACCTTCCAGAGGACACCGCTGTTGTCCTGATACATGCCATCAATCCGTATGGGTTTTCACATGTCCGCCGCGTAAATGAACATAATATTGACCTGAACAGGAATTTCCGGGATTACTCCAAGCCCCTGCCGGATAATCAGGCCTACAAAGCCGTGCATGATATGGTTCTGCCACTGGATTGGGATGGACCTGCCCGTGCAAATTCAGAAAAGGCCATTGAGGCCTATATAGCTGAAAACGATCTGTTTACTTATCAGTCTGCTGTTTCCGGCGGTCAGCATGTGAATGAACAAGGCATTTTCTACGGCGGAAAGGCCGCTGCCTGGAGCAATGTTACCCTTCGTTCTGTGGTGAGTGAGCACGCAAAACAATGTGAACATGTTGCTATCATTGATTTTCACACGGGCCTCGGACCAAACGGGTATGGTGAACTGATTTATATTGGCGACCCAAGTGGGATTGATCGGGCAAAGACCTGGTATGATAACGAAATCACTTCCCCTGCGGATGGATCCTCAAGTTCCGCAATTGTCGAAGGAACCATCGACATAGGGTATGCGCAAAGCGCACCAGACGCCGTCCATACGTGTATTGCACTGGAATATGGCACAGTGCCAGTACTGGATGTTCTGGATGCCCTTCGCGCGGATAACTGGCTTTATATCCACGGCGACATCAATTCTGATCTGGGAAAGAAAATCAAAAAGCAGGTCCGGGACGCGTTTTACTGCGATACTGATGAGTGGAAAGCCAAAATCTGGCAACGGGGCCACGAAACTGTTTCGAAGGCGCTCAAAGGTCTGGCCAGTTCATAGACTCGCAGGCGGGCAACACCGCCGATCCGAATTTTCGACAAAAAAAGGGGCCGTTGGCCCCTTTTTTCATGCTTCATTTTTCAGCTCAAGTGCTTTCAACTTCAAGCCCTTTATGGGAAAGCTTATCCAGCTTCGGCATCAACGACAGCAATTCCTGTGAATAAGGGGCCTGTGGGTTCTTAAAGAGAGCTTCAGTCTCTGCAATCTCCACAAGTTGTCCCGTCTTCATCACGCCAACCCGATCACACATTTGGCGAATGACAGGCAAATCATGACTGATGAACAGCATTGTCAATCCCAGCTCTTCCTGAAGATCTTTCAGCAGGTTAAGGATCTGGGCCTGAATGGACACGTCCAATGCAGATGTTGGCTCGTCACAGATCAGGAAACGAGGCCGCGTGGCCAGAGCCCGGGCAATTGAAATCCGTTGACGCTGACCGCCTGAAAACTCATGTGGAAAACGAACGGCCGCCTGAGCGCCCAACCCGACATGGTCAAGCAAATCCATAACAATCTGCTCTACTTCCCGATTGGACGAGGCGAGCTTATGAAAACGGATTGGTTCGGCAACAATATCCAGAACCCGCATTCTGCCATTAAGTGAAGAAAATGGGTCCTGGAAAATCATCTGCATCTGACGGCGATAGTAATCCAGTTCTTTTTCCGACTTGATCTTTGTCAGGTCCGTTCCGCCGAACTCGATAGCGCCCGCCGCAGGCTTATATAAACCCGAAATCATGCGGGCAACGGTCGATTTACCACTACCGCTTTCGCCAACAAGTCCGAAAACCTCGCCTTGCTTGATGTCAAAAGACACACCGTCAACAGCATTGAAAGTTTGCCGGTTTTTCTTCAACATCGCCTGTTTGGTCACAAATGTCATGACCAGATCTTTCACCTCGACAAGTGATCCTGAAACAGCATCAAAGTCACGTGTCTGACCCAACCAGTGAGTGGAAATGTCCAGCAGCTTTTTACGATCTTCTTCCTTCTCGATGTAATCCACCATCGGGAAACGCTTCAGACGGATGTCTGGGCGCGGAACCGCACTAATCAGACTTTTCGTATAAGGATGGTCTGGATCACCGAGGATCTTCTCGGTCGTTCCCTCTTCCACCAGGTTACCGCGATACATCACAGCAACCCTGTCTGTAATATCTGCAATAACACCCATGTCATGGGTAATGATCAGCATGCCAACCTGTTTTTCCTGACAAAGCTTACGCATTAATTCAAGAATCTGGGCCTGAATGGACACGTCCAACGCAGTGGTCGGCTCGTCTGCAATAATGACTTCTGGTTCAGCGCATAGTGCCAAAGCAATCACAACGCGCTGGCGCATCCCCCCTGAAAACTGATGCGGATAATGTTTGATCCGCTGTTCAGGATTGGGAATACCAACCTGACGTAACAAATCAACAGCCCGTTCTTTTGATTTTTCGTTGCCCAACTGCAAGTGAAGCTCAATAGTTTCCACGAGCTGCTGCTCGACCGTCTGCAGCGGATCCAGCGATGTGAGGGGATCCTGAAAAATCATGCCGATACGGCGACCACGGATCTTACGCTTCGCTTCTTCCGACAGGTTGTTAATCTGTTCACCTTTAAGGTAAACATTCCCGCCTGACATTCTGCCAGGTGCTTCCAGAAGACCGATAACCGCATTACCAATCGTTGACTTTCCGGCACCTGACTCGCCGACAACACCAAGGACTTCACCCGGGCGGACCAGAAGACTGACGCCTTTTACAGCCTCAACAGTTCCCCGGCGGCTTGGAAATTCGATGTGGAGGTCTTCAATGTTTAACAAATCCATATTACTGCCTCCTTAGCGCAATTTCGGGTTCAGGGCGTCACGAAGCCAGTCACCCAGCAAATTCACCGCCAAAACCAAAATAACCAATGCTGCCCCTGGGAAAATAGTGATCCACCATTCGCCAGAAAACAGATACTCATTCCCGATCCGGATCATCGTCCCCAAGGAAGGTGTCGTTGGCGGTACGCCCACGCCCAGAAATGAAAGTGTTGCTTCCGTAATAATCGCAACAGCCAGATGGATGGTTGCAATCACCATAACCGGCCCCATTACATTCGGCAAAATATGCCGCCGCAAGATCGTGCCGGGACGAATACCAATGACGCGGGCCGCCTGCACATATTCCTTGCCTTTTTCGACAAGAGTTGATCCACGGACCGTCCGGGCGTATTGCACCCAGCCAGAAATCCCGATCGCAAAGACCAGAACATACACAGCAACATCCTCGTGCATCTCACTCGGCACGATGCCCCGTGCAACACCGTCAATCAACAGTGCAATGAGAATGGCAGGAAATGAAAGCTGGATATCAGCTATACGCATAATAAAAGCGTCCGTTCGTCCGCCGACATATCCACTTACCAAACCGGCTGTAATACCAATGATCATCGAGAAAACAACAGAGGCAAAGCCAACGAATAAAGAAATCCGGGCACCATGCATGATGGTGGAAAGAATATCGCGTCCCTGATCGTCAGTACCAAGAAGAAACCGTGGGTCCCCTTCTTCGGACCATGACGGGGGAAGGCTGGAATCCATAATATCGATAACAGCAAGGTCAAACGGATCATGCGGCGCCAGAAAAGGGGCAAAAGTTGCACCCAGAATAATAACGAGCGTTACGATCGACGAACAGACAGCAACAGGGCTGGATTTAAAACTATGCCAGACATCGCTGTCCAGGAATCGCTCAAAGCGAGATTTTTCGACTGATTTTTCCATCACACTTACTCGTCGTCAGAACGCAGACGTGGGTCTACGGCATAATAAAGAACATCGACGATCATATTGATCAGAACGAAGAAGAAGGCAATCAACACCAGATAGGCTGCCATGATGGGAATATCCACATCTGCAATAGCCTGAATGAATAGAAGCCCCATGCCCGGCCATTGAAACACGCTTTCTGTAATAATAGCGAACGCGATCAGTGAACCCAGCTGCAAACCAGTGATGGTAATAACGGGGACCAGTGTATTTTTAAGCGCATGCTTGAAATTCACCAGACGATCGGGCAGTCCGCGTGCGCGGGCAAACTTCACAAAATCCGTCCGCAAAACTTCCAGCATTTCGGCCCGGACCAAACGCATAATCAATGTCATCTGGAACAGGGCAAGCGTGATCGACGGCAAAATAAGTGATTTCAGTCCAGAGGCTGTCAGGAAACCGGTACTCCAGGTTGTGAATTCAATGACATCACCGCGACCAAATGTCGGCAGCCACCGAAAAATCACACCGAATACCAGGATCAAAAGAATACCAATAAGGAAAGGCGGCAAAGACACACCAACCAAGGAAAGGGTCATAATAAACTTTGAAAGGATCCCGTTTCGCTTAAGCGCAGTATACACACCCATTGGAATACCAATCGCAAGGGCGAGAATAGCTGAAACGAATGCTAACTCCAGCGTTGCGGGCATACGGGCGAAAATCAGGTCGCTGACAGGCACCTGATATTTGTAAGACCGACCAAAATCACCTTGAACTGCGTTCAAAATGAAATTGCCAAACTGAATAGGCACAGGGTCATTAAGACCGAGCCGTTCGCGAAGTTCGATACGTTCCTGTTCAGAAGTATCCTGACCCACCATGTTGTTGATTGGGTCACCGACAAACCGAAACATGGAAAAGGCGATGAGTGCCACTGTAAACATTACAATGACAGACTGCATCAATCGCTTAAAAAGGAATGAGACCATGGTTTCTAAAGATTAAATTTACAAATAAATAAAAGGGCCTGCAGAATTATTGCAGGCCCTCAACGATACCGTCTTAGTTGACGAGGACATAACGGAAGTCAAGTCCGTTATCAGCGCGCTGATTTACCATCACACGATCGCTCACACCCCAAGATAGAGGCTGCTGATGAAGAGGCAGGTAGCCGACTTCATCTTTAACGATCTGGAACGCTTCCTTGATCATGGCATTCCGTTTTGCCTGATCCGTTTCAGAACCTACTTTTACAGTTAGCTCGTCCACTTTTGCGTTACAGTAGTTACCAAGATTAAAGAGACCTGTTTTGGTTTCTTTATTCTGACAGGAAAGCAATGAAGACAGAACGTTTTCACTGTCCATTGTACCCGGTGTCCAACCCAGCAGGTAGAAGCTTGTATCGAAGCCACCTGTTGCCAGAACTTTACCAAAATACTTGGATTTTGGCTGAGCCAGAAGGTTCACTTTAACACCAACTTTTGCCAGCATGGAAACAGCTGCCTGACAAATTTTCTCGTCATTGACATAGCGGTTGTTCGGGCAATCCATTGTCACTTCAAAACCATCTGGGTAACCCGCTTCAGCAAGCAACGCTTTTGATTTCGCAGGATCATATGCATAAGGTGTGTTCAGTTCAGGAACATGACCATTGATCTGTGGGGCAACCATCAGACCAGAAGGCGTCGCTGCACCGCGCATCACTTTTTTCTTGATCGCGTCAAGGTTCAATGCATGGGCAAATGCCTGACGGACACGAATATCCTTGAACGGGTTTTTGCCTTTGATGTTTGAATACAGAAGCTCATCACGGCCCTGATCCATACCCAGGAAGATTGTGCGGGCTTCTGGACCAGCAAGCGCTTTCACGCCTTTTGCTTCGTCAAGACGTTTCCAATCCTGTACTGGAATTGGGTAAACCAGATCCAACTCACCAGAAATCAGAGCAGCAACACGAGTAGCAGCTTCTTTAATTGGTGTGAATTCAACTTTGGTTACGTTGGAAGGAATGTCCTGCCAATAAGCATCGTTGCGTTCAAATGTCGTTTTGATATCAGCTTTGTGGTCAACAACTTTGAAAGGACCTGTACCATTGGCATTCAGGTTTGCAAAATTGCTGGTGTTATCCGCTGAAGCACTTGTTGCTTCCAAAGCGTTATTGGCTTCGGCCCATTCTTTGTCCATGATCATGATATAAACCAGATCAGCAGTCAGAATTGGGTTTGGCGCAGGCGTTTCAATGATTACTGTATAATCATCAACGATCTCAATGTTTTTGATTTTAGACGCACGGACTTTCTGGTCAGAACCTTCAGTCAGCGCACGTTTCCATGTGAAAACAACGTCCTGTGCAGTGAAATCGTTACCGTTATGGAATTTCACGCCTTTGCGAAGGTTGAATTTCCATTTTGTTGGCTCGATTGTTTCCCATGACTCAGCCAATCCTGGCACAACGCCCAGATTGTCATCATATAGGACAAGGCCTTCATAGATGTTTGTCAGTGTGACAAGCAAAAATGTTTCGTTCAAAGATTGCGGGTCGAGCGAGCTCAGGTTCCCCTGAAATGCATATTTGAATGTTTCGGCTTTAGCAACTGGTGCAGCAAGCGCAATCGCTGCTGCAGCTGCCGCTGCCATTAATCCATGACGCAATTTCATAAAAAGTCTCCCTTTTGACTTTAGTTACATAATTTCTTACCCGATTGTGGGTGTTCCCTGCCTTATTTCCCAAGATGTAAGACAAGATTGCTAGCGACAGTAAACAATACGAACCAGCCTGTCTATCCTGACAGGCAATCTTCGTTACTTCGCCAACTCGTCAATCAGCTTATGAATAAACTGTTCAGAGGCTTTTACCTGCGATAGTTCAATATATTCATTTGGCTGATGAGCGATGCCGATCGAACCCGGTCCACAAATAACAGTGGAGAATCCGGCTTCCTGGAATTGTCCGGCTTCAGCAGCATAAGAAACTGCCAAAGTATCATTTTTTCCTGTAATGGATTTACACAGCATCTCGGCTTCCCCTTCTTTTTCAGGTGCCAAGGCTGGTGTTGAGGAAATGACCTCGGTGGAAATAGAACATTCCGGATCCACCGCTTTCATCGCAGGCAACAATTCGTTCTCACAATAAGCATTGAACCGGTCAATGAAATCCTGAGGATTGTCTTCCGAAACATAGCGAATATCCCAGACGAATTCACACTCGCGGGAAATAATGTTCATTGCGGTTCCGCCGTTCATAACACCAACATGCAACGTCGTATAACCCGGAGATGGCGCGTAAGCGCTGTTCTGATCGGCTTTTTCTTTATTTTCAGCCATCATATCGGCAATGAAGCTGACAAGGCGCGCGCCTGTCATCACCGCACTCACACCATCTTCGACAAGACTGGAATGCGCTTCTTTGCCAACGATCTTGGTTTTCAGCCCAACGATCCCTTTGTGCGCTGTCACAATATCCATCATGGTGGGCTCGCCAACAACCACGGCCCGTGGTTTCTTGTCCTGCTTCACAAACTCTTCAATCATGCGAGGTGAACCGAGGCAGCCGATTTCTTCGTCATATGACAGTGCGAAGTGAATCGGCTTTTTAATCCCTTTTTCCAGCATTTCAGGCACCAAAGACAACGCAATGGCAGAAAAGCTTTTCATATCAGACGTGCCGCGCCCGTATAATTTTCCGTCTTTTTCGACAACCGTGAACGGATCAGTATCCCAAGGCTGGCCGTCGACAGGTACAACATCCGTGTGCCCGGATAAAACGATACCGCCCTCAACGTCCGGCCCGACAGTCGCTAAAAGGTTGGCTTTTGTTCCTTCATCGTTGAAAATCTTCTGGGATTTAACGCCATATTCCGCCAGATAATCTGCGACATAATCTATGAGATCGAGGTTTGAATTGCGGGAAACCGTATCAAAGCTAATGAGCTTTTCAATCATCTCAATTGGCGTTACTTGGGTAGCCACAGGAGCTCTCCTTTAGAATGTTTGATATCCACTGAAGTTGGGAACTCTATACATGCCAGAGGGGCTGTAAAGACAAAATGACATTCTGATCCCGAAAATATGACATTAATTTTACAAAATATATCAGCATTATTTTCGGTTATTTGAGAACGAAGATCAAAATACCAAATACGATCAAAAGGATACCCGCCGCCTCGACTTTATTCGTTTTTTCTTTAAAATAAAAATAGGAAATAATAAATGTGAACACCAACTCAATTTGACCAACGGCACGCACATAAGCTGCATTTTGCATGGCCATTGCCGTGAACCAGCCAACCGATCCGGCCATGCCGGTAACCCCGACCCAAATTGCAACTTTCCAGGCTTTCATGACAGCCTGCAATTGCCCTTTTTCAAAGAAGACCAGATACACTGTCATGACAACCGTTTGAAATCCCAGAACACAGACCAGCGTCATCGCAGCGCTGATAAACGCATCCTCGCCGGACAATGCCAGGGCACCGGCCCGATAGGCCACTGCAGAGACACCGAAGAAACCACCGGACAAAAGGCCATATAAAGCGGGTTTACCCGTCCAGCCCAGCAACACCTCCTTCGCTGTCAGATGGGCACCCGACGCAGAGATCAGTATTATTCCAACAAAACTAATGGTGATTGCGATTACAGCCGCGGTGCTGAGTGCATCGCCCAGCAGAACCAGTCCGAAAATAGCCGCCTGTACGGTTTCTGTTTTTGAATATGTCGTTCCAACAGCAAAATTCTTCAAACTGAACAGGGCAACAAGCAAGGCGGTTGCAATGATCTGTGCCAAGCCGCCAATGATCACATATGCGGTGAATTCTACATTAACAGTTGGCAGCGTATATCCGCTGCCTTTAACAAGAAAAACAATATAAACAAGTGCAAAGGGAAAACCGAAAATAAAGCGGACATAAGTTGCGCCACCTGTACTCAACCGGCCTTTAAGATATTTCTGTAAGGCCGTCCGAATGTTTTGAAAAAACGCGGCACAAACCGTTATCAGTATCCAAGCTTCCATTTGTCCTCACTCACCATAGTTGAACAGGAAGTGAGAACCATTTTGGTGGCATCTGTCAAATGCCACCAATGCATACCCCCTATGCAGAGTTTCCAAAGAGGGTGTCATCAAGCAGAATCAGTAATCGCATTCCACATCGCCAAGTTCGACATAGACGCTTTTCAATTCTGTAAAATGGTCTAGTGCGGCGGCACAGTTTTCCCGACCAATGCCGGATTGTTTACTGCCACCAAATGGGACACCCACCGGTGTCAGGTTATAATTATTAATCCAGCAACTTCCGGCTTTCAACTTCCGCACAACCCTGTGCGCCAAAGACAGGTTTTGGGTAAAAACACCGGCTGCCAGACCAAATTCGGTTTCATTGGCCCGCGCGATCACCTCGTCTTCATCCCTAAACGATAGAACTGACATGACCGGACCAAAAATCTCTTCCCGGCAAATCCGCATATCGTCCTGGGTGGCTGAAAAAACAGCCGGCGAAATGAAGGCGCCCTCTTCGCAACCGGGAACAGTCACCTTTTCACCGCCGGTGACCAGATACGCCCCTTCCTCGATACCCAATCGGATATATTCCATAACCTTCGCCGCATGGTCAGGATTGATCATTGCCCCCACCTGCGTTGATGACTCGCGCGGATCACCGATCACCATGGCTTCGGTTCGAATCTTAAGCAATGCGATAAATTCTTCATAGACAGCCTCGTGAACAAACACGCGGGTTCCGTTGGAGCACACTTCGCCCTGACTGTAAAAGTTGGCATTCATAGCCGCTGAAACTGCGTTGTAAAGCTGTGCATCATCAAAAATGATCAAGGGCGATTTACCGCCCAATTCCATTGTAACATGCTTTACTGTTCCGGCCGCATCTTCAAGTACTTTGCGTCCAGTGGGCACCGACCCAGTGAAGGAAACCTTGGCAATACCCGGATGGCAAGCCAAATGATGACCGGTTTTCCCAAAGCCATGTACCACATTAAACACGCCGTCGGGCACTCCTGCCTCAGAATAAATTTCGGCCAGGCGCATCGCATTTGTTGGGGTTAGCTCGGACGGTTTGAATATCATTGAATTGCCCGCGGCAAGCGCAGGCGCAGATTTCCAGGTCGCAATCTGTAAAGGATAATTCCATGCGCCGATGCCTGCGCAAACCCCCAGTGGTTCGCGAATTGTATAAGCAAATGCACCTTCCCCCAGATCCAAATGCTCGCCTTTTATATCGGCGGCAAGACCGCCGAAATATTCCAGCGCATCGATGGCACTATCTACATCGGCATAAGGCGTTTCTGAAATTGGTTTTCCCGTATCCAGTACTTCCAGCATGGCAAGTTCATCGCGATTTTTGCGCATAATATCTGCGGCCCGAAGCAGCACGCGCCCCCGCTCAATGCCGGGCATCCGGGACCAGGTTTCAAAGGCTGCCTGAGCCGCTGCGACTGCAATATCGACGTCCTGTTTACCGCCCCGATGTACCCGGGCAAGAACCTCACCCGTCGCGGGGTTGATATTTTCAAAAGTTTCTTCTGTCAGCGCTGCAACACCCTGACCGTTGATATAAAGCGGAATTTCCGCTGGGTTACCCATATCATTTCCTTTTTGGGTTGCCGTCATTTCAATTTGATTTGCCGTATATAAAACAGACTTGAACCAGTGGCACAAGTTTACCCAGAGAATTTATCCTAGTTGGGATTTGCCCAATATGCGGCCAGCGACCCAAAATTGACGCATTGCGCCATCAAAGAAGCGCATGTTTTATATTCAGAAGGTGGGATACATCGCCGTGATCAGATTTGGCGTAACTGAGAAGGCCATTCCATCATACGAATAAACAGCGGGATTATCGTTGAGAACGGTTTCAAGGCTGACTTTGCGTCCCCAAAGCTCATATAGATGGTTTAAAGTCTTTTCTGCATAAGTTGCTTCCAGTTCGCGGCCGTCAAACATATGTTGCAGCTTTAGCGTTCGCGCACCATCACCATCGCAATCAACAATGGTAATATCGGGTATGGCGCCCAATCCAACACTTTTCACCAACAGATCCCGCACAGGCTTCCAATCCTCGTCAGTCGAAATCTTGGAAACGACCCAATCCGACCCTTCGGTCTTTGCCTCGAACAAATCGAGCTTCTCCATTGTCTGACGGTCCATAAACCGCCGGATGAAAGAAGTATCCCGATCAGTTTCCCGAATTTCGAACATCTTATGGCGGACATCTGTTGCCTGAGGGTCATCAAAATGGTTGCGCGCCTCTCCCAAAATAGTCTCTTCGATCCGGTCCCACAGCGTAAGACCTATATTATAAGGGTTTAGATCACCTGGAATGGGCCGAACGACTTGATTGTGACGTACCAGAAACTCCATATGAATTTCTGCTGGCAGGTCCAGACTATTCATAATCTCCCTGTGCCAGTAACAGGCCCAGCCTTCATTGATAATTTTCGTTTCCATTTGAGGCTGAAAATAAAGGGCTTCTTCGTGAACAATTGTAAGCAGGTCTTTTTCCCATTCAGCAAGGCGCGGATTATTGTCCCGCACGAACAGCAGAATATTTTCCTCAGGCTCTAACGGGTTTTTATGCAGAACAGCGTCGCTGGAGAAGGCGGCGGCTGTCGGGTCGTCTTTTTGTTCCGCAAGCGCTTTCTCGATTTGGTCCTGGGGCGTCCGCCGTTTAATGGCCTGATTGCGCCGACATTGAAAGGAGAGCGCATGGGCGGCATCCAGAATACGTTCAACCGCCCCCTGCCCGATCGATGGATCTTCAACATATCCACGGATGCGATCTGCATGGGATTTAAACCGGGCGACAACCCGATTTGCCTCTGTATGACGAAAGGTGAAATTATTTTTGAAAAAGTCATTATGCCCATAGACATGCGCCATCGTCAGAACCTGCAGACATTCAGAATTATCCCGCATAAGTCCCGCGATACATGGGTCGCTGTTAATGACCATTTCATACGGGATGCCCTGAACGCCATAGTCATAGAGCGTCTTGGTTCTTTCAAATGATTTACCAAATGACCAGTGCGGGTAATGGGAGGGCATACCATGATAGGTCATCATGCCAAGCATCTGCATATGGTCGCAGATTTCAAACTCCTGAGGATAGCAGTCCAGTCCGAATTCCTCGACCTTTTCAGCTATTCTCTCTTCCCATTCCTGTAAATTTTTCAATGTATACTGACGTGACATCTTAAACCATCCAGCTTAGATATGGGGATTGAAGTTTGACTCGAAATCCTGCGCGCGTTCTCGATCACGGGATAGAAAGGCTTTGAATTTCGGCCAGACATCTGACTTCGCGGTAATGCCGATGGTGGTGAAATTCTCTTCTGTCAATTCATCAAAATGCTGTAGCATTGGTGTTCCCCATGCAATGCCTCCCACCGGCTTTATCTCACCGTAGCCAAATAGGTTGCAGCAGGCGCACAGCTCTCTTGCCAAAGCCAGCGTTCGCGGAACATCTTCTTGAAAATTATCGCCATCAGAACAATGAAAAGCGTATATATTCCATATAGATGGATCAAATCTATCATGTATGATATCAAGTGCTTTTCGATATCCGGATGAGATCATTGTTCCCCCGGATTCGCCCTTATGAAAAAAATCATCTTCACTGACTTCCTTTGCCTTTGTGTCATGCGCAATGAAGACAAGTTCGGTTTGGCGATATTTTAGGCGGACAAACTGATACAGAAGGAAAAAGAAGCTTCTGGCCAGATACTTTTTCATGACATTCATCGAACCGGATGTATCCATGAGGCAGATGACAACGGCATTCGATTCGTATCTGATATCGGGTTTATGTCGGTGAAACCGAAAATCTTTTGCGCTGAAAGGAAATCGTTTTTCCTCAGCTTCGTCGATTTCCAAGGGTTGCCCCTCTTCTTCTGCATTCATCATCTTCTGATGGGCAAATCGGCGTCTTATCCTATTTTTTACTGTGCGTTTTTTGTCAAGATGAGCCCGAATTCCAACGCGCTTCGTGCCACTCCGCTTGTGGGTATATTCACTTTCGATCGCGCGGAGCGGTTTGCTTTCAAGATCTGGCAGTTCCAGATCCTCAAACATGATTTCAACCAATTCGTCCAGTGTGACATCGGTTTCGTAATAGTCTTCTCCCGGCTGGTCACCGGCTTCACCCTCCTCAGCGCCCCCTTCCTGTTGCACTTTACCAACCTTGTCGCCCGGCTCAGTTCCACCATTACCTTGGGCCACACGCGGGTTATTCGGCCCATAAACAAACCGGTACTCCTTTATACCTTTGATAGGGATTTTTATAATATTATTCCCATCACGCCCGATTATGGACTGTTCAGAGATAACATCTGCAATATTCTCCTTCAGCACATCACGTAGTTTTTCGCGATGCCTCTGCCGGTCGCCAGAAGACCGGTCAGATTGCAGGCTGTCCGTCGGAGAATATGGACGAAAAACGGCGCCCATCTTACCCTCCTTAATCTTTCCATAGATGATTCGATGCGTATTTCAGAACAACATTGGCCGAAAACTCGTTGTAGCCGCGCTCCAGCATATTCTCGACCAGCGCACTAAACTTCTCTTGCTGTTCCTCATCTCTGGTGCGCGCCTTGGTAATAATTCGGCTAATGTCGCGGACCGATTCCATGAGTTTCTTCTCGATGGCTTCTTTCAAAGGTTCATAACTTTTGTAATTTACCTTTTTACCCCGACGACCGACGGCCCATAAATAAGAAATAACCTCCTGACGGAACCCATCAACGGACGATCCAATGATGGCGATCTGCTCCTCTATGTTTTTAAGGAACCCTTCATCGGGCTGCATTTCCTCTTTGGAACTGTTTTCCTTCAACGTCGTCTTGTTCACATAGGCTTCTGCATGATCAAGATAGTTTTGGAAAAGGGTTTCAGCCTGCTCTTCATAGGCATATACAAACGCCTTGGTGATCTCTTTTTCGAGGATTTCAAGATAGGCCTTATTGATCGTATCCTGTAACAAATCCAGATAATGTTTTCTGACATCATCCGCAAATTCCATATCCTTGACCATGCGGATCATAACTTCCCGTATGTGGATCGGCGTAATACCTTCAACTGTATCGGTTAAGGCCGTATCGATGGCTTTCATGATAAAACGCGGTGAAATTCCGCTCATGCCTTCGAATTTGGCATCCTCTTTCAACTCTTCTATGTCGATTTTCTTGGTTCGGCCTTTTTCAATGACTTCTTCACCATTATACAAATGCATCTTTGTCACCAGGTCGCATTTTGGTGATTTTTCAAGACGACTGAGGATGGCGAACATCGCCGCAATCTTGAGAGTATGCGGGGCAATATGAGATTTAAAGCCAGACCGACCCAACATTTTTTCGTAAATTTTCACCTCTTCATCAAGACGTAGATTGTAGGGAACCTTGACCGTCACGATCCGGTCCAATATGGCTTCGTTGGTGTGATCAGCCTTAAAGCGGCGCCATTCCGCTTCGTTGGAGTGGGCTAGAATCACACTATCAACATAGATCGTTCCGTGACGGCCGGGTGCCGGCACAAACTTTTCCTGTGTTGCGGTAATAATGGAATGAAGATATTCGGTTTCATTCTTGAAGACCTCGATAAACTCCACAATCCCACGATTGCCCGCATTAAACGCGCCGTTCAGATCCAGAACCCTTGGATCGCCCTCAGAATACTGGTCGAGTTTGGAAATGTCTTCAGATCCAATTAGAACGGATGTGTCCTGATTATTAGGATCAACAGGTGGAACAACGGCGATACCCCGCCGATGCATGCGCGAGAACGTACTCGTTGTTACAGGAAAATTCTCATATTTGCCGTCAAATTCATGCTCCAGACGGTACCGGCAAACCGGGCAAAGTTCACCCTCAATCTGTACTTCCAGCATTTCATTGAATTTATCCCGAAGCGGTCTGGGGATCAGATGCAACGGCTCTTCGCGGATCGGACAACCGTCAATCACGTAAATCGGATCTGCATCCGTCAGGCGCTTTTTCAATAATTCTGAAATTGAGCTTTTACCTGCGCCAACGGGACCCATCAGATACAGAACCTGACGGCTTTCCTCCCCTTTCATGGCTGCGGCATGAAAATAACGAACGATTTTCTCAAGTGGCTGTTCGACACCAAAGAATTCATCCTTAAAGAAATTATACATTTTTGGGGGATGATCTCCCCATAGTTTCAAGCTGCGTGCACTGTCATCCAGTGCGGCGTCTTCAACCATCCCGGCATCACAAATCACTTTGTATAAGTGCTTATGTGCGAGGGAATATATTTCAGGGTTTTTACGGACGAGTTCCAAATATTCAAGAAAAGTTCCGTTCCAGTTTTTACTTTTTCGTGTCGCTTGGTCTTTTCGAATTATCTCCTTAAAATCATTTTTGGTTTTGTCCATCTATTTCACTCCAACTTGAAAATAGCCGGGCCTAGAGCATCATACTTAAAAGGGAAAAATTCATTCGGCCCTTATATTAAAGGTGGTTAATGTAATGGAAAAATCAAGAAAGGAGCGATCAGATATTTCAGCGCACATGAAGCTTAACGTGTTATTCCACAATCGTTATTTTTATAATACCGAAACAAATAAAAAAAAGATTTTCCGCTTCAGAAGCGTTTTCTTCAAGAGCCGTAAAACCACAAAGAGCAGGCTGAAATTACGCCTGCCCCCTGTATTCCGCTGCCAGATTTTATGTGTTTCTTACAAGCTATCCCGCAACAGCTGAGCGGCATTTTCCAACTGTTCGTCTGTATGGGAAGCGGATACCTGAAACCGCAACCGGGCTTCGCCTTCCGGTACCACTGGAAAACCAAAGCCTGTTACAAAAACGTCTTTTTCCAACATTATTCCTGCAACTTTAATGGCAGTTGCCGTCTGCCCTACGATAACCGGGACTACCGCACTTTCACCTTCAAGCGGTGAAAGACCCAGTGTCTTAAGCCGTTCCCGAAAGGATGCGGCCTTATGCTGCAATAACGCGACCTTTTCAGGATGCTGATCGAGTAGCTCTAACGATTTACAGCCCGCGGCTGCAACGCTCGCAGGTAAAGCGTTTGAAAAGAGGTGTGGGCGAGACTTCTGGATCAGGCTCTCAGTCACAGATTTTGGCCCTGCAACAAAACCGCCGGTTCCAGCACCCAGAGCTTTCCCAAGGGTCCCGGTGAAAATATCAATTTTGTCCAAGACGCCAAAATGTTCCGCAACGCCACGCCCTGTTTTTCCCAGCACTCCTAAACCATGGGAGTCGTCCAGTACAATTAAAGCATCAAACTCCTGCGCGAGCTCAACAATTTTATCCAACTTGGCGATATCCCCCTCCATTGAGAACACACCGTCCGTCACGATAAGTCGCGACGGTGCATCTTTATGCTCAATAAGTTTTTGCTTTAGATCCGCAAGATCGCTGTGCTTGTAAACAGCTTTTACAACCCCTTTTGCTGTGGCACGAATACCATCGATCAGGCTTGCATGATTGAGTTCGTCTGACAGAATAACATCTCCGGGAACCGTAATTGCGGAAAACAACCCCGTATTAGCTGCCCAGCAGGACGAATAACTAAGGGACGCTTCGGTACCGTGAAAATTAGCAATGGCCTCTTCCAACTGGCGGTGAATGTCCTGTGTCCCGCAAATAAATCTTACAGACGCGGTGCTGGCCCCATATTTATCAAGTGCATCCTTAGCGGCCTGAACCACCTCGGGGTTATTTGCCAACCCCAGATAATCGTTGGAGGATAGAAGAGTTACTTCCCCAAAATTTTCCAACTCAATCTTTGAGCCAATGGCCCCTTTAATGTATTTGAGATGTTTATAGGTCCCGCTCTCTTCTTCCTGATGAAGGTTGGCTGATAACCTGTCGAGTAACGCTTTGCTCATCTTACGCCCCTTTAACCGTCCGTTTGAAGTCCAGAACGACTTTTCCACATGCCCCATCATCCATAAGCTGAAAACCTTTTTCATATTCATAAGCCGGCAAAACATGGGTGACCACTTTTTCAATCAAATCCGGATTTTTCAGCATGAAAGCTTCAACCTGAAACCAGGTTTCGTACATTCTGCGCCCCGTTACACCGATGAGACTGATCCCCTTCATTACAACCTTGCCCCCTAGATCCAGCTCCACCGGTCCGCCGGGTATCCCAAGCAGGGCAACCGTTGCACCCGGTGCGGCAATATCCAGCGCTGAATTCAAGGCGCGCCCATTCCCACTGACTTCCAAAACAACATCAGGACCCCGTCCTTCCGTAATATCCAATATCCTGGACGTACAATCCAGATCTCTGGGATTAACCACCAGATCAGGCTTCAAAGACGCTGCGATAGCGGCGCGGGCCTGATTGGGCTCCTGTACAGACACGGTTCGCGCGCCGTGGGCTTTTGAAATGGCGGCTGCAAACAGACCAATCGGACCGCCACCAACAATCAGAACGTCCTTTGACGTGACTTTGGCGGTTGTCACCATATGCATTGCATTTCCGACAGGGTCAAAAACAGCAGCATGTTTATTAGGGATCGCATCGGGCACTTTCCAAAGATTTGTCGCAGGAATTTCAACCTGTTCGGCAAAAGCGCCCGGACGATCGACGCCAATAATCTGGGTTTTTTCGCAAATATGGGCGTTTCCGGTACGGCAAAGTGCACATAGGCCACAAGCGATATGACATTCCGCTGAAACCCGTTCACCAAGAGAAAAACCGGTCACGTCAGCGCCGATAGCACTGATGAGACCAACAAATTCATGGCCAATCGTCATGGGGGTTCGAATGCGTCCGGAAGACCACTGATCCCATCGGTAGATATGATAGTCCGTGCCGCAAATACCGGTTGCGATAACATCGACCATCACCATGCCACGACCAGGTGCTGGTAAGGGTGGCTGGTCCGAAGACCAGATGCCGGGCTCCGGTTTGGCTTTTGATATCGCAAACATTTCATCTACTCTCTAGTAATTGGATAAAAATCCAGTATAATGGAATTACAGTTTGTACAATATAATGGATTTTTATCCTGTCAATAGGAATTATGACTCAAAAAATGCTTACTCCCCCAGCCGTCGGCAAAACGATAAACCGGCTTCGCAAAGAGAAACAATTAACACTCGACCAACTTGCCTCTCTCTGTGGTGTGTCGAAATCCATGTTATCTCAAATAGAGCGCAACGAGACTAATCCTACCCTCGCCATAGTTTGGCGTTTGGCGGAAGCATTAGATCAAACCATTGATGACTTGATCAGGGGGGAAGAAGGATCGGGCAGCCTTTCCATCGTCGCGGGCTCTTCGGTTCCTGTTCTGCACGACCCTGACGGTCAGTATAGCCTGACGATCTTAAGCCCGGCCGATCTGGTAAACGATATCGAATGGTACGAACTGAGGCTGGCGCCATCAGGGGCACTGGTTTCAGACCCCCACGCCCCACGGACCATGGAGCATCTGACAGTTCTGGAAGGAGAAATTTCACTGACAACCGGCGAAGAAACTGGTCTTGTCAAGACGGGTGAAACGGCACGCTATCGAGCGGACCGGCCCCATGCGATCCAAAATGCCAGTGACAAGGAAACCCGCGCACTGCTTGTTATGATGATCGGTAAATAGGACATACTATTCTGGAAGGATCAGGATCGCGCGGAAATCATTGACATTCGTTCGGGTCGGCCCGGTGAAAATCAAATCATTTAACGACTGAAAGAAACCATAGGCATTATGCTGTTTCAGGTATTCGTCAGTCTTTAAACCCAAACGGGCCGCCCGCACTATCGTATCCGGGCGGCAAATGGCCCCCGCATTGTCTTCCGTACCATCGATACCATCCGTGTCGGCCGCCAACGCATACACCGGATGTTCTGATCCAATAGCCTGACAAAAGGCCAGCAGAAACTCTGCGTTTCGACCACCACGTCCCAAGGGACCGCTATCATTTGAAACCGTTACCGTTGTTTCGCCGCCAGACAAAATGACGCAAGGCTTCTTAACCGGTTCATCATAAGCGACAATTTGTCGGACGATCCCCGCCATAAAAAGCGCGGCATCCCGGGCCTCCCCTTCAATACTATCGCCCAAGATCAGAGGCTCAATACCGTGTTCCCGCGCTTCCTGTGCTGCCGCTTGCAAGGATACTTGCGGGGTCGCAATCATTTTCAGACACTCTGGATCAAAAACCGGATGGGATACGTCCGGAGGCGCGCCTTTTTCAGCTTCCAAAAATGCACGGAGCCTTTGGGACACAGATATCTGATATCCATCAAGGATCCGCAGCGCCTCTACACAGGATGTCGTATCAGGAACCGTTGGCCCTGATGCGATAACCGACGGGTCATCTTGCGGTACGTCCGAAATCATGTAGGTCATCACTTTTGCAGGCCAAGCCGCAACCGCAAGACGTCCGCCTTTAATCGCGGACAGCTTTTTTCGGACCGTATTTATTTCTGATATCGTCGCCCCTGACTTGAGCAACGCCTTGTTTATTTTCTTCTTTTCAGCGAAATCAATTCCACCGGCAGGCAGCGACAGAAGCGCTGAACCACCGCCAGAAATCAGGCAGATCAATAAATCATTTTCTGTCAGGGAATGAGCCAGAGCCAAAATCTCGCGCGCCGCCTTCTCTCCCTGCTCGTCAGGGACAGGATGGCCCGCTTCAATGACGCGAATTTTTTTTAGTGGCAAGCCATGCTCATACCGCGTCAAAGCAATACCAGAAACTTTGTCCGGCCAATGCTTTTCAACTTCAGCCGCCATGGAAGCGCCCGCCTTCCCCGCAGCAATAACCACGACTTTACCTTTTGGTTTCTCTACATGCGTTAGATCAATTTTTCCTGATGGCAACGCTGCGTCCACCGCTCTGTCAAATAACGAGCGAAGGAAGAGGTCTGGATCAATCACTTTTGTCATATTTTGGCAATTCGTCGTTCAATTGGTAATAGTCCCCGGCAGAGCCCACAAATATATGGCTCTCAGACCGTAAATGGGTTGGCTCCTGCAAACACCCTGCGGTGAAATTAATAGTATCAGAACCCTTTTCCTGCCAGAACATATTGCTTCCGCATTCCGAACAAAAGCCACGAGTTGCGAATTTTGACGACGCATACCATTTCAACGTTGCATCAGAAACAAAGTGAAAACCGTCTAATTGGCTTTGAGTATAACCAATGAAATTCCCATGCGCTGTGCGGCATTGTTTGCAATGACAAAAAACAACATTACGAACCGGCGTCTTCACCTCAAACGAAACGCCCCCGCACAGACATCCCCCGCGCGCTTTAATCATGACCGATCTTCCTCACCTATGGTTGCTTGCTACCTTCAACTTCGACACGGCAATCATTGTAGCAGGCACCAAAGGAAAGGTCAGCCTTGGACGTGGGCGCCAAAGCAGAAACAGTTTGATTATTCGGTGTGGTTTTGAACCAGGATCCCTTGGGTGAATAAATCACACCTGGACGAACAGCATCTGTTATTTTCAGCGGCAAAAATACTTCACCCAAATCATTGAACACACGGACAGTGTGCCCCGATGTCAAATTCCGGGCTGTGGCATCTTCAGGATGCATTTCAACAAACGGAACATCCGCATTCTGGTCAATACCGCCGAAGGTCGAATTCGTCAACTTATTGGATGAAGGCGTTACAAGGCTGAGCGGATATGTCGTTTCCAGTGGGTTGTAAACAGGCACTGGTTGCCCAAACTGCTCTTCCAGATAAGGGGATCTGAATTCAATTTTTCCAGAAGGTGTTTGCGGGAATGTATTTTTAAAAACAATCACCTGCCCAACATCAGATTCCATCGATAACGCTTTTCCTACGGGAATTTCACTTGGTTTACATCCGCCAAGTCGAGGATCTTCAGGATCCAGCGCATCATCCATCAGTTGTTTATCAGACGCTTTAAAAAGATCGTCGGTAAATCCAAACCGCGCAGCAAGCCGCCTGAAAATTTCCGTATTCGGGAGAGACTGTCCCACAGGTTTAATCGCAGGTTCTGCCCGTTGGACATAAGGTTGGCCATATGCGCAAAAAATATCATCATGTTCAAAATGGGTCGCCGCAGGTAAAATAATATCTGCATATTGCATACTGTCTGTCATCGCCACATCACAACCAACGACAAAAATATCCTCGCGAGACAGCCCTTTTTTCATGGCATTCTGATCCGGTGAAACAATCACAGGATTATGGTTGTAGATAAAAACCCCTTTCAGCGGAATGTCGAGATCGTCCTCGGCCAGATGCCGTCCGATATCGATAATATTCAAGCTCCGTGTCCCCTCAGGAACAAGGTCGGGACGCACCAATTTAGCCGACGTTTTAGGAAACAGATTTCCAGCACCGCCGATAACCCCACCGCCAAGCAGACCAAACTTGTTACAAAAAGAGGGCAGCGCATATATCGCACGGATGCTGTTCCCGCCGTTCTGGTTTCTCTCAATGCCATTACCGACGGAAATCGCAGCAGGACTAGCATCTTTATAAAGCCGTGCCAGCAGTTTAATATCCTCTTCGGCCACCCCGCATAACGCACTTGCTTCGTGCAAATCACGCTTGCGCGCCTCGGCCATAACATCTTCAAAGCCCTGAACATGTTCTTCGATGAACCGGTGATCAAAGGCTCCCAGTTTTTCCAGCTCCAGTAACAAGGCAAACGCAAGAATAATGTCCATACCCGGTTTGACAGGCAAATAAAGATCCGCCTGTTCGGCAATCTTGATTTTCTTTGGATCGATAACAACCAGCTTCGCGCCTTGTGCTTTTGCTTTCTTGATAAGCGGTGCCAAATGAAGGTTGGAAAAAGTTACATTATTTCCCCAGACAATGATCAGTTTTGAATGCACGATTTGCTCAGGCTGCATAGACGCCATGGCGCCGAATGTTCCCTTGAATGCCGAACTTTTCACGCCTCCGCAAAGCGGGCTTCTCATTAGCAGGCTTGCACCCAACTTGTGAAAGAAACGCAAGTCCATTGAACCACCCGCGAGCATGCCGTGGGGTCCCGCATAATTTAGCGGAGTGATAGCTTGCGGGCCGTATTCGTCAATAATACGCGAGAAACCCTCAAAAACCCCATCCAACGCCTGATCCCATGAAATAGGCTCAAACGCACCCGTACCTTTCGGTCCGGTCCGCCGCAACGGGGTCGTCAACCGATTGCCCCCATGCACAAAGTCCGGATATGAACTGGACACCTTGTTGCAGATCACTCCATTGGTAAGCGGGTTGGCTTTCGATCCGCGAACTTTCGCTATTTTACCGTCAGACACAGTCACCGTTAAACTACAGGTATCGGGACAGTCCAGGGGGCATACGCTCGCAACTTCAGCAGACATGGTTTCGCTCCATCAAAAATCTGAGATCAATAATGTCGCAAAACCAGTCCCCTCAAAAGAGCCAATAAGCAAAGTTTCGAGGTACCAATACTAAGAAAAACGATTCGCACGATAGGGCCACAGGGGCAGACTATCGCGGTTCCCAAGCACGATGTCCCGAACCAACCTGCCCGTGGTCGGTCCCAGGGTCATTCCATAATGTTGATGCCCAAACGCGAAAGTCACCCGGTTGCTTCTTGGGGACGGACCGATAACCGGCAAACTATCTGGGAGCGAGGGTCGGTATCCAAGCCACACATCCTGTTCTTTACCATCCAGTGACGGCAGCATTTTCTGGGCTAAGGGGACCAATTTCCGAATGCGCCGATAATCAGGGCCAGCCTCAAGTCCAGCAAACTCCACCTGACTTGTCATCCGAACGCCCATTTCCATAGGGGCCAGAACAAACGATTTTTCGCCATAAACGATAGGCCGCTGGATCGTCGGACCGTTCGGGGTCTGGAACATCAGGTGATATCCGCGCTCTGTATCCAATGGAATATCCGCTCCGAATTGTCCAGCCAGATTTTTTGACCACGCACCCGTGCACAGAACAAGCCGACCGGCCTCGATTTTGTGGCTTTGGCCAGTTGCAACCAGCCCCTGTTCGTTTTCAGTAATCTGCTGAATTTCCGAGATCACAATATTCCCGCCGATTTTGGTAAAGGCATCCGCAATCCCTTTGACCATCTTCTCAGGGTTGAGCAGAAAGCGCGCACTGCGTTGAAAAAGGCCATGTTTGAAAATGCGATTTAATCCCGGTTCCAGATCATACAGGTCTGATTGAGAAAGAATTTCATAGTCAGTATCATGCGCATCCATAATGGCGCGGGCATCACTGGTGCCTTCAAATCCTTCCTCGCTGTCATAAACTTTCAACCAACCCACTTCCTTCACCAGATCAGAAAGTCCGGCAGCCTCGCTGATCCATTGCCAGTCTGCTGCGGCTGTCTCGCTTAACCGTCGCAAAGCGGCTGCGTTATGTGTCACACGTTCAGAACGGCCCTCGGCCAAAAAGCGCACCAACCAAGGCATGATTTTATGAAGGTAAGACCAGCGCAACGTCAACGGACCAGTGGTGTCCAGTAACATGGACGGCACAGATTTCCACAAACCCGGAAGGGAATTGGGTACACTGCATTTATCAACGATCGCCCCCGCATTCCCATATGACGTGCCTGCGCAAGGCCCTTTTTTATCAACCAGTGTTACATGCAGGCCTGCATGTTGCAGCAGATAGGCAGTACTGACCCCAACAATTCCGGCCCCGACAACGAGAACATCACATTTAGAAGAACTTGACACCTGCGCCCCCTGAATAAGCACTCAAACACATTCATAACCGAGGCCGATCCACGGTCATTTTTTTCTTGGCCCGCTCATTTTTCGAGAGTAGCCTGTTCGATTATGCACCATAAACGAACCTTGGCGAGCTATACAAAGAATGATTTCATAAAACGCCCTGTCGCGCTTCGGGTTTATGATCTCTTGGAAACGGGTATCGATTTTGAAGCCCATCATCACAAATGGGGACAGCTGGCCTATACGGCAAAAGGGGTGGCCCTTGTTCAGACCGAGCAAGGCAGATGGCTTGTGCCGCCGGGACACGCTGTTTGGATCCCCGCGGAAAAAACGCACAGCATTAACATAAATGCCGCCGCCAAATTTTTTGTGCTTCATATTGATGCAGACAAAACGGGAAAAATGCCGCCCGACTGCTGCGTTTTAGAGGTTTCTCCCCTACTTGCGTCTCTTATCTCTCACGCAGAGAGCTTCCCGGCAAAATATGAACCTGAAACGCCGGAAAGCAGAATTATGGCTGTCATTCTGGATCAAATGCAAAGCGCTAAAACAGCGCCGTTGCTTCTGCCCTTACCGACGGATGATCGTTTGGTGAAACTTGTTTCCATTTTGATGAACGATCCAGCAGACACACGCGATTTACAAGATCTGTCCAGATCGATCGGAACCAGCGCCCGAAATCTGACCCGCCTATTTAAAAAAGAGACCGGCATGACGTTTGGAAAATGGCGCCAACAACGCCGGATCATGGCTGCGATCGAACTGCTCGCGGAAGAAAAAACAGTAACCGAAGTTGCCCTCGACATGGGCTATGAAAGTGTCAGCGCGTTTATTTCCGTATTCAAGCAGATTATTGGCGTAACCCCTTCGCGGTATTTCAAAAATGTAACCAGCGAATAGAGCGGAAAAATAAGAGAATAACAAAAGCAGGGAGATAAAAAATGTACGATTATATTGTCGTCGGAAGTGGATCAGGAGGATCCGTTGTTGCAAGCCGACTGTCAGAGGATCCATCCGTAAAAGTCTGTCTTTTGGAGGCCGGCGGCCCAGACAAAAGCATTTTGATCCATGCGCCGATTGGGACCGCCGTCATGTTACCAAGAAAAATCAACAACTGGGCCTTTGAAACCATACCCCAGCCTGGACTGAATAACCGAAAAGGGTACCAGCCGCGCGGGAAAACGCTGGGAGGCTCCAGTTCCATTAATGCCATGCTCTATGTGCGCGGCCATAAATGGGATTATGATCATTGGGCCAGCCTAGGAAATAACGGATGGTCCTATAAAGAGGTTCTTCCCTATTTTAAAAAGGCTGAGAATAATGAACGGGGTGAGGATGAGTATCATGGGATCGGCGGCCCTCTCAACGTTGCCAATTTAACCTCTCCCATGAAAATTGGAAATGTCTTCATGGATGCAGCAAAAGAACTGCAACTCCCAATCAATAACGATTTTAATGGGAACATACAGGAAGGGGTCGGCCCTTATCAAACCACCCAGAAAAATGGAGAAAGATGGAGTGCGGCCAAAGGGTATCTGACCCCCAATCTGAACCGCCCCAATTTGGACGTTATCCCCCATGCGACGGCGTCAAAAATTCTCTTTGAAGGGAAAAAAGCTGTCGGCATTCAATATCTTCAGGATGGTCAGACCAAAGAAATAAACGCTGGAAAGGAAGTGATCCTGTGCGGCGGCGCTTTTGCAACACCGCAACTACTGCTTCTATCTGGTGTCGGGCCTGAAAAGGCGATTAAACCGTTCGGCATTGACATGGTTCACGAACTACCGGGGGTAGGCGAAAACCTTCAGGATCATATTGACTATGTCAGCTCCTATCGATCCAACTCAGAAGATGTTCTTGGTATTAATCTGAAAGGTGCGAGCAAAGTCATTAAAGCAATCTTCGAATGGCGCAAACAACGAACAGGTCTTATAACAACACCCTTTGCGGAAATAGGTGCTTTTTTGAAAACCAGCCCCGAAAAAGAAATCCCGGACTACCAGTTACACCTGGTTATTGGTATGCTGGATGATCACGCCCGCAAAACAAATCTCGGCGGTGGTTTCAGTTGCCACTGTTGTGTTTTACGTCCCAAGAGCCGTGGAACAGTTGGCCTCAATAATACCAATCCGCTTTCCGCACCTCGTATTGATCCAAAGTTTTTGGATCACGAAGACGATGTCAAAACGCTTCTGGAGGGGGTTAAGGGAATGGAACGAATCCTGCACGCCCCTGCCTTTGATGCGTATCGCGGGGAGCCTCTGTACCCGGTAGATCTCGACGATGATGAATCCATTATAGATGCAATTCGAAATAAAGCGGATACAGTTTATCACCCGGTTGGTACCTGCAAGATGGGAACTGACGACATGGCTGTCGTCGATGCAGGATTAAAAGTCCGTGGACTTGAGGGATTAAGAATTGCCGACGCGTCAATTATGCCAACCCTTATTGGCGGCAATACCAACGCACCAACCATCATGATCGGCGAAAAAGCGTCTGATATGATAAAAGCAGACGCAGGCAAAGCAACAATAGCCGCCTGACAAATGGGCGATAAAGAAGACCAACAGATGGGCATTATTGCTCGTCTGTTACCAATCGAGCCTTGACCCCGGACAGGCAAGTCCTTCTAATAAGACTGAAATTCAGGCTCTACAAGGCACGCAATCGTATGTTCTTACAACTTTTTTCCGGAACTGTTTTAATCATTCTTTGTGTCATCAATCATGCCTTATGTCTTGAGCTATTACTCAGAAGAGTAAAAAGCCGCGGCCCCAGATGGGACTTGAAATATCCGGTTTTTGGTCATGTTGTGATCATGATCGTTGTGGTATTGGGGCTGTTCATGGCCCATACAATCGAAGCCTGGATCTGGGCTGGTTTCTATCGTCTGGTCGGCGAGACAACCTCCATGTCAGAAGCAGTTTATTTCTCCACCGTGACTTTCACAACGCTTGGTTATGGGGATGTTATTCTGTCTGAAGCCTGGCAATTAACGGCCTCTTTGCAAGCTGTTAGCGGCATCCTTCTTTTTGGGTGGAGTACGGCGTTTCTGGTGAATGTGAGAGGGTTCTTCTGGCGCAAGCATGGCATGATGCAGCCGTTGTCTCGCGACGATTAAAAAACCCTGCAAGAATTGCTCTTGCAGGGTTTGTCTTTCAAAAGAAAAAAGGTTAGCCATCCACGCGGTGAACAACCTGTTGAGGGAAAGGAATTGTAATTCCCTCTTTGTCGAAACCTTCTTTAAATGCTTTTGTCAGATCAAACTTCAAAGGCCAGTAGTCGCCCCCTTTACACCAGACACGCACTGTAAAGTTTACAGATGAATCCGCAAGCTCTGCCACAGCAATCATCGGCGCAGGATCTTTCATGCTCCGGGCGTCGGCAGCGATGATCGCGTGCATGACACTCATTGCCTTGTCCATATCGTCCTCATAAGCAATACCCATGATCAGATCGACGCGGCGTGTATCGTGGAAACTGAAGTTCTTGATCGCGCTTCCCCAGACACTGGCGTTGGGCAGGATAATCTGAACATTGTCCGGTGTGGAGAGCTCTGTCACAAAAAGGCCGACAGCTTTAACCGTCCCGCCATGGCCCGCGGCTTCAACATAATCGCCAACCCTTAATGGACGAAAGAACAGGAGCATGACGCCGCCAGCCACATTGGAAAGCGTACCCTGCAATGCCAAACCAATTGCAAGGCCCGCAGCACCCAAAACAGCGATCAAACTTGCTGTCTGAACACCAAACTGAGCCAGAACAAGCAGGATTGTCACGATCAGAATGGACATCCGAACAAGGCTGCACAGAAAATTAATGACAGTCGGGTCAACACCGCGCTTGGTCAACACGTTCAGAAGGGTTTTAGGTACCCTCTTCGATACGATATTGCCAATGATCAGGATGACAATCGCACCCAGGACTTCCAATCCATACGTCGTGACAATTGCCAGAACGTCTTGCATGAGCTCTTCCAGGTTCAGATTTTCCATCATATTACCCCTCTCCCCTATCTGGTCGTAAATTATCTCTTCTCTTATATTCTTTCAGCGTCTCATTTGACTGTCTACGAGATTTTGAAAAAACTGATGATCTAGTCTGCATAATTTTTGTCGTAATCGGCAGCGACCCCGTAATACGGATCTTCTAACACAGATATTTCGACAAGATTTCGCGCTTTATGGAGAAGTGCCTGACAGTCTTTGCTCAAATGGCGAAGATGCAGTTTCTTGCCTGCATTTGTGTATTTTTCAGCAAGCGAGTCAATGGACTGCAAACCTGAATGATCAACTACTCGAGAGTTTTTAAAATCGATGATAACGTCGTCTGGATCATTTTTCGGATCAAAAAGTTCTTGAAAACTGGCGACAGAACCAAAAAACAATGGCCCTTCCAGTTCATAGACTTTACTGCCCTCTTTATTGATACTGGTCCGGACATGTATCTTTTTTGCGCTTTCCCAAGCATAGACCAAGGCAGACACGATAACACCGGCGACAACAGCAACAGCAAGATCACTAACCACAGTAATCGCGGACACCAAAACAAGGACGAAGGCGTCTGACAACGGGATTTTATTGATAATTCTGAAACTGGACCAGGCAAACGTACCGATCACAACCATGAACATCACACCGACCAGCGCGGCCAATGGAATGCGTTCAATCAGCGGGGACGCAAATAGAATAAAGCACAACAGGAACAACGCTGCAGAAATACCGGATAACCGTTTCCGTCCGCCTGACGTCACATTGATCATACTTTGACCAATCATCGCACAACCACCCATGCCACCAAAAAAACCGGTTACTGTGTTGGCAACACCCTGGGCCACACATTCCTTACTGGCGCCGCCATGGGTTTCCGTAATCTCTGCAACCAGATTCAAGGTCAAAAGACTTTCAATCAGCCCAATTGCCGCCAGGATCAAAGAATATGGCAGAATGATCCAAAGTGTTTCCAATGTCAGCGGGATCATTGGAATGTGAAAATCAGGTAAACCACCGGCAATCGAAGCCAGATCACCAACAGTACTCACGTCAAGGTTCAAACCGATAACAAGAAAGGAAACCGCGCCAATGCCGATCAGGGGTGCCGGAATGGCCTTGGTCAGTTTAGGCATAAAGAATATGATCGCCATTGTAAGGGCAACGAGACCCAGCATTGTATAAAGGGGTGTCCCGGACAACCATTCCAATGCACCGTCTTCACCAACCACTTTGAATTGACCAAGCTGAGCAAGAAAAATAACAATCGCAAGGCCGTTCACAAAACCAAGCATCACAGGATGCGGCACCATACGGATAAACTTTCCAAGCCGGAAAATGCCCGCAAGGATCTGAAGAATGCCCATTAATACAACCGCACCAAACAGATATTCGACACCGTGCTGTGCGACAAGGCTCACCATGACAACCGCCAACGCGCCGGTTGCACCGGAAATCATGCCAGGACGGCCACCGATCAAGGCTGTAATTAACCCGACTATAAAGGCAGCATACAAACCCACAAGTGGATGAACACCCGCTACGAAGGCGAATGCCACGGCTTCCGGAACCAAAGCCAGTGCCACAGTCAAACCAGACAAAAGTTCAGTTTTAGTTCGGCCAAAAATTGTTTCGCCGCCCCCTGCTTTTAATCCTGTCGTTTTCACGTCCACGTCGTTCACCTCGGCTGACACAATAAAAAAGCGCACAGAAAATATGTGCGCTGCAACATAAAGATCGTTGTTCTATAGGAATATGAGATTTTTAGCCAGTATTTTAATGAATATCAGCCACGCGTAATTCGCATAATTCCAATCACATCACCTTCAAAACTGATTAAAAACGGCAGAAACCCTACATTGTGGAGGTATACTGCATTTTTTCAGTAGATCGGGCGACACAAATGACTGCTTGACTTTACATCTAAAAACCATCATACGGCTGGTGCGCTTGGATAAGGCGTCTTTTTCGCGGTTCTAAATTTAAGAGCCCGATCACATTATCAGGTTTAGTGAACAGTATTTCCGCGGCATTATTCAAGCCGCTGCTGGTTTGATCGTCCTTTTTCAAGACTGTCAGGGCCAGGCTGGGAAACACGGTTCCCGCCTTTTTGGCTTTAAAAATGCTTGGCTTTTGCCAGGCATCGTCTGTTAAAAGGACAGAATTGATGACAGTATTTTCGGATCTCAACTTAGTTGGGCCCCTTCTTCGTGCCGTGGAAAAACAGGGCTTCGAAACACCAACCCCTATTCAAAGTTCAGCAATCCCCCACCTGCTTGACAAGAAAGACCTGATGGGCATTGCTCAGACAGGCGGCGGAAAGACAGCGGCCTTTGTATTACCACTCCTGCAAAACCTGTCTCACGAACGCGTTCGTCCAAAGCCGAACAAACCGTCAGCCATTATTCTTGCGCCAACGCGTGAGTTAGCCGGTCAGATTGCAAAAAGCATTCAGCTTTTCACACGCGGCATCAAATTATTCCATACTGTTGTCTATGGCGGCGCCCCATATGGCCCTCAATTACAACAGCTTAGCCGGGGCGTGGACATTCTTGTCGCGACACCAGGGCGTCTTATGGATCATATGAAGCGCGGAACAGTACAACTGGACAATGTTCAGACCTTCATCCTGGATGAAGCCGACAGAATGCTGGATATGGGCTTTATTGATGACGTCACAGAAATTGCCGGGAAGCTTCCCGAAAATCATCAAACCGTAATGTTCTCGGCCACCATGAGCCCACAAATCAAGCATTTATCCAAAGAACTGCTTAATGATCCGGTTTATGTTGAAGCGCCACGCGAAACCGTCGTTGCCGGAACGATTGACCATTCAGTCCTGATGGTCAGCTATCAGCACAAAAAAGACCTGCTGATGCACCTTCTTGCCCAGGAAGGGAAAGAGCGGGTAATCGTTTTCGTGCGGACTAAAGCAACAACCGAAGCCCTGGCTGCTGATATTGAAGCTGAACTGGAAGGGGTTAAAGCCTCCGCCATTCACGGTGACATGCAGCAACGTGCCAGAGAGCGTACATTACGCGCATTTAAAAATGGTCGTTTCTCAATTTTGGTTGCAACGGATGTTGCAGCACGCGGTATCGATGTCAATGGCATTACCCATGTCATCAACTACGATCTACCAATGGAACCAGAGAATTACGTCCACCGCGTTGGCAGAACAGGTCGTGCCGGCGCGAAAGGAATTGCAATTTCATTGTGCGAACAGAGGGAAAGAAACCTCCTGCGCAATGTGGAGAAAGCTATTGAGCAACAAGTCAGAGTTGACAACGATCATCCCTTCCCAATGCCGGAACAAAAAAAGAAAAAGCATCGTCCAGGAGGACCTACCAAAAAAACGTTCGGAAAGGGGCCGAAAGCCTTCTCAAAGAACAAGGGTAAGCCAGGATTTAAGAATGCCAAACGGACCGGTGGAAAACCGAATGGAGCTCCTGGAAGAGCAGATGCTCGGCGTGCGAAACTTAAACGCGCCAGTTAAGCATTAGTTTCAGAAGCATTTATGAAATACCATTGACGCTTCTGTCCAATAAAGTCATCCTGTCTTTTCGACGTCAGGATGACTTTTTTTATGCCTCAACACCAAATCGAAAATTTAGAAATCGCGGCGCTTTATCAATCTTACCCGCAGAATGTACGCCACCAGCTTTTGTCCATCAGACATACGATTTTTGAGCTTTCGAATAGCTCGGACGAAATCGGGGAAATTTTTGAAACACTAAAATGGGGCTATCCCAGTTACGAAACGAAGCGACCTAGAACGGGAACGCCCATTCGCCTGCAATGGCTACCAAAAAAATCACAATATGGTATTTTTGTTCATTGCCAAACAGATCTTATCGCACGCTTTCGACAAGACCATGTGGAACAGGAATTTGATAAAAACCGGGGGATCCTGTTTTCTGAAAAGGCAGCCTTTCCAAAGGAAACAATTCGGAATTTCCTGTATCAGGCACTGACCTATCACAAAAACAAAGACAATTACTTGTCCCTTAAATAACCCAGATTTTGGCGGAGAATTGAACGGGCCTGCTGCACCCGTTTACGGGCATTGTCATTAGAAATATTAAGGGCTGCGGCAATATCATCATATTCTTCACCTTTGACCAGTCGCATGACCAAAGGAACCTTCAGTTTTTCCGGTAACTCCTTAATCGCACCGACAAGGCATCGTCCCAGCTCTGAATTTAACAATTCAGCCTCGGGTGTCAGTTCCACATTTTCAACAGTACTGGTATCGATTTCGACAATCTCTTTTATTTTATCGCCCAGCCGCGATCTTCTTTTGTTGGCGCGATGGATGTCGATACAGATATTATGTAAAAGCCTTGCGAACCACGCCCTTTCGTTCGTAATCTGAGCCGCATTCTCCTTATATTTCTCAAATGCTCTCAATGTTGCGACACTAAGGGCATCCTCAGCGTCCGATGCACTGACATTCATCCAGATCAGACTAAGGCGCCTTAGATATTCACGGTGATTGTTCCAAGCCGTCCAGAAACAGGGGCCGTCTTCAACATTTGATCCTGCGTCCAACCCGGTTTGGATTTCCACAACCAAGGCAACCGCAGGTATCGCAGCCCCTGGCAAGTTTATATTTTCGCCTTCAAACGTACCGAATTTTCGAACCGATGATTGAGAGTGGCTCTTGGAAGGATTGACTGAAGCAGATTGACCGAGATTACAGGACACAACTAGGATCTCCTCAACAAAATTATATCCTTAAAGTTGAACAACTTTCTTTAAAGATGCGTATAAGTTTCGTTTAGTAGACTTAAGTTGTGAAATGCACTTTTAAAGTGTTTTTTTACATTTATTTACACTCATAAATTATTTGCGAATAAAGATAAGTAACTTATAAATAAAAAGAACACGTTCTATAAAATACCCGTGTATTTTTTCCATTGATTAAGTAAAAAATGCCAATAAATATTTTTTATTTTGAGGCGTATAAATAATGGTTGAGTCAAATACATCAAATATTGATCTGAATAGAAACTTTTCTTCTATACGAACAAATGAAGTTACAGAATCTGTTATTGCTCTAAACCAGATTGTATTAGGCAGTGCAGCACCAACGGCAATGGCCGGCATTCAAATTGCCATGGCCCACGCGAACGGGGTTGGCGCACAAAATCTGGTGGCCTGCCAGCAGCATCTTAACATAATGGGGGCAGCGGCGGTTGCCGCAGGAACAGGCACCATGTTGTGGGAAGGACTGACCCGCAACGTTGATAATATCACCATCAATGACCGCCTGAAATACTGGCAGGAACTGATGACAATTGCGACCGGCGCCGCGGCTCCTGCAGCAAAAGAAGACCCGGATAAAAACACAGGGACAACGGAAGAAGCTTAACCGGGCGATCAAAGCCTGAATAATTTTTCTTATTCCATTTAACGACTGGAAATTAGTATTATGTCCGATGACAACGATAAGAAGTCAAAAACAAAACCCATGCCTTTTTCCCTCGGAAACACAGAAGAATCCCCTTCTTTTGCGATGGGCCTTTTATATCAGTTTGCAGCTCACTCCTCTGGCCTAGCCCTGGAAAATGCGACAATCAACGCAAATGTGCTGAATAGTGTGAGCACCGCAAACGGAGCCGCACTTTCAGCGCTTAAAAACGCTGAAGCGGCTGTGTTAAGCTCACAGAAAACAACAATTGGGGAATCCTATAACGCCCAAACGGCTGCCATCACACAGGCGCTGAATTCCCAGACGAATACCGCCGTGACAGGTTTGAACGCTGTCTCCAATGCAGGAGCGACGGCCCTTGCTGCGCAAACAAGTCAGGAAATCGCGGGCATTACAGCTGATGCCATCGCCGCAACGGCTGTTGCGATGGATAGCATCGTCAAGAAAATGGGGGGTTAAAGGTCCCTAAGTCAGGATGATCGGGGCACCTTTGGTAATGATCAGTGTATGTTCATATTGTGCTGACGGTGCCCCATCGATTGTCAGAAGCGTCCAACCATCCTCGCCCTCCCGATATTCACCAATACCAGGGGTCAAAAAGGGCTCGATTGTGATAACCAACCCTTCCTGAAGCGATTTTCTGGAACTGGTTTGAAACCGGTTATGAACTTCCGGGGGTTCGTGAATATTGCGCCCCACACCATGCCCGACAAGACCGTCAATAATCTCAAACCCGCCTTTTATCGCCGTTTGCTCGACCGCTCGGCCGATAGCATTAATTGGCTGGCCTGCTTTTGCGGCACCGATCCCCGCGTTCAGGGCCTTCTTGGTTGTGTCACATAATTTTTGCAAATGGGTGTCAATTTTCCCAACGGCGATGGATCTACCAGAATCTGCCCAATATCCTTTTCTTTCTGCAGAAACGTCAATATTCACCAATTCCCCTTCTTGCAGAATTCGAGGCCCAGGAATGCCATGAGCCGCTTCATCAGCAACACTTATGCAACTGTAACCGGGAAAATTATAGGCAAGCTTGGGGGCAGAACGCGCGCCATGCAGGGATAACAGCTCTCCGACTTTATGGTCAAGTTCCAGGGTACTGACACCGGGCCGGACCAGTGTTTCCATTTCATCCAGAATAATTCGGATTATACTTCCGACTTCCTTCAAACCTTTAAAGTCCTGATCTGTCCGCGCAATCATTTTATTATTTGCCACATCTCTTTGTATGTCATTCAACACATTGATATTTTTGAGAATTTTCTAAAATCATCGTAACATCTGAATGCGATTTTTCGCATAAAAAAAAAGAAAATGCCTCATTTCTTTCACATTTTCTCAAAAATAACCGTCTTTCCGCTGTCGAATGAGAAACATTTCGCATTCAGTTTAATCTGAATAACAAAGGAAACCGGCATGGCGAAGGATACACCCGTAAACAGTCAAATTACTGATGCAGTGAGCCAAAGTAATCTGACTGTCCTAGGATCGGCTCCCGCACAATCTATGGCGACCGCATATCAGGTTCTTGCCCAATCGATTGGCGTGGCCATGCAAAATGCCGTTTCCAACCAGCAGAATATGAACACGATTGATTCTGCCATTGTTTCTCAGGGCATCAGCCTTTTGTTCAATCTGGACGGAGCGGCTGACGCCAGTTCTGTAAAGAATGTCATCGTCAGCAACTCCGATGATGAAGTTCTTTCTACCCTGCAGGCGCTTCTCAGTGAACTGAAGGCTGCCAAAACACCGCCATCGGAATAACCCGCGACAGGTCATCCTGATTTTCAATTTTTAGTTTAAGGAGTTACGAGAATGCCCGGCGATACACCAGTAAACAGCCAAATCACGGATTCAATTACCCAAGCAAACGTTACCAACCTTGCCGAGGCCCCTGCGGTTTCCATGGCCAATACCTACCAGGTCTTTGGTCAGGTCGTCGGTGCCAGCATGCAAAACGCGGTAGCCAACCAACAGGGCGCTGCAACCATTGACCTTGCTGTCACAACCCAGGGCACAAGTGTTCTTTATAACCTTGGTGCGTCCACTGCGGCGAAAGCAACCTCAGAGGTTCTGTCAGGTAACCCGGTTGCAGAATCAATCACGGCTCTACAGGCCGCCGCAGCTGGCTTTTAAGGGTAGCAACCAAGTTTAGATTATTTATTTAAAGGAGTGCCAACATGGCGGAGAATACGTGGATGAACAGCCAAGTCACAGATGCGGTCACGCAGTCCAATGTTAAAGTTCTGGGTGATGCCCCAGCGGAATCAATGGGCATGCTTTACCAGATGCTTGCACAAAGCACGGGTATGTCCATGCAGAACATGGTTGCAAACCAGCAGCATAAGAACTCTATCGATTCTGCTGTTGTAACAGGTGCCGTAACGGTTCTGTACACCCTGGATACGGCAACAACAGGCAAGGCAACACAGGAAATCCTGAGTGGCAGCCCGGTTGCCGAATCCATGGCATCCCTGAAAGGTGTAATGGCAGCTTTCAACAAACCTAACCCGAACTCACCAGCATTTGGTTCTTAGATCGGTCTCCAACGGAGGTGGCCGCATGGCCACCTCCCTCTGAATCTCACAAATCGGGCGATAACGACGTCTCGTTACTGTAATTCGGAAATCAATCGTCAAGGATGGACTTAAGATGACAACAAAAACTAGTGATGGCTCTGTAAAATCGGTGAACAGCCAGATAACCGATGCTGTGACCCAATCCAACATGATTGCCACGGGCATGTCTGCGGCTCACTCTATGGGCACGTTATATCAGACGATCGCACAATCAATTGGAACATCTGCCCAAAACGCGGTGTCAAACCAGCAAAACGCCAACAGCGTCAATCTGGCGGCCTTGTCGCAGAACATCCAGTTGATCCTGCAAAATGCGCAACCAAAAACAATCGTGCAGCCCATTATCGTTCAGGCTCCGCCTGTTGAAACCAAATCAGCGACAAAGAGCTGAACCACTCTTTAAGAGACGCGCTCTCCTTCAGTATCCGGCAACAGGAGTAAGGGAATGACAGAAGAAAATTATGTAAACAGCCAAGTTACAGATGCTATTTCCCAAACAAGTATGAAAGTTGTCGGCGAAGCCCCCGCTGAAGCAGTTGGAATGCTCTATCAGCAGATGGCACATAGTATCGGTCTGGCCTTACAAAATGTCATTGCACAGCAGCAACATAGTTATTCCATTCATAACGCTATTACGCTGGCTGCATCCCGTCAATTGTTGACAACAGACCCTATGGCGGCGGCAAAAGCATCACAGGATCTAATCTCTGGTAGCGCCGTGACGGACAATCTTGCTGCCCTGCAGGCCGTCGTGAGCGAAATGAGTAAATAAGCGCCGGGCAACGCATCTGAAACGATGCCGGTTTGGCTCTTGAATAGTAATTTGTAACCGCGGAACACCTGGCTCATGGAACGAAAGCATCACTCCCTGACAGAAATTTACGAAATTCTTCAACAAATAGAGGATGGCTTGCCAATTGATGTGGCGGCAGAGCAATTTGGCATCTCGAAGGCCACGCTGTATCGCTGGAAAAAGAAAGCTTTGGCCTCTGATAACACGGAGTTAAAAAAGCTGGCCCGGATCACGGACGAAAATAACCGCCTGAAAAATCTTCTCGCCGATGCCGCGCTTGAAATTCACGCTCTTAAAGAAAAATTGCAACAGACACTTTAAGGCAGCCTAAAAACATTGCCTTCTTTCAGACCCCCTCTATAAAGGGGGTATGTCGAGTAAACCTACCCAGATATTGCAATCCGTTTTTGGTTATCCAGAATTTCGCGGCCAGCAAGAAGCCGTAATCGAGCACGCCCTCGCCCGACGGGATGCCTTGGTTTTAATGCCGACAGGGGGTGGTAAATCCCTGTGCTATCAAATTCCAGCCTTATGTATGGACGGTGTAACGATTGTTATCTCTCCCCTTATTGCACTTATGCAAAATCAGGTGGAAGCCCTTAAACAATTGGGTGTTGCGGCGGCAGCATTGAACTCGTCTCATGCCATGCAAGAACAACGTGCAGTTCTGAATGCCCTGACAAACGGCGAATTGAAACTCCTTTACATTGCGCCTGAAAGGCTTTTCGCCAACGGATTTCTAGACTTTCTGGAAAGTTTGAACATTGCCCTTTTTGCTATTGATGAGGCCCATTGTGTTTCCCAGTGGGGTCACGATTTCAGACCAGAATATCTTAGGCTGTCCGTGTTGCACGACCGTTTTCCAAACGTTCCCAGACTAGCACTGACAGCGACCGCAGACAGCCCGACACAAAAAGACATCATTGAACGATTAAATCTGCACTACGGAACCGTTTACAAATCTGGTTTTGACCGGCCGAACATTCAGTACCACCTGATTGAAAAAAAGAACGGTTTCTCGCAATTTCTGGACTTCATCCAGAACAATCATCCAGACGATGCCGGGATCATATATTGCCTGTCGCGCAAGAAAGTCGAGACCGTCGCAGCCAAACTGCAAGAAAAAGGCTTTCGGGCTCTCCCCTATCATGCGGGCCTCTCCAACGAAGTGCGGGCGAAAAACCAGGAACGCTTCATTAAAGAAGAAGGGATCATCGTTGTCGCAACAGTTGCCTTTGGCATGGGGATTGATAAGCCGGATGTCCGCTATGTAGCGCATCTTGATCTGCCCAAAAATCTTGAAGCCTATTATCAGGAAACGGGCCGGGCAGGCAGGGATGGATTGGCTGCGACGGCGTGGCTTGCATTTGGTCATCAGGACATTATTAAAATTCAACAGCTGTTAGGCGGAAACTCAACGCCCGAACAACAGAAGATTGAGCAACAAAAATTCTCCTCACTTCTTTATTATTGTGAAACGCTGGATTGTCGGCGACGGATTCTGCTGGACTATTTCGGCGAAACGCTTGAGGAAGATTGCGGAAATTGCGACAACTGCCTATCGCCCCCGGAAATTCAGGATGGCACTGAAGCCGCCCAAATGGCGTTATCATGCATCTATCGAACCGGGCAGATATTTGGAAGCGGCCATATCATTGATGTTTTAATGGGTGCAGATACTGACAAAATCAAACGGGCCAACCATGACAACCTGCCTGTATATGGCAAAGGAACCTTTTATACCCGCCCAGAATGGCAAACCCTAATTCGGCAATTGCTCTCTTTGGCTTATATTTCTGCAGATACAGAAGGATATGGCAGTCTCTCTCTTAATGAGAAATGTAGAGCCCTTCTAAAGGGACAGGAAGTCTTCTCGGTGCGGAAATTTAGCCGGAACCGTAAAAAGCAGAAAGTTAAATCCGAAATTACGTTATCAACCGACGCAGACACCGCCCTTTTTCATCGCCTCAAAGCCCTCAGGCTGGATCTTGCAAAAAGTCAGAATATCCCGCCATACGTTATCTTTCATGATCGAACACTGATTGAAATTACAACCAACAAACCGGCAAACCTAACCGAATTTGGCGAGCTTGCCGGGGTCGGCGCGGTAAAAAAGGAAAAATACGGACCTGTTTTTTTGGAACTTCTGAACAGCGAATAAAAAAACGTTTCCCAAACAACGGAAACGTTTTTTTCAATAGTCTGGGTGGAAACGATTAACTGGCCAGTTTTGACAGGGCTGCTTCCACCGTTTTCCGGCTGTTACTATTTTCACTCTCAATCGAAGACAATCCATCAAGAATAGAACTGATCTCTTCATTTTGCTGATCACTGATCGAGTTATTTGTAACCAGCGAATTGGCCGTCCGCCCAATATATTCGATCAACTCATCCATTGAACTTACCGTTTCCTGCATGGTTTCCCGGCCTTTTTCCACGGCACTCGTCCCACTATCCATTGACGCGATAATCACACCGATTTCTTCAGTTAATCGGTTAATCCGCTGGCGGATATCATCTGTCGCTTTTGCTGTCTGCGTTGAAAGGCTTTTCACTTCTCCCGCAACAACGGCAAAGCCTTTGCCTGCTTCACCCGCACGCGCCGCTTCAATCGTTGCGTTTAGAGCCAGCAAGTTGGTTTGCGACGCAATATCTTCAATTGACTGAACCATACCCGCTATTTGCTTGGATGCTTCTGTAAGTGCACCAATGCTATCCGTGGCTCGTCCAACGGCAGAGGCGATTTCTTCCATATTCTGAGCAGTTTGATTAACGATCTGACGGCTGCGCGCAGCTGAGCCTTGCGCATCTTCAGCGCTTTTCTTGGCTTCATTCCGGTTCTCGCGGACCTGCCCAATCGAGGTGCGCACCATTTCGACAGACTGTTGGATAGTACGGGTCTGCTCGGCAATACCCTCTGAATTAACGACAACATTCTTCAAATTGTTAACGGTATTCAGAAGTTCCCCCTTATTAGTATTTTCCCCTGATGTTTCATTTACTGTAAAATCGTTCACGATGATCCCCCACTCCGATCCTGACGACCCTATGAATGCATAGCGAGGGCCGCCGTGTTATTTTGAGGGATTAACGTAAGTCGGAGTGGTTAACAATCCGTAACGATAGAGAATAACGAAATCAAAAATTCTCTTTATGGTTTTGCATCGTTGAGTGAACTTTTCATTCCGTTCAGAATATGGGAAAAAATCGTCAACAAGTTCTGCTTCAGATCAACTCTAAACGGGGCCAGTTCCGGGTGTTCCAATACTTTTGCAAGAACCGGCGAAGGATCAGACATCTGCCCCAATCCAACGACAAGGCAGTGCAGGGTAGACAAAACTTCAAGCCCCTGCCCCGCCATCAAAAATGGTAAGGCCCGCTCGATCAGTTGGGCGGTTTGCTCTGATCTGGCTTTTAAATACATCTTGAAAGCAAAAGCTTCCTCATATGAAATATTTTTTTCAAGCACCAAATGAAGCAGCGTAATGAGACGGAGCATTACTTGCCTGTCGTCAAGCGTCTCGAGGATCACCGACACAAAACGGTCAATCGACATGTCCGACTGGCGTTCTGTCAATGAGACATCCACCCGGTCCAGCCAGACAGTTATTTCTTCTGTCGACAACGCTAGAAAGATCTCTTCCTTGGTTTTGAAGTAAAGATAGACTGTTCCCTTGGCCAATCCCGACCGTTTGGCAATCGTTGCCATACTAACATCGAAGAAACCCGCTTCCATAAACAAAGATCGAGCCGCGTGCAAAATCGCGTCCCGCCTTGCTTCCTTTTGGCGTTCGTTAGTCGCCCTTTTGACAGACATGTCACCCATACTCAATACCTTGAATTTTTCACGGCACTATCTCCTGAAATGCCAAGGAAATAAATACATAATCACGATTACCCTGCAATACTTGACAAAAGATAGCAGATATTATCATATTATGACCAGCGGTCATTTAAATTGATATTGGACAAAATATGCTGACTCTCTCAATCAATGGAACCATTCAGAATGTGGATGTCGAGGCCGACACCCCCCTGTTATGGGTTATTCGGGATACAGTTAAACTTACTGGCACTAAATTTGGTTGTGGTGTCGCCGCTTGCGGCGCTTGCACCGTCCATATTGACGGAGAACCGGTACGCTCCTGCTCCTATCCGGTAAGTGCCGCTGTAGGATCCGAGATTACAACAATTGAAGGCATTTCTGACGGTACCGTCACGGCCGTTCAGCAAGCCTGGATTGACGAACAGGTCCCACAATGCGGGTATTGCCAGTCAGGCATGGTCATGGCGGTAACCGCTTTGCTACGCGACAACCCGGAGCCAAGTGACGAAGATATCGATGACGCGGTGACAAATATATGCCGATGCGGCACCTATCCACGTATCCGAAAAGCTATTCATGCTGCGGCCAAACAACAGTCGGGATCATAAATCATGGCAAAATTGCTGACACGTAGAAAGTTTCTTATTGCTGGCGCTCTGGTCGGTGGCGGGATCGCAATCGGATACGGGCTGCGGGATGAAAAACCCGCAAATGCCGCGCTAAAAGCGACGACCGGCCAAGGCGAATTTGCCCTGAACGCCTATGTAAAAATTGACAAAGAGGGTCAAATTACCATTGCAATACCGCAGGCTGAAATGGGCCAAGGCATCTTTACGGCCCTTGCAATGCTAGTCGCTGAGGAACTGGAAGTATCGCTAGATCAAATCACAGCCGAACCCGCACCAATTGATCCGGTTTACGCCAATGTCGTCGCGCTGATGGACAGCCTTCCCTTTTCAGATGCCCATCATAAGGGCGAAGCCACTATCGGTGCTTGGGGGATGAAGAATGTGGGCGAAATGCTTGGCTTGCAAGCGACTGGTGGCAGCACAAGTGTTCGGAATTCATGGCAGCCGATGCAACAGGCTGGTGCGACTGCGCGCGAAATGCTGATCGCAGGTGCCGCCAGCAAGTGGGGCGTTTCTGCAAAAGAGTGCGAAGCAAAATCGGGAACCATTCGCCATGCCGCTTCCGGAAAATCAGCCCCCTATGCAGACATTGTTGAATTTGCGGCAAAGCAGCCTCTACCGTCGAATATCCCGCTAAAAAACAAAGGCAATCGCCGGGTTATTGGCACGTCTCAAAAACGGTTGGACATTCCCGGGAAGGTAGATGGCAGCGCCCTTTTTGGCGTGGATATTGAGCTTCCGGAAATGGCCTATAGTGCGGTGAAGCTTTCTCCTGTTTTTGGCGGAACTGTTGCATCTTGGGACCCTGAAGCTATAAAATCCATGCCCGGCTTCATCAAGGCCGTAAAATTTGAAACGGGCGTTGCAGTCATTGCAGACAGTTTCTGGCGCGCAAAAAAAGCGGTCGAGGCATTGCCTGTTGAATTTAACGACGGTGAACACCGGGCCCTATCCACGCAAATGGTCTTTGATGCGTATGAAAAAGGACTAAACAGTTCTGACGGACGTTCATACGCCGAAAGCGGCGATGTTCTTGCTGAAATCGGTTCGAATTCAAACGTTGTTTCCGCGCGCTATAAAGCACCTTTTCTTGCGCATGCCTGCATGGAGCCAATGAATTGTACGGCGCGGGTGGATGATAATTCTGTTGAGATATGGGCACCGAACCAATCCCCAACACTCGCCGCCTGGTTTGCTGAGAAAGTTGCAGATGTGCCCGCCGAAAATGTCAAAGTGAATTCAACATTTTTGGGGGGTGGTTTTGGACGTCGCATTGAAATTGATTATGTCGTTATGGCCGTTACGATTGCCAAAGAACTGCCCGGACGTCCTGTAAAACTCGTCTGGACCCGTGAAAACGACATCCAGCACGACATGTATCGTCCTGCTGCAATGGCCGACTTCAAGGCAACACTGAACAATGGTGGAACCATTAATGGCTGGCATACCCGGTTGGCAAGCCCTTCTGTTGCACGCTCCTTTACCGAAAGGCTTCTACCTTGGGCCGGGGCGGATATGCCTGACAACACAACAGCCGAAGGGGCAGCTGATATTGCCTATCAATTCCCGCATATGCTTGTCGAACATTTTCCGACCCAGATCCCCGTTCCCGTTGGCTTCTGGCGAAGTGTTGGCCATTCCTACAATGGTTTTTTCACTGAGAGCTTTATGGACGAAATGGCCGTTGCTGCTAAACAGGATCCCATTGATTTTCGGTTATCCCATCTTGGAAACCATCCCGATTATTCAGATGTCCTGAAAAAGCTGAAACAGGTCAGTGGATGGCAAAAACCCCTTGGAGAAAACCGGGGACGCGGCGTCGCCCTTCATGAATCCTTCGGCACAATCGTCGGGCAGGTCGTTGAAATAACAATGCTTGACGATCAGACGATCAAGATTGACAAGGTTTATTGTGTTGTTGACTGCGGTGAAGTTGTTAATCCTGATACTGTCGCCGCTCAAATGGAAAGTGCTATAATATTTGGCCTGACAGCCGCTTTATTTGGCGAGATTACCCTTAAAGATGGGCGCGTCGAGCAGAGTAACTTTCCAGATTACGAAATGATGCAGCTGGCTCATTGTCCGGATATTGAAGTTCATCTCGCGCCCTCTGGTCGTCCATTGGGGGGGATCGGAGAGCCGGGGACACCACCTATCGCGCCTGCCCTTACAAACGCAATTTTCAATGCATCGAAAACCAGAATACGGGAACTGCCGATCACTAAATCAGGTTTTTCTGTCTGAGTATTAAACCTTCACGTCAAACGGCTTATCGCTTGTTGACGTGAAGGGCTTTATGCAATGCTTCTGACAACCTGATCTTGGTGAACGGCTTATATAATATCTCGATACCATCCGGCAGTTTCTCTTTAGATGAAATAGCATTTCCGGTAAAACCTGACATCAAGACAGCCGGTAGATCAGGCCGGATTTCTTTTGCGGCTAAAATCAGCTCTAAACCATTTAATCCGTTCGGCAGGATTACGTCAGAGAGAAGAAGATCAACCGATTGGGTTTTCAATATTTCGATGGCCGCACCACTATCAGAACATTCCAGATGATCATATCCAATAGAGCCTATCTGCTTTGAGACAAGGTTCAGTACATCAGGATTATCTTCCACAATTAGTACCACCTCACCGTGACCTTCGTGCAAAAGCTGCTCTTTAGCATCTTTTTTGTTCTGTTTACCCATTTGAACACGCGGAAGATAAAGTTGGATTGAGGTTCCTTTTCCAACTTCACTATAAACAGTAATGTGGCCGCCTGACTGTTTTACAAATCCAAAAACCATACTTAATCCAAGCCCACTTCCCTTCCCGACCTCTTTGGTGGTGAAGAAAGGCTCCAGGATTTTTTCCTTAATGTCTTCAGCAATCCCCTCACCTGTGTCACTGACGACGATACAGACATATTCACCCGCCTTAAGCTCCGGTATATTGTCAGTATATTCTTCATCTAAAGATGTTGTGAAGCATTCGATTAGCAATTCGCCGCCATTTGGCATCGCGTCCCGCGCATTCACGGCAAGGTTCAAAAGAGCATTTTCGAGTTCGGCAGGATCAATCAGAACGTTGCAGTCATTCCTCAAATTTGTTTTCACGTGCACCAGCTCACCTAGTGCCCGCTCTAACAAACTGCGCATTTCAAGTATAACGGACCCGGCTTCGACGACGACTGGGTTCAATGTTTGTTGTCGCGAATAAGCCAGAAGCTGATGGGTCAGCAAGGCGCCGCGTTCGGCTCCTTTAATCGCATCCGCCAAATTCTTCGCAAATTCGCCCTCTAAAAGCTTGGTTTCCTCAATCAGTTCAAGATTACCCAGAACAACAGACAATAAATTATTGAAATCATGAGCAACACCGCCCGTTAATTGTCCAACAATTTCAAGCTTTTGCGACTGCCGCAGCTGATCCTGAATTTTATCTGCTTCCTTCTGAGCCTCTACTTCACTAGTGATATCTCTAGAAGTTCCGCGATAACCGATAAAGGTTCCGTCTTGATCGTATCTGGGTTTTCCACTGGCTGACCAGTATTTAATACTTCCGTTTGGATCAATCCGGCGGAACACATAGTTTCGGAAGGGCATTTGCCTGGCCAAAGTCTGTCGATGATCATCCCAATCACTATACTCTTGATCAACACCCTGTATTTCCCAGCGTTTTTTCCCAACGATATTATTCAGATCCATATTCTGGCTGGAATTGGCCTCTCTGGACACATAGACATATCGGTTTTCCGCATCCGTTTCCCATACAGAATCCGACGACACAGATACGAAATCCTGAAACCGCTTTTCACTTTCTTGAAACGCGGTAATTACATTTGCCAAATTCTGCCCGACGATATTAAAATCCTTAATTGGGGATTGCAGCAGTTGCGGTTTACTTTCCTGTCGTTCAGCCCGGCGTGCATAAACAACAAGATCCCCGATTGGCTTCAAAAAAAGCTTTCTTGCCAACGTAGCGATCACAATCGATAATGCCAATATGACAACGACCGCGACCCCAACCGATATCAAGTAGAATTGATCAACACTTGCCTCGTCAGAAATCTCGTATCCGTGAAGAATATGAAATTGAGAGTCTGATATTTTCTCCGTCAGTACCTGCGATCCAAAAAGATAATGGACGTCCGGACCATGCTCAGTTAAATCGACACCGCTTTGCGTCAGGTGTCTTCCGATATCGTCAGGCAGTTCACCTGAATGCGTTAAGATGGCACCGCGAAACACAACCGCAGAAAAATCTGAACCCACCTGATTCCTTATGGATTGAATAAGTTCCTGATCACTATTTATAAAGAAGCCGCCGACCAAATGCCCGGCAACCCGTCCTGTAAGATTATCCAGAACTTCGCGTTTGAAATATACAAGAACGATCGGATCGGTGCCACTGGCCACTTGTGACACCCAGGCCCATCTTCGTTCGTTCCCTCGCCTATTTTCAATTTTTGAAATTATTTCTTCTATCGGAAATAATTCATTATAAAATGACACTTGGACCTGATTGTCAGATGACAGTAACGCGAGAAATCCTAGATCTGTTTCTTTTTGCCCATAAAAGACACCGCGAAGATATGGCACAATGGCATTCTGATCGGCACGATCTCTGCTTCTTTGAAAGATCGCATCCTCAGCTGTTAAATTGACAATATTCTGGACACCCGTTAGTTGCGCATCGAAGACAAGGTCACTTACAACCTTCCCGAGATTTTTCTGATATTCCCGTTTCTGGTCCAAAAGAATGAGAGAACTTTGATACGTTAAACCAAGAACCCCGAGCGTCAGGGCAAGCATAATCAGGAAAAGCCCCACCGCCATTATAAAAGACAGCCGGTATTCCCGTTTTGGCATTTTTTTAGTTTGAGTATCTAAAGGCACGTTTTTTCAATTCCACAATCTGCTCTTTTGACATGCCTTTTTCAACAAGAATGATATCTCCTGAAAAAACAAGCGGGATCCTTTTATTCTTTCCAATTTGATCCAGATAGACAGCCTCTGCCATTGCGACACCATTATCATCATTCATCCGCATGACCGTGAAATCCAGGTCACCTCGATTAATGGCCTCAAGCTCACTATCTCCCCCACCCCATCCATTGGTCATAACCTGACCAAGCTTGTTCCTCTCCTTCAACCCGTCAATTACCCCAAGGGCAATGTCTGTGGAACTACTGAAAATAAAATCGATTTCCGGATTATTATCCAAAATATCCAATGTTGCTCTATGTGCTTTCAATCGGTCAAAACCAACATAATATGAATCCGCAAGAACCATCCGGCTATGCTGCTGCATTTCCAACAGAAATGTTCCGCCCCTCATATCGTTCACATATCCGCGCGGCCCAAAAAGAATTGCGTAGTTTGCCTGAAAATTGGTTCTCCGCAAATATTCCTGCGCCAGAATTTCTGTTCCTGACGCATGATCAAACCCAACATATTGAAACGGCTGTTGTTCGCCGAAAGATTTAAGCGGTGTTGTAATATTCTGTAAAATCAGTTTTGTCTTGTTTTGCGACAGGACGCTTCTGATCAGCTTTTTATGGCGTGATGCATTTAATGTAAAAACCAGATAATCGACATCGTTCGATAAGAAAGTCCCCAATTGCCGGGCCTGCTCTGCTATCGCCGTGTCTGGTGATGTGAATTGTGAGATAATTTCTACATTGGAGAACAATTCATCCAGTCGCGCCTTCATAGAAAGGACACTTCGGCGCCAATAATCAGATGCTTGAAGGCCGGGATAAATAACACCAATTTTTATGGGGGTTGTAATTTTTTTCCCCCGATTGACTACACCCTGTCGAACCCGTTCAATAAAGGCAGCACTTTTCTCTTTCTCAGAGGGATAAAGCGTCTGATATTCTTCGACAGTCCAATAGTCCGCAAACCGGGTTTCTGCGGAGGTGTATTTAAAGAAAGAAAGACAAACTACCATGGCTAACACCATCGACAACGTGACTTTATTCAGTAAATACATTTATGTACCCTTCCTCATCACCAAGACATATTATACAAAATTATCGAAAAAATGTCCGTTTTTATAAAAATATAATTAAAAGGTATAAACTTCGTTTACAGATGCAGTAATGATACTTTGAAAAATCTCGTTTTTCAGGCATATTTTCTAAAACTACCTCTCTCACCTTCTGTTCGTATAAAAACAGATTTTGCTAAGAAGAATTCCCAATGAACGGCCCACTTGACGGTATCCTTGTTGTTTCTCTTGAACAGGCTGTCGCAGCCCCCTACCTTTCTTCGCGTTTGGCCGACGGTGGCGCACGCGTCATAAAAATTGAACGCCCTGAGGGTGATTTTGCAAGACGCTACGATGACGTTGTCAACGGTGAAAGCGCGTATTTTGTCTGGCTGAACCGCGGAAAAGAATCCATTCAGTTAGACATAAAAAATGACACTGACCTTGCGTTGCTGAAACGGATGATCGCCAAAGCAGATGTTTTTATTCAAAATCTGGCACCCGGCGTTGTCAATCGCTTTGGATTAAACAGCGAGGCCTTACGCTCCGCCAACAAACGCCTGATTACGGTGGATATTTCAGGCTATGGAGACGAGGGCCCTTTTGCAGACATGAAAGCATATGACATGCTGGTCCAGTCAGAGACCGGCCTTGCAGAAGTAACAGGCTCCCCGCAAGAGCCCGGGAGGGTCGGTGTTTCAGTTTGTGATATTGCTGCGGGAATGCATGGTTTGGTGGGCGTGCTTCAAGCCCTGTATGAACGAACGATTACCGGCGAGGGCAAGTCGATAAAATCCACTTTGTTCGCGGGAATGGCGGATTGGATGACGGTCCCTCTTTTACATCAGGAGTATGGAAAAAAAGCACCCGGTAGAGGGGGTCTTAGTCACCCTTCAATAGCCCCATACGAAGCCTTTGAAACCGGCGATGGCGGAAAAGTCGTCATCTCAATCCAAAATCAGACCGAATGGCATAATTTATGTGAAAAGGTCCTACGAAACCCGACCATGGCGGATGATCCCAGATTTCATAACAATATTGAACGGGTAACGAACCGCAAATCACTGCATGCGGAAATCCACGCCATTTTCCAAACCATGGATCGGCCCGAAGCCGTCAAAAGACTGAAAGAAGCAAGAATTGCCTTTGGCTCTCTGAACACTGTTGCTGATTTAAGTGCCCACCCGCAATTGGAGCGAACAACCGTGCAATCGCCGTCGGGCCCCGTCAACCTGGTCTCTTCTCCCGTAAAGTTTGCGGGTGAAACAGATCAGTTTTCTGAAATCCCTGCCCTTGGCCAACATAACGATACTTTGCGCAACGAATTCGCAGACAAATGATTAATAACCGCCACGCCATTTTGCAAGAAAAGTATGGGACCTCTTACAAATGGCTGGCCGGGTTTGCCGTTGTCATCGGGCTGCTCACAACGATTTTTTCGTCAACGATGATCACAGTGGCGCTCACGGACATCATGTCTGCCTTTGACATCACCCAGGGTTCCGTACAATGGATGGCAACAGGTTTCTTGTGTGCGTCCAGCGTAGCGATGTTGACCACCTCATGGTTCATGCGCACCCTGGGTGCCCGCTTAACCTTTATGATTGCATCCAGCCTTTTCATCGTTGGCAGTTTTATGGGTTGGCTCTCCCCGAATTTTGAAACCCTTGTTGCTGCCCGCATCCTTCAAGGCGCGGGCGCCGGTATTATCCAACCTCTTTCGATGGCCCTGGTTTTTATCCTCTTCCCACCAGAGGTAAGAGGCCGTGCGATGGGTTGGTTTGGTATGGGGGTCGTCCTTGGGCCCGCTCTTGGTCCGTTGATCGGTGGGATCGTCACGGATGCTCTGGATTGGCATACAACTTTTCTTGTTGCGCTGCCTCTCTCTATTCTGTCGGTCATCCTCGGTTTTATTTTTCTGCCTGACCGCTCAAAAAAGGAAGACGTGGGTCAATTTAACTTTGTCAGCTTCTTTCTGATAATGCTCGGCGTGGGCGGTCTGCTGTCGGGACTATCCAATAGTCAGTTCCACAGCTTTTCTCATGTGACAGTTTTTCCAAACCTCTGCGTATCCCTGATCGCCTTTATTCTCTTTTTTAGACGTGAACTCCGCAGCAGCCAGCCGCTTGTCCAACTGGACTTGTTTAAAAGCCTGATTGTTGTGAGCACTGCTATGATTGGTGCCTTTACCAGCGCCGGCCTATTTTCCAGTGTCTATGCCCTGCCGTTATTTGCACGGTCTGTCCAACGCATGAACGCGACAGATGCCGGGCTTGTCCTTTTTCCGGCTGGTGTTGCTCTTGTTATTATTTTTCCAATTGTTGGACGGCTTGTCGACAAACTTCCAGCCTATAAGCTGATTGTCGTCGGACAGATTGTTTTCATCATCTCAATGATCATCCTGAGTTTCTCAACCCGTGACACCGGCTATCTTGCGCTTGCTGGCTGGTCGTTGGTAAGTCGGGTTGCCTTAGGGGCTATCATGCCCACCAACAGTACTTTTTCGCTCTCCAGTGTCCCACCAAGCCATGTTACACAGGCCTCCAGTGCTTTTAACTTCATCCGAATGCTCGGCGGTACTTTAGGGATCAATCTGACGGCCTTGCTGATCACCAACAGAATGGCCCAGCATACTACGGAATTAAAAGAAATGGGCCGCGATGTTCTGGCTGATGACTCTCAAATTCAGATTATGACATTGACGTTTCAAGACAGTTTTCTGTTTACTGGATTGGTTTTCTGCCTTGCGATCATTCCCACCCTGTATATCGCCTATCACACAAGAAGGGTGGGCGAATAAAAAAAACCCTGCCATTGCTGACAGGGTTTTATTTGCAATCTCAGTCAAAAATCAACTGAAGGATTTTCCTTCTTTTACAAGCCGCTCCAACAACGCTGCCGGCTTGAAATAATCACCGAATTTTTCTTGATAGGCGACAAGGCTGTTATAGACAGTTTCCAGTCCAACCGCTTCGGCATAGCGCATAGGGCCGCCGCGATAAACAGGCCAACCGTAACCATATACCCAAATCACATCAATATCGCTTGCACGGGTCGCAATTCCTTCTTCAAGGATTTTCGCCCCTTCATTGATCATTGGATAGATGCACCGTTCCAGAATTTCCTGATCCGAAATTTCCCGACGTTCAATGCCTGCATCGGCAGACGCTTTAAGGATAATTTCTTCGACAACAGGATCCGGTGTTGGTGTCCGGCTACCTTCTTTATAAAGGTAATAGCCCGAACCCGTTTTTTGGCCAAACCGTCCCAACTCGCAGATTGCATCAGCAATCGGGCTGGTTTCGCCTTTCCCCTGACGGATACGCCATCCCACATCATTTCCGGCTAAATCGGACATGGCAAATGGACCCATTGGCATACCAAAGTCAAACAGGACCCGATCCACATCCTGAGGGAGTGCCCCTTCCATGATCAGTTGGGTTGCCTGCTCGCTACGGCGGTGCAAAATACGGTTTCCAACAAATCCTTCACAGACACCAACCATGGCAGGAACTTTGCCAATCCTTTTTGCCAACGCCATACATGTTGCCATAACCGATTTACTGGTTTTTGTCGTCCGCACTTCTTCAAGCAGCTTCATAACATTGGCAGGGCTGAAGAAATGTAACCCGATCACATATTCAGGACGTTCAGTCACATCTCCAATTTCTTCAACATCCAGTGTCGATGTGTTGGTCGCCAAAATGGCACCGTCTTTACAGATACCGTCCAGTTTTGCGAACAGTTCTTTTTTAACATCCATATTCTCGAAGATTGCCTCGATGACGATATCGACATCTTTAACATCTTCAAGTTCAGTCGTCGGGCTCAGTAAAGACATACATTTGTCCATTGCTTCCCGAGACATCCGCCCCTTGGAAACAGTTGCCGCATAATTCTTTTCAATCAGTGCGACACCTTTGTCCAAAGCCTCCTGCGTTGTTTCAACAATCGTTACAGGAATTCCTGCCTGCAGGAAGTTCATTGCGATCCCGCCGCCCATGGTTCCTGCACCAATGATCCCAACTTTGTTGATATCAATCAGCGGAGTGTCCTTTGGAACATCTGGAATTTTTGCAGCCTGACGTTCAGCAAAGAAGAAATAGCGCTGACTGATAGACTGCTCCCCTTCCATCAACTCGATGAACAATTCGCGTTCGCGTTTAAGACCTTCTGGGAAAGGAAGCTCCGTGGATGCCTGAACCGCTTTGATGCAATTCTCTGGCGCTTCAAAATTCCGCGCTTTACGAGCGATTGACTTGCGGAAGTCGTCAAAGATACCCGGATTGTCTTTTGCTGCCTGTAGTTTTTCGTCACGATCACTGATCTTGATCAGCGGACGCCCTTCTGCGACTACTTTTTCGGCAAAGGCAATGGCTGTTGATTTCAAATCACCATCCGCAATCTCGTCAACAAGACCGACTTCCAAGGCTTTGTCTGCTTTAATCGGGTTCCCCGAAGTAATCATTTCCAATGCCATCGGAATGCCGACCACCCTTGGGAGCCGCTGGGTACCACCCGCTCCAGGAAGAATACCCAGTTTTACCTCAGGAAGGCCAACCTGTGCTTTTGGTGAGGCCACTCTGTAATGGCAGCCAAGGGCTGTTTCCAGTCCTCCGCCCAGTGCTGTCCCGTGAATTGCAGCAACAACAGGTTTGTTGGACATCTCAATTGAACCGATGACCTGATGCAGGCTTGGCTCTTGTGGTGGCTTGCCAAATTCGGTGATGTCAGCGCCAGCAATAAAGGTGCGGCCATCACATACAATCACGACGGAACTAACACTGTCGTCCTTATTGGCAGCCTCAATCCCGCCTTGTATGCCGGCACGCACACCAACACTTAATGCATTTACGGGTGGGTTGTTGATCGTAATAACACCAACATTTCCTTCTGCGTGATAATTTACCTTATCTGTAATCGCAGTCATTTTTTCTTATTCCTTTCTTCGTCTCTCGACTGAAACGGTTTTTATTTTCGTGTGGGATCTTCTGAAACCTGAACAAGCAGTTTACCGAAGTTTGCCCCCTTCAACAGACCGATGAAAGCTTCTGGAGCATTTTCGATACCTTTCACGATATCTTCCCGATATTTCACCTGACCAGAGCTCACCCAGCCGCCCATCTCGCGCAGGAATTCCGGTAACTTATGATAATGATCCGAAATAATGAACCCCCGCAATGTCATCCGCTTAACAAGCATTTGGCCCATGAAAGCCGGCAGCATGTCAGGGCCTTCAGGATGACCGGTCATGTTGTAATTGGCAATCCGTCCACAAAGTGGAATACGGGCAAAGTCATTGAGCAACGGCAAAACTGTTTCAAAAACCATGCCGCCAACATTTTCATAATATATGTCGATGCCGTCCGGGCAGGCTTCCTTCAGCTTGTCTGCAAAGTCAGCGTCTTTGTAATTGAGGCAGATATCAAAGCCAAGTTCCTGTTCCACATAATCACATTTTTCTTTGGAACCTGCGATCCCGACAGCGCGGCACCCTTTGATTTTTGCAATCTGTCCAACCACACTGCCAACAGCGCCCGAAGCGGCCGCAACAACAACAGTTTCCCCTTCTTTTGGCTGGCCAATGTCCAACAAGCCGAAATAGGCTGTCAAACTTGGCATACCAAGGACACCAACTGCGGTTGAAATGGGCGCAAGCGATGGGTCCAGTTTCATGATGCCGGTACCATCTGACACGCTATAAGCCTGCCATTTGGTCATGCCCATAACATAGTCGCCTTCTTTAAACCCGCTATTGTTGGATTTGGTAACCACAGCAACGCCGCTGCCCAGCATAACGTCTCCCAGCTCAGCACGGGCAGAATAACTTTTCCCTGCATCCATTCTGCCACGCATATACGGGTCAAGTGACATATAAATGGTTTTCATCAAAAACTCGCCCTCTCCCGGTTCTGGAACAGGGGTTTCAGCCAACTCGAAATTCTCGGGAGTGGGTTCTCCAACGGGGCGGGATTTCAGTAACCATTGCTTGTTCATTTCAGACATTTTTTTTCCTATTTATTTAAATGAAAGGACCCCGGGGGTTGGGGTATCCTGGTAAAGCTGTTTCACAATCTGAGATCGATTTTCCAAAACAGCTGACTGGTTAATATATTGCTTGTCTGTGATCTCGTTCCGATCAACGCTAAGGGGCGTTCCCAGAACGGCAACAGCCCCTACAAATCGGCTTTTTGCTGAATTCCTACTATTATGAACACGAACCTTCTGAGCGATCTCTTCTATCAGATCATCGTTTAGAATGAGCGGCGCACTCCCATCCGTGGGATGTCCAAAAGACTGCGCCCGTGCCATCACACCTTCTGACGGAACCACGAGTATAGACAGATATTCCTTATCATGACCAGCAATGACAATATCACGGGCAAGCGGATCCAGCGCATCGATCAAGGACAGACGGAGTGAACCCGTTTCAACCCAAGTTCCGTTTGCAAGTTTGAAGTCTTCAGATACCCGGCCACTGAAAACCAGTCCCTGCTCCAGATTTTCCGGATCCTCAAACTTAACCGCATCCCCAATGATATAAAACCCTTCTTCGTCAAAATACAGATCTGTCAAATCTGGCCGCTTATAATATTCGGTGTGGACATGTGGCCCTTTGATGCGAATTTCAAACTTGTCAGAAACCGGCACCAGTTTTATTTCTACACCAGAATACGGCACCCCAATAAGCCCAACCTTGTCAGTTTCCCAGAACACGGCCGTTCCTGTTCCTGTGGTTTCAGTCGAACCCCAGCCAGTGCCAAACGGCATTCTCATCCCAATATGCCGAATGGAAAGAACCTGCATTCTTTCAAATAATTCCTGTGATAGAGCCGCGCCTCCATAGCTGCAAATCCTGACCTGTTCCAAAAAGGTTTTTGCAAAGTCGTCATCTTGCTCCATAGCATCTAGAAGAAAACTGAAAGCTGTCGGAACACTGCTGAACCGTGTCGGTTTGACCCGCTTCAAATTCTCAATCGTTCTTTGAAACAGCCCCGGAATCGGCTTACCATCATCCAGATACATGGTTCCAACCTGTCGCATGATGCCAAAGAAATTGACATTTCCGCCATATGTGTGATGCCAAGGCAACCAATCAAGAACAATTGTCGGGTTGTTGATCGGGTCTTTTGGCTCTGAAATCAATTCGTGCATTTTTTGGGAGGAGCAGATCATCAGGTGTGTATTAGGGACCGCTTTTGGCATTCCCGTCGATCCTGATGTGAACAATATCTTAGCAAGAGTTTGCTCGTTGACACGGTTGAATGCCTTCTGAACAGTCTTTTCGTTTACCGCAATAAAAAGTGCTTCAAAATTGACGGCCCCGTCAGGGGTATCTTCAACGGTTACAATATCCAGACTATCCGCCCGGATCGCATCGATCGCCCCTTTAAAAACGGTGCCACTTTCCGCGAAGATCATCTTTGGATCGGTCAGCTCAATCGCATATTTTAACTTGGAATAATCTCCGGTCATCAGTGAATAAGACGGCGATACAGGTATAATCGGAACGCCAATTTGTAACGCCCCCATTGATAAAAGGGCATGTGCAAAACTATTTCCCGACAGGATCATAATGGGCGTCGTTGTGTCATATCCATTTTCAATGAGCCAAGTGCTGACCTGATCAGCTTTTACTTTTGCCTCACCATAGGTCAAACGGGGCCAATCTTCTGCTTCACTGCATTTGACCAGAAAATCACGATCCGGAAACTCTTCTGCGGCCTGCACCCAGTAAGCAGCTGCATTTTTTTCATAGTCGCCAATTGCAATATTGCTTTTTATCCTATAAGAGCCGTCCGTTGACTTAATTACGGAAATGTCTGGCAAAGGTCGATCAAGTTTCCTGAAAGGGATTGAATGAGTCATTCCGGACGTTTTCTCCATTATTTTTTTATTCAGTTTTTTTTAGCAGACTGTTAATCTGACGGATATTGACAAATTGTCACCAGAATTTCCAGCGTCAGCCGCAAAAAAATAATAATGCGAAGGAAAGCGAACGATGACGGATACAGCAGACAGTCCAATCACGACTGATCGTGCCAGTAAACGCAAGGCAGAAAAACGAGAGCGGCTACTGGCTGCGGCACGCAAATTGTTCATCCAGAGGGGTTACCATGAAACGCGCCCGCAAGACATTGCGCGTGAGGCGGATGTTGCGCATGGGACCTTCTATAGCCACTTCAATGACAAGCGGGAAATCTTCCTCGCCTTCGCGAGTGAGGCTCAGGAAGACCTTCACGTGTATGTTCAGGACCGAATTCCTGAGGTCAATAATTTTGAAGAATATTTACAATACGCGCTTACTGCCATTCAGGAATTTGCAGAACAAAATCCGGGTCTGCTCAGATCTGCACTCGTTGACACCAAGGTTTTTGATCCAACAGATTCCACCAGTAAGGTTGTCCGCAGCAAATTTGCCGCCGGCTTTATCAATGTACTGTCAAAGGCAAAAGAAAATAACGAGCTTTACGATGATGTTGACCCGGAATTGATGGGACACGCAATGATTGGGCTGATTCAATCCTCCGCCCCGCAATCCTATCGGATGGGAAAAAGCCGTGAAGAATTTGTCCGCTTAATGGCCTGTCTCCTTGCTCGTGGCATGATCAAGAACCCGAAAAACCTGGACTAATCCCAAGGTTTTTTCTTTCCCCTACCCGTCTTGGAAGGCGGGCTTTGCGTGTGCGGGACAGCCCCTGCCGACCGCCCGGTTGAACCGGGTGCGCCAGAACGTTTGGCCGTGGAAGATATTGGACCTTGCCTAAAAATATGAGCGGCCATTTCACGCAGTTTACGCACTCTATTTGCTGTGGCTGGATGGGTTGAGAATAAACTGTCCGCTCCTTTGCCGTGCAAAGGATTGATAATAAACAGACTGGCTGAGGCAGGATTCTGTTCTGCCACACGGTTTTCCACCCGGGCCGCTCCATTTTCCAGCTTTAAAAGCGCAGACGCCAACCATTCAGGATTACCGCAAATTTCTCCTCCGGCCTTATCGGCTGAATATTCGCGGGTTCGGCTTATTGCCATCTGCACCAGCATGGCGGCAAAAGGCGCAATGATCATCAAGGCCAGTGTCCCGATAATTCCCATATTATTGTTTCGGTTCCCACCAAAAAACAGGGCGAAATTTGCCAACATGCTGATCGCACCGGCAATCGTTGCCGTAATTGTCATGATTAAAGTATCGCGGTTTTTAATATGGGCCAGTTCATGTGCCATAACACCGGCCAGTTCCTCTTTAGTCATTATTTTCAGAAGGCCCGAGGTCGCCGCCACCGCTGCGTTTTGGGGGTTTCTGCCGGTGGCAAACGCATTAGGCTGCGGATTATCCATGATATAAACCCGCGGCATCGGCAAATCAGCTCGCTTGGCAAGCTGCGCGACAAGGCCCACAAATTCTGGAGCGGTGTTCCGATCAACTTCCCTTGCCCCATACATCCGCAAAACCATCTTGTCGGAATTCCAGTAAGCAAAACCGTTCATTCCGATTGCGATCATCAACGCAATTATCATACCCTGTTCGCCGCCGATCATAAAACCGACGCCCAAAAACAAGGCCGTAATCACCGCGATTAACATTCCTGTTTTGACGAAATTCATGTGCTAATCCATTCCCAAAACAAACATTTCCATTTTTTTGTATATGTTATTTTGTCGGCATGTATTCAATAAAGCGACGCACAAACCAGAATAAAAAAATCACTCGACAACATTCATCGCCCGGATACAGATCACCGGAAAGCGACATTTCTTTATAAGTGCCTTAAAAAATCCTTGTTCTTGCCATAACGCCGCCCTAGCTTGTCATTAAGCGTAAAGTATCTTCTGCAAGATATTGAAACTTAACTAATATCGCAGAAGTTCCGAGCAAGTCTCTCGGAGGCGTCTGTGTTCCTGCTACACAGCAAAGCGGCGGAATTTATTCCGCCGCTTCTTTTTTTATTCTCAGGCAACAAGAAACTGTTTGATGGCCTCGATGGCCTGATCCGCCTTTGAAGCATCCGGGCCGCCCGCTTGCGCCATGTCAGGGCGGCCACCACCGCCCTTACCCCCAAGAGCTTCAGACCCGACACGGACAAGATCAACCGCGTTAAACTGGCTTGTCAGGTCTTCTGTCACACTAACCACGATGGAGGCTTTGCCGTCATTAGCCGCAATCAAGACGATCACGCCACTTTTCAGGGTTTTCTTGATTTCATCCGCCATAGGTTTCAAGTCCTTAGGCGGGACATCTTCCAGCAAACGGGAGGCGAAAGAAACATCACCCACTTTTTCCGCAGCCTGGTCAGAACCGCCACCCGTTGCAAGTTTCTTGCGGGTTTCCTTGAGTTCTTTCTCCAGCCGTTTGCGTTCCTCAACCAAGCCGTTTACGCGACTTGCAAGTTCGGCGGGCGATGTTTTAAGAACGTCTGATGCGTCACTCAGGATCTGTTCGCGTTCGTTCACATAATCAAGAGCCGCGGCCCCTGCCACTGCCTCAATCCGCCGAACGCCCGCAGCCAGGCCTCCTTCACTGACAATCTTAACAAACCCAATGTCCCCGGTTCGTTTAACGTGGGTACCGCCGCAAAGTTCGGTAGAATAAGACTGTCCAGCCCCTTTATTTGCATCGGGCCCGCCCATTGAAACAACGCGAACTTCGTCCCCGTATTTTTCGCCAAATAAGGCCATTGCGCCGGCTTTTATCGCCTCTTCCGGTGTTGTTAGATGAACATCCACCTCGGCATTGATGCGGATATGATCATTCACATCTTTTTCGACCAGACGCAGCTGTTCCTCAGTCACAGGGCGTGGATGCGCAATATCAAAGCGCAGACGATCCTCTGCGACCAGTGAGCCTTTTTGTGTTACGTGATCACCAAGACGCTGACGCAAGGCTTCATGCAGCAAATGAGTAGCAGAATGATGGGCCCGCAAACGATCACGACGATCAGAATTTACCTGTGTTTCGACCACATCAGCAACTTTTACACTTCCCGTTTCCACGGTCCCAATATGGATGAACAGATTTTCTTTTTTCTGTGTATCCCTGATGATGACCTTGAGACCGCTCTCAGAAACCAGAACGCCAGTATCCCCTTCCTGACCACCAGATTCACCGTAAAAGGCTGTTTGGTTCAGAACAATCATAACATCGGTGCCTGCATCCGCGGCACTCACCTCTTTGCCGTCGACCAAAATCGCCTGCACCTGACCTTCAGCTGTGTTTGTCTGATAGCCTAAAAACTCGGTTGCGCCTTCCCGGTCATGAATATCAAACCAGATCCGATCCGTTGCGGCATCACCAGAGCCTGTCCAGGCGGCCCGGGCGGCGTCTTTCTGTTTTTGCATGGCGGCATCAAAACCAGCTTCGTCGAGATCCCGTTCCTGACCGCGCAGAATATCCTTGGTCAGATCAAGCGGGAAACCGAAGGTATCATAGAGTTTAAACGCCACATCTCCGGGCAACGCTTCATCTTCCTCCAGTTTGTCCGTGGCGTCACCCAACAATTTAAGGCCACGACCCAGAGTTTCCTTAAACCGCGTTTCTTCAAGCTTCAGTGTTTCAGTGATAAGTGATTGCGCGCGCTCCAACTCCGGAAAAGCAGATCCCATTTCATCTACCAGCGAAGGAACAAGTTTATAAACCAGTGGGTCTTTTGCACCCAGAATATGGGCATGGCGCATGGCCCGGCGCATGATCCGTCGCAAAACATATCCACGCCCCTCATTGGACGGGAGAACACCATCAGCGATCAAGAAAGAGGATGACCTTAAGTGATCAGCAATGACCCGATGCGAAACCGCAAACTCTCCATCTGAAGCAACATTCGACATCTCTGCAGATGCCTGAATGATTTTCTGCATCAGATCGATATCATAATTGTCATGCTTTCCCTGAAGAACAGCGGCGAGCCGCTCCAGTCCCATGCCAGTGTCAATTGACGGTCGCGGCAGGCTCAAGCGATCGCCATTGGCCTGCTGTTCGAACTGCATGAAAACAAGGTTCCAGATCTCGATAAAACGATCACCATCTTCATCCGGTGATCCGGGAGGTCCGCCGGGAATACCTTCACCATGATCAAAGAAAATTTCAGAACATGGACCACACGGCCCCGTATCGCCCATGGACCAAAAATTGTCCGATGTGGCAATTCGAATGATCCGATCGTCTTTAAGTCCGGCAATCTTCTTCCATAAATCAACCGCTTCCTCATCGTCGTGATAGACGGTAACCAGCAGTTTTTCTTGCGGTAGGCCATATTCACGGGTCAGCAAATTCCAAGCGAGCTCAATAGCATTTTCCTTGAAATAATCACCAAATGAGAAATTTCCCAGCATTTCAAAGAATGTATGGTGGCGCGCGGTATAACCGACATTTTCAAGGTCATTATGCTTACCGCCTGCACGAACACATTTCTGCGTTGTCACCGCGCGGTCATAGGGCCGTTTTTCCTGGCCAGTAAAAACATTTTTAAACTGCACCATGCCGGCGTTTGTAAACAACAACGTAGGGTCGTTCTGCGGCACAAGCGGCGAACTGGCGACGACTTCATGATCATTCCTGGCGAAATAGTCCAAAAAAGCCGAGCGAATTTCTTTTGCTGTTGTCATATCGTAAACTCCGTCGCCTTGGCGGCAGACCCATAAATCCATGCGAAAATTAATACAAACCTGATGAAGCAGGTAGCCTTGCCTTTTACCGCGCTGCAATCGTCATGTCCAGACGGCAGCCGCCTAAAAGCTGGCATTACCCCCTTATTCCTGATATGGAGTGTGTAACTCTAGACACAACAATAAACAAAAATACTGTCAGGGCGTATCGCCCCCAGACGAGATGGAAGAACTTCGTGACATTTATAGATAAAGACCCCGCTGCGGCCATTGATACGATTAAACAGGGTTTTGAAAAATCTGGTTACATCTGTGACACACATATCGCAACCTCCATATACCTTTCCCAGAAATTGGACAAACCAATCCTTGTAGAAGGCCCTCCGGGCGTGGGTAAGACTGAATTGGCAAAAGCCACATCCGAGTTATTTGATGCCGATCTCATCCGCCTTCAATGCTATGAAGGTCTGGACGAATCCAAGGCGCTATATGAATGGAAATACGGTAAGCAGCTTCTATACACACAGATCCTGAAAGAGAAACTGGGCGACCTGCTGGAAGACGCCCAAGGGCTGGACGCGTCGATGGACAAACTTCACCAGTTTGGCGACCATTTTTTCTCTGAACAGTTTTTAGAGGCACGGCCCTTACTGCAAGCTCTGAAATCGGAAAAACAATCTGTTTTGCTGATTGACGAAATCGATAAATCCGATCACGAATTTGAAGCCTATCTGCTTGAAATACTCTCAGATTATCAAATTACAGTCCCGGAAATCGGAACGATCAAAGCAAAAACAAAACCCATCGTATTCCTGACCAGTAACAACAGCCGGGAAATGGGGGATGCCCTTAAACGTCGCTGCCTGCATTTATATATTCCCTTTCCTGATAGTGCGCGAGAGCGCCAGATCATTCAGGCCCGAGTGCCAGAGTTGGACGAAAATTTGCGTCATCAGCTGGTCTCATTTGTGCAGCAGCTTCGGACTCAGGACTTGAAAAAGCTGCCTGCGGTAAGTGAAACGATCGATTGGGCCAGAACCCTATTGCTTTTACATGCCGAGCAACTTGACACGGAACTGGTTCGGAACACCCTGAACATGCTTCTCAAATTTGAGGACGATATCGACAATATCGATAGTGAAGTCCCCAAAATGGTTATCGAGGCTAAAAAGGCAAACCGCTAATGGACCGGCCACTTGCTGAATTCGTTGACATGCTGCGTTATTCTGACGTCCCGGTTTCCATAGGCGAAGCCCTCGATGCGGGTCGTACCATCCAGTTATTGGGCTATGAAGACAGAGATTTACTCAAGGCCGCACTGTCTCAAGTCATGGCCAAAACTGTCGATGAGATGGAAAGCTTTGATCGCTGTTTCGACCAGTTTTTTACAAGCAACGTCAATATCAACCTGACAGAGCAGACCGGCGAAGAAGACAGCGGGCAATCTGACGACCCGCAAAATGCTGCAGAAAACGAAGAAACTCAGTCAACGCTGGAAACCCTGAGTGATTTACCGCCCCCACCAGCAGGCGGAAGTGATGGTTCGGGAAGTGGCGGCGGAGAAAGCACTGAACCTGCCGATGGCAATGCAGGTGGCGTCCCTAGAAGCCTACTTGAAATGCTGGAACAAGGGGACCGCACGGAACTCAGCATGGCAATGACGGCCGCCGCTGAACGGGTCAACCTTTCAAGCATTGTCCTGATGACACAGCGTGGTCTTTTTTCGCGCCGTATCATGGAAGAAATGGGCCTCAATGATGTCAATCAGGAGATCAATGATCGCCGCCGGGATGGAGACGATGAACGGGCCGACGCATTGGCAACCCGCCTTGATCTTCTTTTTGATGCCGTCCGGGATATGGTCGAACGTCAATTGGCACTGACGGCTGATGGCAAAGGCAATCAGTTCCGACAGGATATCCTCAAGAAAGTAAAATTATCAAATATTGAAACCCGCGATTTCCGCCTCATGCGAGAAATGGTTCGGCGGATGGCCAAGCGCCTGACAGATATGAACTCGCGGGTAAAAAAGGTGAAAAACCGGGGCCATCTGGATATCCGGAAAACCATGCGGCGAAATGTTGCTTATGATGGTTTGTTGTTTGAAACCCATTGGAAGCAAAAAGAAAAAGATCGTCCGAAGGTCCTTGCTGTCTGTGATGTCAGCGGCTCTGTTGCCTCTGTCGCCCGTTTTTTATTGCTGTTTCTGTACAGCATGAACGAAGTCCTGCCCAACGTACGCTCTTTCGCCTTTTCTGGAACGTTGGGGGAAATAACGGATCTTTTCGATCGTTATGGTCCTGAAGAAGCCGTCCCGCATGCGATCGAGATGTTTGGTGGACGATCAACTGACTATGGGCGCGCCATGGAAGATTTCAAAGAGCTGGTCTTCAACGAAATTGACAACCGAACCACCGTTATCATTCTCGGTGATGGTCGTTCCAATGGCGCGGATCCCCGCACCGACATTCTGAAAGAAATCAAGGCCCGAGCGAAACGAGTGATCTGGCTCAATCCTGAAAGAAAAAGTGTTTGGGGAAGTGGGGACTCGGAAATGTTGAAAATTGCCCCATATTGTACAAAAGCAGATGTCTGCAACTCTTTGAACAAACTTGAACTGGTGATCCGGGATCTCCTGAAATCCAGTTAAGCGACAGGAACAGTGCAATATGTCCCTCTTACCTGTTTTAATTTCGTCGTCTTATTTACTGGCCCAGTCTGCCGTTCCAACGGAAGAATTTGGCATTCTACTAGATACCATGCCGATCACCTATCCTGCGCAAAAAATAACAAAAAGAGATTTTTATCAACGGCACAAAGGAGAAGGAACCCTCCCTCCCCTTAGCCAGTCAAACTCTTCAACACCAACATTCCGCCCCCAAAATCGTTTCGTGGACCGAACTTTCACCCGCGGCTCAACCCTACCACCAGTGCCAGACATGCCATTTCTGCACGCGCCTTCGCGCTTTTCAAGACCACGCTAGTTTTCCGCCTGACAGAAAAATTCTGGCGATTTCTCCTGTTCCTTTGATAGCGTCAATGGTAACAAACAACAGGCGCCCCTATGGTATCGTAATCAGGAACCGTTTTTAAATGTTCGAAAATATTGAACTCCCTCTTCTTATTGGTTTGGTTGTCGCCTTAATTTCCACCGGCGTCGTCGCTGGCGTTCTTGCGGGGCTATTGGGGGTTGGCGGCGGAATTGTGATTGTCCCGGTTCTGTTCCACATTCTTCCTTTTTTTGATGTTGATAATGATGTTCGTATTCATGTTGCCGTCGGGACTTCCCTTGCCACCATTATACTGACATCCATCTCTTCGGCCCGCTCCCATCACAAAAAAGGGGCAATCGACTGGCCACTCTTAAAACGATGGGGACCAGCCATCTTTATCGGTGTTCTGGGTGGCACCTGGGCCGCTAGCATTGCTGACGCCTTTGTCTTGACCCTGGTATTTGCTGTTCTTGCGTTGATTGTCGCTGCGAATATGGCGTTCAGGCCGGAAAACGCTCATTTGTCCGACACACTTCCCTCCTCCCCCATAAAGGAGCTTCTTGGGGTCTTTATTGGTTGGTTTTCTGCAATGATGGGCATTGGCGGCGGGACCTTTACCGTTCCGATTTTGACATTGTTTAAATATCCCATCCGTCAAGCTGTTGGAACGGCATCAGCCATTGGGTTAATCATTGCCATTCCGGGAACGACCGGATTTTTGATCTCAGGCTTTTCGGCTGACAATCTGCCGCCCGGTAATATTGGTTATGTCAATATTCTGGGCTTTCTGGCAATCGTCCCGATGACCATTCTGTTTGCGCCTCTTGGGGCCCATATCGCGCATTCCATCAACACAAACCGTCTCAAAAAACTGTTTGCGTTCTTCCTGTTCGTGACGTCAATCCGCATGTTCTACGATTTAATGTAGATCCATGCATTTTGGAGGCGATGTAATGGACGACAAACTCAAAGCCGCTCTTCCCTTTCTCGCTGGCGATCTTGAATGGGTGATAAAAACACCCTTCATTTTGAAAGACACCCCCCAACCGGATCTTGCATCACTTGCCGAAACTGACCGCCTTCTTGAAAAAATACGGCAGAACCCAATGCCACTTGCGTTATATCTACAAGATATTAAGCGTCATACGCTGGGCACCTATTTCGAGTTTTTAGTCTTTTTCTGGCTGACACATTTACCGAGCGTTTCCATCCTATCAAAGAACCTGCAAATACAGTCGGAAAAACAGACGGTTGGCGAACTGGATTTGATATTTTCTTTCGATGGTCAAATATATCATTGGGAACTTGCTGTTAAATTCTATGCGTCCATTGGCGACGCAAAGGAAGAAGCCAACTGGTTTGGACCGTTAAAAAAGGACACGCTGAAAAGAAAACTTGATCACTTGAGAAACCATCAGCTTCCACTCGCCAACACAGTGGCCGCAAAACAGAGCCTTATCCCAATGGAAGCAACCGAACTCATTTCCTATCCGTTCGTTAAAGGAATGCTGTTTAGCCCACATCATTCGGCTGAATTTATTCATCCCGTTTCTGTTTCGCACACCTGCCAAAAAGGACAGTGGATCGAGATATCTGATCTAAAAAATCTTCCAAAATTCAGAGATGTTTCATTTTCACACAGGGCTAAACCCCGTTGGTTCAGTCAAATTGAACAACGGGAATGGATCCACCCCACAAGGACCTTTTCCCTTGTTGAGGCCGCTGAAAACAGCCTGTCTCAATCAGATATCCCGGTGTTATATGCTTATCGTCCTCCCCACAATCCAAACACGAATGCTTATGCATCCCTATTTATTATGCCGGATGGTTGGCGGCAAAAATCTGACTAATGACGTTGTCGAACAGGCTATAATCGCTTAGAAGCCGCGTCCAAAAAAGTTACTTTTTATCGTGTTTTTCGCTGCTGTCCTTGGGTGCCTGATCGCGTTCGTTCATGCCATAATCTCTTATAACGCTTGCGATACGTAAACGGTAGTTGCTGAAAAATACATTCCGTCCAAGGGACTGGGCTTCACGATGTACTTCTGTTTTTCGCCACTGGTTTACAGCTTCCTCATCTGCGAAAAAAGACAATGACAAAATCTTGCCGGGATTTGTAAGGCTTTGAAAGCGTTCAACAGAAATAAAGCCCTTTATCTCTTTCAGCACAGGAAGCAGATCGGCCGCTGTATCCAGATACTGATCTTTAAATTCGTTCTTCGGTTCGACTTCAAATATAATTGCAATCATTCCTACTCTCCAATTCCATGCGGTCCCGAAGCAAGTTTCAAAAAGGTTCTATCTTCCTTGATTAAAAACTTTTCCCGTTGAGCAAATTCGTAGTTTTCTTTTCCTAATTTATCAGACATTAAACGGGCACGGTAGGCCTCATATTCCGCCAGATTTTCAATTGAATAGACACCATAGGCAAGACTACTCGACCCTTCATACGGCGAATAGTACCCAATTAGATTAGCACCACATCGGGGAATGGCTTGTCCCCAATTTCGGGCATATTGTTCAAATAATTCTTTTTTTGTGGGGTCAATCTGGTAGCGAATAAAGCAGGTAATCATAAAATCTCTCCTAAAAATATACCGTCACTTTTTGCCATATTGATCAGGGATAATGCTTCGATTATGATCGAACTATGTGATGTTTCCTTTCCTTTTCCCTTAAACGCCAAATAAATATATCAAACCCGTCAACCTTTGATTTCGGAGGAGGCATAATGAAAGAAGGACCTGATATTGCTCTCATTGGATCGCTGATCGGTGACCCGGCACGGGCAAATATGCTGACGGCATTAATGAGCGGAAAAGCTCTGACGGCAACCGAACTTGCCAACGTTGCCGGGATCACACCACAAACCGCAACCAGCCATCTGAAACAACTTCAAACGAACGGTATGCTGATCCCACGAAAACAGGGGCGGCACAAATATTTTGCCCTTGCGGATGATGACATTGCGCACTTACTGGAAACTCTCCTCGGATATGCAGACAAAAAAGGGTTTACCCGCGTTCGCACCGGTCCAAAAGACCCCGCGTTGCGACATGCCAGAGTTTGCTACAACCATTTGGCCGGTGAGCTTGGGGTTCAATTGATGGATGGCTTATCGTCCCGACAGCTGATCAAAGGGGATGTTGAAACGGTTTATCTGACAAAAAAAGGACGTCGTTTTTTAATAGATTTCGGGATTGACCCAGCCAACATCGAAAAACCCGGACGACCCATGTGCCTATCTTGTCTGGATTGGAGCGAAAGACGAAGCCATCTTGCCGGAAGTGTGGGGGATGCCTTGTTGCAGCAAATTCTATCAAAGGGCTGGGCGCGCCGGGAAACGGGGAGCAGAATTATTTCGTTTTCCGTATCTGGCGAAAAAAAATTCCTGCAAACCTTTGCAAATGCTTAGAAAACTGTATCCAATGAAGTAAGTCGCCCTTTTTGCAAGGACTGCAACACCGTCGCAAAGCGATGACCGAGTGCCCCTGCATCCGGTATTTCAAAATATCGTCCGCCGTGCGTCACACATTCTGACAGTAAGGGATCCTCAATCATCGACAGGCGATAATCCAGAATATATAGGTCAGTTCCCTGATTTTTCATCTCGCTACATTTCCGGCGAAAGACTTCCTGCGTCGTCTGCTCACCAAGACCGCTACCGACCATCAAAACAACTACTTTCCTAACCTTATCCAAAGACCCTGTGCGCTCTTCACTCCTCCAATGCAGTTGCCATTGGTCAGACAATAATCGATCAGCCCAAACTAACGATCGCCCAAAGTCCGTATTTCCATGCCCTGCTAACAGACTGATCTTATCGCGCACCATTGAGTACTGATACGATAATGGCGATACCGGCTCGGCAGGACAGGCTTCCGGGGTTGCAATAAAGTACTCCGGCAATCCAGTAATCTCATGCGCTCTCGTCTCGATTGATAGAACCAGGGGAAACGGCATCTCAGTCGGCACTTCATTATTTTCAGACGCCTCTCCGCCGCGCATCCCAACGCACCACCTCTGTTCTATTAAAGGTCCCGCCCAGGCAACAGTGCCCGGTACGGTGGGAGGCAGATTATCAGGCCAGCTGCCAGGAGGAACCCAGTCTTCATAGGGTCCCACATTTACCAATTGATCAACCGCAGGAAGCAAGGCTACTCTGATTCTCTCCTGCCTTTCCGGAACGGCGGCAATTTGACTGAGCCACATCATCGCGGCTGTTTTAAAAGGCGAAAGGTGTCCAGCATCTGCTGCTGCAAGGCTTCGGTCCATTACTAAGACAATGTCGGCCTTTAATGTTGACGCTTTGGATTGCGCACGTGCCTGAATGGACAAATCCGTCACATCGGTAAATCCACCCCCCAAAGACAAAGACAATGAAAATTCTGCTGAAACAATTACTTGCCGCGGGTCATTTGCCCGTTTAACGGAGACAGTCTCGATCTTTAATCCGGTCGGATCTGAAAGCAGGAACATACTATCGGTCAGACCTGTTCCGATAAATTCTTCAACAAATGACGAGAGATGGTCATCAGCGAGAATGTCCAAATTCTGAGCCGCAAGCAGGCTCGCATCTTTCACAATCCCCGTCAGCTTGGAATGGACGGAATAGTAACGCGTATATTCAAACGCAACCGACAAAACGCCGGCCAGCATTATAAAAAGCCCGACCCAGACGATTGTCAGTGCGCCCCGTTTATCTCTTGCAAATCTCTGAAAACTAATCACCAGTCGCTACACTCCGTGCTTAAAGGCAGGAGTGCCGGAATGTCTGGAAATACTCGCGTAGTTTTTCTGACCATGCGCCCGATAAGAAGACAGATAGAAATCATCCACAGGTGAAATGCAGGTCCGAATAACAAGAAAATCCTGTTGTGGCCAATAGACTCCCTGTCCATCAATCGCGGCATAGGAAGGAAACGTGCCGTCCTGATCACAGGAAACATTAGGCTCACCTACTGCTGTCGACCAGTTTTCGCCGCGACCATTCAGAGGATCAAGCGTGATTGACGAGACCCTTATCATGATGCGCACATCCCTTTTGTAATATCCCAATGAAGCCTGAATTTGAGGTACAAGATCGGCAATATCCTGGTCGTCCACTTCCTCGCGTATCGCAAGACTGCCTCCTAAACTTTTGGTTACAAGATCTACGCGGTGCATAAGCTGGATCGTTCGTAAAATATCCAGCCCTGTAAAAACAATAAGCACTAATATTGGTAGTAGCAGAGCCGTTTCCACAAGCGCGCTGCCCTGTTCATTGGAAAATAACCGACAGGTCAATGGACCTCACCTTTCTGGTGACCCTGCGGCGAGGCCAGCGGCAACATGAACTTGCGCTGAACAAGGGCATCCCCAAACAGATTTGTGACCAGTGGCGTTGAGAGATCGACCGTATATTTGACATATATCTGTTGAAAGCTTTGATCATCAGTGGGCGTGACAGTGAGGTCAATCTTTTGCGGATCGACCCAGAACTGGTGCAAGTCGTCAAATACAGACATGAACGTCTCCTGTAAGGACGACGTATCAGGTTCCTGATCAAGAGGTCCGATCCGTTGAACCAGCGTTCCAAGAGAAGATTGGAGAATGCCATCCACAATCATAATTCGCCCAATATCAACAAATAATAAACTGACGATCACCAGAAATGGGCATATGCCGGCAAGTTCCAAAGCAGAAATTCCAAGACGGTTCTGCCTGAATTTTGTAATGGACCTCGCGACAACCGCTGTCATGTCGAACTCTTCCCATAAGCAAAAAGAGCCCTCAACGTTGATGCATTTTTATGGAGGCTTGCCAGTTGATAGTATGAAATCATGGGTTTGATCTCGTCGGGGCTATAGTCCAGTGACGCCACATGAACCGCGGCCTCCTGATCCCCACTTAGAACATATGCAATGGTCAGGTTCTGACGAATGCGAACATTGGAATTAACCCCAAATGCAAGAGCGCTAAGAATGTCGATGGCAGGTTGAAAGTCGCCTGATTGAAGCAGAGACAAAGCGTAATTATTTTGCAAAGCGACATCTGTTGGATTTGCCTTCAGGGACCGTTCGTATAATGGCTTCGATCGGTCGTATTGCCCCATCAGATCAAAGCTGATCGCCAAAAGTTTCATCGCATTGCGGCTTTCAGCCTCCAGGCCCAAACATTTCTGTAATACGATCACTGCGGATGCAGGGCGCACCTGCCGTAAATACAACCGGGCCAGACCCAAATAAACAACGCAGTCACCCTTTTTTTGAGATAACAGCTTTTCATAAGTGGAAAGCGCCTCATTATAAGAGCCCAATTCATACAGCAACTCGGCAGAAGACTGCAGCGCATCCGCATTGTCAGGGTCTTTTTCCAGTAACTTCTGATATAAAAGGAGTGATGTGTATTTATCCCCATTCTGACGCAAGGCGTTGGCGACTTTCACCCCCTGAAGCTTATCTTCTTGGTGATTGGATTTAAGGGATGAACTGGTCGCCCCTAATCCTGAACATCCCCCTAGTAAAATGGAGAAACTGACAATCAAGAGCAACACACGCATTATCCGGCCCCTCCGATTGTTCGCAGCATATTCATAAAACCAGGGCCCGCGGAAATGGCTACGACCGGTGGCAAAATCAGCAGCATCAGAGGAACACTCAAAATCACAGGTAATCTTGCGGCTTTCCGATCCAGCCTATTAAACGTCTTCTTCCGACTATCCTTAGCAACAATTGCCAAGGAGGCTGCGATGGGCGTCCCGTATTTTTCGCCTTGGGAAAGCGCCACAGCAAGGTAACGAAAGGTGTCGGACCCCGTTCGCTTCACCAGCGCCGAAAACGCCTGGTTCCGATCCGGAAGAAGGGCAAGCTCAGCAGACAACAGCGCCAATGCCTCCGCCGTGTGTTTCGAATAGTGGACAATATGGGTTTTCACCTGTTTTAAAGCGCTATCAAATGACATGCCCGCTTCAACGGCGAGAACCAACAAGTCAATAACGTCTGGCGCACTTTGTTCAATGGATTGGCGTATGAGTTTTTGCCGGATGAGCCCAATACCTGCCGGTAAAAAATATCCGGCGATTGCGAAAGAAAGCAATCCAATAAACCAAGACTGGCCACCACTGAGCAAGGCTCCTGCCACTGTGTTGGTTAAAATATAAACAGCGGCGCTCACCATCCCCATACTAAGGCCCAGCACCACCGGGCGAATGACGACGTTGTTTTTTCCAGTTCGGTGATCCTGCAAGGACAAAGAATTGATATCAAGGCGCGTGGCATCCTGGTTTTGTGAACTCTGCCATAGAAAGCTGTTGATCTTAATGTCCAGCCTGCTACGCCACCCGCCGCCCATTGCCATTAAATAAGGCGGTGTATTTGGGAGCATATTTTGATAAGACGCGACCAACTGGCCAAAGTCTACCGATCCGTTCAATCGAGAGGCCCACCGTTCCCGGCGCTTGTTCTGCACGCCTTTCGCAAGAAAGAAGCCTGCCAGCGCAAGGCAGCCTCCGACTACCAAAAGGACAGGCAATCCTGCCTTTAATGACAGAAATACCTCGGTCATTTCACGCTCCTGACCAGTATGTATAAGCTGACCACACCAAGTAAAAGGCTAGTAAAACTATAAAACAGGATAGACTGCCCACTTGGGTCACGGAACAGAAACTCAAACTGGGAAGGGTTGGTCAAATACAGCATCAGGACAGATAATCCAACGATCCCCACAATCAGGCTGGAAGCAAGCCGGGGTTCAGCGGTTACTGATTTCACCTTTTCATCCAGCTCCTGCCGTTCACGTAGAACACGCGCCAAATTCTCTAGCGTATCGCCATATTGACCGCCACTTTTACGTTGTATGGAAAGTGTCGCAACAAGATATCGAAACTCCCGTATCTGGAACTTAACCGGAATTTCAACGAACAATCCTTCAAACGGAACGCCGATTTCAAGCAACTCGCTCACTCGTTTAAACAGGCCGGAAACGGGCTCTGGCATTTCATTGCCAACAGCACAAATATTCTGTTCAAGGGAAACGCCAACCCGCGCGCCGCGCACCAGAAGATCCAATGCCTCGGGGAATTGTTCCCCCAACTGTTTCGCTCTTTGGGCAGACTGGCGTTTTGTTACTAGCAAATATCCACCCCCAATGGTCCAGCAGATGACACTTAAGAACACCCAATGGGCCGAAGAAGGTGTAAAAAGAAGGGCGGCCGCCCCAATAGCACATAAGAGCCACGCATAGAAATTCAGAGAAACGAGCACGTCAAAGCCAGTGTTTTTTAGTGGCCCGGATACCAAGGCCAAATTTTCCTTTTTTTTCACAACACCCTGCCGATTAGCCGTCAAACGCTTATTGATCTTCTGATATCGGGCGTTTTTGTGACTTCGCAGGGCTGCAAACAAGAAGGCACCTCCCCCTAGTATAAAAAAACCCATCAGAAATATGGCTCCATATATGCTGAGAAATTGGGTCATCCGTTATTCAGGACCTTTTCCAGTGCGTCTCCTAAATGGTACCGCCGAACTTTGGCTTCACAGCAAGGCCGAATTTTGGAAAACACGAAATCACCTTCAAAAATCCCTTCATCTCCGCCGGTAGTTCGCTCAAAAGTAAACAGATCCTGAGTTGTGATCACATCCCCTTCAAGACCGCTGACTTCTGTAATTGAGTGAATATACCGGTGACCCGTATAATCTCTGGCAACATGGACGATCAGGTCCAGTGCAGAAGCGATCTGTCGTTTAACCGCGCCCGCATTGAAATTCTGTTGATAGGACAACAACAAATCTTCAACCCTCAAGAGGGCATCCCGCGCAGAGTTTGCATGAATTGTCGACATGGAACCATCATGCCCCGTATTCATCGCCTGAAGCATTTCATGCACTTCATTCCCTCTGACTTCCCCAATGATGATCCTGTCCGGCCGCATCCTTAAGGCATTTCTCAACAGGTCCCTTTGACAGACTTCACCTGCCCCTTCAGAGTTTTTCTGACGTGTTTCAAGACTGATTACATGAGGTTGCTGCAAATCGATCTCTGCCGCGTCTTCAATAGTGACAACCCGTTCTGTCACGCCAATCTCTCCGGAAAGGGCATTAAGAACTGTTGTTTTCCCGGCACCCGTTCCACCAGAAATCAGAATATTCAAATGAGCTTTTGCAGCAATTTTCAGAAAGTCCGCCATCAATTCCGTCAGGCTCGTTTTTTGAACCAAAGAAGACAGATTGATCTGCTTGGATGGAAATTTTCGAATTGAAATAACCGTTCCACAAACAGAAAGCGGTGGAATGATGATATTGACACGGCTTCCATCGACCAAACGGGCATCCACCATTGGGCTACTTTCGTCAATGCGGCGACCCGCCGAAATAGCGATCCGCCGAGCGACCTGCAAGAGATGAGCCTCGTCACGGAAAGATAAATCCGTCTGTTCCAACTGCCCGTTTTTCTCAATAAAGATGGTATCCGGGCCATTGACGAGGATGTCCGTGACACTCTCATTCTGTAACAGGGCTTCAATTGGCCCCAAACCAATCAGATCGTTCAGTAGTTCAGTCGCGATCTGACTTTGTTCTTGCCAATTCAAGGGAACTTTTTGCTGATCCACAATTTTTGCAACGGCTTCAATCACCTTGATTGATAAGCTTTCCTTTGGTAACGCGAGCGCTATTGCAGGATTGATTATCTTAAAAAACTGCTCCCGAACAAGGGCACTAAGCTCAGGGTCGACAATGGACTTCGCTGATGTGACCCTGTCTGAATTACCTTCCAGCGGGGCTCCAATCCAGTCTTGCGCTTCGTCCTGCAACCCCCGAAATCCTGTCTCCGGGTCAGTTTCATTTTTTCTTCCGAACATGCATCCCCTGCCTTCCTTTGAAAAATGAGAAAACAGAATGCTTCTCGTTCTTTAATTCCTGCCCACTCAATCGGCCTGCCAGAAGCATAACCTGGTGTGAAAATTTACCTTTTATCTGGCTCGGAGGAACTGCGTTCAGCTCTGCCTGTCCGACAGACGCGGCGTCAAACGGAATAATGTGATCAATCTGTCTTTCTAAATAAGCTTCGATTTGATCTAAAGCCGGCCCTGATTTTTTTAGAGGCCTGCTGTGATTTAAAATAACCGTCATCTGAAACGGGTGCCCCAAATCGTTAGAACAATAATCCATTATTTTTTTTGTATTTCGAATGGACTGTATGCTCGGTTCAACGATAAAAAGGCCATGATCACATAGCCTTACTGGCGTTAAACCGGTTTGCGCCAAATGGTATGGAACGTCCAAAATAACATAATGGTATTTTGGTTTTAAAACGCCCAGTAATGCCGCATATTCTTCCTCTGAAAAATTCGAAGAATTGACCGTTACTTCAGAGCTTCCCAAAAATTCCAGCCTTGGATTTATCTGCTGGGCCGCGCGCTGCACGAGTAAATCATCCATGCGTTCAGGATGTTTAAAAAGATCAGCCGCCCCTTTATTCCCATTGAGTCCGAAAAGCAGGCTTGCGCCTCCCGACCCGACATCCAAATCCAATAACATTATTCGCCGACCGAATTCCGCTGACAAAACATGCGATAACGAACACGCAATCGTTGTTGCCCCTGCCCCCCCGCTGGCATGAAATACGCCCAGAACTTTTCCGGCTTTGGGATCAGATGCAGAGGCGGGCGATCCCAGTGCAATTTTAGAGATCGTCGCCTGCAATAATTCCTGCGGCAAAGGCGTTACAAGATACTCAGAAACGCCGCGCATGATTAGATTTCGGTACAATCCCACTTTGTCTTCTACGCCAATCGCCAAGACTTTTACATAAGGAGCACAGACTTTTGCCAACTCTTCCATGCCTGACAAAGGCATATCGGAATGTGAAATATCAACAATCAATAGCGAAGGAGAGGGTTCCTCCCGAAACACCCTGATGGCATCTTCCAATCCACCCTGCATTATTTGATAATTTGTCAGGTCAAAAGCCTCAAAACAGGATTTGAGCTGCCCTTCCGCAGCGCTATCGTGAACAAAAGCCTGTATGGTCTCGATCTGGTTGTCCGGCGTTTTGAAATTCTCTGGCCTCATTGGTCGTTCACCGACATGTTCTGGCTTCCTAACGGACGCACTTTGTCCATTTTTGCATCCAGCACTGTTTTTTCTTCGAATACCCCCAATGGGTTCGCAAGGCGCCTCCCTCTAAGCAGTTCTGCAGGGTCCGCCAAAATCAAGGCGCGATTGGCGGCCACCGCACACCCTGATTGACCTGAACCAAAATGGACGTTGCATAAATCAGTGGAAAGCCCCAGCCGGGTTACCTGCATCTTGAAAGCATATAGCCCCTGCTGCCTGTCAATCATGCCAAGATATACAGGCTTCCTGAATTTCGTCGCCTCGATCGTTCCGACCATCCGTCTGGACATTTCCTGCTTATGCCAGTCTGATTGCGGAATAAGTATAATCTGATGGATATTTGTTTGATCAAGGTTGCCAAAATAATCAGTGAACGAGACAGACTGCGCGGTGACATACTCTTTATCGATACCACGAAAATAAAAAGCCTCCTCTGATATAGTCTGAACCAATGTCGGATATACTGTTGAACTTCGAAATATCTGTGAGGGTCTTTTGTCTGGTAAACATCCCGCTAATAATAGGGTCAGGACAAGGACATAGCCCGACGCCGTTTTCCTAGATCGTGTTAATCCCATAATCACCGTTCATATCCCTTCAATAAATATATCCGTGTGTCTTCGGTGGGGAATTTCCGGAAGGCGTATTAAGTTGTTTTAACGTCGCGGGAGATTGTTCATTCAGCAGTTTTCCAGTCTTTTGAATAACATCCGGTGACGATAGGTTCAGCCCTTCCAGCGGAGATCTGAAGTCATCTGTATCCCGAGGCCGAACGATATGGGCCGTTGCAATCATCACAAGCTCGGTTTCAGATTTCTGAAATTTCTGAGAGCGAAACAAGGCTCCCAACACATCGATATCGGCCAACCACGGGACCTCGCTCACCAGATTTCGTTGCTGGTTTTGCAACAAACCCGCTACTGAAAAGCTTTGTCCGCTTGCCAGCTCGATTGTTGCTTCGGTTCGTCGAATGGAAATTCCAGGAACCGTAATATCTTGAATGACAACTGCGCCCGCTGTCGACAATTCGCTTACCTCCGGGCGAATATGCAGGCGGATACGATTATTTGACAGCACCGTTGGGGTCATATCGAGAATGACGCCGAATTTTTTAAATTCGACAGTAATGCGATCGTTAGACGCCGCCACAGGAATTGGAAACTCGCCCCCCGCAAAGAAACTGGCCGTTTTTCCCGATCGTGAGGTCAGATTTGGCTCTGCCAGAACCGTCACGAGGTTATCTTCAACCATCGCATCAATCACCGCATTCAGACTTCCCGAACTTCCGTCCAGCCCAATTAGCCCACTACTACCCTGCCCGCTCAACCCCAGTTTCGGCAGAATCGAGTCGTTCAGCGTAAGCGGGTTGCGGCCAGCAACCAATCCAATCGCAAATGAACCAGGCTTTAGAAGAATATCCCAATTGATACCCAGATCCTTGGTTGCCCTTCGGTTCATTTCCATAATTCGAACCTTCAGGTTCACTTGCAATGCAGAGGCAAGCGTCATCTTGTTGATAAGTGTCTCCTCTTTGCCAAGATAACCTTTCACCACAGACAGCATTTGATCCATGATCTGAGGATCCGACACTTCCCCAGACATCATCAAACTCCCAGGCGAAACAGAGACCGCAATATTTTCATTGGGAAACTCCGCTTTCAGCACGGCTCTCAGGCGTCCCAAATCTCGCTGCACCTCGATTATTCGGTCAAACAAGATTTTGTCCCCGGCCCCCAACGCGACGATGTGGGTAACACCCGGGATCTTTCCATAAATAAAAAGTCCATTTCCCTGTGTAATCTGGACGTCCGCTATTTCCGGATTTGTGATTAAAATATCCTGTACTGGCTGGTTTGGTTTTTGAAGATGTCCCTCGTTCACATTCAGATAAAGGGTCGGACGCGCCTGAACCCCGACCATACAGGAAAAAAACAGAAATATTGTCAGAAGCAGGCGCATCCTCATTGGCTTATTCCTCGCTTCAGATCAGGCTGTCTTTCAAAAACAAACCGATCCTGACCCCGTTGGATAATAATAGGTCGAGCCGGGATATTTGCAGGCTGAACGAGGGCTTCCAATGATTTTTGCAACCGCTGAAGAGATGCCGAAATGATCTGCTGCTTGTTTGCGTGCCCCTGCGGTGTTTGACTATTCGGTAAAACCGACACTGACAGTTGCCCCCGTGTCTTCCAGTTCTGAAAGGTCGTGACTTGCCCGTCCGGTATTTCTACGGTTAAATCGGACAGGCGACCCACGTCCGCGGTGGTTTCAGGATAGGTTTTAAGAACGCGGATATTGGATGCGAGCAGGACAGTTTCTGTTTTCGGTGTCTGACCGTTCAACGCAACCGTAAGATAAAGATCCAGATAGTCTCCCGGATTAATATCAGCCCGGTTCAGCGCCACTTCACGGCCACTCAAAGAGAGCGCCTGATGCCCTGCTCGGAGGGTTTTTCGAAGAAACTCATTTTCGGAAATCCAGGTGATTGCGCCAACCGGTATTGGCTCCCCGCGGAAAAGGGCGGCATTAACAGAAAAATATCGATCCACGCGCGCTTCAACATCGCTCAACAGATAGAATTTATGGGTTGGGTCGGGCCGACGTGATCCAGATAAACTGTCAATGCCAAGAATGCTGCCGGGCGCCATATCTTCTGTCACCACCGCCAGCTTCTCTAACTGAGTGATCTGGTTGTTTGCCCGTGTCGGTGCAATTACATGCGACCAGCCGGGCAGCATAAACCCCAAATATATGGCGGCGCCCAAGAACAGGATGCAGCAAAAGAAAAAGATGAATGACTTCATTTTCGATTACACCACATAGGCTTGCCATATCCCGTATGAGGCGCCGACCGCGATGGCCAGACCGTAGGGTACCGAATATTGGTTCGGAAACAGGAACAGGCTTTCGGACAAATTGAACCGAATTTTTGCCCACTCCCATAACGCCTGAGACATTGGAAAAATGGCAACCAACGCCAGTACGCCACCGAACAAACTCGTCAGCAGTAAAAATTCTGGCCCCGCTATAGGCCCGCACCATAGGGCAGCGGATGCCAACAATTTTACATCGCCGCCGCCAAGCCTGTTGATGGCATATAACCCGAGCAAAAATAAAAAAGTAATACCGCCCCATAACAAATGAAGGGGCAGGTCAATTTTACGGGCTGACAGACCATAAAAACTGAAAAACAGAATAATCAGGAATACCGATACCCGGTTCGGTATAATCCGAAACCGCAAATCCATGACGCCAGCAAAGCAAAGGAGAAAGATTGCAATGATGGGTATCAAAAACGTCATGAATTTGAGAAAAGTTAGCGATTCCGGCATCGGCCCCGTCCGTCCTTAACCGTTAATCGCCACTCGATGCGCCGCCACCGGCACCACCACCAAACTGAATATTTCCCATGGCTTCGCTGACACGGCCATAAAAGGCACTTCCCGCAGTTCCGACAACAGCCGCCGCCGCTGCTGCGAGCAGTGCATATTCCACCGATGTAACGCCGCTTTCACATTTATAAAAACTCTTAATGAAATTCATATTAAATCACCTCTTGATTGCTTTTTATTATTATGCCCATGCCGCACACCTGTCTGTGCTGTTAAAAGGCAGAGCTGTATAGACAATTCATCGCATTCAGAAAAAAAGACCCGACGCCTTAGGCTAATAGAGGCCTGCATATTGGCAAAAACCCTGAAAAAGAACGCCATATAATCAACCAAACTAATGAATCATCAAATTTTATATAAAAAATTTATATTAAAGAGTCATCAATTTTTTTCTAAAAAAGAGAATTAAAATGTTATTTATTATCGGAAAGGTATTTAAAGGGTGAAAATAAAAGGCATATTAGATGGTCAAGTATACCCTTATATGGAAATAATAATTGAACCATTACAGCATTATTCTTCTCTATTTACGTGTGCATTTTCGATCACAGAATCGCCAAATAACAAGTCCCCCTAAAAACCCAATCGGAAAAATGGGGCAGACCAATTTGCCCGGTAACACCAAAAATCTGAAATCAGCGGCCAATTTCCGGGTGCATTCTGATGTTAAGGAGGCTATACCGGATTAAGATACTTGAGGTGGTTGCTTGACTCCGAATACGGAGAGGAAAGGCATAATGACGAAAGACAGCGCACGGCGCATCCTGATTTATAGCCACGACTCTTTTGGTCTGGGGCATCTGAGAAGATGCCGGACACTTGCCCATGCCCTTGTCGAACAGAACCAAAATCTGTCAGTCCTAATTTTATCAGGCTCTCCAATTATTGGGAGTTTTGATTTTAAAGCGCGGGTAGATTTCGTTAGAATTCCAGGCATCATTAAACTGAGAAACGGTGAATATACGTCTTTAAGCCTGCACATTGATACAGAGCAGACTTTGGCAATGCGTGCCTCCATCATTCGCCACACAGCAGAGACGTTCGATCCGGACATCCTTATTGTCGACAAGGAACCTTTTGGACTAAGAGGAGAGGTGGAAGAAACTCTCAGGTTCCTGAAAACAAAAGGAACACGGCTTGTTTTAGGTCTTCGGGACGTACTGGATGATCCCGCGCTGCTGGTGCCCGAATGGAAACGCAAAAACGTTCTGCCCGCCCTTCAGGATCTCTATGATGATATCTGGGTTTTTGGTATCGAGCAGTTATACAATCCGCTACAGGAAATCGCCCTGCCCGCAGATGTAAAACGTAAAATCACCTATACTGGATACTTGCCGCGAGCGGTATCGGTTGGCGCGGAACCTGCAATACTTGAGGAACTGGACGCACCTTATGCCCTGATTACTGTTGGCGGCGGCGGCGATGGTGAGGTCCTTGTGGACTGGGTCTTGAGAGCCTACGAATCTGGTGATCCGCCCCCTATCAACGCGCTCTTTGTATTCGGTCCGTTCATGCCGCCTGAAACGCAAAACTCTTTTCGAGACCGGATTTCAAAACTGGATATGGTAAGGGCTGTCACGTTTGACAATCATATGGAAAGCCTGATGTCCAAGGCTTCTGCTGTCGTCGCAATGGGAGGCTATAATACCTTTTGCGAAGTCCTTTCGATGGATAAAAGAGCGCTTATTATTCCGCGAACGGTCCCTCGTCTGGAACAGTATATTCGGGCGACTCGGGCGGCTGAACTGGGCTTGATTAGTGTCCTTATTGACGATGGCGTTCGATCAGCGTCGACGATGACCACCGCCCTTAAACATCTTTCGCAACAGAAAAAACCGTCCGAAACTGTAATTCCAGGACTTTTGGACGGCCTGACAAATGTAAACCGACTAGCACAATTGCGGTTTCAGGAAAGAGACAAAGCGAGAGAAAAAAATACACTTTCCTTTCGCAAAGCAGACGGATAGCCCTAGCCTGCAAAAACAGAGGGTATGAATTCCACAGTTGGGCCAGAAGATAACCTGGCCCGATCAAACGGTGCTAGTTTGTTGGAAGCGATAATCGAACGGATAGACGATATATATTCTTCACCCCGTTCCGAATAGGATTTGAGAAAAGCAATCATTGATGCCCCTTTTAGCGCCTCTCCCGCATTTAATCGTCGACTACGTTCTTTTCGAAAAGCGGCATATGCCTGATTTGTGTTCAGGTTCAGTATATATGCTCGGACAGAGTCTAACGGGGTCTTGAAAGAGCGAATGCGGTAATCCCCTTTTTCTGCTCGCTGCTCTTTGGGCTTCATACCTTTAGAAAAACTCCATTGGCCAAATAATGCATTGCCCTCAATGGCGAAACGTGAAGTTCCCCAACCGCTTTCTTCAATCATTTGGGCAACCCCCATAGACACAGGAATTGGGCCAACCCGGGTTTTAAGCTGAGCCAATAATTTCCGAAGGGGGATGTCCTCATCCAGCTTATATTTCTGCGCAAGACGCCTGACCCGTTTTTTGTCGCCGTCGTCCAACTCCGTTTTTGAAAGAAATCTCATTACTGTCTTGCGTTCCGCTTTAATTTCTTCGTTAGCGATCAGCACGAGAGGAATGGAAAACCTTAAAAACAGCGCCTTCTTTTTCTCAACCGTCACATTTTCCAAGGCATGTTCTGGCCATTTCGAAGGAATGTCCTGAATCAAAATTCTAGGGATCTGGACCTCCCCTGCTCGCCATTTCTCTACCGATATTTCATGAAGAGTGAAATACTTGTCCAAATCTTTAATCGTCGAAAAACGCACCGTTTCCCTAGGATGGGCATCCCCTTTGGAAGAGAAAAATCCGCCATAGTTATAATATCCGACCAGCCCGACAATCAAGATGCCAAGAATAAAAGTTACAAGAGCCTGCTTCAATATCTATTCCCTATTTTAAAGTGACCAGTGCACAATATTGTCGACTGCTCCTGTACTTCTTTAGGCAACCGCTCAATAATAAGCCTTATTCTCTTGTAGTTTAACGCAAATGGTGAGCAAATGAAGAAATTCTCAGTAATGGCAGCAATGATTGCCGTTTTGTCAGTGGGAATAACAACAACATCCTTAGCGCAAAACGCCCATGGAAACCTTCAATGTGACGCCAATTTACAAGAAGCTCAGTCAGGAATAGATCTGGCCGGCAAATCTGTTCGCGCCGTCTCAATTCTGGACCGTTTGGAAACCCATGCCAGTGGCAGCATCGTCAACGGAAAAGAATATTGGGTTTCTTTTCGTGAATGCAAAGGCAACCTTGTCGTTATTTTTGACCGCAACTGCGCTCTGGAAAATATGTACACGACAGGGAATTGCACGATTGAAACGCTGCCGTCCTATTAATCACTTTATTCAGCTTTCACCACCGATACCAGGTTCATTTTCGCGAGCCAACCTGCGATCCTGATCATTTTCCCAATGGGCATTTTAAAAGCTGTTGCCAGCTCCTGAAGCGACAGTGTTTCAGCATCTGCGATGGCTTTAACGAAGTCTTCGATGGTGGCAGCGTTTGGCATGATTATCGATGCCCCATTGCCCATTGTGTCCCCCAGATAGTTTTCGACCTTTCCTACAGCTTTTTCACAAATCCTTACTCTGGTCTGAGGTTTCATCAGTTCCGTCGGATAATGCGCAAAAAGTTTAAAGGGATCGTCCCGTAACGGAACAGGTGTTCGAAAAACATTTTTCTCCGCCTTTATGCGGCGGTCTGCAAGATCGGCCCATAAATCCTGATAGGTCGGAATTAGAACGTTCCAGTCGTACACCTCATTGGCCCGTGCTTTACCTGCTGCCCCCATCCTGTTTCGCAAAGCACTGTCTTCAATCAGAGTTAGGTAAGCGTTGGCGCAGTCCTGTGTGTCGACATTGGTAAACAGCCCGACCTGACCGACATACCGGTCATAGCTATCAATGCCAACCTGATATCGATAGGCCAAATCCAAACCGCACCCAGCGGCCGGCATGGTCGTTCTGACCAGCAATCCATCAATCCCGTGACGCACGGTTTCACGATACCCATCCCAATCGGTTGCAACAACAGGTAACCCTGCGGCCATCGCCTCGACCGGTGTTATACCAAACGTTTCCTGAATGTTATCCGACAAGGAAGTAAAGATGTCGGCAGCCTGCCAGATATTCGTACGGACATCCATATCCCGACCGTCCAGAAAGATACAATTCACAGACGGACAAAATTTTCGCGCACCACTTCTAAACTGATTTTCAATTGCCGCTGTTGCAAACCAGCCGGCTTGTACCAAATGCAATTTTTTGTTGGTTTTTGCAGCTGCAATTTCCAGAGCCTGATACATCGGAAGAGGATGCGCCTTTGCATGTGCGGCAAGTCTGCCAACATATAAGATAACAATATCATCCGCGCCAATCTTGTGACTTTCTCTGAACGTCTTACGCCATGCCAATTTTTCAGGCGTCTCAGCAAAATCGTCACAATTAATTCCAAGTGGAATGATCGGCAGCTGAACGGGTAATTTTACCTTTCCACCATTTCTCTGCTCCAGATACTCGGAATAGTTTGCGAGCACGTGTTCGACCGTTTTTTTCACCGAAACAGATGTGCAGATCAAGGCATCCCATTCTTCAAAGGGTGCAATAGCAAGATCGCCAAACGTATCCATGACTTCCATCGACGAAATGGTATGCGTCAATCCACAAAGGCTAAAACTATTGGTCCCGATATGTCGCCGTTGCCAGGCGAACGGACCGATTGAAGGTCCAGAATAAAACAGACACCCCGGCTCGCTCATACGCCCGAGCGTCATGGGGTTTATCCATGTTGACGGCGGAGCCTGATTAGACCAGGACGCGATCTGGCTTTCGAATGCCTTAAATTTTCCCGGGTGGTCCGTATAGCAATAAAGCTGATCCTGATCCCCAAACTTCAAATACCCTTTGAGAAAGCTTTCTCCAGCAGATTGCCGTCCCAGAAGACGTTCACCGCCAGTGCTAAATCCTTCTTGCTCGTAGAAAATAGCTGCATTTCGTTTATTGCTCACCCGTTCCCCCTATACCGGCCTTTATTCAAGGCCCGCTAAATAACTTGCGGTAGGGTAAGGGAATAACGGTCGAAAATAAATATATCCTGAAGAGAAGAGGATTATTTATTATGCATCAAAGTCTACAATGACATCATCACTTGTCGGGTGAGACTGACAGGTAAGGACAAACCCCTCCGCGACTTCGTCATCTTCAAGTGCATAGTTCAGATCCATCCGAACCTCTCCTTGAATAACTTTAGCGCGGCATGTACTGCATACCCCGCCTTTACAGGCAAAGGGCAGATCGACACCTTTTTCAAGAGCCGCGTCCAGTATGGACACACCTTCTTCTGGTATGCCGACTTCTGTTGTTTGTCCGTCGAGAATTACCGAAACAGTATGTTCGGGCCCTGCATCATTGGCATGTGGGTCCTGTTTCGGTTTATTGGCGGCAGCGATCGCAGCGTCTGTTATGAAAAGCTCAAAATGAATATGGTCTTTTGGCAGACCGTTATCGATTAGAAAGCCCTGAACATCCATGATCATACTTTCAGGGCCACAGATGAACGCATCATCGAATGACCGGACATCCAGGGCCCCGTCGAACAATGTTTCGCATTTCTCCCGATTTATCCGACCATTAAACAGGGCCGCGTCCTGTTCTTCTCTACTCAGTATATGAATCAGGTTCAGCCGATTTTGATACTGGTTTTTAAGGTCTTCAATCTGCTCAAGAAACAGGATACTCGACACTGTCCGGTTTCCGTATATCAGCGTCACTTTGCTTTTTTCTTCAGTTTTCAAGATCGTTTTAAGAATAGAAATAATCGGTGTTATTCCGCTTCCAGCAGCGACAAGCAGGTAGTTTTTCGAATGGTGCGGATCAAGTGGCGTGTTAAACCGTCCTTGCGGCACCATGACATCCATCACCTGTCCTGGTTTAAAATTTTCATTGGCGAATGTGGAAAAAACACCATCATCGATTTTTTTAATGGCCACTTTAAGTTCCGGATCCCCAACGGCACTGCAAATCGAGTAGGACCTTCTTACATCCTCCCCGTTTATTTCAGCTTTTAAGGTCAAATGCTGACCTTGCTCAAATCGATAGGCATCGCGCAGTTTTTCAGGAACATCAAATGATACAGAAATCGCATCTTTCGTTTCCCGCACAACATCTGAAATCGTTAAACTATGAAAAACACTCATATTCGTTCCCTAGACACATTTGAAATAATCGAACGGTTCAAGACAATCGACACATTTATAGAGCGCCTTACATGCCGTCGAACCAAATTCACTAACTTTTTCTGTATTTTCAGACTTGCATTGCGGGCACCGCACCGTTTCGTGCCCCAACAATGCCGCCTTTGCACTGGATGACGGCGGCGCAATGCCAAATTCTTCCAGTTTTTTCTTGCCGTTTTCTGAAATAAGGTCAGTCGACCAAGCGGGCGACAACACTGTTTTAATGTCAACGTCCTTATATCCATGCAATGTCAAGGCGACCCGAATATCCTCGGCAATCGTATCCATCGCCGGGCAGCCTGAATAGGTTGGCGTAATCGAGACCCGAACCCCGTCTCCCGGAAACTCGATCCCCTGCACAATGCCCATATCTTCTATTGTCAAAACGGGAATTTCCGGATCTTTCACCTGTTCCAGCACCTGCCTGACCGCCTCTATGTCCCCTTTTACATTATTCTGTTCCATCAGACGTCTACCATTTTGCGTCAGGATAAGCCCTAGGAAGAAATTGCATTTCCGCCAAAATATATCCAAGATGTTCAGAATGCTTGCCAACCTTACTACCGCGGACGGACCAGGTCACCTCTGGACGCACCAAGGTTGCTTCTTCCAAAACAGCGTCAACCATGGCATTCCATTTCTCCTGCAAGGAAGCCGTATCAACGCCAATACCAGCTTTGGCCATCGCATCGTCAACCGCATCCATATCAAACATTTCAGGTGTGAACCCCCAAAGTTCATTGATCGCGGTTTGCATGCGTTCATGGCTTTCTTCATTACCATCCCCTAACCGAATAACCCAGTCACTGCTGTGACGTCGGTGATAGGTGATTTCTTTCAACGATTTTACGGCAATTTCAGAGAGCGTTTGATCGGCAGAAGAACAAAGGGCTTCAAATTGCACATACTGAAAACAATCAAAGAAAAACTGACGGGCCATTGTTTTGGCGAAATCGCCATTCGGCTGTTCGACCAATAGAAGGTTTCGCCATGCTTGCGCATCCCGATGAAACGCCAAAGCGTCTTCGTCGCGACCTTTTCCTTCAACCTTCCCGGCATAATCAAGCAATAACCGAGCCTGTCCAACCAGATCCAGCCCGACATTCATCAAGGCCAGCTCCTCTTCCAGAACAGGTGCCTTACCGCACCATTCCGCAAGGCGTTGACCCAAAATCAGACTGTTATCCCCGAGCCGAACCAGATACTCGAATAAATCTTCGTTATTTGACATTATCATTTCCCAAATTCTGTTCTGATCACATATGGCCGACTTCATCGGGAATGTCGTAAAATGTTGGATGACGATACATTTTCTCGTCATTTGGATCATAAAAAGCCCCTTTATCTTCAGGGCTTGAGGTCACGATATCTTCTGTTTTCACAACCCAGATACTAACGCCTTCACTGCGGCGTGTATAAACATCACGGGCGTTGGTGAGGGCCATTTCAGCGTCGGGGGCGTGTAAACTACCGACATGTTTATGATGCAGCCCGTTTTTGCTTCGAATAAAGACTTCGAAAAGCGGGAATTCAGATTTACGTTGAGTTTCTGACATTATGATTTCCTTCGTTAAGCTGCTTTGGCAGCTTGCGCGCGTTTACGCTTTTTCTCTGCATGGGCAAGGGCTGCATCCCGAACCCACTGACCACCATCATGAGCATCTCTGCGGGTTTGCAAACGCTCTCGATTGCATAAACCATTGCCAGCAACAACATTTGCAAACTCGTCCCAATCGATTTCACCCCAATCGTAGGACTTTTTTTCTTCATTCCATGCAAGTTTTTCATCCGGTATACTCAGGCCCAGATAATCGGCCTGCGGAACAGTCGCATCAATAAACCGCTGACGGAGTTCATCATTGGATGTGCGTTTAATTTTCCATTTCATGGACTGGCCCGTCCTCGGGCTGTCTGCATCATGTGGCCCAAACATCATTAAAGCAGGCCACCACCAGCGATTAATCGCATCTTGGGCCATCTCTTTCTGTTCAGCTGTCCCTTGCGCCATCTTTATCATGATTTCGTATCCCTGACGCTGATGAAAGCTTTCTTCTTTACAGACTTTCACCATAGCGCGGGCATAAGGACCATAAGAACAACGGCAAAGGGCGATCTGATTGGTAATGGCGGCACCATCAACGAGCCAGCCAATCGCACCGATATCGGCCCAGTTCAATGTTGGGTAATTGAATATGCTGGAATATTTTGCTTTCCCGGTGTGAAGCTGCTCATACATTTCGTCGCGGGAGATCCCGAGTGTCTCGGCTGCACTGTATAGGTAAAGACCATGTCCGCCTTCATCCTGGATTTTTGCCATTAAAATAGCTTTGCGTTTCAAGGACGGCGCCCGTGTCAGCCAGTTTCCTTCTGGCAGCATGCCGACGACTTCCGAATGGGCATGCTGAGAAATTTGCCGGATCAGTGATTTACGATACCCCTCGGGCATCCAGTCTTTCGGCTCGATTTTTAACTCAGCGTCCACTTTCGCCTGAAAGGCCTCTTCAAGCGCGGCCAAATTCTGCTCATCCATCCCGGTTTTCCTCTCCAGCTCAATCCTGATTTCTAATATGATACATAATTTTTCCAAAATCAATAAATAATGTATCATTTAAATATACTGTGTTCAAAAGCCCGGAATTTTTGTTTTACTTGAAAATTTGAAAAGCTTGGGTATTTTCTGGCGAACAGGAGAACGCGAATGTGTGATAAGCCAACACCAGAAGATTTATTCGAGCGCAATAAAGAATGGGCGCAATCCAAACTGGAGCTCGATCAGGAATATTTTTCGCGCTTGCGCGATATTCAGCGACCAAACTATTTGTGGATTGGCTGCTCAGACAGCCGCGTGCCGGCTAATGAAATTGTCGGTATGGATCCTGGAGAACTTTTCGTACACCGGAATGTCGCGAATATCGTACCGCATAGTGACATGAATTGTCTGGCGGTTATTCAATACGCGGTCGAGATCCTAAAGGTTGAGCATATCATTGTCACCGGTCATTATAATTGCGGCGGCATACGGGCAGCAATCAGCGACAGTGATCATGGCCAGATCGACAATTGGCTCGCCAACATCAAAGATATCCTGAAGGCAAATTACGAAGAATTATCGGCCATTGAAGACGAACAGGCCAAGGTCGACAGGCTTTGTGAGTTGAACGTCATTCAACAGGTACGTAACGTTGGCAAAACATCGATTTTGCAAAAGGCATGGCGTAACAATCAAAAAGTGACCGTCCATGGATGGGTCTACGGCCTACATGATGGCCTTATCCGTGACATGAATGTCGACATTTCGAGCATCGATCAAATCCACGAAGCCTATCAGATCAGAAGCTAAAGACGCCTGGCGATTTGGCTTTTTGGCGGTCAGGCAACTTTGGTCTGAAAATGAGGCGTCGATTTTTTTGGACCAAGAAGGAGCGACCGCTCGTTTTCTATCAGGTTATGAAAAAGCCGTTCGGCCGAAACACCGTCCCTTGCCATTATCTTCTCGACGGCAAGACGATACCATCCTGCCATTCCAAATGCCTGACGCTCCAGACAGTTGTCTGTCGTTTGGTAAAGCGCCACCAATACAACATCCACCACATCGTTAAGGCGGCTTGCAAGGTCATTCTGGCAGCAATCAAACAGACATCCGTGGAAATTTCTTACCGCCTTAAAGAAAAGCACCTGATCCCTGACTTCTTCAGCATTCTCCATCTGGCGTTGAAATCCATCCAACAATGCCAGTTGATCAAGACTGCCCCTTTGGGCCGCAAGATTTGCAATACCGGGTTGAAAACATTGACGCAACTCCATCATTTGAATAACCGATCCGTGGTCCTGCTGAACTTCTGACTGCCACGCCAAAATATCCGGATCCAGAAGGTTCCAGCAGCTTCGCGGTCGAACACGTGTCCCCGCCCGCTGCTTTGCCTCCAGCAACCCCTTTGCCGTTAAAACCCTGAATGCTTCGCGGATCGCCGTTCGGCTGCCCTTGAACATTTCCAGAAATTCACCCTCTCCGGGTAACTTGTCTCCCGGTTTATAGCGACCACTGACAATATCCTGCCCCAATTCATGCACCACCCTTCCATGGATGCCCCCACGTGGATAGTGCCGATTACCTAGCTGTGTCATTTCCGCCCCCACTATAAATGACGCCTTTAAACTTTGCCCGCTTACACAGTAAGCAGCACACGTTGAAATAGCATAATATTAATAAAATATAAATCAATATACTAAGTTTTTTATTTTACTATAAATTTAATTTATAAATGATATATACCGGGACCTTCCCACATTTAAAGTCTTGCACTTCATCCTTGGAACTGCGAAGAATTAACCCAATAGACCAGTCTTCAGAAAGGCCAATTCCGATGGATGTAAAAGCAGCTGTTGCCGTAAAAGCCGGCGCCCCCCTTTCAATTGAAACAGTGACACTGGATGGCCCGAGAGCTGGAGAAGTTCTTGTTGAAATCAAAGCAAGCGGCATTTGCCATACGGATGCTTTCACACTTTCTGGCGACGATCCTGAAGGTATTTTTCCAGCTATTCTAGGCCACGAAGGTGCCGGTATCGTTGTCGATGTAGGGCCCGGTGTGACATCGCTTGAAAAAGGCGATCATGTTATTCCGCTCTACACACCGGAATGCCGTCAATGCAGTTATTGCACCAGTGGAAAAACCAATTTGTGTCAGGCAATTCGTGAAACGCAGGGTCAGGGATTGATGCCCGACGGTAGCAGTCGTTTCAAGATAAACGGTGAAAAAATTTACCACTATATGGGCTGTTCCACTTTCGCCAATTATACGGTCGTCCCGGAAATTGCGCTTGCCAAAATCCGCAAAGATGCCCCCTTTGAAAAGGTTTGTTATATCGGCTGCGGTGTGACCACGGGCATTGGCGCGGTGATCAATACAGCGCAAGTCAAACCAGGCGACAATGTTGTTATCTTTGGTCTGGGTGGAATTGGTCTGAACGTTATACAGGGCGCCCGGCTTGCAGGTGCCAACATGATCGTTGGTATCGACCTGAACAATAGTCGGAAGGACCTTGCCACACAATTTGGTATGACCCATTTTGTAAACCCGAACGAGGTTGAGGGAGATCTGGTCAGCTATCTTGTGGACCTTACAAAGGGTGGTGCCGACTATTCATTCGAATGTATTGGCAATGTCCACACCATGCGGCAGGCCCTTGAATGTTGTCATAAAGGCTGGGGTGAAAGTATCATTGTGGGCGTGGCAGGCGCTGGACAGGAGATTTCAACCCGCCCCTTCCAACTTGTCACAGGGCGCGTATGGAAAGGCACCGCTTTTGGCGGGGCCAAAGGCCGGACAGATGTGCCTAAAATCGTCGATTGGTATATGGATGGGAAAATCAACATCGACGAAATGATCACGCATGTCATGCCGATTGAGGATATCAACAAAGGATTTGACCTGATGCACGAAGGTAAATCTATTCGTAGCGTTGTAACGTTTGACTGACCCATGAAAACACGATCAGAACAAAGCTGCTTTGGCGGAACTCAGGGTTTTTACGAACACCGCTCACAAGAAACCGGTACAGACATGCAGTTTGCCGTTTATACACCACCGTCTGCCAAGAACGAACCTGTTCCGGTGGTATATTATCTGGCAGGGCTGACCTGTACAGACGAAACCGCAACTATCAAAGCCGGCGCACAGCGAGTAGCCGCGCAGCTTGGGTTAATGCTTGTGATGCCCGATACCAGTCCGCGCGGCGCAATGATCGATGGTGAGGATGAGAGCTGGGATTTTGGAACCGGGGCCGGGTTTTATCTGGATGCTACCCAAGCGCCCTGGTCAAAAAACTACCGAATGTATTCCTATATAACAAAGGAACTTCCTTCCCTTATTGCCGCGCATTTTCCATCGGATAATGGCCCCGCTGGCATCATGGGGCATTCCATGGGAGGCCACGGGGCCCTGACGATCGGGCTTAAAAATACAGAGCAATACGCTTCCATTACCGCATTTGCCCCGATTTGTGCGCCCAGCCAATGTCCGTGGGGCCAAAAAGCGTTTAACGGCTATCTGGGAGATAACAAAGCCGAGTGGGACGAGTATGATGCTGTTGCGTTGGTAAATAACATTCAGACGGCGCATCCAATTCTCATTGATCAAGGAAAGGCAGATCCGTTTCTTGAACAGGAACTGAACCCCCACCTATTTGAACAGGCATGCAAGGCAGCGGACCAACCACTTATCTATCGTAGCCATTCTGGCTATGATCACAGCTATTATTTTATCCAGTCTTTTATGGAAGACCATTTACTGCATCATTCAAAGATATTGAAAGCCCTATAGCTCTTTCAGGGCTTTCTCTATTTTTTCTTTGGTTGGAAGACTAGACTGCGCGCCCGCCACCGAACAGGTCAAGCCTGCGCCCGCAGTTGCGGCCTGCAACGCATCATGGAGATTTTTTCCATCAGACAAGGCGGCTGCGAAAACGCCAATAAAACAATCTCCGGCCGCAGTGGTATCAACGGGCGTGATCTTCATCGCTGGCACGCGCGTCAACCACCCCTCTTCCGCAGCAACAACACCGCGTGCACCCAATGTCAGGATGGCGCATAGATCATATCGCGATGCCAGCTCAATAACCAGTTCATCGCCGGAAAGAGTGTCCAGACCGTGTTGCCTGGCTATTGCCGCCGCTTCTCCTTCATTGACAACCAGATAATCCAGATCGTGCAATACTGATTCCGGTATTAAGCCCGCGGGTGCAAGGTTCAAAATACTTTTAACACCGACCTTCTTTGCCCGTGATATCAACGTCCAATTTTCTGAACTGGGGACCTCCATTTGCAACAAAAGATAGGCTGCACTTTCCAGCACATCATCACTAACCTGATCTGCCGTCGCATCATTATTGGCTCCAGAAACAACAACAATGGAGTTTTCCGCATTTTGATCAACCCAAATAGACGCACAGCCTGTGGGTCTAATCGTTTTTTTAAGAGATGATAATTCTACCCCGCCCTCAACCATTAATGAGACGGCTGCGCCCGCATTCACATCATCACCAACGGCACCGATCATAGTAACATCCGCACCAGCCCGCCGGGCTGCCAAAGCTTGATTAGCCCCTTTTCCCCCGGGAACTTGCATATACTGATCCCCAAGGATCGTCTCGCCCGGTGCCGGTAAGGACTGCATTTGATAGACTTGATCAATATTAATGGATCCGAAAACAACAATCATTTTTACTGTAAATCCTATCTTATTAATGAAGGGGCGCCCCGTCCTGTTTTGCCATCCGCTAGCTGCGGCTGACCCCACTTGCAAAGACTTCTTCTTTCAACACCCGTTGACTAAAGGCCAAAAACAACAACCCCGGTACCGTAATTATTAACGTAAAGGCAGCGGCGACAGGATCAAGAGCCCCGCCGCCACTTATTTTGGTAAACAGAAGTGTTGCCAGTGTATCCACCTGTCCTTGACCAATGTAAAAGGTAAGCAGAAAAATATTGGTCGAGATCAGCACTGAAAATAATGCAGCGGCCAAAATGCCCGGCAGCATTAAAGGCATTTCAATAAACCAGAAAACCTGTATTCGAGAAGCACCTAAAAGCTCGGCCTGTTCTAGCATCCCCTTATCCAACTCCGCGTATACAGAGGTCAAAACCCGGATCATATAAGGAAGCACGGGGATAAGGTGAGCCGCGGTGACAGCAAACAGATTCCCTTGAAGTCCAAATTGTAAAAAGATCAGTAACATCCCGATACCAAAAGCTATTTCCGGGACAATCAGTGGTGTACTGAGAAGAAGTTCGACGCCAGGTTTTCCCGCGAACCGGTGACGCGCCAGAACCCGGGCAGCTGGAATAGAAAAAAGCAAGGCCACCACGGTCACCAGCACAGCGATCAAGACCGTATTTTGCAGGGCTGGCAGCAACCTTGAAACCGGGTCAAAAACGTAATCCCAGGCGAGTGGGAGGCGTGCGCTTTCACGTTTTTCCCACCACCAGATAGACGGCAGCAAATCAGGCCAGCCCCACCGAAAGGAGACAGACGCCACCGCAAGGGGCACGAAAGGTCCTACAATCGCCCCGATAAAAAAAGCTAACGCGATCTTCTGCCAGGTTCTTAACCGCTGGATCATATCCGCCCCCTCTTTCTTTCAAGGCGACGGTAAAATGTCAAATACCCCAAAAGGCAAATCGCAGAAACAATTGTAATGACCGTCGTGACAGCCATCGCTGAAGGGCGGTTGGTATAATCAGCATCACTAAATAACCGCCATGCCTCAACGGTCAGTGTGTTCGGGTAACCAGCACCCAAAATAAACGGGACTTCAAAGCCGCCAAAATTAAACGCAAACACAATTAGCGTCGCCCCAACTAGTGACGGCGTTAAGCGCGGAAAGGTGACGTGCCAGAAAATCTGCCAGCCGGAAGCCCCCAGCAACATCGCGCTTTCCTCCTGCTCTCGCCCCAGCACAAGCAAATTGGAATACAGCATCAGGGTCATGAAGGGGACCTGTTTCCAAAGATAGACAACCATTATCCCAATGCCGCTTGAACTTTGTAAAAGACGCGGGAACTCAGACGGGCTTTCAATCACACCCACGGCATAAAACAGCCGTGCAAACAACCCTCCGTTTGTGAAAAGCAGCAAAACAAGGCTAACACCAACAAGATAAGGGACAACCATCGGAATTTTATACAAAAACAGGAACAGTCCACGCGCCTTGAACCGCCGCGCAAGGATCACGCTTAAAATCAGGCTTAGCACTGCCCCTACCAGGGTCGGAACAACAGAATAATAAAATGTCAGTCCAAGTGATTTCCAAAATCCGGTTCCTGCAAATAATTGCTGGTAATATTTAACGGTCGGAAATTCATTAACGCCATATTGGGGCGCATAGCCAAAACTTTGCACAATGCCCAGCGATAACGCTCCCAGAAAAAGAACGGCCAACAGTATGATCGCCGGTGCAAGCCCCGCGATAATCTTGACGGTCGAGGTTGGCGCTCGTTTTACCATGACAAATGACTATGTCTTCATTGCCTCACGGACAATCTGTTCAAAAGGTTTGCTTGACCGCCTTTCGATATACTCGATCCAGATTTTTTCAATGACCTTTACCAGCGACGCATTTGTGTCGGCCACGGCCCCTTGCCCCAATTCTTCAGTCGTAACACCGTAATGAGAGGGGGCCGCCGCTTTGACGGCTTTAAGATCAATGGGTGACAAAGTCTGCACGTCGATACCCAACGGGTATCCAATTGTTTTCAACTTGGACACCTGCAACGTGACAGAAGACATGATGTTCGCAAACACGAGAGCTGCAGCCGGATGCGGCGTGTTAGCGGGAATTGCCAGAAAGTTCTTATTCTTGATCATACCATTTTTCGGGAACGCCAAGGTTTCCGCTGTTTCCGGAAAGGATCCGTTTTCTCGCTTGTTAGCAACAAGATAAAGGCCAAACTCACAGCCCATATCGATTTCGCCGTTATTGAACATGGCCTGCAAGGCCGCTTGATTTTGAGGATAAATCGCTTTACCACTCCCCAGCAGGTTAGGTTCTATTCGTTTCAAATAATCGAAACCCGGGCGCACCAATTCAGTAAATGCCTCGGCTGTAAATTCATCAATCGATTTCTGGAAATCGACATATCCCTTACCTGAAGGATTAAACGCATATAAGGCCGTCTGAACAAAGGTGTTTCCAACATAGTGGGGCGGTTTAACATACGTAAAACGGCCCGGATTATTATTCAGCCACTTTTCAAGCCCGCCAAAGTCTGTGGGGGCGTCGGCCCGTTTCAATCGGGCAGTATCAATATAACAGACATACTGTTCCCCGGACCAGGGCATTTCGCGCGCCAAGGTCGGCGTTCCAAAATCAGAAAGATTTAATTGCGACGCCGGATTATTTGTATCAAAAATGAAATTCCTTGCATTGGGGACCTTATCCGCAAAAGATCCGAAAAGAGCATTTTGACTGGCCAGAGTATAAAAATTGTCACCGTTCAACCAAATCGCGTCAACGGTTCCCTCGCCAATCCCTTTACCGGCCTGCATTTCCGCCAGCACCAGATCAACGGCTTCACGGGTGCCGGAAATCCGGGTCGTTTTTAAGGTAATTCCTTTTTTCTTCAAACGAGGAACAACAGCCGATTCAATCCAGGCATTCAGTTCTTCGCTGCCACCCCAGTGAAACCAGTTGATCACGCCTTCTTTTTTGGCCCGGGTTTCAACCTTTCCCCAAGACATTTTCCCAGAATTAAACTGGTCTCGAAAATTCTCCAGCTCCTTCTCAGCGGCAATGACTGGTGAGAGTGCGGAGACGCCCATAACAAAGGCAAGACCCAAAGATTGAAGTAATTTCATGGAACCTTATTCCTGTTAAAATCGAATTGGTTTCTCCGGGATAACCCAAAGAAAATGAGTATTTAACTGGAGCCAAACCTGCGCTCCTACCGGGAAATGTTCGGCACTCTGATGTTGAACAGCGATCATTTCTTCTGCAATTTTTACGATATAAACAACATATCCGCCGTGATAGCGTGCCGACAACACCTCCCCGCAAAGAGACCCTGTTTGAGTTCCGGACAATGCAATATTTTCTGGCCGGATCATTACCGTGACCGCCTCACCCATCGCATAGGCAGAAGCTTCCCGACAGGTAAGCTCTCCCAATGGGCAGCGGACCGTTTCACGGCCAGAAATAGTTGCTGGTAAAAAATTGGTCGCCCCCATAAATTCTGCAACAGATCGATGCCGCGGCTTTTCGAAGACGTCTTTTGCAGTCCCTTGCTGTAAGGCCGATCCGTTTTCCATAACAACAACCTGATCGGCAAGCATCATTGCTTCATTCTGATCATGTGTCACGAAAACTGTTGTCAGCGACAAATCCTGTTGCAGTTCTTTAATAAACAGGGCGACTTCTTCTCTCAAATTTGCATCAAGATTTGAAAGTGGCTCATCCAGCAAAAGAATTTCCGGATCCATCACTAACGTTCGCGCAAGGGCCACCCGTTGTTTCTGCCCCCCTGAAAGTGTCGTTGAAAATCGGTTTTCCAATCCCTGAAGGTGTGTTTTTTCAACAATCCACTTTAGTTTTTCATTGTTTTTATCTTTACTCCCTCCCCCCATTCGCAATCCGAAGGTAATATTATCAGCCACATTGAGATGGGGAAACAGTCCGAAATTCTGAAACACCATACCGACTTTTCGTTGGCGAACAGACAGGTCTGTGACATCCCGACCACCAAAGAGTAAGGTACCGTCATTAATTGGGCTTAGTCCGGCAATCATACGAAGAGTCGTCGTTTTACCGGACCCTGATGCTCCCAGAAGAGCCAGCATCTGACCATTGGGCAGACTTAGATCAATCGGACCGATCGACCTTCCATCCTCAAACGCGGTGATACACCCAATCAAACGCAGTCCACTCATCAAACTCTCATAGTTTCTATATTATCGATTTGATTTAGTGTACTGAGTTTATTTAAGAAATCCTATCAAAACAGCGTGAAAGAAAAATTCAGGTTTATTCTCAAATCACTGCCACGCATTTATCAAATGACAGAGATTGCCAAGACCGTGTTTTCATTCTACAGTTTTCAAACAAACAATGAAAAGAAAACGGAAAGTTTCATGAAATCTATACCAGAAGGGTTTACGCCCCTTCCTCATACCACGGGGTTTATTGGTCATCTTGGCCCCTACTATTTACATCAACAGGAAGACGGCAACTTTTTGTTTGGCTTTCAGACCGATGATCGTCATTCCAATCCCAATAATGTCATTCACGGCGGCGCCCTCGTCGGTTTTGCCGATACAGCTATGGGCCATTGTGTTTTCAGATCCTGTGACAGGCTTTGCGCGACCATCACTCTCAATACAGAATTTGCGGCTGGCGCACCAGCGGGCAGCTGGATCACAGCCCATCCAGAACTTCGCAAAAAGACAAATAGTCTGGCCTTTGTAAGAACAGATCTATGGGCTGAGGAAGCGTTAATCATGAGCGCGACAGCCGTCTTCAAACTCTTTCCCGCAAGCCGGTCTTAAAGAGGGCCACCTCGGTAACGTTAGATCGGCAAACCAGAATGTCAGTGGCTGCATGGCAGGTTACTTTGACGGGTGACCGGTGCCTAACAAGAGCTCCTCTTCCTTGATAGAAGAAGTATCAGAAATAGCGCAGAAAACGATCCGTGAACCGGACCGTTTTCTTTTCCTTATCAATACTTGTCGGGATCAGGACCAGGGCAGCGAATAAGTTTTCACATTTGTGAAGCTCTTCATTGCTTCCAGAACACCTTCCTTATACCCCAATCCAGAATCCTTAATACCCCCGAACGGAGACATTTCAATACGATAACCAGGCACTTCCCAGACATTGACGGTTCCGACTTTCAGGTCGCGGATCAACCGCTGGATAGCAGGCCAGTTATCTGTACAGACGCCCGAGGACAGTCCAAATGCTGTTGAATTGGAAATGCGAATAGCGTCGTCCAGGTCCGTGAATCGGATAACCGGCGCAACAGGTCCAAATGTTTCTTCACGCACAAGTTCGCAATCAAATGGCACATGATCCACAACCGTCGGAGAATAAACCGCACCATCCCGCTTGTTGCCGATTTTCAGGACCGCCCCTTTTTCAATCGCGTCATTCACACGATTTTCAAATTGGATGGCAGATGCTTCATTAATGACCGTTCCCATATCCATGGTTTCATCGAACGGGTCACCATATTTTATTTTTGCTGTTTTTTCTGTCAGCAATGCAACAAACTCATCTGCAATGCTATCGGCAACCAAAATGCGTTTCACTGCTGTGCAGCGCTGACCCGAGTTTTTATAGGCCCCCGCGACAGCCAGATCGGAAGCCTTATCAAGATCCGCATCCTCCAGAACGATGAGAGGATCATTTCCTCCCAGTTCAAGAATTTTGCGTTTGTAGCCTGCTTTTTCAGCAATATATTTTCCAATAGGGACACCGCCTGTAAAGGTCACAAGTTCAGCATCTTTATTGATCAGCATTTCATCTGCGATATCTTCCGGGTGACCGGTCACGACAGAGAACATCGCCGGTGGCAACCCGGCTTCGTACAGAATATCAGCCAGCAACAAAGCCGTGAGCGGCGTTTTCTCGGTTGGCTTGAGAACCATGCAGTTATTTGTTGCGATAGACGGCGCGACTTTATGCGCGACCTGATTGAGCGGATGATTGAACGGCGTAATTGCACTGATCGCCGACAATGGCTCCCGTAAGGTAAAGATTTTCCGCTCTTTACCATGAGGGGTGATGTCACAGGAATAGACCTCGCCATCGTCCAGAATGCACAGCCGTGCAGAAAGACTGAACACATCATAGGCCCGGCCTACTTCATACAGACTATCTTTCTTACAAAGTCCAGCTTCCGCTGTAATCAGGTCAGAAATTTCATCTTTGCGTTCAACAAGCAAATCCGCTGTTTTTTGCAAAATGGCGTACCGGTCGTGGCGCGAAAGGGTCGGCTGGTAATCAGATGCAGTTTGAAACGCCGCTCTTACATGCTCGACCTTACCTGCTGGAATTGTACCGACAACCTTGTTACTAAAGGGATTAACCACATTAATAACGTCCGGTGTCGCTACTTTTTCGCCTGCGATCCGCATTGTTTCAACACGGATATCCGTTGGATGTCCCATTTAGGCCCCCTTTTTTATTGAGCGTAATTCAGCGCCAAATCAAAGATATCGAAATTCCGAAGAGCGCGCCCTTCTTCCAGTCCGACAACAGGCTTGTTACACAACAACGGCACGCGCTGTTCTGAAATACCACCATGCGAGCGAAGCGGCTCTTTCAAGGCACTTAGATCGTGGCGGCTCGCGCTGGTCCCCAATACTTTATGGGCTGTAGACACAAGGATAACGTCCCCGGTTCTGTCTTCTCGCAGTTCGAACCTGGCGCACCCTTCTTCACGCGAGAGGCTTTCCATAATCCCGTCCAGGCCTTTCAGACGGGCAATGATCTCGTCCCGATTTTCTTCTGGCAAATAGGCTGTCGCAAACGAGCCAAGTGCACCGTGGTGAACAACATAAGGGTCCGTAATCGGCAGGATAACCCGTGCAGCCCCTTCCCCTAACCATTCGTCCAGAACGTCCTGAAGGAAAATGACATCCGGTTCACCCGCGTCTGTATGCTTGGATTTCATACCATGATCCGCCGTGAGGGCAATCACCGCACCGCGGGCATCCAACTCTGCCATATATTTGTCAAGCATGGCGTAGAATTCGTTCGCTACAGGCGTCCCTGGTGCATGTTTATGCTGAATATAATCTGTGGTTGATAGATACATCAAATCAGGTGCATATTCGTCCATCAGCTTAACACCACAAGCAAAGATAAACTCGCTCAGTTCGGCGGAATAAACAGAGGGTACGTCCCGGCCAATCCACTCAGCAGCATTATCGATGCCATTTTCAGCTAAGGTCGCCTCAGCTGATTTTTCTGAGGAAAAACAGATGGCCCGGCCAGATGTCACGTCCAACCCGTTCCCCAGCAAAGTCCGCAGCTTATCCTTAGCGGTTACCACTGCTATTTTTGCACCCTTATCAAAAAATGCTTTAAAAATTGTCGGCACCCGCAGGAATTTGGGGTCATTCATCATGACTTCTGCGTCAGCTTCCACGTCGTAGAAATAGTTCCCGCAAATGCCGTGAACCTTTGGCGGCTGGCCGGTAACAATGGACAGATTATTTGGGTTAGTAAAGCTCGGCACGACACAATCAGCCCGCAAATCTGCACCGGAAGCTAACGCCTTTTCCATATAAGGCATGACACCATCTTTTATAGCCTGTTCGATATAAGCAGGCTCACTTCCGTCGATACACACGACGACAACGGGTTTTTCAGGCCAGGCATAGGTCCGATCATTTACGGAAACCGGGGCATTTGACATGGAGGGGTCCTTCACTGTTCATCACTGCTTGAATTGATTGTTCTGCACTTTAAAAACAAACAATCTTACTGGTTCTGTATTTCAGAATTGTGAGGAGTATGGGAAGGAAAGGAAAATAAATCAAATCGATATTTATAATCATTTTGATCATTTCAACTTATATAATAAAAACACCCTCTATCGGACTGCTCCCACCAAATTGGCCCCGCGAGAAGCCATAAAATAAAGCCCCATATAATGCGTAATATCCTGTGGGTGCGCCGCCACCTCTGGAAGCCCCGCCCCGATCGCAACGTCTTTTGGCAAATCGTAGGTCGAACAGCCTTTATCATAAACGTGGATTTCCTTAAGGCCTGGCATCATATCGTGATTGCGCGCGCTCAGACTGGTCAACACAAAATCCATAACGCAGATATCTGTACAAATCCCCACAACCAGAATATCTGTAAGATTATGCTGCCTGACCCAGTCAACAACGGCATTTTTCCCGGACCTATCGAATGCGCCGATAAAACCGTTAATGCAATCTTTGCGGACTAATAGAGTATTCGGGTCCGTTTCAAGCCATTTAAGCTCTGGTACAAGTTCCTCCTCACCCGTTCCCTGTTCACAATGCGGCGGGTAAGGCGGCTCAGGTTTTCCCGGCTCGTGAGTATCAAGAAACGCAAGCATGGGCCATCCTTGCCCTGTAAACAACTTGGCCAACCGGTCCGTCTCCGAGACCATAACGGATACTTGTTCGTTCGGCACAGGCGGTGCCAGGTTACCCGCACCGACAGACGCAAATCCGTTCACTTCATCAACAATAATCAATCCCACCCGCTCGCAATCTTGTTCAAGATCAAGCTGGCCAATTTCCAATGGCATCTGATCGGCCAATGCATTTGTGATGTCCTGTTGTTTCATTCTACTCCTCCGCCCATCAATTTCTGGCGACCCTGCAGTGCAGATTATACAGAAAAGGGACTAATTCGAGGCGAACCAATCCCTTTCCTGCAGAACAGGATCGTGTTATCCGCATTGCCCTTCAGGGGCAATAACACCCAGTTTTTTCTCAACGTTCAGGGTACCGTTCCCGGTCTTGCCGATATACATATTCATGGCGACATGATGGTCATTCTCAGTAATCATGGCCTTACCGGTTGGGATATCAAATGACAGACCGCCCATGCCATCGATCATGGCTTCTTTATCCACCTTGCCCGCTTTTTCGATGCCTGCTTTCACAGCCATCAACGAGTTATAATGGGTCATTACATAAAACGAAACAACAGCGTCATCGCCTTCTTTTTTACGAATTTTGGAGACAAATTCCTGAACGCCGGCTTCATCTGAATTTGCAACCATCGGCAATCCAGCATACATGCCCTCCCCTTTTCCGGGTCCAAAAGCCCCAAGATAGGTTTCCGCAAATCCCAGAAAAGCGATCGTTACCTTTTTTGTCAGCCCAAACTCTTCGGCTTGTTTGATGAAGGTAATACCGTCCGCACCGGGCAGGGCAAACAACAAAATCTTAGCGCCGGAATCCGCGATTTTACGAATGACTGAAGAAAAATCTTTCACGCCAAAAGGTGTATACTCTTCGCCAACTGTCTCGCCGCCAACTGTTTTGATCATCGCGCCAGCCGCTTTAAACATATTACGGGGCCACACATAATCAGCGCCGAACATGTAATAACTATTTCCAACCCCTTCTTCTTTCAAAAAGGGAATGAGCGGTGCTGTATCCTGATTAGGAACGGTGTTAAACGAGAAAAGATACCGGTCACAAATCCCCCCTTCGTAGTTGGTCGCATATAAAAGAGGGGTTTTCAGTCGTTTCATAGTGCCTGCCATCGCATCGCGGGCAGCCGATGTAATCGGACCCGAAACTGCCATGACTTCATCCCGTTGAATGACTTTCCTTGCCCGTTCGACAGAGGTTTTAGGGTCGGTTTTATTGTCTTCGTAAAGCACTTCCACCTTGTGCCCCATAATACCGCCTGCGGCGTTTATTTCAGAAGCAGCGAGATCCAACCCCATCTGCGCTTGTTTACCAAACAGCTCCAACCCCCCTGAAAATGGTTGAACAGCCCCAATTTTGATTGTTTTTCCAGCGGCAATCGCTGGCATCCCAAATCCTGCTGTCGCCGCAACGGCGCCGGCTGAGGCTACAAAACTTCTACGCGAAATCTTTATCATTGATTACCCCCTAAAATTATTCGTTTACAAATGATATCTTCTCATAAAAAATAGGACATCACCAGCAACTTCTGTCACCCTTTATGTAGAAAAACCGGAACATCACAAGAGAACAAAATCAAAATGCGCAAAAAAGTGATTATATGATCAAAATTCAGGCATATTCTTATGTATACCTACGATAGTTTCATAGGTTTGCTGATGAATTTAAACCAAAGACCATCTGTATACTTACGAAAATGAACAAACCTTATGGCTTTTCTTGAAATAACTTCCCTCCAGAAAAGATTCGGCGGTTTAAAAGCCGCAGACAATGTCTCCCTGTCTTTGGAAAAAGGAAGCCTGACGGCGTTAGTCGGACCAAACGGATGCGGCAAATCCACATTATTCAATCTCATTACAGGGGCGATCAAACCAGACGCCGGGAAAATTCTTTTTGATGGTCGCGACATTACAGGCGGTGCCCCGCAGCAAATTGCACGGCACGGCGTTGGTCGCAAATTTCAAGTCCCCGCCATTTTCTCCGAACTGACGGTTCGTGAAAACCTGACCGTCCCCTTCTTAAGGCACCGCCGGTTATTTGGCCATAAAACCGCCGACCTGAACCGGATCAATCAAATCCTGAAGACCATTAAACTGACGGACAAATCAGACAGCACCGCAGAAGCTCTCTCCCATGGTGAAAAACAGTGGCTTGAAATCGGGATGATCCTAGGACAATCCCCCTCACTCATCCTCCTCGACGAGCCAACCGCCGGTATGACGGCCAATGAAACAGCGGCAACAGCCCTGCTTATCCGGGAAATCAATATGAAAGAGAATGTGACGTTACTGGTGATCGAACATGATATCGGGTTTATTGAACAACTGGATTGCCCGGTCAGTGTAATGGCCCGCGGCGCGATTTTAAAATCCGGCAATTTCAAAAGCATCAGAAACGACCCAGAAGTACAGGAATTATATTTTGGAAGCGCTGAGACCTCTCATGCTTGAAATAAAGGGCCTTAATTCTGGGTATGGCGAAGCTCTGGTATTGCAGGAATTTTCCTGTTTTATTCCGGAAGGAAAAATCACTGCCCTAATGGGACGGAATGGCATGGGGAAAACCACTCTGCTCAAAACCATCATGGGCCTGATCAGAGCCAGTAGCGGGCAGATCTGCCTGCAGGATGTCCCCATCCAAAAATTGGAAACCTACAAAATTTCACAGTCTGGTATAGGCTATGTCCCACAAGGCCGTGAGGTTTTTGAGCAATTTACCGTCTATGAAAATTTACGTCTGGCTGCCCTTGGCTCATCCCTGAAGAACCTGGAAATCCTACCGCAGATTTACAATTGGTTTCCTATTCTTGAGGAAAGAAGAGATCAAAGGGCGGGAACATTTTCCGGCGGTCAGCAACAGATTCTGGCAATTGCGCGAGCCCTCGTCACACGGCCCAAACTACTGCTGCTGGATGAGCCTACCGAAGGAATACAGCCCAGCATAGTCCATGAAATTGGCGTAAAGTTGTCTGAAATTGCCTCGACAACAGGCCTGACAGTCCTTTTGGTCGAACAAAATGTCGACATGGTGAAAACAATGGCAAATACCGTTGCCTTTATTGAAAACGGAAAGTTAATGGAACAGGTGGACATCCATGACCTTGAAGAAAATGATGCGCTTTTACAGCGTTACCTATCGATATAGGAAGGCATTATGGACATATTTCTATCGCTAATCGATGCCGCATCCTATATCCTGATCCTCGTCTTGATCGCCTTGGGCCTGATGATTGTGTTTGGCATGATGGGCGTCATCAATATGGCGCATGGCGAGCTTTTTATGATCGGTGCCTATGTCATGGTGGTTTGCCAATCAGTGGGCCTGCCTTTTTTTGTTGGGCTAATTGCTGCGCCGTTGGTTGTCGGACTTCTTGGACTGGTTATTGAAACCCTCCTTATCCGGCACATATACCTTCGCCCGCTCGATACAATTCTTGCGACCTGGGGGTTATCAATCGCCCTTAAACAGGCCATCGTCCTGATCTTCGGTCCAGAATCCCAAAGTATCGCCAGTCCTATAAATGAAACACTGACGATCGGGGAATTCTCGTATCCGGCCTACCGCTTACTCGTGATGTTAGCCTCGCTATTACTGATCGGCGGCACTTTCTGGGTTTTTCTGAAAACTGATTTCGGACTAAAAGCCCGCGCGGTTATCTCGCGGCCGGATACGGCGGCCACTCTGGGCATCAACACCCGTTATCTCTATCGCTGGAGCTTTATTATCGGGACGGCCTTGGCCGGACTGGCCGGTGCGCTGATAGCCCCGACCATCAGCGTGGATCCTCAAATGGGATTGGGCTACCTGATCCCTGGCTTCCTCTCCATATTGGTTGGCGGCGCCGGGCCGTTGGCTGGCGTGCTGGTCGGGGGGGCTGCGGTTGGCGGAACAAACAGCCTGCTTACTGTTTGGATTTCTCCGGTTGCCGCTCAAATAGCCGTGTTTTTGCTGGCAATCCTTGTTATTCGCCTTCGCCCCGAGGGGATTTTGGGAGGAAAGAAATGAGACATCTCCTACCCATACTGATCCTTGGCGCATTATTCGCTATCGCCCCATTTTTTCTGGGAAGTTACTGGGTTTCGCAATTGAGCTATTACCTGATCTACGGGTTGCTGGCGTTATCCTTATCCCTCGTGTGGGGTTTTGGGGGCATCCTATGCTTTGGGCAGGCTATTTTCTTTGGCATCGGCGGGTATGTTATGGCGGTCATGACCAAGGGGATGATCTCGCCGCTCCTTATCAACAGTTATCTGGGATTGTTTACCGCAGTTTTTTCATCTGCGCTTTTTGCCATTATTCTTGGTTATTTTCTATTTGCCGGAAAAGGGATCAGCGGTCCTTATTTGGCAATCGTCACCTTGGCGATTGCCATCGTTCTCGAACGATTGATGAGTAATTGGTATGATTTGGGCGGATATAACGGATTGCTGGATATTCCCCCGCTCAATATCGGGCTTTTCTGGTTTGACTATGAACTTTGGGACACGGTACCGATTTTCTACACGCTCCTGACAATCGTGTTCAGTGTCTTCATCGCTGTTTCCCTGCTGACAAAATCATCTTTCGGGATATTACTCACAGCGCTAAAAACCCACGAAAATCGCCTTTCATTCTTTGGTTTTAGTGTTTTACAAATCAAACTGACAGTCTTCGCCATCAGTGCAGCCATGGCTGGTCTTGCGGGTGCTTTATTTGTGACCGTGGATGGGTTTGCCTCGCCAACACTTATCGGGTTCACCCTTTCAACAGAAATCCTGATATGGGTGGCTCTTGGTGGCAAAGAGATGTTGATGGCCGCTTTTTTAGGGGCCGTTCTGACCAGATTTGCTGAAAACTGGCTATCCGAAATTTTTGGTGATTTCTGGATCCTATTGTTAGGCAGCGCGTTTATGATCAGTGTGGTTTTACTGCCAAAAGGGCTAATTGCAACCCCTTTGGCACTCTTGGCGAAAAGAACAGGGCTTAAGCTTTAGCCCTTCGTTTTTCGGTTTCAGACCGCAGAACCTGCCCGGTTTCATCCAGGAGAACGCCAAATCGTTCTTCTGCCTGTCCTGCTGAATAATATCCGCGCATGACATCCTCGGCGACCTGATCAGGGTCTCGCTTGAACGCCGAACCGAAGCCACCGCCGCCCGGCGTGGAAACAGAAATACTATCCCCGACTTCAATTTGAATATCCTGATCTTTTGATAAATGCGGGGGAATGTAATCCTTTCCATCCGCATGAACCAAAACGGTGTTCAAGCCACCATCTTTGCCGCCTAACGCACCCAGCGGCCCGTATCGCCCGTGATCCATTACCATGGAAGCCCGTGCCTGCCCCCGGCGTAATCTGATTTTATAATTTACGCCGAAACCGCCACGATATTCACCAGCCCCGCCAGACCCTTCATGAAGGGAATATTCTTCGAACAAAACAGGGTAATATTGTTCCATGACTTCAATAGGAGTCGTCTTAGAGATCCCAATGGTCGAGCAGCCATTCGATAGACCGTCACCGCCCTGATAGCCACCATAACCGCCTCCTGAAATGACGTACATGACATAGGCTTTATCCCGTTCAGGATCATAACCGCCAACAGCCAGATTGCCTGATGTGCCCGCTGGCGCGGCAAATAATAGTTCCGGCATAACATCAACAAGCGCGTTAAATACAGCTTCGGCAATACGCTGGCTTACTTCAGCCGCACAGCCGGAAACCGGTCTTGGATATTTCGCATAGAGGAATGTTCCCTCCGGATCCGTTATTTTTAACGGCTCAAAGGTACCTGCATTAATCGGAACTTCTGGAAAAATATGCTTTATTGCCAAATAGATAGAAGACTTTGTTGTCGCAATAACTGAATTCATCGGACCCATGCAAGGGTCACTGGACCCGGACATATCAAAATGAAGCTCGCCCCCTTTGGATGTAACCTTCATGTCAATTTTCAGGGGCTCATCCACAACACCATCAGAATCCACATAAGCGACCCCATGATAGTCGCCATCTGGAATATCCGCGATTTTCGAGCGCATCTGTTCTGATGCACGCGCCTTCAGTTCCTTGATTGACTGGCTGACAACATCTTCGCCATAACGATCCAGCAGATCTGTAAGGCGCTGCTCTCCAATTGATAGAGCCGCGGCCTGTGCCTTGATATCACCAATTCTTTGATCTGCTATTCGAATATTCGACAGAATAATCGACAGAATTTCCTCATCCAGCACACCTTCTTTAAACAGTTTAACGGGCGGCAGACGCAAGCCTTCCTGTTCAACCTCAGTGGCATTTGCCGAAAAGCCTCCTGGAACTGAGCCCCCCAGATCAGGCCAGTGCCCTGTATTTGCCAGCCAGGACCACAGTTTTCCTTTATAGAAGAAGGGCCGAACAAATTTAACATCCATAAGATGCGTGCCGCCCAAATAGGGATCATTTACAATAAAAATGTCCCCAGGCTTTACATCTTTCGCGCGCTCAATCACTGCTTGCGTCGAAAACTGCATTGTCCCGACAAAGATGGGAAGGCCCAACTCACCCTGGGCAATCAACTCCCCCGTATCCGCAGCATAAATCCCGTCTGAACGGTCGAGTGCTTCTGAAATCACCGGACTGAAAGCCGACCTGACAAATGCCAGATCCATTTCGTTGCAAACCTGAATAAGGCCGTTTTGAATCACGGCCAGCGTAATTGGATCAAGTTCTTTCATCTTACACCTCCACAATCAGGTTGCCGATAGGATCTGCCGTTACCTTGCAACCGGGCTCCACAATAATTGTGGTATCCAATTGCTCAATGATTGCGGGTCCCGCAAAGTCAAGCCGGCTTGGCAATGCATCCCTTTGATAAACCGGTGTGTCGAACAACGTGCCGTCAAACATCACAGGACGCCGTGTTCTTTCAGCCTCCTCCAGGGTTTTCTTTTGATTGCGACCGATCAAGACAGCAAGGTCAAGGCTTTCCCGACGACCAATAACCGCCGTATGTAAATTCACCAGGACGGCCTTGATCTCCGGTAACTCCACCGCAAAGCGCGCCCAGTATACTTCATCAAAGCGCTTTTGGAGCTCTTCGAGAGTCACATCAGGCCCGCTGATTTCGACACTGAGCATATGGCTCTGTCCTTGGAATTGCATATCGGCGGTAAAAAGAAACACCAATTCCTCGGTTTTAACGCGGTCCCGCTCTATCATTTTTTTACCGTCTTCAATTTGCTGACGGATGATTTCCTGCACCTGATCTATATCAAGAGATGCAAGCGGCGTATTCACAGTGTTTACAAAATCATGACGCAAGTCAGACACGACACACCCCAGTGCATTCGTGATGCCTGGCCGGGCGGGCATGACCACCCGCGGAATAGAAAGCTCTTTTGCAAGGGCAACACCATGCAATGGTCCCGCACCACCAAATGCAAACAAGGCAAAGTCACGTGGATCATGCCCCCGCGATAGACTGACCATGCGAATAGCGCCTGCCATTTTGTTATTGGCGACTTGAAGAATGGCCGTGGCCACCTCTTCCGCATTCATATTGAAATGCACACCAATTTCACTGACAAAAAGATCTTTAACTTCCTGAAGAGAAACCGGACTATCAACTGACAGGAGTTTCTCTGCGTCCAGACGCCCAAGAACCAGATTTGCATCTGTGATGGTGGGGCGTCGCCCGCCTCGACCGTAACAGATCGGGCCGGGTGTTGCGCCTGCGCTTTCCGGGCCTACCTGAAGCATTCCTGCCGCATTGACAAACGCAATCGAACCACCGCCAGCACCGATCGTATGAACATCCACCATGGGTACGTGGATCGGCATACCATATTCCAGATCAAGCTCAGCCGTCACTTGCGGCACCCCATCCTGAACCAGACCAACATCAGAACTGGTCCCGCCCATATCATAGGTGATCACTTTATCAATACCCGCTGCCCGGCAGGTTGCCGCGGCAGCCATAACACCGGAGGCCGGACCGGACATCACCGTATTGACAGCGCTCTCAGCCACAATCCGCGAAGAAACACTTCCCCCGTTCCCTTGCATGACAAGCAGATCATGGGCAAAGCCCTGATTGGTCAATTCATCCTGAAGACGATTGATATACCGATCCAGAACCGGACGGATTGCCCCATTGATCGCCGCGGTCGTACCGCGTTCATATTCTCGATATTCGGATAATATCTCATGACCCGCCGTCACAAACCGATTAGGCCACATCTCACGGGCAATTTCCAACGCCCGCGCTTCATGCGATCGGTTTTTATAGGAATGTAGAAAGTGAAGAACAAGGCTTTCCACATCCTGATCAATCAATTGCTGGATCGCCGTACGCAAGGCCGCTTCATCGAGCGGAATAACAACCTGACCATCCGCGTCAATCCGCTCAGGAACCTCAAGACGGTATTCGCGGGAAATCAAGGGTTTAAACTGTCCCTTGAGCCCATAAGGCTGCGGACGGGTTCGACGTCCCAGTTCCAAAACATCGCGAAAGCCTTTGGTGGTGATCAGGCCAACCTTGGCGATCTTCCGCTCCAACAAAGCATTGGTTGTTGTCGTTGTCCCATGATTGATTGCAAAGACTTCGGAAAGCTTTGTACCAACATTTTCAATGGCGTTAATGACACCAAATGCCTGATTATCCAGTGTGGTTGGCACCTTTGTGACGGAAACTTCCCGTGTTTCCGTATCTACGGAAATCAAGTCAGTGAAGGTACCACCAACATCCACCCCAATTACTCTGCCTGTCATATGAAAATCCGTTATCGTTGATTTTTATTAATTATCGAAGGCCGTCATTGGCGGAGATGTCATCAACCGTCAAACCGCCTAACCGTGCATGTGGACGGCCGCCTGTTGTCATGACCAGGGCAAAAACAATTTCTCCGCGCCGTGGACTATCGGGAAGGCCAACTTCCATTGCATCGAAATGGCTGCGAACGTAGGAAGCATCTTTATGGGTGATGGGTATTTCCATCCGTGCGCCCACACCTGCGACCTTTTTGGATGATGGAACAATGGCATATGCCTGACCAAGGGCTTCACGCATGGCGTAACCGCCGGCGACATGCCAGCAGGCACCATGTTCCATTTCGCCGTCTTCACCAACAATAGCACCTTTGCCGTAACTACAGATTTTCTCCGGATCACCGCCCAGCGCGTTTATCAGCTGCTTCGCAACCTTAAGTCCCAATGGTTTCAGCGCTTCCATGAAGGGAGTGATATCCTCAACATATTTGCCCGCGTAAGGGTTATCAACAACCGCAATGATGGATCCTCGCAAAATGGGGTCCTCAAGAACCGGCCCGCCTTCATGGTAGACTTCTTCGATTTGTGTGGAAATTTTCCGCACTTTAACAAGATCTGTCATGCTATTTTCCTTACTTGAATTTTTTCATCTGATAACAGGCTACAGCTCTGCCCTTGCAACGCAAAATAAGCAGACTGAATGAGCCCAGCCTCCCTCATATTTTTTGCAACGCGCATCCCTTGGGCAAGCGCATTTTTCTTTTCCACTTCCGTCAGCGGTCCAACGTCGGTTGTCACCATCATATCGCCAAGATCCGTATCGTCTCGAACGTCAAAAGCGGGCTTTTGCATAACAGCAGGGCTTTTTACAAAAACATGACCCGCAATGACCGTGGCCGCCACATCCGCTGTCGCCGCACAATTTGCCAACACTGTCACAGCATCAGCGATCCCCGGAGACAATGATCGACCTCGCCAGCCTGAAGTTGCTACGCCGCCAATCCCGTCCTGAGCCGAGATGGTAATTTTCGCATCAATCGAGGGGGCATCCTGATTATTGACAATCCCGCTTGTAAAAACAGAGCCCCTCCCCAAAAACAAAGCGATATCACCACCGTTATTCACATACAGTTTTTCCAGTCGGCGCCCCTTGAGCATGGCCGTTTTAACGTGATCAGCAACGGCTCCGGCAACCGCCGCCATTGCGGTAACAAAGTAATCATCTGAAAATTGACGGGCGGCAATCCATAAAGTTTGAGAAAGACCGTTCATTGCGGGCGCAATCTGTCCTGAAACGGGCCGTTTCAGAACACTTAAATCCTCAACAAGTGTCGAAAGAATACTCGAAAAGGCGACCGCTCCCTGTTTATAGGCTGCCTCAATTTCCTCCCGTTTGCCAAAGGCTTCTGCGACAATGTCAATTGGGCCGTGCTGAAGATGCAATCTTCGCCCGTCTACCATTAGCCTGACTGTCGCCTGACCGGTCATTTTTCAGTTTCCTGCAATTTTCACCAACCCGTCGCGGGTCAGCACATCTGAGATCGGAATGATACTGTCCTTATGGCCACCCAACGCCTCGAAATCTTCTCGCGACATTGAAAATTCAATTGGCGCAACCAAGGCCGGGGTCGGCACATATCCAAACGAATTTTCAGGCATTGCCATCACATCAACAATGACTGTAATCCCGCCACCCGGCCAAATATAAGCCGGTGCGCCCCCACAGGTAACACGCGTCAAAGCCTCTTTCACCGACCGGGTCAATCGCACTGGATTTTCAGTGACCCCCGCACGCAAAGACCCACCTGCACCTGCCATGAACAGCACGGTGCACAAAGCAGGTTCACAATTTTCGGCAATCCGATCAACAACGAGTTTTATTTCATCCGGCATCGAGGCCGGAACCGGTTTCAGTTCCTCATCCAAAACGAAATATGCGCTATCCTGACCGGTTGTGGAAACCATCAGTAATGTCATGCCCGGACGGGCCTTTTTGGGATCGACTTTGTCAATAATATCCAGTGGATTGGTGATATCCGTTCCGCCCCATCCGGCGCCATGTTCGGCTACCTGAAAATACCGACCCGGCGTTGAACGTCTTCCCCGCACTTTTATCCCTGAAACAGGCATCTCTAGAAATTGTCCAGCCTGATGTTCGGTAAGGACGCCTGTAATATGATCATCGACAACGATGACCTCGTCCACTTTTCCATGCCATTGCGGCGCAAATATACCAATGGTCGCGGAGCCGCACCCGACACGCATCCGTTCTTCTTCATCCCCATCAATGATGGGCGGCTTCCCGGCCTGAACAGTTATTTTAGCGCCGCCCTCGACTTCGAGATCAACAGCCTGTTTGTTGCAAAGCGCCAATAACGTATCACAAGTCACTCGTCCTTCTTTTTTGGACCCGCCAGTTAAATGACGGACGCCGCCGAGTGACAGCATCTGGCTGCCATATTCAGCCGTGGTAACATGGCCAACCTGCTCTCCATCGGCATATACAGCCGCCGTTTCTGGTCCAACATAACGGTCCGTATCGATCTTTACTTTGACACCGCAATAGCTGAAAACACCTTCAGAAACCACTGTAACCGTGTCCACACCATCCGCTGTTGCGCCAACAATAAAGGGTGCAGGTTTATAATCCGGATAGGTCGTTCCTGAACCGACACCCGTAACAAATGTATGCCCTTTCGGAACAAGATCGCCGTTCCACTGGCCACTGGTTTCAGTAAAAGGGACCTGTTTTTCAGCATTTTCAAGAACGACCAACGGGTCGACACGGGTAAGAACACCGTCCACATTGGCATATCGATCACAGGCGCCGGAACGCCCCGTCCGAATTCGGCAAAGCACAGGACAGGCATCACATCGAATTAACCCATCATCTTTTGCTGCTGTTTTTGCATCACTCATTGTGCGGCCTCCTTCTCGTTAAGGGCTGCCTTTAACCGATGGGGAAGAAGCGGCGCCTCAGTGACCCGCACTCCCGTTGCATGACGCACCGCGCCAAAAATAGCAGGCGCTGTTGGAACCAGTCCGGGTTCACCCACGCCCTTGGCCCCAAAAGGACCCAATGGTTCGGCATCTTCCACAATCAGTATTTCCATATCGGGCATATCCCCGAATGTCGGGATTAGATAATCATGCAGGTTTTCGGTCACACCCGGTACGAACTCTTCCATCAAGGCAAGGCCCAGCCCCTGTGCAATCCCTCCGTGGATCTGACCCTCAACCAATTGTGGATTGATGGCCTGCCCCACATCATGGGCGGCAATAATTTTAATTACCTTTGTCGTTCCCAATTGTGTATCAACCTCAACAAGGGCGATCTGAGCTGCAAACCCGTAGGTCGCATACGGCACACCCTGCCCGTTTTCATCAAGCGGTGACGTCGGTGGATCAAAATTACCGGACCCAAAGAACACATTACCCTTCTTGATTTCGGGAAGCGCTGTGAGATCAACCTCATGTTTCGCATTTTTATCGGTGATCGTGAGAATAGAGCCCTCTATTGCAAAGATGGCATCCTCACCGGCGTTCACGTGACGCAAGATCTGTTGCCGCAACTCAAGACCCGCGAGTTCCGAAGCTTTCCCAGAGACGAATGTTTGACGTGAGGCAGAGGTTTTACCCGCATCTTCCGTTAAATCGCTGTCTCCCATGATATAATGGAAATCAGAAACCGGAAGCCCGGCCGCATCGGCACAGATCTGCGGCATAATCGTATTCGAGCCCTGCCCAATATCAACGGCACCGTTATAAAGTGTAATTTTACCGTCTTTATTGATACCCACTTCCATCGTTGACGGATTGGAAAGCGATGTATTACCAATGCCGTACCACATGGCACCGATCCCCACGCCCCGTCGCAAAACACCATCACTTTTTTCATTAAAAGCACGCGCAAGCGCGTTCATTTCGCCCCAGCCAGGTTTCAGTTCTTCCAGACAGGGCGCCATACCCGCACTGGCTTGCAAAACCTGACCGGTTGCCGTGGCCTCTCCAACCCGAATTGCATTTTTTAATCGGATTTCCAGCCGATCCATTCCAAGCTGTTCCGCCAAATCATCCATCATTGTTTCATGGGCAATAGCGGCTTGCGGAACGCCGAAGCCCCTAAACGCACCTGCTGGCGGTGCATTGGTAAACAGTCCGCGGCCCGTAATATGGACATTAGGAACAAAATAAGGACCGCTTCCGTGAACGGGAACCCGCCCGGCAACCGTAGGTCCCCAAGATGCATATGCGCCAGTATCAAAGTCCGCAGTCATTTCCGCAACAACGAGTTTACCGTCCTTGTCCGCAGCAAAACGGCTTCTGACCTCCGACGGGTGACGTTTGGTGCTCGCCGCCATACTTTCCGGTCGCTCATAAACATAGGCAACAGGGCGATCATATTTCATGGCCGCGACAGCAAGAATGGGCTGTATGGACACATCCAGCTTACCCCCGAAACCACCGCCGACAGCAGTTGGAATAACCCGGACCCGCTCTTTTTCAACTTGCAGAACGTTCGCAATCTCATCCAGATCGATATGGACGGCCTGTGTGGTTACCGTTACTTCAACCCGGTCCCCAACGCGTTGCGCCCAACCTGCCTCAGGTTCAATATAGGCATGTTCAACAAACCGTGTTTGAAAAGACCCTTCCGTGACGGCTGCCGCCTCGTTCAATCCCTGCTCAATGGATCCTTTCGCCACATGACCGGAAATCAGAACATTCTCTGGCTTATCTTCATGCAGTTGCGCGGCGTTTTTTGACCGTGCTGCATCAAGTCCAATCACTGGCTCCTGCAACAGAAATTTTATCGGTAGATCATCCAGTCCTATTGACTGAACCACATCTTTAGTACCGACAACAGCAACAACAGCATCGCCGCGATACCGAACAACACCGTCGGTTAAAACTGGCTGATCCTTACCCACTGGATAAATACCAAACCGGTTAAACGGGATATCCTTATAGGTCAGTATATCGTGAAGCCCGTTCCACGCATCAATAACCGATGACATATCACCAATCTCGACACTGGCCGATGGATAGGGTGAACGCAGAATCCTGACCCAGAACGCATTTTCTGGAATATTATCCGCCCCATATTTTTCAAGGCCGTTCAACTTTTCTTCAGCGTCCAGTTTCGCAATAGACGCACCAACCGCCTGACCGGCTTCTGGCTCAAGCGTCGAGTGCTCGCCCGCTGCGTCCATGACCGCATCGACAATTTTCTGATACCCTGTACAACGACACAAAACCCCTCCCAACGCGTCTTCAACAGCGTCCCGGCTCGGCGCGTCATTTTCCGCCAACAAGCTACTTGCCGCCATCAGCATCCCCGGCGAACAAATACCGCATTGTGCTGCACCGTGGCGACTAAAGGCCTGCTGCAACTTGTTGAGAGAACCGGCCTGCGCCAACCCTTCAACTGTTGTTACAGATTTGCCTTCAGCCTGTATAACCGGCGTGAGGCAGGAACAGACCTGTTCCCCATCAAGGGTCACCGTACAAGCCCCGCAATCCCCGGCATTACAGCCTACTTTTGTGCCCGTTAGGCCCAATTTGTCCCGTAAAACCTCTGACAGGCGGGTAACGGGCTGCGTTTCAACCGATACTGTCTTTCCATTTACATTAAGTTCTATCGATCTTGTCATGATGCTGTACCCCAACTGGAAACCATACGGCGAATGAGCGTTCTAGCCGCATCTTTTCTATAAACCGCCGTTGCACGGACATCATCAATCGGGTTGAGAGATGAAAAATGAGCGTCCTGTATATTTCTCGTAAGGGTGCTGTTTATTTGCTGACCAACAAGGATGTCTTCCAGTTCGGTCAATCGGACGGCCACTTCCGAGCAGGCCCCAACAGATAAACGACAATGCGTAATCGTGCCCGAGGCATCCCATTCGACCGTTCCTGCGACCATCGCCAGTGAAATCACCAGATATTTCCGAGACCCAAGCTTCAAAAAAGAGCCCAGACTGTTCGCCGCCTGACGGACCGGAATATGTATTGCTTTCAAAATTTCTGTGGGCTGCAATGCCGTTTTTCGATTTCCCAGAACAAATTCGGATATTGACAACATACGGCTTCCTTCAGGCGAAAGGACCTCGACCGCGGCATCAAGACTTAGAAGAACGGGAACGCCGTCAGCAGCAGGGGACGCATTGCATAGATTACCACCGATGGTCCCTGAATTTTGGATCTGACGCCCACCAACTTCTTTTGCTGCAAGCTTTAAACCATCAAAGACAGGCGGCAGGTCAGCATTAACTATATCAGTCCAGCAAGTAGCTGCGCCGATGACCCAGTGATGATCAGTTTTTTCTATTCCGCGTAACTCTGAAATGGCACTAATGTCCAGAATATCGTCATCCAGCTTTCGTCCCACTTTCGCTGGATAATAATCAGTTCCACCGGCAAGAACCGTCAAATGACGACTTGGAAGCAGCGCCATTAGGTCAGACAGGTTATCCGGCCGAAAATATTCTCCCATATTTCTCGGACCTTCTTTTTGTATGTATACATATGATAATGAAGTATTATTCCACTATGTCAAGCGCTAGCCTCCTACAAAATTGAAATTATTGCTTCTTCTTTCTGTGACCCCATAATAAAACAGCAATAGTTCAACGGTAAAACGAAAAGCTGGAAGAGGTTCTTAAGTCAGGATGGTAGCCGGGTGCCCGAAATAATACTCGAAGAAAGTTGGAAAACAGAATTACAGGAAACGCTGAACCAACCTTTCATGAAAGATTTGTTTCGCTTTCTTATGACAGAGACACAACACGGAAAAACCATCTATCCCCAAAAGGACCAGGTCTTTTCGGCCTTCACCATGACTCCGTTTAACGCGGTGAAAGTGGTTATCCTGGGCCAGGATCCGTATCATGGCCCCGGACAAGCCCATGGGCTAAGTTTCTCGGTTCCTGAAACAGTTAAAACACCCCCCTCACTTGCAAATATCTACAAAGAACTGAAACGGGACCTGTCTTTACCGATCCCGAAAAGCGGATGCCTGACCAGCTGGGCCGAACAAGGCGTCCTGCTATTAAACAGTGTCCTTACTGTCGAGCAGGGAAAAGCGGGATCTCACCAAGGTAAAGGCTGGGAAAAATTCACGGATGCTGCGATCGCCGCCCTTAATAACAACGCTGATCATCTGGTTTTTCTTCTATGGGGGGCTTATGCTCAGAAAAAGGGTAAAATCATCGACAGAAAAAGGCATCTCGTTTTAAACAGCCCCCATCCCTCACCCTTGTCGGCACATCGCGGTTTTATTGGAAATTCTCATTTCTCGCAGGCAAACGAATACTTAATCAAGCATTTTCAAACACCAATAGACTGGTCCATAAAAGACCAGCAGGATAAACAGCAGGAGCTTCTGGTATGACATCCAATTATTTTTTTGACACAATGCCGCGTATCATTGGGCATCGTGGCGCAAAGGGATTGGCCCCGGAGAATACGCTGGCGTCCTTTAAAGCAGCAGCGAGAGCCGGTGCAAAATCCATTGAAATAGATGTTACCGTTACCAAAGACGACAAAACCGTTATTCACCACGACACGAACCTTAACAGATGCACCAACGGTGACGGCCCAGTTTTGTTGAATAACTTTGAGGCAGTTCGTGCACTGGATGCCGGCTCCTGGTTTGCCCCTGAATTTTCTGGTGAAAAAATACCGACACTGGCAGAGGCTCTTGAATTAACATCCGAGTTGGGAATGAGCCTCAATCTTGAGGTAAAACCAGTTGATGGCTGGCAGCTCCCCACCGCCAATATTGTCGGGCAGCAATTAAAAGAAGATCTGCCCAAGGATTATCCCATGCTGATTTCGTCGTTTAGCGAAGAGGCGTTGGTTCGCACAGGCCACTATGTTCCGCATGTTCCATTAGGGTATCTGACAGATGCTATTCCGCCGGACTGGGAACGTCGGCTGATTGATACAGGGGCAGCAAGCCTTCACGTCTACCATCCTTTTGTAACCCGCGAAATTGTTCAAAAAGTGCAGGCTGCTGGTTATAAGTTTCTAGTCTATACAGTGAATGATGAAGACACAGCAGCCCGATTGCTGGATTGGAATGTTGATGCAATCATCACAGATTTTCCGGACCGATTAGGGCGCCTCGTGTAAAAAGCCCTGCCCCTTCTGATTAATTCATTCAAACCGGGCGCTCGATATGTTTCTCAGGCTTCGCTCACCCAAAAGCCTGAGAAATAATTGCATAAGCCTCTGATTGTAGATTTTTGAGAGGTCCCTTGCCGCGAACCATAACCGGCGATGTGCCTTCCAAACAGAAACCCTCCCGCTCCATCCCCGCGCAAAAGGCTTCCTGATGGCTTAATATGTCAATTCTGAAGTCTTCGGAACGCCCATAAATCAGCATCTGAACCAAAGCACAAGCGATGGACGGGTCTATTGCGACAACAGGCCCGATCACAGTCATTGATTTCCGTGGACCGGCCATGGCATATCCCAGGATTTGACGTGTTTTCTGATCAAAAACCGCCATCGTCCGATATCCAGCGTGAAACATGGCAGTAAGAACCTGACCACGATCCACTTGATTACACTTTCTGTCAAAATCAAGAACGCCTTCCCACAAGTCAGGTGAAACAGGGTCAAATCGGCAGCCTGGCAAAGAAGGAACGGAAACCTGCGTTGAGCCGTTCGGACGCACCAAGCGATGGCAGTCAGCGATACGACGGTAACCTCTAGACTGGTAAACAGGAAAGCCGTCTCTGGTTGCAATAAGCTGGACAATAGATCGGTTCAGGTCAAGACTGTCTTCAGCAGCATCCAGCACCCGCGAGGCCAGCCCCAATCCTCGAAAACGCTGTCTTACAATGACACTGCCAATAGACGCCAGATGATCACGATATCTAAATAAAGCGGCAGTAGCGGCAATTTCATTGGCCTCGTCAACCAGCAAAAAAATCTGTCCTGATGATAAAATGATACGCCAGTTTTCAGCACTAAATCCCCAGCCGACCTCATCGGTCATCTGGACCAGATTTTCAACTTCATTTCTATGGAGTTGCCGAAACCGAAAATCTGAGTAGGTCATGGGTTTCCTTATTAAAGGTTTTCAGGTTGCCCAACGTTTTTTCTTGATTTTTCCTTCTTCTTCGCCTTTTTCATGTCTTTGAGGCGCTTCTCTTTTTCCTGAACAATGGGGTAAGCGACAGAAGAAATCAAAGAACTAACGCGCCTCAAATCACTGAGCAATCCAAGGTGAATAGCACTGGAACTTTCATCCATATTGCCATCTTTGCGCAACCGTTCCAGATGACCGTTCACCGCTTTCTGTTCGGCGTCTCGTAACGCTTGCTTCTGATGAATGAGGCTGGCCGCCTGCATCTCCTCGCGTGTCAGGAAGACACTGAAAGACAGTTTGAGATTTGACAGAAGCATATCAAAGAGTTTTTTGTGATCGACGATATCTTCGCGAGAGAACGTAACCTGTTTACTGGCTGTTCGTTCGACCAGTTCAGCAAGGTTCAAAACAACGATATTGCCCACATTTTCCAGATTAGTGGTGAATGTCATGATTTCCGTGCAGCGTCGCTCGTCTTCATCTTCCAGCATTTCCCGGCCCAATTCTGTCAGATAAGCCTTGATGCCGGCGTTAAATTCCTTGATGACCTCATCGGACTCGCGCACTTCGTTCAACAAGAAGTTATCATTCTGTGCAAACGCCACCTGTAGATCGCGGAACATTTTCTCCAGAACATCGCCCATTCTTAACGTATCTCGAACGGCATTGGCCAGGGCAAGCTGGGGGCTGTCTAGTGCGGCCCGGTCCAGATGAATTGGACGGCGGGCGTTATCGCTACCTGTTGTTTTTGCCGGAATAAGCCGCTCTGTCAATTTTCCAAGAGGGCCGGTAAAGAAAATGAAAAATAGCGCCAGACCCAAATTAAACAGAGTGTGGAAGTTGACAACCTGCCGCGCCGGATCGGCTTCAAGCTTGGCAAGCTCTGGCCCGACAAGCCCAAGGACTGGTAATAAGACAACGACACCTGTCAATCTGCACAGAAAATTTCCAAGCGGTGGACGACGGGAGGCTTCATCCCCGTTTAAAGTTGCTAACACCGGGGGCAACGCGCCGCCAAGATTAGCCCCTAAAACCATCGCCAGTGCAACATTTTGCGGGATACCGCCTGTCGCCACTAACGTCAGGATAAACAGAACAGTTGCCAAACTGGAATGAGCGACAAAAGTAATCAGAGCTCCAATAACAACGGTTAAGACAGGCTCGCCCGCCAGCGAGCTGAAGACAAATTGGGCAACTTCAGAATCTCGTATCGGACCAGACGCAACAACCAGTAATTTAAGAGCTGTCAGCATTATTCCTAAGCCAAGGAATATTCGGCCCAGGTTTTTAGCCCGCGTTGTTTTGGCTGTAGAATGGCGGATAAAGCCGATAAACAACAATGCCGGTGCCATCCAGGAAAGATCGAAACTAAGGGCTTGAGCAACCAGTGTTGTTCCCACATCAGCACCCAGCATAACGGCGATCCCGGCAGACGCGGTGACCAGGCCCCGCCCCGCAAAAGAGGCCGTCAACAAGGCCGTCGCCGTACTACTTTGTAGAAGCATGGTGACACCAAGCCCACCAAGGAAGGATTTAAACCTGTTTTTCAGACTGAAATTCAGTATTTTTCCAAGCTCCCGCCCAAATGCGCGGGTTACGCCCGTATTTACCATTCTCAGCCCCCACAAAAGCAGAGAAACTCCGCCCAGCAGGCTAATCAATACCGATGTTGCGTCCAATGCTTTTCTATTTCACTCCATCTGGTGGGGCAAAGTTTTTTACCCCCATAGCTTCACAGCTTTCTTTAATTGCCCTCAGCACTCCTTCCATCACGGTTTGATCAAGAAGGCCAATACACCCAACCCTGAAACTGTCAGCAACAGTCAGCTTGCCGGGATAAATAATAAATCCTCTGGATTTAATTTCTTTGTAAAAGCGACCAAATTCAAAATTGGGATCGTTCGGGCTGAAAAAGGTGGTGATAATAGGGGATAACCACGCATCTTCCAAGAGGGTTTCAAACCCCATCGACCGCATTCCGGAAACCAAAACATTTCGATTGTTAGTATAACGGGCAAGGCGGCCCTGAACACCCCCTTCAGCCTCGTGTAAATGAAGGGCTTCCAGGAAAGCGACAACCGTGTGAGTAGGCGGTGTAAAACGCCACTGACCGGTCTTATTCATATAGACCCACTGATCATGAACATCCAGACTAAGGGAATGACTATTACCTTTGGCCGCCTCCAAAGCATCCTTACGTGCAATCAGAAAACCAAAGCCGGGCACGCCTTCAATGCATTTGTTGGCAGAAGACACCATGACTTCAAACGGAATTTCAGAAACGTCCAACGGGACGGCGCCAAACGCGCTCATACTATCGATGATCAGCTTCCGGCCATGACGTCTGACAACGTCAGAAATTGCTTTGACCGGATTAAGGATGCCGGAACTGGTTTCACAGTGAACGACAACAACATGTGTCACGTCTTTATGTTCTGTGAGCAAAGCATCTACTTCTTCAGGCATTGGCGGCAGGTAATCGCCTTTATCAAGGGTTACATAAGCACGACCAATATAGTCCAGCGTTTTTGCGGACCGCTGCCCATAGGCCCCGTTCATCAAAATTAAGGCTTTTCCGTCTTTTGGGATGAAGGAGGCAAGAGCGGCCTCCACAGAGAAAGTCCCACTTCCCTGCATTAAGACACAATCATATTCTGCCTCACCGCCACACATCGCGACAAGACGGGTTCGGATTTCCTTGCTAACCGCTTTGAAATCATCATCCCAGGATCCCCAATCCTTCAACATCGCCGTTTTCGTTGAAGCGGCGGTGGTCAGCGGGCCGGGTGTCAGCAAATATGGTTCTTCCCCCATCGGGAAGACGCCTTGACTGGTCAAGATTTCATTTTTTGAAACGGCGTTCTGTGTCACATTCCTTCTCCTTAGTTCAGAGGAATAATTGCCTATAGGTCCATATGGCCGAGCCGTCATCGATAAGTCAAATTGCTATTTATAATCCAATATATAAGTTAAAACGATACAATGGCTTATGACACCTTTTTGATCGCTGCATCCAGAATATCCAGGGCAAAATCCATCTGATCCTGTGTCGTTATCAAAGGTGGCGTCAGCGTCAAAACATTCCCCATGGTCGTTTTAAAACTGAGGCCTTCATCAAAGGCGCGGTACAGAATTTCTTCAGCCGCGTCATTGGCACCTTCCTTTGTTGCCCTGTCCTGCACAAGGTCCAGACCCAACAAAAAACCACGCCCCCGAACATCGCCAATCAGCGAATATTTGGACTTCATATGTCGCATGCGATCCAAGGCGTAAGCCCCTATTTTCGCAGCATTTTCAACAAGCCCTTCGTCTTCAATAATCTGAATAGTGGTGAGCGCGGCGCGCGTCGTTACCGGGTTTTTCTCGTGGGTATAGTGACCAATGGCATAATCCCCTAAAACATCCAGATCAGGATGGCATAAAGTCGCGGCGATCGGCAGAATGCCTCCCCCTAATGCCTTGCCCATTACTAAAATATCAGGAACAACATCGTCATGATCACAGGCGAACATTCGCCCCGTTTTACCCAGCCCTGTCGGGATCTCATCAAAGATCAAAAGGGCACCAGCATCATTGCAGGCCTGTCGCACCATTTTCCAGAACCCTTCAGGCGGATTATAAGGAACCGCCCGGGCAGGCTCTGCGATAACGGCAGCAACATTGCCCTCTTTCTCCAGGACATACCGGATCATGTTGGCGCAGGTTGTTTTGCATAGGGACAGGTCCGGTTGGCCGTCCTCATTCACTTCATATCCGTAAGGGCATCGATAACAGGCATAAGGTGCAACATGCTCTGTCCCTGGCAACAACGGACCAATCGCCTGACCGCGGAAAAGTTGCTCCCCTCCGATACTCGAGGCACCAAACCCGGCCCCGTGAAACGCATCCCAAAACGAGATTGTCTTAAATCGCCCGGTCTTGGCACGGGCTACTTTAAGCGCCATTTCAATGGCATCGGACCCACCGGTCGCAAAAAGAACCTTGCCCAGATCCCCGGGAGAAATATCCCGGAGTTTTTCAGCAAGTTCAACAGCCGAATCACAGGTAAATCGCCGAGGAGCAAATGGCAGCTCATTCATTTGCTTGGTGATTGCCTCTTTCAATCGCGGATGCCCATAGCCGATGTGGTGGACATTATTGCCGTGAAAATCCAGAAGCTTCCGGCCCTGCCCGTCAATGATATATGCGCCGTCAGCCGCCTGAATGGTATTCAGGCATGGCGTGGAAACCGATTGATGCAGAAAAACCTGTGCGTCCCGGTCCAAAAGTTGTTTTGAGTGCGGATCAATATTTCGAGCCGCCCATTCCTGTCGCCGGGGAGAGGAATTGACATCCCCCTCCGACTGGTGGGGCTTTAACGCATCCCGCGACCCCGAACTTCCTTCTGACATAGCTTAGCGCTTTCTCCAGGCCTGTGTTCTGGCAGCCAGTCCACGCGTTAGCAGCGCATGGAAAATACGAACAACAGCAGAGGTTGCAACAATCACCATACACATCGCGGCGGCAGGTGCGACATCTCCGGCATCATCCATATTAAGAGCGGCAATAGACGCCAGTGTCGTATCTGATGAATACAGAAATATGACAGCCGAAACAGTTGTCATTGCGTTGACGAACAGATAAATCGAAATATCCAGAATGGCGGGCATACAGACCGGGATTGTTACCCTTATGAATGTCCGGAAAAACGGCACTTTCAAAGAGGCCGACACCGTTTCAAATTCTGGATCCATTTGCTTCAATGCCGTCATCGCCGTTAAGTGGCTAACCGTATAAAAGTGGGCAATCGTGACGATCACAAGAATTGCCATGGTTCCATAGATCACTTCCAATGGATTGTCGGGATGATTGAAGAAGAAAATATACGCCAGCCCAAGAACCATACCGGGCACAGCCATCGGGATCATGCACAGGAACTGAATGACCCCGCGCATAACTTTGGCACCCTTGGCTTTCTCAACCATATACGCACCGGTAAAAATGATTATGGTTCCAAAAACAGCCGTATAAGCCGCCATTCTCAGGGAATTATAAAAAGACTCCCAGCCGCCGCCATCCATCACGTCGAAATTATAGTTATTAAGGGATAATTCGAGATTATAAGGCCAGAAGGTTACAAATGAGGCATATCCCGCCATTCCAATAATGCCGATGATCATCAGGCTCACTGTCAGACAATATAGGAAGAAAATCTTATTCAGCAGGGAATGCGGTTTTGGCTGATAAGGTACGGCCCTCGCCGTCAGCATCGCCACCTGTTTTCTTTGAACGAACCTGTCCACCATAAAAGCGAGGATCGCCGGAACCAGCAGGACTACACTTACCACAGCCCCCATTTCAAAATTCTGCTGTCCAATGACCTGCTTGTAAATATCGGTCGCCAGAACGTTATACTGCCCGCCGATCACCTTCGGAATACCGAAGTCTGTGATCACCAGCGTAAAAACCACAAAGATTGCGCTGATCAAACCGTATTTTATGCCCGGTAGCGTTACTGTAAAGAACGTGCGAACCCGGCTTGTTCGCAAAGCTTCAGCGGCTTCATACAAACGCGCATCAGCAATTGAAAATGCGGCAATCAAAATCATCAAAGCGTGGGGAAAGGTGTAAAAAACCTCGCCCATAATAATCCCGATAGGACCATAAATACTGTAATCGCCCATCAATCCTTTCAAAACCCCCTGTCGCCCGAAAAGGTATACAAAAGAAATACCGGGCAATAAGGAAGGCGCCAATAATGGAAGGAGTGCCGCCCCTTTGAACAAAGCCTTACCGGGTATGGTAGACCGAGACAGGATAAAGGCGAAAACTGAGGCCAGGCTGATCGTGATGATCGTTGAGATGATCGCAATGAAGAAACTATTGTTGATCGAATAAAACAGAGCGGGCGTCGAAAAATAGTCGATATAATTGGCCAAGCCAATAAAAACACCGTCTTTGTTTTGCGTACTCTTTGACAACATGGCATAGAGCGGCATCAACAATGTAATAACCAGCCATAAGCCAATTCCCAGAATGAAGGCCCGCATGATCCAGTCATCGCGGCTCAATTTTGGTTTTACGATCGTCGGCTCTCGTTCGGATAAAGTGTGATCTGTCATCGCCTTACCCTTGTGAGAAAATATGAATACGGTTCTTCGGCAATGCGACGCGCACTGTTTCACCTACCGTAATCTTTTTATCGCGGATCAGGTTGATAGAGAAATCCGCTAAAATTTCACTATTCCCGTCGCCGTAATCCAAAGATGCCCGACAGAATGACCCCAAAAATTCCAGATCCTTCACACGTACATCGAACGAATTGTCGGTTGTCTCATCCAAGTCCCGAACAGCAATATCTTCAGGCCGGACGCAGGCGAGAACTTCATTGCCATCCAGCCGTTGTTTTTCCGCGTCAGATAGTGTCAGGGCGTGCCCGCCAAGCGAGACCGTGCCTTCATTACTTTTCTGCGCCTTGAGGAAATTCATGGTTCCCACAAACTCCGCCACAAAAGGAGAGGCAGGATGCCGGTAAATTTCCATTGGTGTACCAACCTGCTCGATGACACCATCATTCATCACGACAATCCGATCCGCCATCGTTAAGGCTTCTTCCTGATCGTGAGTCACCATAATTGTTGTTACGCCAAGTCGGCGCTGCAATTCTTTCATCTCATGACGCAAATGCACACGCACCTTCGCATCAAGGGCCGATAAAGGTTCATCTAAAAGCAAGAGACCGGGGGACATGGCCAAGGCTCTGGCCAGCGCGACACGCTGCTGCTGCCCACCAGACAATTGGGCCGGAAACTTGTCTTCCTGTCCTTCAAGTCCAACCAGCGATAATAATTCTGATACCCGGGATGCGACATCCGCTTTGGATGACCGCATATTCACCAGTCCATATCCAACATTGGCTGAAACGCTTAGATTTGGAAACAATGCATAGGACTGAAAAACAATACCAAAATCACGTTCCGAAGCGGGCAAGGCCGAAATATCGGTACCGCCCTGAAAAATGCTGCCCGATGTCTGGATATCAAGACCGGCGATTGCACGTAACATGGTTGTTTTTCCGCAACCGGACGGCCCAAGGAAGCACACGAATTCACCTTCGAAAACCTCTAAAGAAATATTCTTCAGGGCGGTAAAACTTCCAAATTTCTTGGTAATATTTTCTGCTTTCAGATAGGCGCTTTTCGCCGCATCGGTCCCACTACTTTTCATAAGGCTACTCGCATTCTCTCTTTTGACACTTTGCCAATTTACAGCTTAACAGATGGCATTCCCGCAATCTTGCGTGCGGGAATGCCTGCAGTTCACAATAGGTACGAACTATTTTGGATCTGATTTAGAATCGTAACGCTTCTGCCATTCAGCGAGAATGTTTTTGCGGTTTTTAGCCGCCCAGGCAAAGTCGTTTTTGATCATTGCTGTCGCAATCTGTGGTGGGAAATGCTCAACCGGTTTCGCAACTCCTGGATAAGCAACGACCGCATAACCTTCGTTATACATTTCGTTTGCCTTCTTGGAGACAGACCAGTCTGCCAGCGTTCTTGCCGCTTCCATATTCTTTGATCCTTTCAGGATCGCTGTCGCCTCCATATCCCAGCCGACGCCTTCGGTAGGAACAACAATTTCGAGCGGGGCGCCTTTTGCTTTGGATTTAGCTCCGCGGAAAGCGAATGAAATACCGATTGGAATTTCGCCAGCAGCCGCAAGTTTACAAGGCTTGGAACCTGAATGGGTATAACGGGCAATATTTTCATGGAGCGAGTCCATGTATTTCCAGCCCCCCTCTTCGCCGAAAAGCTGCAGCCAGGAAGAAACGTCAAGGAAGCCGGTTCCGGACGAGTTCGGATTAGGCATAATGATCTGGTTTTTATAAACAGGCTTCGTCAGATCTTTCCAGGACGTTGGAATTGGAAGACCTGCTTTTCCAGCTTCAACCGTATTATAACAAACAGAAGCAACCCAGGCATCCATGCCTGTCCACTTGGTTGGGTTTGCACTATCGCGGAATTTTGGATCTAGCTTTTCAACACCTTTTGGTGAATAAGCTTCCAGCATGCCTTCTTCACCCAGCAGCATCAGACTTGTTGCGGCCAGCCCCCAAACGATATCAGCTTTAGGATTGTTTTTTTCGGCCAGCAATTTGGCTGTAATGATACCGGTCGAATCCCGAACCCAGTTAATCTTGATATCTGGGTGATCTTCATTAAATTTTGCCGCATATTTCTTAAGGTCTTCTGCTTCGACAGCTGTATAGACAGTTAATTCTGCCGCCGCTGCTACAGATGACAAGGCAAGAATGCCTGCAACACTTCCAAGTATGGATTTGAGAATTTGTGACTTCATGGTTAGCTCCGTTCTGTTAGACACCCAATAATTTTATCGGCTCACACTTGTCACACAAAACTGTGAACCGAAAACACGCTGAACTAATGAAGGCTTATTGTTATAAATTTATGACAACCCTCATAGAACGACTTTATTTGATTATAGTTTCAAAATCTTCCAAAATATTTCTGTCAAACGACACTTTTTAAGCCAATTTCCAAATTTATGCTCAAAAATCCCACATTTTAGAATAAATGAACGAGATTCTCCCAAATCTCTTGACCAAACGATAACGCGTTTCTTAACATAATCAAAAGTTTTTTATTTTATTAATCTTATAGGCTCAGGTTATGTATCATTCTCAGTTGCGGGCATTCCATGCTGTTGCAACCCAAGGCGGCTTCTCAAAAGCGGCCGCTCATCTTGGTCTAACTCAGCCTGCTTTATCCGATCAGGTGAAAAAACTTGAAGAGCGATTTAACGTCTTATTATTCCACAGACATAAGCGGGTTGTCAGGCTGACGCAACTGGGCGAACAATTGCTGGAAATCACTCAAAGAAAATTCACACTTGAGAAACAAGCCGTTGACCTGCTGTCCGCCCATCAGAAACTTGAAAAAGGGCACTTGAATATCGCAGCGGACACGCCCCTTCATGTTATTCCGTTAATTGCCCGGTTCAAGCGCGACTTTGAAGGGATCACAATTTCACTCAGAATAGGTAACGCAGAAGAAATTCTAAACGGCTTGCAGAATTTCTCTTACGATCTGGGAATCGTTGCCGATATGCAGGAAGACAGCCGCTTTCACTCTGTTACGCTATGCCGGGACCCACTGGTTGCTTTCGTCTCGAAAACCCATCCCTGGGCGACAAAGCAAGGCGTCACCCTGAAAGAGCTTGCAAACGAGACGGAACTCATACTCAGAGAACCCGGTTCGCGAACCCGCAATCATGTCGAAAGAGAATTTTCCATGGCTGGACTTAGCTTGAAAGTTGCACTGGAAGTTCAGGGAAGAGAAGCGGCCAAAGAAGCTGTTGCCTCCAACCTAGGAGTGGGAATTGTCAGCAAACCAGAATTTGGTCACGACTCGCGTCTGGTGGAGATTCCCTTATCTGATTGTTCAGCCACCATGACAGAGTCGCTTGTTTGCCTGCGCGAAAAACTGGAACTCCGGAGCGTTAAAGCTTTTCTAAATGCCAACAAAATTGTCGAAACAGTTGCGCCTTCTGTTCAGTAAGTAAATATTTTGACCCTTACAATTATCCTCCTCGTTCTGTGTTCTGCTTTTTTGCATCCGTTATGGAACTTACTTGCAAAAAAAGACAATGAACCTCAATTCGCTTTCATTACCCTGTCGTTTGGTATTGCGGTGGTTGGTCTTATCCATGGCTTGCTGATCGGTGCTGACTTCTGGCTTGACACAGATCAATGGATGCTGATCTCTGCCTCGGTTGCCGGACAGCTTCTTTATAATCTGGCGCTGGCCGCAACGTTAAAACGTGGGGATCTTTCAGCCTATTACCCGATTATCAGAGCCTCTCCCGTTTTTATCGTTGCCTTCAGCTTTCTTGTTTTGGGAATTCACTATTCCCTTCTGGTTCTTGTCGGCATTACTCTTGTCTTGATCGGAGCCATTCTTCTTCTGTATCGCCGCGGGCACAACCTGCTGGATGATGGGAAAACGCTAGGCCTTGCGACACTCGCCATGTGTGCCACTGGTATTTATTCACTGGCGGATTCCCGCCTGATGCTCGGATTGGAACCGCCCGTTCTCTTTTTCTGGACACAACTTATTTGTTGGCCGTTGCTGGTAATAGCAAACTTTCTTATGGGGAACCGTCCGCCTCGATTTTTGGGGCTTTCGCGGTTCTTGGAAAAACCCCTCCTGAACGCTCAACTGATTGCCTGTGTCTACGGATCTTATTGTCTGATTTTAATAGCCTATTCAATGGGGGGCGATGTTGCGATTGTCACAACCATTCGCCAAGCCTCTATTCCGCTCTCCGTTATTCTGGGGGGCTATTTTTTAAATGAAGGGGCGATTGCCCGCAGACTGATCGCCTCGGCGATATTATCTGCCGGAATTATTACCGTTATTCTGTACGGGTAAGATGAGGCAGGTCATCATAACCTGCCTCTTTAACATTTTGGCTAGCTTTTAACGTCAGCTCAAATCACCTTTAACGGCTTTTAGAAACACGTCTTTATACTCATCCGCCGAAAGCTGTATGGGGTTTCCGCCAGCTGATGGATCTTCAGTTGCCATACGACCGACAAGATCGGCCTTGGCATCGTCGATGTTCAGGGCGCCTAGATCATTCGGGATCTTTAGTTCCTGACGCAAGTCCAGAACCCAATTCAACACGCCATCAAAAGACGCATTTTCCAGCCCGACATAAGCTGCCAAACGGCTCATTCTGTCTTCAATGACAGAGCGGTTGCGGATCAGGACATACGGCATCAGAATTGCGTTCAGCAACCCATGATGAGCGTCATACAAAGCGCCGAGCGGATGAGCCAGGGCATGCATGCCGCCCAAGCCACGCTGAAAAGCCGTCGCACCCATTGTTGATGAGATCATCATCTGACTTCTGGCAACCAAATCATTGCCATCCTTCACCGCTGCGGGCAAATACTCTTTCACCAACCGGATACCCTCTACCGCAATCCCTTCAGCCATGGGGTGGAAAAATGGCGAGCAATAAGCTTCCAGGTTATGCGATAAGGCATCCATTCCGGTTGCCGCCGTAATATGGGCAGGCAATCCGACAGTCAAGGCAGGGTCCGCCACCACAATAGACGGCATCATTTTCGGATGAAAAATGATTTTCTTTACATGGTTGGCCTCATCGGTAATGACCGATGCGCGACCAACCTCCGAGCCAGTTCCGGACGTGGTCGGAACCGCAACAATTGGGGCTACGCCCTCTTCAATCACGCGGGTCCAGTTATCCCCTGCATCTTCAAAATCAAAAAGCGGACGGGTCTGCCCAACCAGCAAGGCAATTGCTTTGGCCGCATCCAGCCCCGAGCCACCGCCAAAAGCGATCACGCCATCATGATTTCCCGCTTTATAAGCATCTGCGCCATCGTCTACATTCTGGCCAACTGGATTTGGCTTGATGTCGCTGAACACACCGCAGGTCAAACCAGCTTTTTCACAGCTGGTGACCGCATCGGCAATCATTGGAAGTCCTGCCAGTCCCGGATCCGTTACCAGCAAAGGGTTTCTCATACCCAAATCCCGGCATGCTTCTCCGATCCCGGCGGCTTTACCGACGCCAAAGCGAACGGCAGTTGGGTAGTTCCAGTTACCCTGTAAGTTTTCAATAGTATCAGACATTGAACTTCCTTAAATCTTGGTACGCAAATGATAGGATTTTGGACGGGTCAGGCTTTCATAACCAACCGTGGATAATGTGCACCCCCGACCAGAGTTTTTCACCCCTGTCCAAGCCAATGCAGGATCAAGATAATCACACCGGTTCATAAACCATGTTCCTGTATTTACCTGATCACCGATCGCGATGGCGGCAGCTTCGTCATTGGTCCAGACAGACGCTGTCAAACCAAATTCACTATCATTCATCAGGTTGATCGCTTCTTCATCGGAAGAAACTTTCATAATACCAACAACAGGACCAAAGCTTTCCTCAGTCATCACGCGCATAGTGTGGTCCACATCTACCAAGACCTGTGGCGCCAGATACGGTGTTCCTTCCTTGTCTGCTTCGAAGGAAGCAGGATCAATCAAGGCTTTCGCCCCCGTAGCAACGGCGTCTTTGATTTGGCCCCGCACGAAATCAGCAGCCTTTGCATTCACACAAGGGCCAAGGGTTGTCTCCGGATCCAGCGGATTACCAAGTACATAACCGTTTACCGTTTTTACGACAGCATCGACAAACGCATCATACACATCTTCATGCACATAAATCCGTTCGATACCACAACAGGACTGACCGGAATTGAACATGGCGCCGTCGACAAGGTTCTCTGCTGCATAAGCGGGATCTGCATCTGCACGGACATAGGCCGGGTCTTTACCGCCAAGCTCCAGACCAACACCAATAAACTGGCCAGTCGCCGCTTTTTCCATTGCCGCGCCGCCAGGAACAGACCCTGTGAACGCCACATAATCAACTCGACCAGACTGAATAAGACTGGCAGCAAACTGATGGGTTGCCGTTACCAGTTGAAACAATCCGTTGGGCAAGCCCGCTTCTTCAAAAGCCTGCTGCATTGTTTCGCCGCATAAATGTGTCTGCGTTGCGTGTTTCAGAATAACGGCATTCCCAGCCATCAAAGCAGGAACGATCGAATTTACTGCTGTCATGTAGGGGAAATTCCAAGGCGCAATTGTAAAGACCACCCCCAGTGGTTCCCGTTTGATATATCGGGTAAAGCCCTCTTTTTCATCAACGGCAACTGGCTGCAATGCGTTTTCTGCAACTGAAATCATGTACGTTGCGCGCTCAACGAAGCCACCGACTTCCCCCGCGCCATATCTGACAGGGCGTCCCATCTGCCAAGCGAGTTCTTCGCCAATTTTGTCTTTCTTACTTTCAAAATTCGCGACGCAACGGGTCAAAATTTCTGCGCGCTCGGCAACCGACTTATTTTTCCAGTCGGCTTGTGCAGCAGTCGCCGTATCCAGTAAACCCGGGATTGCATCCTCAGACATATAGGGACGTTCAACATAAAGGGTCCCATCGACAGGGCTGTAGGTTTTCAAACTATCGGACATATACGAAATCCCGTATCTGGCATGTGAAGAAATTAAAGAGAAGAGCAGCCATTTTTTAGCATCCATTCGCTCCTCAAAAAACAAATCGTATTTACCCACTTTCACCCATATAGCTCAACTATTTTTTTCACATATTTTACTCAAAAATCTTGGCTTTATGACGAATACCTTCATTAACTCAACAAAATTTAATACACTTTTTTGGAATTCCACATTTTGTTTTCCGTTTTCCTCATTTTATGCTACCAATTTCACCCTATCCGAAAAAAAAGTCAGCACTCCATGATAAAACAATCCAAACGCCAGCTTGAAATAATGAAGGTTTTGCAGGTTCGAAAGTCCTGCAGTGTCATAGAACTGGCAAGCCAACTCGATGTCTCGGACGAAACAATACGGCGAGATATCCGTCATCTTGCCTCTGCCGGCTCTGTTGAAAAAATTCATGGTGGTGTCATGCTGCCGCACAGCTCTTTAGAGCCGCCGTTTCTCAGTCGACTACAGGAACAACGGGACGAAAAGCTAAAGATCGCTAAGATGGCGTCTGAAATAATTCCAGACGGAACAACGTTGTTGATCGATAATGGCAGCACTTCATGCTACTTCGCAAAAGAACTGATTGCCCATCGGAACCTCACTGTTGTGACCAATTCCACAGAAGTGGCTCGAGAGCTTTGCTCCCGCAACTACAACCGTGTGTTTATGGCCGGGGGTGAAATCCGCTCAGACGATAGTGCTGCCTATGGACCAACCGCCATTGAATTCGCCCGCCAATTCACAACACAATATGCCATTATGTCAATTGGTGCCCTTCATCCGGCCCAAGGGTGTCTGGATTTCGATCTGGCAGAAGCCGAATTTAAACGGGCCGCCTTACCGATGACGGAGAAACTGATCGTGACAGCCGATCACACCAAATTCCAGAAACCGGGCATCGTTAAGGTCTGTGATCTGGACCGGATTGATTTGTTACTGACGGACAAAATGCCCCCGGACGAGATTGTTGACCAGATCGGCGCCAGTAAAATTAAAGTCGCCCCTTAGCATCAACAGCGTTCTCTATTTATTCTTGATATTGGGCTTAATTTTGTAATCAAGCCAATTTCTCAGCTCCTGACAGCGGATATCTGGATTAAGCACATCCTGATCAACACCAAGCTGCCATCTCAAATCTTTGCGTTCTGGCGACAGATGAAGCGTTTCCATCTTTTCAATAAACAGATCAGCATCTGCAATTGAGGCAAAGTTCCCTTGAGCTGTCAGCCCTTCCCGGCGCCAGCGACACAAACTGGCAATTTCATGCAGGTCATATTCAGGATGATACTGAACCGCCCAGAAGGATCCACCTTTATACGTTACGTCGACGGCCTGAACCGATGTGAAGTCATTTGAGGCAAGCAAAACCCCACCCTCAGGCAAGTGAGTAATCTCGTCTTCATGACTGGTAAACCCGTCAAACACGCTTTTCTTACCACTGAACATCGGATGCCCACGCCCTGCCCCGGTCAGGCAGATTTTTCGAGCAAGACCGAATTCACGGCCTCGGGGATTTTTCGCACAAGTACCCCCTGCAGCCGTGACTGCCATCTGAGCGGCCCAGCAACTGCCAAACATGGGCATACCGTTTTCGAACACCGCTTGGGCAAATCGAATTTGCCTGATAACCCGTTCATCCTGTTCATCATGAATGGTCAAGCTGGATCCGGTCCAAACAACTCCATCGTACGCCAACAGATCATCTCCTGACGGCAACATGCTGTCCAGATCAGCAGGAAATGCGATATCAACCTGACATCCGGGAGCACAGTCGCGTATTAAAGTCGCATAAAGCTCACCTGCCAACGTTCCCTGATTATCGGCAAGAGGCCCCCGGTGTTCTTTCGGGTAGCCATCCAAAACCAGAAAACGTGCCTGTTTAAAATCCATCCGTCATCCCCAAAACCCGCAAATCCACATCTGTTCTTTTTACCTGATCAAACAGGCCGTTTATCACCACCAATTGTCACGCGGCGCATTAAACGGCGATATTGGACATAATCGTTCATCGCATAATGCTGGGTGCAGCGATTATCCCACATCGCCACCGACTTATCTTCCCAACGAAAACGACAGGCGAATTCTGGCTGGGTAGAGAACTCATAAAGATATTGAAGGATCGGAGCGCTTTCTTTTTCAGTCATTCCCTTGATGCGAATTGTGAACATGGGATTGACGAAAATACTTTTCCTGCCGGAAACATCATGGGTCCGGATCAGCGGATGCTCGACTTCCTGTGTAACCGCATCAGAGTACGTATATTTAAGAGAGTGTTTTCCTTCATATTTCTCTGCTGTAGTCCTTGGGTCAAAGGCCACTTTGGCAGAATGAACCGCGACCAGTCCATCAAGAAGCTCTTTCATACCATCTGACAGATGATCATAGGCTTTTTCCATACTGGCCCACATGGTGTCCCCGCCGACGGGCGGTGTTTCAATGCCGTAAAGCATTGTGATCATGCTTGGCTTTTCAAAAAACGTGTTATCCGTATGCCACCCTGTCCCAAAGGATGCGCCTTCACCCGCAGGTTTTAACACTTCGATCAATTCAGGATGATCATTTGACCCTGCTACAATCGGGTGTACTTCTGGCGTACCAAACCCACGCGCAAATTCCAGTTGGCGTTCCGGCGTCAGATCCTGATCCCGGAAAAAAACCACGGAATTATCAACAAGAGCATCGTGAACGTCCTGAAACTGTTCTTCAGACAGCGCCTTGGATAAATCGACACCGTGAATATAAGCCCCTAATGAGCTGGCTAACGGTTCAATCTCAATCGTACTTGATCCCATTGTCCAAACCTTTCCATCACAAAAAATTTCACGCCAGATTTCCGCGCGGTCCTGATTACGCCATACCTTCTAGTTAGAGGATCAGGCTGCCGCTCGTTAGGTCCAATTCTAAATATTAGATAAGACCAGATTATACGGTTGACATCAAGCTGGCAATCGCGCGAATACCATCCGGAATTCGTGCCCCATCGATTGACGAAAAACCCAAGCGAAAGAAGTTACGGTTTTTCTCCGGTTCAAAAAAATGGAGATGCCCCGGCTCTATAACCACTTCTTTTTCCAATGCCCTGCGCGCAAGATTTTCAGCATCCATTACTTCATTGCCCTGCATCCAAAAGCTCGTTCCGCCGACATCTGGTATTCGACATAAACCGGGCAGATCTTTATCCAGGCAATCCTTCATGATTTCTCGGCGCTCTTTGTATATCCGATGGAGTTTTCGGATATAGGTGTCATGGTACCCAAGAGCGATGAATAAAGAGGTAGTGCGCTGATTATTGCTGGGTGCATGCCGAAGCATTAATCGCCGAAAAGCCCGTAGCTCTGAAATGAGAACCCGATCTGCCACAATGTATCCGAGGCGCAACCCTGGAAAAATCGACTTGGATAAACTTCCTACATAAATCACCCGGGCGGTTTGATCCAATGCCTTCAAGGCGAGAGACGGATTATCCTGAAAATGAATATCGCTTTCATAATCGTCCTCAATAATAATCTGGTCATGCAAAGACGCCATTTTCAGAAAGGCCGTTTTACGTTCTTCCGACATCCGGATGTTTGTTGGAGAATGATGGCTGGGCGTTAAAAATAGGTAGTCACAGGCTTTCGCTTTTCCAAAAAGACAGGCCCCTTCCCGATCAAGCGGAATTGGTACAAGTTCAGCCCCTTGAATAGAGAAGATATTCCGAGCGTCCGGATACCCTGGATCCTCGACACCGACAACCGTTCCGCGGGCCATCAATTGAGCCGCAATCAAAAATAATGCATTTTGCGCCCCGGAGGTAATCAGGATCTCACTCTCGTCAGCATAGACACCCCGTTTTGGCAATAATTTCGTTCGAATTTCATTAACAAGCTGAGGATCATCCTGGGCAAACGCATCTGTTGTCCATTCCCGCATGGCCAATTCGCTCATTGCCTGACGAGAGCATTCACGCCATGCGGCAAGCGGGAAAAGAACGGGGTCAGGCTGACCGTAAACAAAGGGATACTTATAATCTTGCCAATTGGCAGGTTTAACGATGTTGCTTTGTTGCCCCGGTTTTTTCTTGAACCGGGACTGCCAGTCGAGTGACGTCTTTTCAGAGCCGCCCTCCGGCATCACCCCACCGCGAGAAACACCGGGTAGTCCCTCCCGGACCCTGAAACCGGAACGATTGGCAGAAATCAGAAATCCGTCTTCAACGAGTTTTTCGTAAACAAGAACGACCGTTGTTCGGGAAACGCTTAGATCAAAGGAAAGACGGCGCGTTGAAGGGAGGCGAACACCGCCCTCAAGCTGTCCATTCAGGATCGCTGCGACAATTGTGTTTCGCAGCTGCTCCTGAATGCTGGTGTGACTGTTTTTGTTGATTGAGAAAAGCATGGGTTACCCAATCGCAAAAACAACAACAAGGCTAGATAATTTCAAAATACCGTTGCATTTCCCAATCAGTGATGGCTTTACGGAATTCCCGTTCTTCCCATTCACGTGTAATTGCATAGTGATCAACAAAGGCATCGCCGAACAATTCGCGGGCCGCGTCTGATTTTTTCAGGCGCTCTGCCGCATCCCATAACGTCTGCGGCAATGCCAGATGATCCGGGAATTCCTGATCATAGGCACTGCCCACAATCCCTTCGGTTGGTTCTACTTTATTTTCAATTCCCCAGAGACCGGAACCAAGCGCGGCGGCAATTGCAAGATAAGGGTTCATATCCGCGGCAGCGATCCGATATTCAACCCGCTGGGATTTGGCGTCGCCTGGAATGGCCCGCAAAGCGCAGGTTCTATTCTCAACACCCCAGCTGGCTTCCGTTGGTGCCCATGCGCCCGGAATAAGACGAGTGTAACTATTAATTGTTGGAGAAACCATGGACAGCAATTCAGGCATCAGTTTCTGCTGTCCGCCTATGAAATACCGCATTTCATCGCTCATACTATCGGCTTTTGATGGATCAAAAAAGACGCTTTTTCCATCCAATCCAGCAAGCGATAGATGAATGTGACCACTTTGGCCCGGATATTCTGTAGACCATTTGGCCATAAAGGTTGCCATCAGATCGTTGCGCTGCGCCAGAACTTTTGTAAAGGTTTTAAACAAGGCGCCCTTGTCGGCCGCTGCCAACGCTTCATCATACCCGATCGCCGCTTCAAGAACCCCGGGGCCAGTTTCCGTGTGCAGCCCTTCCAGCTCCATATCCATCAAGGTACATAGTTCCAGAAGCTGCTCGTAAAAATCAGATTCGACCGACGCCCGCAACATGGAATACCCAAAGAAGCCAGGTGTAAAATTCTCAAGATCCTTATAATGTTTTTCGCGGACCGATTTCGGCGTTTCATTGAACATGAAAAATTCGTATTCACAGGCAGCGGTTGCCTTAAACCCCATTGCTTCGGCTTTTCTCAGCACCTTGCGCAATGTACCACGCGGACAAACCGCTTCAGCACGGTCACCAAATTCAAGCAGGAACAAAAGCATATTGTCTTCCATTGGAAGATCACGGCAACTGTCAATAACGGGAACAACGTGCGCGTCCGGATAACCTGTCTTCCAACCGGTATAACTTTCCTTGTCATAAAGTTGGTCGTTGGCATCCCAGCCCAGGACAACATCACAAAAGCCAAATCCTTTTTCCAGAATACCAAAAAACTTGGATTTACTGAGATATTTTCCCCGCATTACGCCGTCGATATCAAAAATACCGACTTTTACATAGTCAAGGCCACGCTCTTCGACAATTTTCTTTGCGTCCTCAACCGTTTTGACGTCTCTCGCTTCCATCATAATGTCCAACTACCTGAAATTTATTGTTCCGGCCCAATACTCAAATTTGAGCCATATAATTAGAATGGGGAGAGAATCTCTCAAAAGGACGTTAAAATCAACAAAATTGAAGGGCCTTTCACAACAAAATTCAAACATAAATTCACAAAATTCTGATATGTCCAAATTTTCCAGTCACTTTGCAACACGCACTTTATACCTTAAAAAAGGCGTTATATACGGGCAGTCTTTATCCTTACCTTATCGTCATAAGCGTGTTTTGAAGACTAAATGTCGTATCATGGATAGCGAGAAGCCCTCCAGCGACACACTCTGTTTAATAATTCAAGTCCACGAAGAGGGTATACCCTCTCACCAATGCCAATAATCGATCAGTGGAAAAGCCAAATGACCTCACAGCACAGTAATCCTAAAAGCGATATTGAGATTGCAAACCAAGCCCGCATGAAGCCCGTTTTGGATATAGCAAAAGAGAGACTGGGCGTTGATGCCCAGAATCTAGAACCATATGGTCATTACAAAGCAAAAATCTCACTGGATTATATAAAAACCTTACAAGACAAACCGGATGGCAAGCTGATTCTGGTGACGGCGATGACGCCGACCCCCGCTGGAGAAGGCAAAACAACCACAACTGTGGGGCTGGGAGACGCGCTGAACCGAATTGGCAAAAACACGATGATTTGTTTACGTGAACCTTCATTAGGACCGTGCTTTGGTATGAAGGGCGGTGCTGCAGGGGGGGGGTACGCGCAGGTCGTTCCGATGACAGATATCAACCTGCATTTTACCGGTGATTTCCACGCCATTGGCGTTGCAAACAACCTTTTGGCGGCCATGATCGACAACCATATTTATTGGGGCAATACGCTTGAGATTGATGAACGGCGCGTTACCTGGCGGCGTGTCGTGGACATGAACGATCGGGCGCTTCGAAATATCGTGAACAGTCTCGGCGGTGTCGCAAATGGCTTTCCCCGTGAAGACCATTTTGATATTACCGTTGCCTCTGAAGTGATGGCGATTTTCTGTCTGGCATCCGATCTGAATGATCTAAAAAACCGCCTTGGCAACATCATTGTGGGTTATACCCGGACCCGCACGCCTGTGTTTGCCAAGGACCTGAACGCGCATGGTGCCATGACGGCTTTGCTGAAAGATGCGTTTCAACCCAATCTTGTACAGACACTGGAAAATAATCCGGCGTTCATCCACGGTGGGCCATTTGCCAATATTGCCCATGGATGCAATTCTGTACTCGCGACAAAAACAGCATTGAAGCTTGCTGATTATGTTGTCACAGAAGCAGGTTTCGGCGCGGATCTTGGTGCAGAAAAATTCCTCGATATCAAATGCAGAAAATCCGGCCTTCGCCCTGAAGTCGCAGTCATTGTTGCTACGATCCGCGCTTTGAAAATGCACGGCGGTGTCGGTAAAGAGGATCTTGGCAAAGAAAACGTGACGGCCGTTCGGGATGGCGCAAAGAACCTTATCCGGCATATTGAAAATATGAAGAAATTTAACCTGCCAGTTGTTGTTGCCGTCAATAAATTCTCAGCAGACACAGAAGCAGAAGTTTCTGCCGTAATTCAGATTTGTGCTGAAGTTGGTGTTGATGCGATCGTCTCGGATCATTGGGGAAATGGCGGAGCAGGCGCAGAAGCGCTGGCCCATGTGGTTGCCAATAAAATTGACGAAAATTCAAGCGCTCTTAACTTTATCTATGATGATGAAACAACCTTATGGAACAAGGTTAAATCCATTGCGCAAAACATCTATCGGGCAGATGACATAATGGCCAGCCAGAAAGTGCGCGACCAGTTTGACGATTTGCAAGCACAAGGATTTGGCCATTTTCCTGTTTGCATTGCTAAAACCCAATACAGCTTTTCAACGGATCCAACCCTGAAAGGCGCTCCTTCAAATCACTCCGTTCCCATTCGTGAAATCAGGGTAGCAAGTGGCGCCGAATTTGTCGTTGTGGTTTGCGGTGATATCATGACCATGCCGGGCTTGCCCCGTGTCCCCGCAGCGGACAAAATTGATGTCGACGAAAATGGTCAAATCGTGGGTCTTTTTTAGCGCTTAAAAACAACAATTTAAGTTGCTGGAAAATCAGAGTTGAAGTAGCGTTTTTGTATGAGTGACCTTGACCACACCTTCATTGACCGACATCCGTTGGATGGGGCCGCAGAAGCCGAATATAAAATCGGTTTCTGCCTGCTGCCTGAATTTTCATCGATCGCCTTTATTTCGGCAATCGAGCCCTTGCGGTTGGCCAATCGGGTGCTGGGCCGCAAAGTCTATGATTGGACCTGCTATTCAGAAGATGGCGAACCCGTTGTCAGCAGTGCAGGCTTGTCCTTTCCTGTCGCCGGCAACCTTGCCGAGATGCCTCACCAGAATATCCTTTTTGTTTGTGGTGGCTTGAACATTAAAACCTATACCTCAACGGGCGTCGTTGCATCGTTACGCAAAGCTGCGTCTCGCGGCACCGCCATCGGGGCCATCTGCACCGCAACCTATATATTGGCCAAAGCTGGCATGCTGTCGGGCTACCGCAGCACAATCCATTGGGAGAACACGTCCGGTATCCGCGAAGAATTCCCTAATCTGGATATAACGACCGAGTTATTCGAAATTGATCGAAACCGATATACTTGTGCGGGCGGAACAGCGTCTCTGGATATGATGCTAAGCCTCGTATCCGTACATACCAGCCATGAAACCGCCCTCGCAATTGCAGAGCAATTAATTCATCACAGAATTCGGGACGGCCATGAACGCCAGCGTATGGAATTGAGGGCCCGCTTAGGAATTTCTCACCCCAAATTGCTGGCAGCTATTTCCTGTATGGAAGAAAATCTGGAAGAACCACTAAGCTGTAGCGATCTGGCGTCAAATGTTAACCTTTCAACGCGACAGCTAGAGAGATTATTTCAAAAATATCTGCACCGGTCGCCAACCCGATATTATCTCGGGCTTCGTCTGGATCGGGCTCGGTATCTCCTCACCCAAACCAGCTTACCAATCATTGAAGTCGCACTTGCCTGCGGCTTTGTCTCGGCCTCACATTTTTCCAAATGCCACCGGGAACATTTTGGCCATACCCCAAGCGAAGAACGTAAATTACCGCATTAATCGCTTGCTGTTCTTCGCCGTCTGGTCCGTCGCCTGTTTTTATCAGCGCCATTCGATGGCTCTGTCTTTTCCGGCAGGCTGACGACTTTAGCCAGGTTGGTATAAGGTTCAGATTTGTGCGGCAAGGCCATCGCATCTACAAAATATTTCTGGAAATCAGGTTCTACCGCTGTTTCAACTTTTTCCACCTTGCTGATCAGTTCTTCTGCTTGAGAACGGGCCTGTTTATTCAACAGCGCGATACGGGCCCCAATGCCAGCCGCATTGCCAATTGCCGACACTTCCGCGAGATCACAATCGGGGACCATCCCCAATATCATTGCATACTTCGTATCGATATGACTACCAAAGGCACCGGTCAGTAAAACACGTTCCACCTCACTGACACCAAAACGGTCCATTAACAATTTGGCCCCGGCAAATAATGCGGCCTTAGCCAATTGAATGGCCCGCACATCCGTTTGATAAACTCTGATCGGATTGATCGGATCTTCGCGTAAAACATAGGCAAATGTACGCCCTTCCGCAATAATCCACTGAGACTGATCAACCAGATCTCCTTTAATCACACCATCTTCCGAAAGAATGCCAGCGAGGAACATTTCAGCCAATGCTTCAATGATACCGGATCCACAAATCCCTGTAACACCAAATCCATCGATAGCGTCTTCAAAACCCTCTTCGTTTGACCAAAGATCGCAACCGATGACTTTATACCGGGCCTGTTTTGTAACCAGGTCAATTCGGACCCTTTCTATCGCCCCCGCCGCAGCCCTCTGCCCACAGGCGATCTGCGCGCCTTCAAATGCCGGACCTGTCGGTGAGGATGCAGCGAGCAGGCGACTGTTATTTCCCAAAACCAGCTCTGCATTTGTTCCGATATCAACGATCAGAGTTACCTTTTCCTGCAGATGAGGGGCTTCTGACAGGATAACCGCTGTTGTATCCGCGCCGACATGCCCTGCAATACAGGGTAGGAAATAAACCCGACCATCCGGATTGCTGCACAGATCTATTTCTGTTGCCCACAAGATCATCCCGGAATTTGAAGCCAGTGCAAAAGGAGCCCCGCCCAGCTCTGTTGGGTCAATTCCCAACAAAAGATGATGCATAATCGGATTTCCCACGAACACTGCGCTCAAGACATTCATGGGGTCAATTTTTGTGTCTTCACAAAGTTCGGTCAGTAATTGATTAATGCCCGTTCGTATGGCGGATGTCAGAACTTTCTCGCCGCCTTCGTTCATCATGACATAAGAAACCCGGCTCATCAGGTCTTCGCCATACCGAATTTGCGGGTTCATCATCCCGTTAGATCCCATCACCTGCCCGGTCGACAGATTACAAAGATGCATGGCAATTGTAGTTGACCCCACATCCACCGCAATACCATATGCATCACTGTGAAAACCTGGCCAAAGAGCCATAATCCGTGTATCCCGATGAACGGCGACGGTAACCGCCCACTCCCCTTTTCGGAGTTCTTTCTGAAGCTTTTGAAGAATTCTGAGATCGCATTCCAGATCCCTCAGGCCCCATTGTTGTTCCAGTGCAAGAGCCAGACGTTCAAAATCCCCGGTCGGATTATGCATGTCAGGCTCCTGAACAGTCACATAATGCAACCGAACGGCAGGATCAATTTCAATGACCCGGTCTTCTGCCGCCTTTACAATGATCTGTTTATGCACCTGGCTGGACTGGGGCACATCAATGACTGTGTCCCCTTGCAACGTGACATGGCAACTCAGGCGCCGCCCGTCGCGAAGGCCTCTTCTTTCATCATATTTTTTTTCGTTTGCGGCAAGCGAACTGAGTGAATTCGAGGATGATTTCACACCAAACTTTGGAAAATCCCCGACGACAGGTTCAATTTGACAGCGGCCACAAATCCCTCTGCCACCACAAACACTATCGATATCGACCCCCAGATCCCGGGCTGCTTTAAGCAAGGATGTGCCCTTTGGAAACCGACCCCGAATACCAGAGGGGGTAAAAACGACAAGATAATCTTCTGGATTGGTGTTAATAATATCAGGCATTCCGCCGCCGCCTCCGTCCTCCGCGACGGCCTGCTCCTTCTTCTCCTTCCGCCGCGGGTTCCCGATATTTCTTAATCCACTGAGCACAGTTAGGGTCAACCCCCATAACCGCATTTGCGCCCATGACGGCAGCCATTTCAGGTTCATGCAATGGATTTGTAATCGCGGATGTCATCCCGGCACCAATGGCCATGGACAGAAACGATGCGTTCAAACCATGCCGGTTTGGAAGCCCGAAGCTGAAATTTGAAGCCCCGCATGTTGTGTTGACTTTCAGCTCTTCGCGCAATCGGCGGATAAGCCTTAGAACCTGTTTGCCCGCATCATTGATTGCCCCAACCGGCATCACAAGGGGATCGACCACAACATCGGCCGGTGAAATACCATAGTCCTGCGCCCGCTGAACGATTTTCTTTGCCACCTCAAACCGCACATCCGGATCTTCCGAAATGCCGGTTTCATCATTTGAAATGGCAACGACGGCTGCACCGTATTTTTTTACCAAGGGCAGAACCGTCTCAAGACGCTCTTCTTCGCCAGTGACCGAATTTACTAGAGCCTTGCCTTGATATACCCCCAGACCAGACTCCAGTGCGGCAACAATGGACGAGTCAATTGATAGCGGAACATCTGTTAGAGATTGCACCAATTGCACGACTTCAGCCAGCATACGCGGCTCATCCGCCAATGGAATACCCGCATTCACGTCCAGCATTTGCGCCCCAGCCGCTACCTGCGCCAAAGTATCCGCTTCCACTCGGCTATAGTCACCAGCCATCATTTCAGCAGACAACAATTTTCGTCCCGTGGGATTTATTCTTTCCCCAATTATAACAAAAGGTCGGTCAAATCCTATTACGACCTCTTTGGTGGCGGAAGAAAGAACTGTATCTGTCATTTTCGAAACCCTTCGAACGGGAGTTGGTTATATTCTTACTAGACGATCAAATTACCCCAAGAACTAGCCTTCAAACGACATGCTCTTCATCAGAAGCGGCAGCAACAGCCTCAGAGGGGTTAATTGTCTCTCCCAAATTCTCTTTCGTATTGTCCGTGGCTTCGACGACAGCCTCAAAGCCCGGATTGGCTTCTCGGGTCCAAGGTTTCCGCCCCTTCAGAACACCAGACTCATGAACAATTTCTGCAACCAGCTCTTCTTGCCGATATGCCATCACATGAGCCCCCGAAACACCTTGCATTTCCCGGACCTGCTGGAGCATTTCAATACAGATTTTCTTTCCTTCAAGCTTTTGATCATCAGCCCCTTCCATCCGTTCGATAATACTATCCGGAATATGGATTCCAGGAACGTTACTCCTGATCCAGCGCGCAGCCCGGGCAGAAGCAAGCGGTCCCACACCAATCAGAATAAAACATTTTTTGTCCAGCTCCCTGTCCCGAACATCCTGCATATAGCGCTCCAACATTGGTATATCGAAGCAATATTGGCTTTGAACGAATTGTGCGCCCGCCTCGATTTTTTTTGCCAAACGAAGGGGTCTAAAATCATAGGGAGGGGCAAACGGGTTGATCGCCGCCCCTAAAAACACCTGTGGCGGAGAGGTTATCGGTCGGCCAGAAAGAAAGCGGCCGTCATCGCGCATTTGACGAATAGTTTGCAACAGGGACATACAGTCCAGATCGAACACCGGTTTGGCACCCGGTTGGTCCCCGGCCTGTACGCCATCCCCGGTCAGACACAGGATATTATTCACACCCATCGCAGCAGCCCCCAAGACATTCCCCTGAATGGCAATTCGATTATGATCCCGGCAGGAAATCTGCATGATGGGGGAATAGCCCACGCGCGTTAAAAGCGCACAAATGCTGACAGACGACATATGACAATTTGCTCCAGACCCATCCGTCGCATTGATCCCGTCTATCCAACCGTCAAAAATGGCGCCGCGCTCGAAGACTTCATTAGGGTCAGCACTATCCGGCGGGTTCAGTTCAGCAGTGATAGCGAACTCCCCTGCCCTTAGGACCCTCTCCAGACGTCCTCTCGAAGTATGACCCGGCAAGGGTGGTAACTGCTTTTCGTTCTCATCAAGCGTCAGAAAGCCCATTTGCCTGCCTTTCTTTTTCCTTGGCCGCTTCTGATGTGACCCGCAGCCAGGATGACGTCTCCCTCAGCGAATGATCAACTGGCTTTTGAACGTTCAAAATGGTGTTTCCCGCCCGCATATTCTGGCTCCCCTTCCAGGCCTGAACCCATACGCAGGGCATGTCTGGTTCCACCTCACAATTCCCGTTCGCCCGCACACCTCCGCAAGGTCCATTTCTTAGGCTCTTCGGGCAATTCATAGGGCAAGACATACCGGTTTCACTCAACACACATTGTCCGCACATCCGACAATCAAACAAAAAGCCCTTCACAAGCTTTTCAGCCGATTTTACCGGTTTTTCAACCCGTTTATATCCTAGTAACTGCCAGACGGGATGAAGTTTTAAAAACACGTGGGCAAGCGCTTTGTAGAGGCTCTCTAACATCTTGGAGTGACGAACAGACCATAAACGCACTGTATAGAATGAACTGGATCGCGTAACCGGACTTCGCCGGGCGGGTTGATAAGCAGCTTTCGGCATTAAGCCTCCTTCCAACCGTTGTTTTTTACCAACGCACTCAATTCTGTTTCACCAATGCTGGCTTCCAACTCAGCGGCCTTTGCATCCGCCAAAGTCTGCAAGTCACCATCATAGTTCCCTAAAAGCACCCGGCGCCAGTCTTGCAGATAAGCGTCACTTTCATGTGCACCAGAACGCATCGCTGCCTGATCAATGGCCTCCTGAAACCGCTGTTCCAATAAAAGCTTGGCGGACCGCCGACCCTTTTGAACGGAAACTTGTGACGGGATATCACGCCAATAAATTATGTTAATCTGCATTCACCTGTTCCCTTATGACTGTCTCGTCGAAAAACATCTCTAGCCCCAATAATCCTGTTCGATGATTTACGAATTCCAACTCCAGTCTAGCAGCCGCCTCCTTCGCCTGTTCGACAAGCACCGGCGTCGGATTTTGAGCCAAATAGACAAGGTTTTTGTAGTTTCCGAAATAGAGTGGCCGTAATTCCGGATGCCGGTCCATTCCGAGACCCTTCCAAATCAGGCGATCAAAATGACGGACTAGAAAGTCGGTCAAATAGAACGTTCCCGGCTCCGTGTCTGACATTTTTTCAAACGTCTCACTTCCGGCATAAAATTCATAGCAATGGGCCCCGGCAATACGCTCAGCCCCCTCTTCCTCCAGAACCTCATCAATGCCACCGGCGGTCCCACAATCTCCGTATAGAACCAATATTTTTGAGTATTCTGCCTGATTGGCTCGTATTTTCCGGCGGAGCAATGCCGGTATTTTATGCGGTGTATTATGTAAATGAGCCGGTAAGCAGGTCAGCTTGATATGCCTCAGGCCGTCCTGCTCCAATACCTGTTTCGCTTCCGCTGCGAGAGCCCCGCAAGCGATGAGCAATGTTGGCGGTGTCGCAAAACCATTGCCCTTTGTTGTCATCAGGCGGCCCTGCGTTCGAGCATCTTCTGCTTGGCAAGCTCGACGGTCATGGCGGCATCCCGACCGTAGGCATCCGCGCCCACATTATCCGCGAATTCTTCGTTCAAAGGCGCACCGCCAACCATAACAATATAGTCATCCCGGATACCCTTCTCGACCATGGCGTCAATCACGACCTTCATATACGGCATGGTTGTCGTCAGCAAAGCGGACATGCCGATAATGTCCGGTTTGTGTTCTTCCAACGCCTCAAGATAATTTTCAACAGGGTTATTAATACCAATATCAATGACTTCAAACCCGGCCCCTTCCATCATCATGATGACCAGATTTTTGCCGATATCGTGAATATCACCTTTGACAGTGCCGATGACCATTTTACCTGCTTTTGGGGCTCCCGTTTCTGCAAGAAGAGGCTTCAGGATTTCCATGCCCGCTTTCATCGAATTTGCAGAAAGCAGAACTTCCGGAACGAATAATATGCCGTCCCTGAAATCCACGCCCACAATTCGCATTCCTTCGACCAGTGCATCGGTGAGAACCTGATAGGGCGCCCAGCCCCGATCAAGCAAAATTCTGGTCCCTTCAACAATCTCGTCAGCCAAACCGTCATATAGATCGTCGTGCATTTGCTCGACCAGCTCTTGATCATTCAGGCTACTCAGATCAATTTCATCTTCGTCCATATACTTTCTCCCAAACCACCGTGATCAACTACGCAAACTAATATTTTCGGGATCATAAGCAGATTCTTCGATCACCGTTGCTTCATATTTTTCTCCCAGAATATCAATTAGCAGGCTGCTTCCGATCTGGGTCGTTCCAGTTTTCACATAGCCCTGCGCTAAAGACTTCCCTGTCCAATGCCCGAAGGCACCGGCTGTCGCGCGGCCAACAATATTTCCGTCACGGTCAAAAAGAGGTTCATTTCCAATGGCGTCCGCATCCTTGATGCCATGTATTTCAAGCGCAACAAACTGTTGAGGAACACCGTTTTCTTTCTGCAAAATCAACGCCTCCCGACCGATAAAGTCGCCTTTGTCCAAATGCACAAACCGATCGAGGCCAGCTTCAAAAACGGTGTATTCGCGGGTTAGATCCTGACCCCACATGCGGTAGTTTTTCTCCATGCGCAAACTATCCATTGCACGCATACCGCACATGCCAAGTCCAAATTCTTCGCCAGCCTTCACCAAGGCATCAAAAATATGGTTTTGATATTCAATCGGATGATGTAATTCCCATCCAAGGTCACCCACAAAATTAACGCGCATCGCTCTACACGGTGCCAGACCGACGGTAATATGCTGACCCGTTAGCCACTTGAACGCTTCGTTCGACAAATCTGCATCTGTCACTTTTGACAGAATATCTCTCGCCCTCGGACCCGCAAGAACAAGCACACCATGCTGGGTTGTTACATTATCCAGACGCACGGAACCGTCCTCGGGCAGGTTTTTCAACAGATAGTCGTAATCAAACCGCTCTGCCGCGCCGGAACTAACGGCATAATAGGCATTTGGGCCATCTTTCATGATCGTAAACTCTGACCGGATGCCGCCGCGTTTGTTGAGGGCATGAGCCAAATGAATACGGCCCGTCGCTTTTGGCAATTTCCGACAGACCAGGCGATCCAGATACGCTTCTGCGCCCGGTCCGGTTATTTGGAATTTTGAAAAACTTGTAATGTCGATCAATCCCGCATTTTTACGCGTATTGATCGCCTCATTCCCAACATGCTCAAAATAGTTGGATCGACGGAAGCTCCAGTCATCCACTTGTTCAACGCCTTCAGGAGCAAACCAATTGGGTCTTTCCCAGCCATAACGCTGACCGAAGACCGCGCCTTTTGCCGCCAAACGATCATGACAGGGGCTTTGTTTTAGCGGACGGCCCGCTGCCCTTTCTTCATCCGGATAATGGATAACAAAGACATGTTCGTAACATTCTTCGTTTTTAATCTTCGTATATGGTTTCGTTGCATAGGCACCAAATCGACGAGGATCCACATCCATCATGTCGATACCGGGTTCGCCCTCGGTAATCCATTCTGCTAACTGCCAACCAGATCCTCCGGCGGCCGTAACCCCAAAGCTATGGCCTTCGTTCATCCAGAAGTTTTTCAACCCCCAAGCCGGGCCAATCATGGGGCTCCCATCTGGTGTATAGGCAATCGGTCCGTTGACAATGTCTTTGATACCGGCGTCAGCAAAAGAAGGAACACGCTTAATAACGGCCTCTACATGAGGCAGTAACCGTTCCAGATCTCCCGGAAACAAATCCTGCCCGAACGTATCTGGAACACCATCAACAAAGCACGCCGGCGCGCCTTTTTCATAGGGTCCCAAAATATACCCCTGACGTTCTTCACGCAGGTAATAAGAAGCATCGCTTTCCCTGAGGACAGCCATTTCCGGCAATCCGGCTTTTTTTCGCTCAACCAGTTCAGGCACTTCATCAGTAACAATATATTGGTGTTCAACCGGGATCACAGGAATATCCAGCCCAACCATGGACAGGGTTTGGCGGGCATAGTTGCCGGTACAGCTGACAACATGCTCTGCCGTTATGTCACCTTTGTTGGTTCGGATCAGCCATTCACCATTTAACTGTTGTTCTATGGAAAGGACTTCTGTTTGCCGATAAATCGTGCCGCCATTCTGCCGCGCGCCCGCAGCCATAGCGTTGGTTACGTCAACCGGCGCAATATGACCATCATCCGGATGATAAAGCGCGCCAACCAACCCGTCTGTGTCCGCCAAAGGCCATAACTCTTTTACTTCTGAAGGCGTTATGATTTCAAACGGAACCCCAATCGTGTTCGCGGTCCCGCAATATTTAAGATACTCATCCATTCTCTCTTGGTTCGTTGCAAGCCGCAGATTTCCTGTAACATGGAAGCTGACATCCTGACCGGTCTCTGCCTCAAGCCGCTTGTACAGATCCACACTGTATTTATGGATCTTTCCAACCGCGTAACTCATATTAAAAAGAGGAAGCAAACCCGCCGCATGCCACGTCGAACCAGCGGTCAGCTCCGTTCTCTCCAACAGGACAACATCAGACCAGCCTTTTTTGGTCAGGTGGTACAAGGTACTCACGCCTACAACACCACCGCCAATTACCACTACGCGCGCATGCGATTTCATAATCCCACCTTCTGCCTGTCTAATTTATTTTTATCTAAACAGGTTGACCTCGGCGTAGGGAGGCCGCTAATCAAACCGCGACATTCGCTGTTCCTGAAACGCCATCTTTGTTCTTCAGTCCTGATCCAGAAAATTCGACTATTCCAGAACCGCCAATCCGGGGCGCAAATAAGACGGCCCTGCGCTAGTCGCTAAAAATTGTTCTGATTAAATGAAAGAATGCAGGAGAAGGTCTTTAAAACAATGTGAGGCACCCATGACGGAAACCACGACAAGAGGCAGCAGACGCGGCAGGAGCGCACGACGGGAGGCGCGGCAAAACCGGTCGGCTCATTCCATTCCCTATATCACCCGGAATATACCGGTCTCCAATTTAATGTCGGACGAGGCAATGGAAATCATCGAGGCCAATGCCGATACAATTCTGGAAGAGATCGGCATCAATTTCGTCGATGACCCGGAAAGTATTCAACTTTGGAAAGACGCAGGCGCTGACATTGACGGCGAGCGCGTTCGGTTTCCAAAAGGCCTTTGCCGCAATCTCATAAAAACAGCCCCTTCAGAATTTACTCAATTTGCCCGAAACTCTGCTCGCAACGTCCAAATTGGCGGCAAAAACATTGTCCTTGCGCCAGTCTATGGCCCACCCTTTGTGCATTGCCTGGATAAGGGCCGGCGTTATGGCACATTGGAAGATTTCCAGAATTTTGTGAAACTGGCTTATATGGCACCTGCCATGCACCATTCGGGCGGCACCGTCTGCGAACCTGTAGACTTGCCCGTCAATAAGCGTCATTTCGATATGGTTTACAGTCATGTCAAATATTCAGACAAACCGTTTATGGGCTCTGTAACCGCCCCGGAGCGGGCGCAAGACAGCGTCGATATGGCCTCTTTGGTCTTTGGCGAAGAATTTGTCCAGAATAACTGCGTAATGTTAAATTTGATCAATGCAAACTCGCCTCTCACCTATGATGCGACAATGCTGGGAGCGCTTAAGGTATATGCGGCCAACAATCAGGCCGCGGTGGTCTCTCCGTTCATTCTTTCGGGCGCCATGAGCCCGGTGAGCCCCGCGGGCACACTGGCACAACTTCTGGCTGAAGCCATGGCAGGCATTGCCATGACCCAATTGATAAAACCGGGAACGCCAGTTGTTTTTGGCACTTTCGTTAGTTCAATTTCCATGCAATCTGGTGCGCCAACGTTTGGAACCCCTGAATCACTTCTCGTTTTGAGCGGGGCGGCCCAGCTTGCCCGCAGGCTCAATGTTCCGTTCCGGTCGGGTGGTGCGTTTACAGCATCAAAGCTTCCGGATGCACAAGCGGCCAATGAAGCAAGCCAAACGTTGCTAATGACGGTTATGTCCGGGGTCAACTTTGCCCTTCACTCAGCTGGCTGGCTGGAAGGCGGCCTTTGCTCTTCCTATGAAAAATTTGTGATGGATATGGACCAGTGCGCGATGATGGAAGTCTTGGCACGCGGTATTGCAACCGATGAAAACGGGCAAGCGATGGATGCTGTGCGTGAAGTTGGGCCCGGCGGACACTATCTTGGATGTGATCATACCCAACGCAATTTTGAGCAGGCATTTTATCGTTCAAAACTTGCCGACAACAACTCCGTAGAACAATGGGAGGCTGACGGGTCGCTGGATATGGCAATGCGGGCTAATCAGCTTTGGAAGAAAATGCTGGCAGAGTATGAAGCCCCTGCCCTGGATCCAGCTATCGATGAAGCCCTTATAGAGTTCATACAAAAACGCAAAAGCAGTTTCCCTGATTCAAACGTCTAAGCTGCATCCAAATCTTCACGTTGATTGCTGGACGATTTCTCCGGTAGGGTAACAAATATTGTTGTTCCCCTACCGAGTTCACTTTCGATAGAAATTGACCCTTTATGCATTTCAATCAATGCTTTCGAAATGGACAGCCCCAATCCGGTTCCTTCTGTTGTTTTATTCATTGTGTTCTCAACCTGATTGAAGGCAATAAAGACATCATCAATTTTGTCTTTGGGAATGCCAACGCCATTATCTTCAAATGACAAAAATACCTGACCATCCTTCCTCTGAATTCGGACGCAGATTTTGCATTTTTCGTGCGAAAATTTTACGGCATTTGTAAGAATATTGATCAACACCTGTCGGAAGCATTTTGGATCTACAAAAACACTCTTTACGTCGTCAGCATTGTCAAACTCAATGTCAATATTGCGGTCTTTAAAGCGCCCTTTGAGCATGCGGATCGCTGCCGAAAATTCATTTTTGATATCCACATCTTCGGGGAAAATTTCAAAACGCCCAGCCTCTGTCTTCGCAACATCCAGAATTTCATTAATCAGACTCAAAAGATGTCGGGCACTCATATTGATATCACTGACATAATCTTCATATCGTTCAGAGCCTAAATCACCATAAATTTTCTGAAGCATCAAATCCGAAAAACCGATCACAGCATTTAAGGGGGTCCTGAGTTCATGGCTCATATTCGCCAAAAACTCTGATTTGGCCAGGTTTGCCGCTTCAGCTTTGTTTTTTGCGACCCTAAGCTCCCGTTCAACCATGGCCCTTTCCTGAGCTTCCATCAGGAGATTAACAATATTGACGATAGACTGCATGAAGCGGATTTCACTCTCTGACCACTGGTAATCGATATCCCACTTAGCGAAATGAACAACCCCTATCAGTTTTCCTCGTATAACAATCGGCTGCGCGAGTACAGAGGCGACTTCTCCCGGTGCCATCAACAGGTTTGCCAGATTTCTGACAAGCTTGTTTTGGTTAACGTTTGAAATAACAATTTTTTCTTTCATTGAGAGAAGTTGATAAAGCTCAGGATAGTCAGAAATGTTAAGGGCAAGATTATCAAGAAACTTATTCTGTGAGGTATCATGACGGCAAAGTGACTCCAGTCGCCCCTCTTTCTGGTCCATTTTCCAAATCCCGATGCGGTCTACTTCTAATGTTTCAGCCACATTTTCAGCCAGTTTTTTGACGGCTTCCACAATCGAATTATCCTGACCAGAATCTCCCTTTACAAGGTCCGAGATCGCCTCTTCATAGTCTTTGTTCTTTCGGGCCTGCTCGCGGTTCTCCTGCAACTTGAAGTCAAGGTAATCCAGCAACTTGATTGACCGAAATACTATAAAGCACAGCAAGATCAGGGAGACGATGATGGCTAACGCAATACTCTTCAAAGAAAGCGCAAAGAGCTCTTCTCCCTGCAACTCCGGACGCCATGAAATCCACAGCCCCCCATGTTTTTCCGGCGTTTCCAGTTTGACCACAGCCAATTCTTTTTCGCCAACGGGCTCTTCTCTGGATATCTTTAAATCGGAAAAAGAAAACCTTTTGCTTAATGATTTCAAAAAAGCGACATCGAGCTTTTTTACCAGAACAAGATAATGCGGTTTCTGCAGGATTTCTTTTGCATCGGCTTCTTTTAATGAAGAATAATCTGGACGTATCTGAGCGACTGCTATTCGGTGTAAAACCCCGTCATCATCAAAAAGATAAGATGCCTTTCCTTGTCCATTATCTAAGAGCGCCGCGTCCTGATTAGCCTGAATAAATTTCTCGATCAGCGGGAAAATATCCAGCAAGTCAGTTGACGTCCGTTCGCCATCCTCGGCAGCATAGACTGTATCAAGGCGCTGATTAACAACAAAGCTACCACTTATTTTAAAGGTTTCATGAAGGTAAGGACCGATATTACCATCCGCCCAGTCCCAATCAGGGTCGACGACAGTATTGATAAGCGAGGCGTCCCAATACGCATAGTCAAGAGCCAGAGCTCGAAGAGACTCATCATCATCCTCGAAAAGCGAGACCAGTAGTTTTTCGGATGCCAAGACCGCTTTTTTATCGACAATTTTAGTTGATTGCCAGATTCCAAGAAAAACCAGCCCAAATGTCCCAATTACAAAAAGTAATACGGGAAGTATTAAGTTTGCTATCTTGCGTCTGGTGACGGACTGTTCTTGCAACAGTTGATTATCAGTCATTAAACAATAGCCCTTACAGTGACTATACAATCACGACTTAAACGTACGAACTGTATTTTATTATAAATACAAACACCTAAATAGAATAGTCTCAATATTAAGATTTGTTAATAAAAAGACTTTTTATCGATGTTACAACTGACTTGGATTTCCTCAATTTCGATCTGGAATAAACGTCCCGGCAAATTCAAAACGACTGGACGGATGGTACAGGTTTACAACTGTGATCACCCCCATCGAACAATAAGTCCTTCGTTGTAAGACGAGAACCGGTTCATGTTCCGATAATTCCAATCTGCTGCGCTGGTTCTTGGTCGCGATGGCTGCACTGATTTTATGTTCTGCATGGGTGTAGGCAATATTGGACAGAAGGTATCCACCAGTTGTCTCTCGCGAAAAATCCTGATTGAGAAAATCCGGAACCAACGTTTTATTCACATATCTGTCCTCCAACTGAACAGGTGTCCCGTTTTCCAAATGCAAACATACAGAATGATAGCTTTCTGAAGAAACCGGGCACCCCATCAATGTTGCCATTTCCTCTTGCAACGAAACTTCTTCCAGGACCAGAACCTTACAGGAATGTTCGTTTCCTCGGTTGACGATATCCTCTGCAATATTTCGAATTTCCAGTAATCCGGTCTCTAAACGGGCCGGCGAAACAAACGTCCCGGACCCTTGACGTCTAACCAGAATATTTTCCTGCGTCAGTTCCCTCAACGCCCTGTTGACAGTCATGCGGGAGGCATTCAACTCTTTGACCAGGCGATGCTCTGTCGGAATTTTATCGCCCGGTTTCCATTGCCCACTATCAATGCGACTGACAATCAGCCGTTTGATCTGTTTATACAATGGTTCCGATGGATCAGCGTCCGGACTAAAATTAAGTGCATTTGATGTCATCTGGCTTACTCTTAGAGTTTTTCAGAAAGGTCAGTCATAACCCTTTGAAAGCGTTCTTTGATACTGTCTTCCTGTATATGATGTCCGGCGTTTACAACTTGCTTCCCACGCACAAACACCTCTTTCACAACCTCATTATTGCCAGCGAATATCCAGCCATCCAAGATCTGTGAGGGCTTTTTGCCCAGTAAAGAAGGGTGATCGTCTTTCAGAATGACAAAATCAGCGGCCGCGCCAATTTGCAAGCCTGCCTTTTGCCCCGGATTCAGGACTTTACGCCCCCCAGTACAGGCAGCATCGTAGAGATAATCCCCATTAGACCGGCCAGGTTCCGCAATCAGCGTTCTTTTTTGATGCAAAAGACGCTGGCCATATTCCAGTGTCCTTAACTCTTCCGCACTTGAAATATTGATATTACTGTCTGAACCAACGCCCCAGCTTCCCTTTTCGTTCATAAACTGATTTACCGGGAACAACCCATCCCCCAGATTTGCCTCCGTTATTGGACACAGGCCAACAACGGCACCTGCAGTTGCAATGGTCTTTATTTCCGAGTCCGTCACATGGGTTGCATGTACCAGACACCATCGTTCATCCAGTTCGACTTGATTTGCCAGCCATTCTACAGGCCGCTGTGCTGACCAAGCGATACAATCATCGACTTCTTTCATCTGTTCAGCGATATGAATATGTATGGGCATATCCGCGGAGACAACATCTAGAACTGTTTTTATCTGTTCTTCTGATGTTGCCCTCAGTGAGTGGGGGGCAACACCAATACACACGCCCGCCTTTTCTTTGGACGCAGTGTTCAGCGCCTCAACCATTGCAAGATATTGATCAACATCATTGATAAATCTGCCCTGACCCGAATTAGGCGGCTGTGCCCCAAAACCGCTGTAGCTATACAAAACAGGTAGTAGCGTAAGCCCAATGCCTGTTTTTTCTGCTGCCGCCAAAACCCGATGGCTCATTTCCAGCCGATCCGAATAAGGGGCACCGCCGACCTGATGATGCAAATAGTGGAATTCGCCAACAGAAGTGAAGCCTGCTTTCAACATTTCCATGTAAAGCTGGTCGGCAATCGCTTGGAATTCATCTGGTCCTAGATGATGAAGAAAATCGTACATCACCCGCCGCCAACTCCAGAACGTATCATCTGATGGACCCGCAAGCTCGCCCAACCCGGCCATAGCCCGCTGAAATGCATGGGAATGCAGGTTCGGCATACCCGGCACCATATAGCCACGATGCTTGACCGCATCACCAGCAGGACTATTTGAAACTATATCATTTATTGTCCCGTCAGCCGAAATCGACAGCAAAACATTCTGCGCCCATTTCCCCTGAACGAAGGCAAAGTCAAAAAAATGCTTGATCATCTCGTCATTCCTATCATAATAATTTGTATATACAATTTTTAACGTTGCGAGGAAAGGGAAAATGCAAACACCCAAATGGACAACTCTGTTCACCAATGCCCGTCTTGCTACCATGACAACAAATGGTAATCCCTACGGCAGTATCGACGCCGATTGCCTTGCAATTTCTGACAATCGAATTGACTGGATTGGACTCAAATCCACCGTTCCCTTCAAGGATCTATCCGATGATTGTGAAGTGATTGATCTGGAAGGCCGCTGGATAACGCCGGGATTGGTGGATTGTCACACTCACCTGGTCTATGGCGGCAACCGGGCAGAAGAATTTGAAATGGCCCTGCAAGGTTTATCCTACGAAGAGATCGCTGCGCGAGGCGGCGGTATTGTCTCGACTGTCAACGCAACCCGCTCTGCAACAGAAGCTGAACTGCTGGCGGTCAGCCAACCAAGACTGGACGAGTCCCTCAAAGGTGGCGTGACAACCATCGAGATTAAATCAGGGTATGGTCTGGATACCGCCGATGAAATCAAGATGCTTGAAGTTGCAAAAAAACTGGAAGAAACAAATCCGGTTCGCGTCCGCAAAACCTTTCTGGGGGCCCATGCCTTACCAATAGAATTCAAAGACAACAGTGACGGCTACATGCAGAAGGTGTGTCAAGAAATGCTCCCGACCGCGCATAGCTTGGGACTGGTCGATGCAGTAGATGCATTTTGCGAAAAAATTGCCTTTTCCACAGAACAGGTCAGGCAACTATTCAAAAAAGCAGAAGCCCTCGGTCTTCCGATCAAGCTTCATGCTGAGCAGCTAAGCAATTTAAATGGGGCAGAACTGGCGGCTAACTTCCATGCCCTGTCAGCCGATCACCTTGAATATCTGGATGAAGCCGGGGTAAAGGCAATGGCCAAAAATGGGACCGTCGCTGTTCTGTTACCCGGTGCGTTCTATTTTCTTCGGGAAACAAAATTACCGCCCCTTGATTTGTTACGTAAGTATAATGTCCCGATTGCCATCGCAACCGATAGCAATCCAGGATCCTCACCGGTCACAAGCCCTCAGCTTGTAATGAACATGGCAGCCATTCTATTTCGGATGACGCCAGAGGAAGCGTTGGCAGGCTTTACGCGGAACGGAGCCCAGGCCCTTGGCTTGCAAAACCAGATCGGTACGCTCGAAGCAGGAAAATATGCAGACCTTGCGATCTGGTCGATTGTGCATCCTGCAGAACTGACTTATCGCATTGGAAGCACTCCCCTTTATCGCAGATATTTTTCAGGCCGTTTAGCTTAATGCTGACACTATTATTTTTGGAAATTTATAAATGACTATAAAGATTTTGACCGTTTCACCCGGCACTCTGACGCTTTCAGATCTCAGAACCCTTTACAACGAAACCTGCGCATTTTCTTTGGCGGATGGCTGGCAGGGCGATGTACTGAAAAGTGCGGCAACCGTCCAGAAAATCATTGATGAAGACCGGACGGTTTACGGCATCAATACTGGGTTCGGGCGATTGGCACAGGAGGTTATCCCTAGCGACCAACTGGAAAAATTGCAGACAAATCTGGTCATGTCTCATTCCACTGGTACTGGTCCATTGCTGGAAAACAACATTGTCAGACTGATTATTGCAACCAAGGCATGCAGCTTGGCGCGTGGCTTTTCAGGCGTCCGGCCGATCGTCATTGAAAGTCTTCTTGCCCTTCTGGAACACGAGATTTATCCGGCTATTCCAGCAAAAGGATCCGTTGGTGCATCCGGCGACTTAACCCCCCTTGCCCACATGACAGCGGCCTTGATGGGCGTGGGAATGGTTCGGCTGAACGGCGAGATCCTACCGGCGGCTGAGGCGTTAAAAAGTGAGGGCCTTGAACCATTAACGCTGGGACCTAAAGAAGGGCTGGCGTTACTCAATGGCACGCAAGTCTCTACCGCGCTCGCGCTGGCCGGTTTGTTTGAGGCCGAGAAACTCCTTGCCGCCGCCACGCTGGCGGGCAGTCTTTCATTGGATGCCGCCAAAGGAACAGATGCCCCGTTTGATGCGCGAATTCATGAAGTGCGCGGCCAACTCGGACAAATTGACATGGCCGCTGCCTACCGAAGCATAATCGAGGGAAGTGAGATCCGTAAATCGCACGAAGATTGCGAAAAGGTTCAGGATCCATACTGCTTGCGATGCCAGCCACAAGTCATGGGCGCCTGTCTGGATCAATTGCGCAATAACGGAGATATTCTGTTACGAGAGGCAAATTCCGTTTCAGATAACCCTTTGGTTTTCACAGATACCGATGACGTTATTTCCGGCGGAAACTTCCATGCAGAACCTGTGGCGTTGGCAGCTGATAACCTTGCCCTGGTCATTGCGGAAATCGGATCCATGTCTGAACGCCGCGTCGCGATGCTCATCGATACTTCGATCAGTGGCCTGCCCGCCTTTCTTGTTAAAAACCCGGGCGTCAATTCGGGGTTCATGATTGCCCATGTAACCGCAGCGGCATTAGCCAGTGAGAACAAACAGCAGTCGCATCCGGCCTCGGTGGATTCTATCCCAACATCGGCCAATCAGGAAGACCATGTCAGCATGGCAACCCATGGGGCGCGGAGACTACTGAGAATGGCGGATAACACAGCGGCCATTGTCGCTATCGAACTACTGGCCGCAGCACAGGGAATCGAGTTCCGTCATCCGTTAAAATCATCGTCGATACTGGAGACATTGTTCAACGTCATTCGTGAGAAAGTGCCAGCTTATGATGAAGACCGCTTTTTCGCACCTGACATAGACGCCATCAAGTCGCTGGTGAAAAGCGATGATCTGAGAAACCGGTTTAACGACCATATTCCGTCAATAGGTGTCTAAAAAACATGTCTGAAATTTTTACCCTAACAGTCGGCACGTCCCCTCTTATTTTAAGTCAGCCTCATCCAGGGACGAAATTGATGGATGGCCTGCAAGACCGGTTGACGGATGACGCCAGGAAGTTGCCCGACACGGACTGGCATATTCCGCAGTTGTATCAGGAAATCGCGTCGGATTTATCAGCAACGGTTCTCAGCGCCAGCTACTCGCGCTATGTGGTTGATCTCAATCGAGATCCAGAAGGTGCTTCTTTATATCCCGGACAAAGCGTAACAGGTCTTTGCCCGGTTGATTTGTTCGATGGATCACCACTTTATCTGGACCGGAAAGAGCCAGATGAACAGGAAGTTGAGCGCCGTCGCGACCAGTTTTGGCGTCCCTACCATGATGCGCTTCAGGAACAGATTAACAGGGTTCATCAGAAGTTTGGTTTTGCCCTTCTATATGATTGCCATTCCATTCGATCTGAAGTGCCCCGTTTCTTTGAAGGGACGTTACCGGACCTGAATCTAGGAACAGCCGATAATACCAGCGCATCAGCATCGCTCGTATCTCACTTGAAAGAAACCTTGGAAAACGGGTCTTTCAGCTATGTGCTTGATGGTCGCTTTAAAGGCGGCTACATCACCCGGCATTATGGAAATCCTGACCAGAATATTCACGCGGTTCAAATGGAAACCGCGCAATGCGCCTACATGGATGAGAGCTTTCCGTTCCAATTCGATCCACAGAAAGCTGCTCTTCTGAAACCACAACTAAAAACCCTACTGGAAGCCCTGCTGAACTGGGCCCAGAAAACATATAACCAAGCCTGAGGAAATTGAACATGACCAATCGAATTGATAATTCCCGCATTATCAAATCCCCTACGGGAACAGATTTGAATTGTAAAAGCTGGATGACAGAAGCCCCCCTTCGCATGCTCATGAACAATCTGGATCCGGAAGTTGCAGAACATCCGCATGAACTTGTTGTTTATGGCGGTATCGGCCGGGCCGCGCGTAATTGGGAAGCGTTTGATCAGATTACAAAAAGCCTCAAAGAACTGGAGGAAGACGAGACCCTTCTTGTGCAGTCAGGCAAGCCGGTTGGTGTTTTTAAAACCCATAGCAACGCACCGCGTGTCCTCATTGCCAATTCAAACATTGTTCCCCATTGGGCCACCTGGGAACATTTTAACGAGTTGGATAAAAAAGGCCTGATGATGTACGGCCAGATGACAGCAGGTTCGTGGATATATATTGGTAGTCAGGGCATCGTTCAGGGCACTTATGAAACCTTCGTAGAAGCGGGACGCCAACATTACGATGGTGATCTTTCAGGAAAGTGGATCCTGACCGCCGGTCTTGGTGGTATGGGCGGGGCTCAGCCTCTTGCTGCAACGATGGCCGGTGCGTCAATGCTGGCTGTTGAATGCCAGCCTAGCCGGATTGATTTCCGTATTCGTTCCGGATATCTCGACCGAAAAGCAGACACCCTTGAAGAGGCCATGCAAATCATTCACGAAGCCGCAGCTGAAGGAAAGGCCGTTTCCGTTGGCTTGCTCGGCAATGCTGCAGATGTTTTCCCGCAGATTTTTGAAAGCGGAGATCATCCGCATATTGTCACAGACCAAACCTCGGCGCATGATCCGATAAACGGCTACCTGCCGCGAAACTGGACCTTGGCCCAATGGGAAGAAAAGCGCGAACGTGCCCCTAAAGAAGTAGAACAGGCCGCGAGACAATCGATGGCCACACATGTAAAAGCAATGCTCGATTTTCACAAAGCAGGTGTTCCTACGGTCGACTACGGAAACAATATCCGGCAAATGGCCTTGGAAGAAGGTGTTGATAACGCTTTTGATTTCCCGGGGTTCGTGCCAGCCTATATCCGACCGTTATTCTGCCGCGGCATTGGTCCTTTCCGCTGGGCTGCATTGTCCGGCGATCCTGAAGATATTTACAAAACCGACGCCAAGGTGAAGGAGCTTATCCCGGATGACCCACATCTGCATAACTGGCTGGACATGGCAAAAGAGCGGATCCAGTTCCAGGGTCTACCGTCCCGTATTTGCTGGGTCGGGTTGGGTCAACGCCACCGCCTTGGACTGGCCTTTAACGAAATGGTGAGAACAGGCGAGTTGAAGGCCCCTATTGTTATTGGACGGGACCATCTTGATTCAGGATCGGTTGCCAGCCCGAACCGTGAAACAGAAGCCATGAAAGATGGCTCGGATACAGTATCTGACTGGCCATTGCTAAACGCGTTACTGAATACGGCAAGTGGCGCCACCTGGGTCAGCCTGCATCATGGCGGCGGCGTGGGAATGGGTTTCTCCCAGCATTCCGGCATGGTTATCGCCTGTGATGGCAGTGCCGACGCAGACGAGCGCATTGGGCGCGTCTTGTTCAATGACCCGGCAACAGGCGTGATGCGCCATGCAGACGCGGGATATGATATTGCGATTGAATGCGCAAAAGAAAATGGCCTCAACCTGCCGTCGCTAAAGTAAGTCTAAACGCTGCCCGCCTGCTCAATGACGAGTATGCGGGCAATGCCTTGAGGGTGGGCAATATGCTCATCCCCTTCCTCTGCGTGAAAAATATCGCCGGGCTTAAGTTTCCAAAGTGTCTCTTCGCCGTTTTCACGGGTAAACATGTCAACATTTCCCTCCAACACAACAAAGACCTCTGGCCCATTATTGATATGCCATTTATATGGCTGGTCCGTCCAATGAAGGCGGACGGTCGCCTCTTTGATAAACTCGATATCCAGCGCATCCCACGCCAATTTTCCGGCAAATTCAGAGGGGACGATTTTTCGCATTGGTTTCATGCCTTTCACCGTAATCGATCATCGAGTTCATGGTTTGAGAACCGACCTCATTGCGCAATAAATTATCGATCATTTCCTGATAAATGAGCACCAGGTCTGATATCTGGTAACGGCCGCCTGCTTTATACCAGGTCCCCACACTTGTCATCATACCAAGGATCAATTTTGTTGCGACTTGCGGATCAGAAACTTTCCAGACCTGTTCCTGGTTCCCCCATTCCAGAATATGGCGAAATTGACCTTCATAGCGGTCCCGTAAGGTAACAATCTTCTGATAGTTTTCCTTATTCAGGCTTCGAAGCTCCATCGTACTGATAACAACTTCCTGCTTTCGCGAAGAGTGAAAGGAGACATGGCAGTCGACATAGGCCAGCATTGCTTTTCGAGGGGTCTCTGCCCCCTTAAGCTTTCCGTTCAACTCTTCAGACAGATCTTCCATAACGGTAAGAAGAACCTGATATAAAAAATCCTGCTTATTCTGGAAATAATTATAGAGTGACCCTGCCTGAATACCAACATCACCAGCCAGTTCACGCAATGTCATTCCTGAAAATCCTTGCTGAGACAATCGGCGTAGCCCCGCTTCGCGGAGCGCACTGAGTGTCTTCTCCCCTTTTGATCCTGCTGTTCTTGTCACGTAGCCTCCCAACTTGTGATTCCAAATAGTATCCAGATGGTTGGGGAAACAACAAGTTTTATTATGCTGACAGGGAATATATTACCGGCTTTTGACCATCCACATAGCGGTCACAAAGGGCGCTAGAACAAAAAGAATGAAAACAGGTGCAAAGCCTTTGAGAACCGCATACTGCACACTATCCTGAGATATTGGCAGATATTTAAGCCCGCTGGAAATCGCAAAGAATAAAGCGAAACCCAACAATGTACGAAAAACCCGGTGCCACAAACGACCCGAATCTAAGGGGCAGCCCGTCCAGATAAGCACAAACAAAGCCAGATTTAGTGCTAGAAACGACGCGATACGACCAACATGGCCTTCGCCGCTGAAAAGCAACCCGATCGGTAAAACAAATCCAGCTACAAACAATACCCAACTGCTGCCGGAAATTGAAAAGTTAAAGCTGTCAGTTGCGAATAGCCGCCACCAGTCCAAACGATTGAGTAGCAAGGCGCTGATCAATAGAATAAACAATCCGAGACCCATTCCCGCCAAGACATCTGCCAGAAAATGCTGAGCCAGATACATACCCGAGATCATCATCAGTGTGACCATAACAACGGCTATGACCCCAAAGCGGTTCTTACGAAAGACAATTGCAAGCCCGCCCCATAGCGCAATCGCGGAACTGGTATGACCGGATGGCAATCCGAACTGATCGGAATGTGTGGCGACGGATCGGTAAGCGTTGATGATGGTGTCGGGGAGCATTTCAAAAAAAGCAAGGGTCCCCACATCCCGCAAGGCTGCCAATCCATTCAAACCACCAAAATCGTTTAATCTCTCATCTAAAAAGAAAGGTCTTGGCAAAGAAAAAACGGTCTTCAGAATATCGGTGGAAATGATGGTAATCAGGAAAATCTGGACCAGAATAAATCCTCGTTTCAAATCAACACCCAATGCGACCAAACACAAAAGGCCAACGATAAAGGTTTGATCTCCTGTCCAGGAAACCGCCTGCATAAAACTGTCGAGCCAAGGGGCCGAAAAACTTTGCAAGAACAGGTTTATATTTGTCTGAAACATCACCCCTCCCAGATTGCTCCTTGAAGAAAGGGTGTCATAAGGATTGACTATATTCAAGTGAATACCGGACTATATCAATAAACAGTCCGGTATTCTCAGTGGTCTATTGAAGCTTGATATTCAGGCCTTCAGCTGCTTTGGTCAGCATGTTCTGCGTCTGATCGTTGCCACTTGTATATTCTTTCTGCGTTTTGGCGTCAGAAATCGTATCCCAGTTCTCAGCAATTTTTTCAGGGGTTTGCTCATCTTCTGGCAACCACATTCCAGCCGTTTCGTTAATGATCGTCCGGGCATAGGTTCCCGCGCCAGCTGTAATAATCGTCCGGTTTGGCCCCTCTTCGCCGACGAGATAAAGCAACGCGGGCGTAACAGATTCCGGTTTCAACAAATCCAGTAAATTCTCAGGCATGAGATCTTCCGTCATCCGTGTTGCTGCACAAGGAGAAAGAGCGTTCACACGAATGCCATATTTTCCGCCCTCAAGAACAAGTGTGTTCATGAGCCCGATAACGCCCATCTTGGCGGCACCATAGTTGGTCTGCCCAAAGTTACCATACAGACCACTGGAGGAAGTCGTCATGACAATGCGGCCATAATTCTGATCGCGCATCAGTGGCCATACAGCCTTGGTGCAATTCACCGCACCGTCCAGATGAACGCCCAGAACAAAATCAAAATCTTCCAGTTCAACTTTACTAAATGATTTGTCTCGCAAGACGCCCGCATTGTTCACCAGAATGTCAACACGGCCCCATTTATCCTTTGCTTCTTTCACCATTGCTTCGACCTGGGCGTAATTTGTAACGTCCGCTCCATTTGCAATAGCTTCACCGCCCATGGCCTCAATTTCAGCAACAACGGCTTTCGCAGCATCACTGGAAGCTCCGCTACCATCACGGTCTCCACCCAGATCGTTAACAACGACCTTCGCCCCGCGTTCCGCCAGCCCAAGCGCATGACACCGCCCAAGTCCGTTTCCTGCGCCTGTTACAATGGCGACTCTACCGTCAAATCGAATGCTCATTGTGTCTCCTGTTTCTTGTTTGTTTGTATGTTATTCGTCTGCCAGGAACGTCATTCCCAGCCATTCGGCGATAAGAGCTGGTGTCTTCTCACCCTTGATTTCAAGCGTAACTTCGGTTGTCGTCAGATATTGACCAGGTCGTTTTTCAACAACATCCAGCACCTTGCTTTTGACACGAATTTCCGAATTTACTTTTACCGGTGCCAAAAACCGCAGTTTATTCAAACCATAATTTACGCCCATTTTCACGTTGTCAGGCTTCGGTGTAATTTGGCTGACCAGCGGCACCAGCAGCGAAAGTGACAAAAACCCGTGGGCAATGGTTGTTCCAAACGGGGTTTCTTTAGCCCCTTCCGGATCCACATGAATAAACTGATGGTCATCCGTCGCATCGGCAAATTTATTAATCCGGTCCTGATCAACCTTCATCCACTCACTCGGGCCATATTCGGCTCCTTTTGAGGCAATAAATTCTTTTTCTGAAATTGTCGCGGGCATGTCTCTCTCCCTGGTTGGAGTTATTGTTTTTTTACCGGCCTTAGCCTCTTACGCGGGCAACGATAATCAATTTTGACAAAATATCAAAAAATAAAATCTTTGTTTCACTGCCTATCTCGTTAAACTACACAAAGAATGCAGAACAGATTGGAATTATCGGTGATCGTTTACAAAGAATATGACCAAAGCAGTTTGGATGCTGAATATAACAATCAGGCCAAAGTCAGTAATTTCATGTCATATGTCAAAGAGTGGAATGCCCTTTGTGATACCACCCTGCATGAATATCAAGACCATGTGACCTATTGCTATGACGAAGGCTCTGGGCAAAAGCTTGACCTGATCTACCCCAGCGATCGACCAAATAACCCCTGCCCGGTACAGATTTTCTTTCACGGCGGCTATTGGAAAGCCCTTTCAAAGGACAACTTTACGTTTGTGGCCCGCGCGTTTGCAGAACATGGAATAGCAACAGCAATTGTCGATTATGGGCTTATTCCAATGGTAACAATGCAGGAACTTGTCACACAGTGCCGTCGGTCTGTTGCCTTTCTTTATGCCCATTCAGAAGCTTTGGGTCTGGATGCGGATCAAATCCATGTCAGCGGACATTCCGCCGGGGGGCATTTGGCAGCCATGTGTCTTGCGACAGACTGGACGGACCTGGACGCTTCGCTTCCCGCGCAGATCATAAAGTCAGCGGTCGGTGTCAGTGGTCTTTATAACTTGCTGCCGATCAAATTATGCTTTCTGCAGGCTGATTTAAAACTTGATATGGAAACCGTTGCGCAAATGAGCCCGGTTAATAGAAACGAGCCAAAAAGCGGCCTGATGCATCTTGTTGTTGGTAGCAAAGAAGGTGACGAATATCTGGCCCAAAGCAACGCAATGCACGATGCCTGGCCTGAAAAAAGCACAATGCCGCAGATCCTTTCCCCCTATAATCATTTTAGTATCATGTCCTCTTTGGCGGATCCGAGTAGCGAACTTGCGCGCCTTATCCGTCACTCAATGAATTTGGACTGACATACCCTTAAATCACGGACAACACGATGACAGCAAAACCCTGTATTCTGGTTACGAGAAAACTGCCTGACGATGTAATGGCGCGGCTCTCGGCTGGTTATAACGTCATTGAAAACGAAAATGATGAAACACTTTCCTCAGATGAAATTATCAGTCGGGCGTCGTCTGCTGATGCAATCCTGTGTGGTCCCACTGATCTCTTTAACAAAGAAGTTCTGGACCAATTGCCAGACCGGCTGAAAATGATTACCACCTTTTCCGTTGGCTATGATCATATTGATGTGCCCGCGGCATTTAAAAACGGGATCCAACTTGGCAACACCCCGGATGTATTAACTGACGCAACGGCCGATATCACGCTCCTGTGTCTATTAGGTGCGGCTCGGATGGCCCATTCATCCGCCATGGCATTACGGGAAGGACGCTGGCAAAAATGGGCAACAACACAGTTTCTTGGCATTCATGTCAGCGGTAAAAGGCTTGGCATACTGGGAATGGGACGGATCGGTCAGGCGGTGGCTCGGCGTGCGCGGGGCTTCGATATGGAAATCCATTATCATAACAGGAACCCGGTCACGGATGCCCGTGGTCTGGAAGATGCGATTTACCATGACAGCCTTGAAAGCCTTCTGGGGCAAAGTGACTTCTTTTCCATCAATTGCGGCCTTTCAGATCAGACCTTTCATCTGATCAACAATGAGACAATTGATCTGCTTCCGAAGGGTGCCGTCATTGTAAATACTGCCAGAGGTCCGATTATTGATGATATTGCCCTTATCAACGCCCTGAAATCTGGCAGGATCGCCGCAGCGGGGCTTGATGTCTTTGAAAACGAGCCTACCCTGAACCCCGGCTATCTGGCACTGGAGAACCTTTTCGTTTTACCTCATATCGGCAGTGCGACGATTGAAACCCGAAACGCGATGGGTTTTAAATGTATCGATAATCTGGATGCTTTTTTTTCGAATAAGCCCATTCCAAACCCGATTACACTTTAGGATGTTGGAGTAATCAAACCGTTCTTGGTTAGAAGATATTTGTCCAAAGCGCCATATTCGTTACTCATGCGCCAGGACAGAAGCTTTTGCGCATAATCCAGAACGACCGCCTGATAGTCTGGTTCTTCGGCCAGATTATGCATCTCGTCCGGATCATTCTGCAAATCGAACAATAGCGGTGGCAAGGCTGCGAAATGGACATATTTAAAACTCTCATCCCGATAGACGAGAAGACTGCACTCTTCATGGCTGAGGCCCAGTTCTTTTTCAATTGCCCCTTTTTCCAGATCTCTGAAATCATACAACCAATGAACCGCATCCCGCCACTTGTCCGGGATTTCACCTTTTAGCCAAGAAGTCAAAGACCGGCCGTCACATTGTGCCGGAATTGGAAGCCCGATAAGATCAAGGATGGTCGGCGTCACATCGACTGATTCAGTGAACGCCTGAACAGAATGCCCTCGTATCCCGTTCCAACTTGCTGGCGGCTTGATGATTAAAGGGATATGAAAACTTTGATCATAAAATCCCAGTTTTCCAAACAGGTGATGGTCTCCAAGCTGCTCACCGTGATCGGCTGTCACAACAATCAGAGTATCGTCATACTTACCTGTTTCTTTAAGTTCAAAAAGTAACGCTCCGATATTATTGTCCACCTCTGACACCAGCGCCGAATAGGTGGCCCGGATCTGTTGAACATCCGCTTTCTCTAGGTCTTTTGTCAGACCCGTTCCGGTCATATAAAAGGTACCTTGACGGATTGAATTAAGCGAACTTTGAAGGAACGGATGTGTTTGGGCGACATTATCAACATCACCAAAATCAATAGGATCTTTCATATCCGATGGGCGATACATCAAATGGTAATCCGGGCTGGCGATAAACGGTGGATGCGGTCTTAAATAACTGAGATGGCAAAAGAATTTATCCTGCCGATCAAAGGTCATATACTCCAGCGCCCGCTGGGTAAGCCAGGCTGTCTCGCTATGCTCTGACTTAAAAACCGTAGGCGCTTTTGTAACATGCTCACCGTCTTTCAACGAATAGGACGGATCAGGATGATAAATATCATACCCTGTTCTATTTACTGAATATCCCTGCTCTTTTAAGAATGATAGCCATGGCGTACCCTCTTCCGACAGACAAACCCCGACATCAAATCCCGGCAAAATACCTTCGTAACTTCGTAACGCAGGATCATCAGGGGCCCGATATCTTGGATCGGCTGATGTATCTGTGTAACCAAACAAAGTCGGGTTATAGCCCGCTTTTCGCGCTTCCAGAGCAATATTGGTAAGAGTCTCGTTTAGCGGGGTTCCGTTTCTGATGGACCGATGATTACTTGGATACATCCCCGTATGTAAGGTCGCCCGTGAAGGACCACAGGGCGCAGAGCTTGTATAATGATGTCTAAATAACACGCCCTCTTTCGCTAGTGAATCCAAATGGGGTGTCCGGATAAAATCGCTTCCATTTGCACCAAGCCAGTCGGCGCGCCATTGATCGATCGTAATAAACAATATGTTCATTTTATATTATCCAACCGTCGCAGTCTGAATGGATTTTACGATTTCAACAGATAACTGACGCAACAATTTGCTCATATCGGCTGCGTAGGCGCTGTAATCATTGATGACAGATACCTTTTCGAAACGGGCCGCATCTCTACCCAAAAGTTTATTATCCAAAAGACGTTTAACATTCCAACTGACAGTAAGCTTAGCCTTGCCTGTGTCATCTTGTATGAATTCACGGATTTCGATGGAAACCTGCAAACTGTTTTCTGATGGGTGAAAATTTGCTGGATAGGCAAAAACCTGCTGCGGGCGAAGAAGCATCGATACATTTTCGATTAATACCCGTTTCACACTTTCCTGAACAGGTTCTGCCCAGTGATGAAGGTCCGCCACAACCAATGTATTACCCGAACCAATAGTGACCATTTGAGGCCGATCTACATATCCCGGAATTTCAACCGGTCCAATGCCAATTTGGATTTGAGCGGGCACCTCCCCAACAGGTGCTTCATTGCTGGCTGGTGAGCCCCCGCTTAAAACATAAAACTGAGTCGGTGCCGATGGTGTAATCACACTGCATCCGGACACGCCAAATACCAGCAACGCAATCAGCAGATATTCTAAAGGAAGTTTTGAAACCAATTTAGTCATGACTAGTTATTCTTTCCGCTCAGCAGAGAGCTAGGATTGCGTTCTAGAAAATCTGCGAGATTACGCACAGACCGACTGGCTGCGGCAAGCTCCCGAAGCATTATGGACAGGTCATATTTCAATGGGGACCCATCCTTCAATAACGCATCAGCGTTCTTGAACAATGACGTTGCCGTGCCTAGAGTTTCATCCACCCTTTGCAACGCAACGCGAGTATCTCCGACAGTCGCTTCGATCGAAGGCAAGGTATTCTTGTCAATATTGTCGATCATCGATCGAACCGAAACGGCCAACTTACTGTAGTCTTTAATCGCCCGGTCCAGATCACCCGAATTTACAATCCGCTCTAACCCCTCCGCTGTGTTCAGAAAAGACTGAGAAATACGATCGATGGGCAACCGTTCGATCTTTTCAACAAGATGTGTAAGCGATGTTGTGATCTCTTCCAGTTCCATCGGCAATGTTGGGATTTCGTTGATCTCTTCGCCTCTGGCACGATAAAGGGCTGGTTTATTGGGAAACATATCCAGATCCACAATCAATTGACCAGTCAGAAAATTAGCGGATTTCAACCTAGCCCTAAGACCCCGTTCAATAAGCAGTTGTAGAACTTCACCGCGTATCTTTTCTGCCTCCAATACCGAGTAAATTTTATTCTCGCTTCCCGCGATTTTCACCCGTTGAGGCTCAATATCAATAATTACGGGGAGAAAATAATCACCCGTATCCTGATTAAATTCCAGATTGATCTGGCGAACCGAACCAATTTTCATACCTTTAAATTCGACGGCAGCACCGACTTCCAAGCCGCTTACAGAACCATCGAAGTACAAAATGTAGCTCACACGTTCTGTATATTTTGCCTCCTCCATGGCATTGCGGCTTTTATAAAGGGCAAATTCGCGCCCTTCCTCTGCAACCCATGTGTCCTTAAACAATTCAGGCGTTTCAAATTCAACCGCACCTGACAACAAGGTTTCAAAAGACTCTGATCCAACTTCAATACCCGATGTCGACAACGATACAGTCACCCCTCCGGCATCCCAGAAGCGGGACCCTTCTTGAACCAATTCATGATAAGGGGCCTCAACAAACGCATATAATTCAACCGACTGTTTATCCTCAGCCAATTTATGGCCCAGTATTTTACCAACCCGTATGCCGCGATAAATAATCGGAGTGCCCCGTTTACTATTCCCAAGGCGTTCGGTTCGCAAAAGAAATTCCCGGCCTGCTGTACTGGAGGTAATAACCGGTGCCGTATCCAAGCCGACAAAATCAAATTTTTCCTCGCCCCCATCGCCTGGATCAATTTCCAGATAAGCCCCTGACAACAAGGTTTCCAATCCAGAGATACCCTCCAGACCAATTGCCGGAGCCACAACCCAGAACCGGGCTGTATCGGTCAAATATTTTTCCGCAAATTGCTGAACAGAAACAATAACCCGGACATCACTTTCTTCATCTGGAATTTCAATCCGGTCAACGATGCCAATAACGACATCTTTATATTTCAAGGGTGTTTTGCCGGCCTCCATCCCACGTGCGGTCTGAAGTGAAATACTGATTTCCGGACCTTTTTCACTGACCGTTTTCACGACAAGCCAACCGGCGACAGCAATGGCGATCAAAGGGACGAGCCAGATACTCATCAATCCGGCATAGCCTTTTTTCACAACAGGCCGCTGCCCTTCAACATCATTCATGTCTTCAACCATTTTTCTTTTGATCCAATCGATCCCAAATCAGACGCGGATCAAATGTCATTGCTGCCAGCATCGTAAGGATAACCACCACGGCAAACGCCAATGCCCCAACTTCAGGCTCCACCGTTGCAAGCGCCTTTAGTTTCACGATAGCGGCAAGAATTGAAATCATAAAGACATCAATCATTGACCATCGGCCGATCGTTTCAATAAACCGGTATAACTTCGTCCGTTCAACCGCCCGCCATTTCACGTTCATATGCACAGAGATGACAAGATAGAATAATGCAATAATCTTGAAAATCGGCACAAATACACTGGCAATAAAAACGACCACAGCCACCACCCACTGACCAGTCGCAAAGAGCGTAAAAATACCACTGAGTATGGTTTCACTTTTTTCTTCACCAAACGATATCAATGTCAGAATGGGATAAAAATTGGCGGGAACATAAAAAATTGCCGCGGCTACTAGCAGAGCAAACGTGCGTCTTAAGCTGTTCTTTTTTCGGCTGCTGATGACAGCATGACACCGCGGGCACATCGGATAGGAAGGATCATACCGCCCCTTCTCTATCAACAAATGACAGGTTGGACAGGAAATTGCGCCAATTTGCTTCGCGGTTGTCATCAACGTTTTTGTCCCCGAACCAATGCCAGGCGTTCCCACAAGATGTCCTGATCCAACGAAATGTACGCCATGACGGTAGCCGCGACCATACACATGAACGCAATCATGGAAAGTCCGATATTTACTTCCGCAAAATCACCAAGCTTCACAAACGCAACCATGATCCCCAGGACAAATATTTCAGCCATCGCCCATGGGCGGACATGTTCCAGCATTCGGATCTGGGTTTCAGGCCACAAAGGCGTAACACCCAATTTTAAGGGTAGAAGAATTCCGATCAGAAAAAGCAGAACCAGCAGCGGAGCAAGCGCGCTCGAAATCAAAACAAGGATACCCAACATCCAGTAACTGGAATCTAAAAACTCCACCGCCCCATCGATAAGCCGGTTGACCTGCATGTTTCCGTTCATTTCGAAAATCAGGATCGGGAACAGGTTAGCCAGAAAAAAGAAGATCAAACCCGTTGCGGCAAACGCCAGTGGTCGGTTCAGCCCATTGAGTTGATGACGGAACAAAATGGCATCGCATCGACAGCAACGCCCAATGTCCCCGGAATCCAATTCGGGAGCTGCATGCAAGAGATCGCATTCCGGACAAGCGATCAACGCTTTCTGGGTTTCGTTCCGTATTTTCTTCACGCGCCCCTCAATCGTCCTTTCTCATCAAAAAAAGACTTCTTAGATTAAAATAGAAGGAATTATCGACTTTGCATCAAATATTTACACGGCACCAACTGCCATTCGATTGATTTTGATAGTCAAAAGTGAAATTCATCACTTTTTTTGAAGAATATACATTAATACACATACTTTTTGTGTGAAATATAGCTGTTTACCCTTGTAGAGGGCCTTAAAAGCCTATAACTGCTTAGGGCATAGAAACTCTTTTTTTCTTAAATTCCTTGAGTAGGCAGGCAAATATGAGCCGTTCACGACTATCCCACCTCCGTCAACTTGAAGCGGAAAGTATTCATATTTTTCGCGAAGTCGCCGCTGAATTTCAGAAGCCTGTCATGCTTTACTCCGTGGGAAAAGACTCCTCTGTCCTGATGCACCTTGCGCGAAAAGCGTTCTACCCCTCGCCTGTTCCTTTCCCGTTGCTGCATGTTGACACGACCTGGAAATTCAGGGAAATGATCGAATTTCGGGATAAAATTGTAAAAGAATATGGTCTGGACCTGTTAATCCATATTAATGAGGATGGCGTCGAAAAAGGGATTGGGCCGTTTACACACGGCTCCGCCCTTCATACCGATGTGATGAAAACAGAAAGCTTGAAGCAGGCGCTCGACCATTACAAGTTTGACGCCGCATTTGGTGGTGCCCGCCGCGATGAGGAAGCCTCACGCGCGAAAGAACGGGTCTTTTCCTTCCGGTCTGAAAATCACCGCTGGGATCCTAAAACCCAGCGCCCGGAATTATGGAACCTGTATAACGCCCGTGTCAGAAACGGGGAAAGTATCCGGGCTTTCCCACTCTCTAACTGGACGGAACTGGATATCTGGCAATATATCTATCTGGAAGAGATCCCGATCGTGCCGTTATATCTTGCTAAAGAGCGCCCTGTTGTTGAACGGGATGGAATGCTGATCATGGTTGATGACGACCGAATGCCATTGAAAGAAGGTGAAACGCCTCAGATGAAATCTGTACGTTTCCGGACCCTTGGCTGCTACCCGCTTACAGGCGCTGTTGAATCAACTGCGAACACCCTGCCTGAAATCATTCAGGAAATGCTGGTGGCGCGAACATCCGAACGGCAAGGCCGATTGATCGATAAAGATCAATCCGGATCGATGGAGAAGAAAAAGCAGGAAGGTTATTTCTAATGGGCATTCAAATGAAAACGTCAAACCATGAAATTGACCTTTATCTTAAATCGCAGGAAGAAAAAGGCATGCTGCGCTTCATCACCTGCGGAAGCGTTGATGATGGTAAAAGTACATTGATCGGGCGGTTGCTCTGGGATTCCAAACTGTTGTTTGAAGACCAGCTGGCAACCCTGACAGCGGAAAGCAAACGCGTCGGCACCCAAGGCGGCAATATTGACTACGCACTATTGCTTGATGGTCTTCAGGCTGAACGCGAACAAGGCATTACTATTGATGTGGCCTATCGGTTCTTCGCAACTGATAAACGAAAATTTATTGTCGCGGACACACCGGGACATGAACAATATACTCGCAATATGGTGACCGGCGCGTCCACCGCCGACATCGCGGTGATCCTGATTGATGCGCGCAAAGGGGTGCTGACACAAACCATGCGGCACAGCTTTCTGGTTTCTCTACTGGGCATTCGTAAAGTCGTCCTGGCCGTGAACAAAATGGACTTGAAAGGCTATGACGAAAAAACCTTTCATCAGGTGGTTTCGGATTATGAGAATTTTGCAAACCAATTGGGCTTTGAAGAAATTCAGGCAATCCCGCTATCGGCACTGAACGGTGACAATATTGCGTCTACCAGCACAAAAATGCCTTGGTATTCCGGCCCCTCGCTCATTCAATATCTGGAAACTGTGCAGATTGACGAAGACCGGGACAGCAAACCCTTTCGCCTTCCAGTTCAATGGGTTAATCGACCCAACCTCGATTTTCGTGGATTTTCAGGAACCATTGCCAGCGGTACAATCCGGGTAGGCGATCCTGTTGTAGAGCCAGCATCAGGACAAACCAGTTCCGTTAAAGAAATCGTGACCTTTGATGGTAATCTGGACGAAGCCATTGCAGGACAGGCCATTACACTGACGCTGGAAGATGAAATTGATATCAGCCGCGGTGATATGATCTGCGCGCTTCAGGATCGTCCAGCAACAGCCGACCAATTTGAAGCCAAGCTTGTCTGGATGGGGGAAGAAGAATTACTGCCCAGCCGGAATTACATCTTGAAACTGGGCACAAATTCAACCACCGCCCGAATAAGTTCGCTTAAATATAAAGTGAACATCAACACGCTGGAACATACGGCAACCAAAACCCTTGCCCTCAACGAAATAGGAATTTGCAATCTGGCCCTTGATAAGCCGATTTCGTTCGATCCATATGCGGAAAACCGCGAGACCGGTTCCTTTATCCTCATTGATCGTTTTACCAATGCAACAGTCGGTGCCGGTGTCATTGATTTTGCCTTGCGACGGGCTGACAATATCCATTGGCAATCCGTGGATATCAATAAAGAAGCCCGAGCCGAACAAAAAGGACAAAAATCTTCTGTCCTCTGGTTTACGGGGCTATCAGGCTCCGGAAAATCAACAATTGCCAATCTGGTCGAGAAAAAACTGTTTAGCCAAGGCAAGCATACTTACCTGCTGGACGGGGACAACGTACGCCACGGGCTGAATAAAGATCTTGGATTTACAGATGCTGATCGGGTTGAAAATATTCGTCGGGTGGGCGAAACAGCGAAACTTTTTGCTGATGCCGGATTGATTACGCTGGTGTCGTTTATCTCTCCCTTCCGCAGCGAACGACAGATGGCCCGCGGTCTTCTGGAGGAAAGTGAATTTCTTGAGGTGTTTATTGATACGCCGATCGAAATCTGTGAAGAGCGGGATATCAAGGGTCTGTACGCAAAAGCAAGAGCCGGCGAAATTAAAAACTTTACCGGAATTGATTCAGATTATGAACGCCCGGAAAACGCAGAAATCGTCATTGATGGCGCACAAATGACGGCTGAGGAAGCAGCCGACAGTATCATCGACTATTTAAAAGAAAAGCGCTTTATCTAAGCGCCTTTCAGCAAACTCATCAAATAAGCGCCATACCCGCTTTTTAACAGCGGGGTGGCCAAGGCTTCCAGTTGATCAGGGGTTATATAACCTCTTTGATAAGCGATTTCTTCAGGGCAGGCGACTTTCAGTCCCTGCCTTTTTTCGATGGTTTGAACAAACGACGACGCATCCATCAGGTGATCATGGGTCCCCGTATCAAGCCAGGCGCTGCCGCGCCCCAGATGTTCCATATGAAGCTGGCCTTTTTCGAGGTAAAGGCGGTTCAAGTCGGTAATTTCCAATTCACCCCGGGCACTAGGCTTAAGATTTTTTGCCATCTCCACAACCTGATTGTCATAGAAATACAATCCCGTAATCGCAAAGTTTGATTTCGGATTGACCGGTTTTTCTTCGACACCAATGACCCGCCCCTCGCGATCAAACTCGGCGACACCATATGCTTCGGGGTTGGAGACGTGATATCCAAAAATAGTGGCCCCATCCGTTCTAGCGGCTGCACTTTTCAACAGTTTGGTAAATTGGGTCGCATAAAAAATGTTATCGCCCAGGATCAACACGGATGGATCATTACCGATATGTGCTTCTCCGATCGTAAAAGCCTGCGCCAACCCATCGGGGGACGGCTGCACGGCGTAAGTGATCGAAATGCCCCATTTTTCACCATCCCCTAACAGACGCTGAAAAAGATATTGTTCTTCGGGTGTGGTAATGATCAGAATATCCCGAACGCCGGCAAGCATCAGGGTAGTCAAAGGATAATATATCATCGGTTTGTCATATACCGGCATAAGCTGTTTGCTTACACCCAGTGTCAGCGGATGAAGCCTTGACCCCGTTCCCCCTGCCAGAATTATTCCCTTATGCGCCATTTCCGTTACCCCTCGTTCGTCAGATTAAACACAACAGGCCCCCTAGCCTGTTAAGCTCTAAGTACATGCATGGGTTAAACTAAACCCGCTATGACTTGATCCAATTGTATTCATACCCGATATTTAGGATATAAACTATTAACAATCCGAAAAGAGCCCGAATGACAACAGTTGAAAAATGGCTACTGACAGAAGGCCGTCTGATTCCAGAAGTGCTGGATTTCATTGAACAACTTTGCGAACGGATCAACCAATCGGGTATTTCACTTTCTCGGCTTCGGATCGGAGTGCGGACTATTCATCCGCAAAATGATATCTGGGCCTATACCTGGACAGATGAAGATAAAAAAGCAAAAATCTGGGGGGCCGCCCATGGCATTCGTTCAACAGACAGTTACTTCGGAAGTCCCGCGGAATACGTACACTCTCAGAACAAACCGTTCCGAAAGACCCTGACAGATCTTGATCCGGATAAAGACCATCCTGTTCTTTTCGAACAACGGGATGCGGGACAAACGGACTATATTATGTTTCCCATGCCTTTCATGGATAGAAGCAAGGCATTAATCTCTTATGTTACTGCCGATCCGGCCGGATTTTCAAACGAAAACCTGACAGAACTTGGTCGACTAATTGACTATATCGCACCAATAATGGAAATCCATTCAACCCGTGAAGTCGCCATCACATTGCTGAATACATACCTTGGCCGCAGATCAGGAAAGCAGGTTATGAATGGGCAAATCCAGCGGGGTACAGGAGAAACGATTGAAGCGGCCCTCTGGTTTAGTGATATCCGTGGATATACACAGCTTTCAGAAGAACTTGCCCCCTCCGAAGTCTTCTCGCTCCTGAACACTTATTTTCAAATTTTATCTGATCTTGCATTGGAATATGGCGGCGAGGTTCTAAAATTTATCGGTGACGCTGTCTTAATCATTTTCCCTGTCGATCAGAAAATGAACGCTCAGCAAGCCTGCGAGAATGCTGTCCATGCCGCACAGGATGCCTTCAAACAGTTTGAATTGGAAAACAGAAAACGGGCTTTGAAAATACAGCCTCTTATTGATTCCGGTGTGGCGCTTCATTTCGGAGAGGTAGTATATGGCAATGTCGGTGCCATCGATCGTCTGGACTTCACGGTAACAGGACCGGCTGTCAATCTGACGGCGCGTTTGGAAGAATTGACCAAAGAAACCAAGGAACCTCTTCTTTTATCGGCTGCCCTTGCAAATCAACTCACAATACCCACCAAACATATCGGGACCTTCCCTCTAAAAGGGATCCGCGAAGCAACCCCGGTTTTCATCCTTGCCGATTAACGATCGTGTCTTGGAATGACTTTCCAATTCGCGTAAAAAAGAAATCACAAAAAATTATTCCACCCAAGGGATTAAAATAATGAACCACACCTCCGCGTCACCAAAAACACAAAAATGGCAGTTTTGGGTAGATCGCGGGGGTACCTTTACGGACCTTGTCGCCCGCACGCCATCCGGGGCAATCAAAACGCATAAGCTGTTGAGCGAAAACCCTGAACAATATGAAGACGCGGCGATAGAAGGCGTTCGGCAGCTTCTAGGTATAGAAAAAGGCCACGCGATCCCGGCTGACCTGATTGATGCTGTCAAGATGGGAACAACGGTTGCAACCAATGCCCTGTTGGAAAGAAAGGGCGAAAGAACCCTTCTCGTAACAACAAAAGGGTTTCGCGACAGTCTTAGAATTGGATACCAAACACGGCCCCGATTATTTGATTTGAAAATCACTCTTCCTGAAATGCTGTACGAAACCGCCATCGAAGTAACAGAGCGAATTGGCGCACGCGGCGAAGTCATAACACCATTGGATAAAGAGGACGCCAGACAAAAATTTCAGGCCGTCTTTGATACCGGTATCAAGGCTTGTGCCATCGTTCTGATGCATGGCTACCGATATACGCAGCACGAAGCAGAATTGGCGAAAATTGCTGCTGAAATCGGGTTCACCCAGATTTCGACCAGTCACGGAACAAGCCCTCTGATGAAACTGGTCAGTCGCGGCGATACAACCGTTGTCGATGCCTATCTCTCGCCCATTCTTCGGCGCTATGTGGATCAGGTTGCCACTAAACTGGGAGATAGCCAGTTGATGTTCATGCAGTCCAATGGCGGACTGACAGACGCTCATTTCTTTCAAGGCAAAGATGCAATCCTGTCGGGCCCTGCCGGGGGTGTTGTTGGCATGGTTCAAACTTCTGCCCTTGCCGGTTTTGAGAAGGTCATCGGATTTGACATGGGAGGGACGTCAACCGATGTCTCTCATTATGGCGGCGAGCTGGAACGCACTTTTGAAACAGAAGTCGCAGGCGTTCGGATGCGGGCACCAATGATGCTGATTAATACGGTTGCGGCCGGTGGTGGCTCCATTCTTCATTTCGACGGCGCCCGCTATCGGGTCGGACCTGACAGTGCCGGGGCTAATCCTGGGCCTGCATGCTATCGCAAAGGCGGCCCTCTAACCGTCACCGATTGCAATGTTATGCTTGGTAAACTAAATCCGGATTTCTTCCCGCCTGTTTTTGGCCCCAATGCAGATTTGCCGTTGGATGCTGATATCGTCCGAGAAAAATTCCAAGCCTTAACGGCCAAAATTAACGAAAGTACCAACAGTAACAAAACACCGGAAGAAGTTGCGGAAGGATTTCTCTATATTGCCGTTGAGAATATGGCCAATGCCATCAAGAAAATATCGGTCCAGCGCGGCTATGATGTATCCGAATATGTCCTGACCTCTTTTGGTGGGGCCGGTGGGCAACATGCCTGCATGGTTGCGGACAGTTTAGGCATCAAAAAAATTCTTCTTCATCCTTATGCAGGTGTTCTTTCCGCCTTTGGCATGGGGCTAGCCGATTTGCGAATTATGAAAGAACAGGCCGTCGAACAGGAACTAACCTCAGAAAACCTAATCTCCATTCAGACTGTTTTGGACGAATTGGCAGATAACGGAACAAAAGAGATGCAAGCACAGGGGGTACTCCCTGTTCGCATTCTTGCCGAAAAAAAACTCCACATTCGGTATGATGGATCAGATACGAGCCTTGTTGTTGATAACGATACACTGCAAAATGTCCGAGACAGATTTGAAATCGCTCACAAGCAGCGTTTTGGCTTTATCAGCCCCGACAAAACTCTAATTGTCGAGGCCGCTTCGATCGAGGTCATCGGAAAATCAGAAGAAGTTTCGCTGCCCCTGCTTGAAAAGCTCGAGAGGCCCCCTACCCTGACGGCCATAGCAACGCATCCGTTATTCACCGGAAACAAGCATCATCGCTGCCCCTTTTATGAAAGGGAAACGCTTGTTTTCGGTCAAACGGTTACGGGCCCTGCCGTTATTGTCGAAAAAACCGGAACAACGGTGGTCGAGGAGGGTTGGCAGGCTGAATTAAACAACCGCTCCGATCTGGTGCTAAGTCGCGTTGTACCTCTTGAGCGCGTGCAGGCAATTGGTACGACTGTCGACCCTGTTATGCTTGAAGTCTTTAACAACCTTTTCATGAATGTCGCCGAACAGATGGGCACTGTTCTGGAAAAAACCGCGTTTTCCGTCAATATTAAGGAACGGCTCGATTTCTCCTGCGCTGTTTTTGATCTAAAGGGTGATCTCATTGCCAACGCCCCTCATATGCCGGTTCATCTGGGGTCAATGTCGGAAAGCATCAAGTCCGTTATGCGTAAACATGGTCCGACCATGAAGGCAGGAGATGTATTCGTTCTGAATGCACCCTATAACGGCGGAACCCATTTACCCGATGTCACTGTTATTACGCCGGTTTTTGACGAGGACGGAAAAGACATTCTGTTTTATGTGGCCAGCCGGGGGCACCATGCCGATATCGGTGGCCTGACCCCAGGCTCCATGCCCCCCGACAGCCGACGGGTAGAAGAAGAAGGCGTGTTGCTGGATAACATTCTGCTGGTCGACGGCGGCCGGTTTCTCGAGGACGAAATGACGGCCATTTTGAAGTCTGGCGAATATCCGTCACGGAATACACACCAGAATATTGCGGACCTAAAAGCCCAGATCGCAGCTTGCGAAAAAGGAATACAGGAACTTCGAAAAATGGTGGACCATTTTGGCTTGGACGTGGTGCACGCTTATATGGGGCACGTTCAGGATAATGCGGAAGAATCTGTCCGGCGGGTTCTGGATGTTTTAAAAGAAGGATCCTTCACCTATCCAATGGATGACGGATTTGAAATTGTCGTCTCTGTAACAATTGACCGGAAAACCCGATCTGCCGTCATTGATTTTACCGGCACCAGCGGCCCTCATCCAACAAACTATAACGCGCCCAGAGCCGTAACCACTGCTGCTGTTCTTTATGTTTTCAGATGTTTGGTTGATAGTGATATCCCGCTGAATGCGGGTTGCCTGAAACCGCTTGATATTATTGTTCCGGACGGCTGCATGCTTTCCCCCGAATACCCGTATGCCGTTGTCGCGGGTAATGTGGAAACTTCGCAATGCATAACGGATTGCCTGTTTGGTGCATTGGGTGTAATGGCCGCGGCCCAAGGCACGATGAATAACTTCACTTTCGGAAATGAAACCTACCAATATTATGAAACGATCTGCGGCGGATCTGGTGCGGGGCCAGATTATGACGGAACAAGTGCTGTTCATACCCATATGACAAATGCCCGCCTTACCGATCCAGAAATTCTGGAATGGCGTTTTCCTGTCACACTTGAAAGCTTTGAGATCCGAAAAGGTTCAGGTGGCAAAGGCCGTCATGTTGGCGGAGATGGCACTTTGCGCAAAATAAAATTCCACGAAGCGATGACAGCCGCCATTCTCTCCAGCCACCGTAAAGTCCCGCCTTTCGGCCTTGACGGCGGGGAAAACGGAGAGCCCGGCAATCAATGGGTGATCCGAAAGGACGGCTCGAAAGAAGCTTTGGAAGGACGGGATAAAACAGAAATGGCCCCCGGCGATACATTCGTTATTCAGACCCCAACGGGAGGAGGCTATGGGCGCGAAAATTAGCGTCAGCGCCCCCCTTACGGCTTGGAATCGAAAGGTGGCCGGTGTTTCAGCAACTCATCTTCTGAACAATCATGGTGCCTGTCATCAGGTCCAGATGGGCACCGCCGCCATTTTTGAAAACAGTGATGTCAGAAGAATGGCGACGTCCTTCGCTACCATTGCACAGATCGGTAAGATCGCCCATGATATCCGCTTCGTTAATAACGCCCGCCGCCATCGGGATCATCAGCTCGCCAATTTCACCGATCGTCGTTTCTCGTGCGTCTACAAAGATTTTGGCTTTTTGCATCAAGATATCATCGGCTTCGCGCATGTCTGGCCGATAGGCACCGATCAGGTCCACATGGGTACCCGGTTTGACCCACTCTCCTTTTAGGACAGGATCCTTGGACAGAGTTGCCGTTGAAATAATATCTGCGGCTGCCGCTGCTTCGGCCAAATCAGTGGCAACGTGAACAGGAAACCCTTCAGCCAGCATTTCCTTGGCAAACTCGTCAGCTTTTTCCTGGGATCGAGCCCATATAGTGAAGGTTTCAATACTGGGAAAAACTTCGTGGTAAGCTTGAAGGAGCGTTTTGGCCACCGTCCCCGCCCCCACGACCAGATAGGATTTCGGATCATCAGCGGCGAGCAAACGAGCCCCTAGAACACTATCTCCTGCGGTTTTCCATTTCGTTACCAAAGGGCCATCAACGATTGCGGTCAACGCACCGCTGCTGCTATCGAAAAGCAACATCGCGCCTTGAATTGAAGGTTCCGGAGGTTGTTTTTGGGTATTTTCAGGAAACACAGTCACAGATTTCAAGGCCAATCCCACACCATCAATCCATGCGCCACGGCTCAGCAGACTTCGATCGCCTTTTGAAAGCAGCAAATCTCCAATTTCAGCTTTTTCCAGCTTATGACCGGCATACAGCGCATCCGCTGTTTCTTTCCAACTTAATCTGTTATCCGCGGCGTCAAAGCTAATGAATTGCATTCTGATTTTCCCGATATTTTTGATCGGGAGAGATTAGTCATCCAACCTCTAAACAGCAAGCGAGTGTTCCTCACAAAGAGTGTTATTTTTTCGCAAGATACATTTTCCAGTTTTTATCAGCGTCTTTTATCCGGGCGTCAATACCGGTTCGCTCCCAGCGGTCTTTACCCGCCTGATGCCCAAAGAAATACAACCTGCCCTGATGAATAAGCCACACACCCGGATCGATGTCGGATAAATTCCCCAGACTCATCTGGTTAGAACAATATCCGCCATATTGAGGGGCATAAGCCGCCGGCTCTGCAGCGAACAGGTCGCGGCTTTGTGCGTCTGCAAACCGCCAGGTCGCCCCCTTCCATTCAAAAAAGAAGGCTTTTTGCCCTTCAATCGGGCGCTGCGACGAGTGATAGGCCGTACTGTCATAGCCCTTCAAAGCTGTTGATCCCAGATATCCGGTATTGATTTCATCAAAAGCGAAAGCGGGAGCCGCAATGAACAGAGCAATCGCAACTGATAATGACATAAAAATTCTGGAAAACATGCTTGGCTCCCTTGCCTGACCTGTTTTCCAGTTTTCAGATTTCATCCTGAAAGGGAAATCAAAATTCCGTCATTTATCGATCAATTGCGGCTACGCGACCGATCATAGCCCAAGTTGGAGGCTAGAATACGCTCCGCTTCTATCATTGATATCTGCTTGCGTTTTGCGTAATCCTCGACCTGATCTTTCGCAATTTTCCCCACACCAAAATACTGTGCATTGGGATGGGCAAAATAATAGCCGGAAACAGATGATGCCGGCATCATCGCGTAAGACTCGGTCAGCGATATTCCAATTCTGTCTTCAACTTCCAACACTTCAAACAAACCCGGTTTTTCTGAATGGTCAGGGCAGGCAGGATAACCCGGCGCGGGACGAATACCCTGATAAGCCTCTCGAATAAGTTGGGCATTTGAGAAATTTTCATCCTTCGCATATCCCCAAAGCTCCTGCCGGACATAAGAATGCATATATTCGGCTGTAGCTTCAGCAAAGCGGTCGGCCAAAGCCTTCAGCAAGATGCTGCTATAATCATCGTGGGTCCGTTCAAAATCTGCAAGCTTCCCTTCAATTCCAAGTCCCCCCGTGACGGCAAAACCACCAATATAATCAGGAACACCTGCCTCTTCGGGCGCGATGAAATCGGCAAGACAGTGATTAGCCCGGCTATTAGTCCGGTTCATTTGCTGGCGCAGGAAATGGAACCGGTGTTTCTCAGTTGTCCGGCTTTCATCTTCATATACCACCACATCATCGCCGACACTCACCGCCGGGAAAAAGCCAACAACCGCTCTAATGGTCAACCATTTTTCTTCGATGATCTTTTTTAGCATCGCCTGAGCATCATTATATAGTTCGGTTGCCGTTTCACCGACAACGTCATCCTCAAGAATCTTAGGGAAATGCCCGGCAAGTTCCCAGGTTCTAAAGAACGGGGACCAGTCAAAAAACTCAACAATCTTTGATGGATCGATGTCATCGAACTGCTTCAAACCAATAAACGTTGGTTTAACCGGTTTAAATTGATTCCAATCGATCTTGGCGCTATTTTTTCGCGCAGCCTCTATCGGAGCAAAATTATCGGGTTTCTGTTTGCGGTAATAATTCTCCCGCACCTGTTCATATTCAGCTTTAATATCCTGAACAATCGAGTTGCTGGTATCGTCACTGATTAAAGACGTGGCGACGCCAACAGCGCGCGACGCATCAGTAACATAAATCGTTGATCCTTCATATTGTGGAGCAATCTTGAGCGCTGTGTGTACTTTTGATGTCGTCGCCCCCCCAATCAACAAGGGCTTGCTAAAGTTCCCTCGCTGCATTTCCGACGCGACCGTTGCCATTTCTTCCAACGACGGCGTAATCAATCCACTCAGGCCGATGATATCAACATTTTCGGAAATCGCTGTTTCGAGGATTTTTGTATAGGGGACCATAACGCCAAGATCAATGACCTCGAAATTGTTGCATTGCAAGACCACACCTACAATGTTTTTACCAATATCATGAACGTCGCCTTTCACCGTTGCCAACAGGATTTTACCTTTTGTTGAAACTTCTCCGCCCTTTTCTTTCTCGGCTTCAATATAGGGCAAGAGGTACGCAACAGCCTGCTTCATCACGCGCGCGCTTTTAACGACCTGCGGCAGGAACATTTTACCCGAGCCGAACAAATCGCCCACAATGTTCATGCCGTCCATCAACGGCCCCTCAATAACCTGGATAGGGCGGGCAAATCCCTGGCGGGCTTCTTCCGTATCTTCTTCGATATAATCAGAAATTCCTTTTACCAGCGCATGGCTCAAGCGATCCGCCACATCAAGTTCACGCCAGGAAAGGTCCTTCACATTATCTTTTGTCTGGCCAACCGCCTGCTCGGCAACTTCCAGAAGTCTTTCTGTTGCATCCTCGCGACGGTTTAAAACCGCATCCTCGATCCGATTACGCAAATCCTCTGGAATGTCCGAATAAACAGCCAGCTGCCCCGCATTCACAATCCCCATGTCCATGCCTGCTTGCACGGCATGATACAGGAAGACAGCATGCATGGCTTCTCGCATCGGATTATTACCACGAAGCGAGAAAGACATATTCGAAACACCGCCACTGATCTTGGCGTGAGGCAGGGTTTCCTTGATGATTTTGGTGGCTTCAATATAGTCTTTAGAGAAGTTGTTATGATCATCAATCCCGGTTGCAATTGGGAAAATATTAGGATCAAAAATAATGTCTTCAGGCGGAAAGCCGACAACTTCTGTCAGTATCTTGTAGGATCGTGTGCAAATTTCGACCATCCGCTCTTTACTATCGGCCTGCCCGTCTTCGTCGAACGCCATTACGATGGTCGCGGCGCCATACCGGCGAATTTCCCGGGCTTGAGTAATGAACGCCTCTTCTCCTTCTTTAAGAGAAATTGAATTGACGACGGCTTTCCCTTGAACCGTTTTCAACCCGGCTTCAATCACGTTCCATTTCGAACTATCGATCATAACCGGAACCCGGCAGATATCCGGCTCTGAAGCGATAAGATTAAGGAATGTTGGCATGGCTGTTTCGGCCTCCAGCATGGCATCGTCCATATTGACGTCCACCACCTGCGCGCCATTCAGCACCTGATCCCGGGCAATATCCAGCGCGGTATCATAATCGCCGTTCATCACCAGCTTTTTAAACTTGGCGGAACCAGCAACATTGGTCCGCTCTCCGACATTAACGAAACCAACTGTTTCGTCCAGATAAAGCGGCTCCAGTCCAGACAGCCGTGCAATATGGTCAGCTTCAGGAATTTGCCGCGGGGTAATTGTCGATACTGCCTCGGCTATCGCCTTGATATGTTCCGGGCGCGTACCACAACATCCACCAACAATATTTACTAGGTTACTGGACGCAAATTCTTGCAACTGCTCTGCCATATAGGCGGGTGTATCATCATATTCACCCAGTTCATTGGGAAGTCCCGCATTCGGATGAACGCTTACCCCGGTCGGTGCGATTGCTGAAACAGCCTGAACATGCGGCCTCAGGTCTTTTGCCCCTAGCGCACAGTTGAACCCGATGCTGATGGGTTGGGCATGAGCCATGGACGCCCAGAATGCTTCGGCAGTTTGCCCGGACAAGGTCCGACCAGACGCGTCCGTAATGGTTCCTGAAACCATGACAGGGTACCGAACACCAACTTCATCAAAATATCGTAAGACTGCGTAAATAGCGGCTTTACAGTTCAAGCTGTCAAACACGGTCTCAATAAGGATGATATCAGCGCCGCCATCAATCAACCCCCGCAAAGCGCCATCATAAGCCGTGACGAGTTCGTCGAAAGTCACATTTCTAAAACCCGGGTCATTCACGTCCGGCGAGATGGAGGCTGTTCTATTGGTTGGTCCCAGAACACCCGCAACAAATCTTGGTTTATCGGGCGTTTTTGCAGTCCAGCGATCAGCAACTTTACGCGCCAGTTTCGCACTTTCACAATTTATGTCGTAAACCGCACTTTCCAAACCATAATCAGCCTGCGCAATCGTCGTGCCACTGAAGGTATTTGTTTCAAGGATATCAGATCCGGCAGCCATGAACTGATCATGAATATCTTCGATGACATCCGGACGGGTCAGGGTTAGCAGGTCGCTGTTGCCTTTCAGGTCAATTGGTGATGCTTTGAACCGATCCCCACGGTAGTCTTCTTCCTGCAGGGAAAAAGTCTGAATCATCGTGCCCATGGCCCCATCCAGAACAAGAATTCTATTCTTCAGGGCATTTTCGATTGTTACGTAGGAGGCAGATTTTTTCATGGGAATGGTCCCGTTCCTGATCAATTACTTATAAATAATTCGGTTGCGCGTTACTTAACGGTTGGGCCGGACACCCATTGTGTGACAAATGGCATATACCAGATCAGCACGATTTAGCGTGTAAAAATGAAAATCCTTCACTCCGGCACGCTGTAGTTGACGGCATTGTTCGGACGCGACCATCGCCGCTACCAGATTTCGGGTTGCCGGATCATCGTCCAGTCCTTCGAACAGATGTGTGAGCCATGACGGTATTTGTGTCCCACATTGTCCACTGAACTGCCGAAGTTTGGAATAACTTGTTACCGGCAATATGCCCGGAATTATTGGAATATCAACGCCTTGGGCCTGTGCCCGGTCAATAAAGCGTAAATAGGTATCCGGATCAAAGAAAAATTGCGTGATTGCACGGTCAGCACCAGCATCCATTTTCCGCTTCAGATAATCAATGTCAGCAAGACTTGAAGCAGCATCGGGATGGATTTCCGGATAACAACCCACGCTGATCTCAAAATCGTGCATCTTCTTAAGATGCTCAATCAATTCAACGGATCCTTTAAAGCCGTCCGGATGGGCAACAAAACCGTCCTGCCCTTCCGGCGGATCCCCTCTAAGCGCAACAATATGTTTTACGCCACTTTCCCAATATTGTTCAGCCACCTCTTCGATTTCTGATTTTGAGGCACCAACACAAGTAAGATGGGCTGCAGGCTCCAGATCCGTTTCTTTCCGAATTCGGCTAACAAGGCCATGGGTTCTCTCCCGCGTGGACCCGCCTGCCCCGTATGTCACAGACACAAAAGAAGGTGAGAGAGGGCCTAGCCGCTCGACTGTATCCCATAACTTGCTCGCCATCTTCTCGGTCGTCGGCGGGAAGAATTCAAATGAAATTGATAAAGGGTTGGACCCGCCAATATTGGACAAACGTTCAGTTTCTACCCGTTCTAAAAACGTGTCGGGAAGTGTCATTCTCTCTCTCCTGAGGGATTATCAGTATTGGATTGCTCAGCAATCCAGATATTTACATTCAGCGGGTCACCCGCAAGCATATGAAAATCTTTTCTTTTAAGACCGGCTTCTTCGCACCATGACCAAACCTGGTCTGCATCAAAACCCATCTGGGTGTGAGCATGTTCTGTGCGGAGGGTTTCAACTTCATGCGGTGCAAAATCGACGAGAACAAGGCGGCCGTTCTTCCGCAATACTCTTTTTGCTTCTGCAATGACCATTTTCGGTCGATCCGCATAATGCAACACCTGATGGATGACCACGACGTCCTGTGAGTCATTTAAAAACGGGAGCGTATACATGTCGCCCAGACGCACCTGACAGTTTCTCAGATCCGCCCCCTCAATCGCCGCACGCGCGAAAGCAAGCATTTCGCGGCTGGTATCCACACCAACGGCAAACTGGGACAAAGGCCCGAAAAGCTCCAGCATTCTACCTGTACCGGTTCCGATATCCAGAAAGTCAGTGATTTCCATGTCCTGAACGGAGGATAGAATCAACCGTTCGACTTCTTTTTCAGCCACATGCAAAGACCGAATCTTGTTCCAATGCTTGGCATTTTCCCGAAAATAATCGTCCGCAGCGTCCAAACGGGCCTGTTTGATGGTATTCAGGCGCTCCAGATCCCGAGAGACGACCGGATCATCTTCAGGAACCAGATCAACCAAATACCGGGCTAATAAAGACGTCCCGCTTTTATTGGCAAGCCTGTAATACACCCAGCTCCCCTCTTGGAAGCGGTCGAGCAAACCTGCATCACAGAGAAGTTTGAGATGTCGGGAAACCCGCGGTTGGCTTTGCCCCAAAATCTGAATGAGCTCACTAACAGTCAGTTCCGCGTGACCACACAACACAAGAAGCCGCATCCGCGTTTCTTCCCCCGCAGCCCGTAAACCTTGTAGCAATTGCTCCACGCGTCAATCCAATCATCAAAATGCCTGTGTCATGATATAAACATATATTTATATCTTTGTACAGATGATTTTTGAGCGACTTTTTAGCAACATTTGAATTAATGAAATACCCGAAGGTGAGTTTCCCCACTGGTATATGCCCCCTCTCTATGATAGGTCTTCGAGATGTTTGGTAAAAAATTGTAACAAAATCATGATTTTGCTTTGGTCTAATTTTATTCTGATATAAATAAAGACTTCAGTAACGATTGTTGTGCTTTTATCATGATCGATAAGCCGCGTTAGAAAGCTAAAGCTGGGTATGAATATGAGTTCAAAAAAATTCAGAGCATCATTGTTGTCAGGATGTATAGCGACTTTGGCGCTTGGTCTATTGGGCGGCTGCACAACACCTCCAGGAGAAGATCCTGCCAATGTTGTTTATAACGAAGTTCAGGATCCGATCGAACCATTGAACCGTTATTTCTTCGATGTGAATAACGCACTCGACGCCTTGGCCCTTAAGCCGGTTGCACATATTTATAATGAAGCTCTGCCTGATGCAGTACAGGACAGCGTCACCAACTTCCTGAACAACCTGTCCCAGCCAATGTATTTCCTCAATAATATTGCCCAAGGCGACCTTGACGGCGCAGGCGACAATATGGGGGCTTTCTTCACAAATACATTCCTTGGCTTTGGCGGCCTTTTTGACATCGCCCAGATTGACTATGATGAGGAAGATCTCGGTCAGACTTTCGCGGTTTGGGGAATTCCCGAGGGCCCGTATCTGGTTTTGCCAGTCCTTGGCCCAAACACATCACGTGAAGCCGTCGGAATCGCTGGCGAATATTTCATTGATCCCGTTAATTTGATCGCACGGAACAACGACGTCGACAATGTACCGCTTTATCGTGGCATTGCCAGCGCAATTGATTTCCGCTCACGTTCATTGGAATCCCTTGATGAGATCGAGAAGAATTCCATCGATTTTTACGCGACCATTCGCAGCCTGTATCGTCAAAACAGGAAAAGTGAAATTCTGGATGGGCAGGCTGATTTGACGCCACTTCCGGATATCTCTTTTGAGCAGGATGACGATGCACCGCTGGCAACTGACAGGGTTTCCCTCTTGTTTCAGGAAGACGAAGAGACTGTAAGAAGATCTGTCCCTTCAACTAAATAAAAGGACTCTTGAAGGGATGACTTTACAAAAATTACTCGTGGTATCGGTTACTGCATTTACTCTAACCGTTGCCCCCGCTCTTGTCAGCCCTTCTTTCTTTTCAGCGCATGCTGAAGCGAGTTCAGAAAAGTCTGCAACGGCTCTTGTCGAGAATCTCGGCAAGGAAGCCGTTACGCTCCTTTCAAACGATAAACTGGATGCTGACGCGAAACGGGCCGGTTTTGATAAATTAGTGTCTCGTGACTTTGACATGAGTTTGATCGGACGCTTTGTCCTCGGGAAACATTGGCGTAAAGCCTCTTCCGAGCAAAAATCCGAGTATCAGGAACTTTTCAAAAAATACATTATTACAACCTACCAGAAGCGCATTGGTGAATATTCAGGCGAGAACCTGACTATTCTCAAAGCGAAACCTCTTAACAAAAACGAGTATCTGGTCAAATCACAGATCATCCGCCCCAAGGGCCCACCCATTAAGCTTGACTGGCGCGTTCGAACCAACAAGTCAGGCGAACAGAAAATCGTCGATATCGTTGTTGAAAATGTCAGCATGGCATTAACGCACCGCGATGAATTTTCATCTGTCATCAGCAAAAACGGCGGGAATGTTGATGGCTTGATCAGCACTTTGAAAAAACATATTGCAGCTGCTGAAAGCTAATCAGAGTTTCATGTTCTGGTGGTGAAAAGGGGATTATTTTCCCCTATTCCTTTTCAAAACAATATCCAACCGCACGAACAGTTCGAATAAGGTCAACTTCATTTTCACTGTTCAATGCTTTGCGTAACCGCCTGATATGGACATCAACAGTCCTGTCCTCAACATACACATTCTGCCCCCAAACTCCGTCAAGAAGCTGTTCTCTTGTCAGCACCCGACCGGCGCGCTCCATAAAGTATCGCAGGAGCTTGAATTCCGTCGGACCTAAATGCAGCTCTCTCCCTGCCCGACTAACTTTATACGCAACCAGATCCATAGATACATCAGCAACAGAGATCATGTCGCTTCCCAGGTTTGGGTTATGGCGCCGCAATACAGCGCGAATTCGCGCAAGTAGTTCGTTCGGAGAGAACGGTTTTGACATATAGTCATCTGCACCCACATCCAGTCCGCGAACCCGGTCGGTCTCTTCGCCGCGGGCTGTAATCATAATAACTGGCAGATTGCGCGTCTCTTGTTTACGGCGCAGCATCCGACATACTTCTATTCCGGAAATCTTTGGCAGCATCCAATCCAAAAGAACCATGTCTGGAGTTTGCTCATCGATAAGCATCAATGCTTCTTCTCCGTCCATGGCAGAGCTCACCTCGAAACCGGCACTCACAAGATTGTAGCGCAGCAACTCAATCATCGAGGGCTCATCTTCAACAATTAGGACTTTCATCAGTTTTCAGTTCCTCGGGTCGCAAGATCTTCTGGAAGGTCTATCATTGTAATGCTGGTCTTATCGCCTTTCGGACGCTTTTCCTTCGGGGCTTGACCTGTTATCTGATAAACGATGATTTCAGCGATATTTGTCATATGATCGCCTACTCTCTCGATATTTTTCGCCATGAAAATAAGATGGGTACAACTAGTTATGCTGCGCGGATCTTCCATCATATAGGTCAAAAGCTCACGGAACATGCTGTTGTATAACTGGTCAACATCACGGTCGCGCCGCCAGACGTCATAGGCCAGCTCGACATCTTCCTGAGCATAAGCGGTCAGTATGTCATCAATCATGTGACGAACCATTTCACCCATCCTTGGAATGGCAGACACCGGCCGAATGGCCGGCGCAAGGTTCAGGGCAATCACACGCTTTGCAATATTCGCTGAATAGTCAGCAACCCGTTCTAATAACGACGCTATTTTCAGGGCAGAAATCACAAGGCGAAGATCGTCGGCAACCGGATTACGCAAGGCCAATAATTTTATCGCCAGACTGTCAATTTTCTGTTCCAGTTCATCCACAGCGACATCTGCTTCAATCGTCGCCTGAGCAAGATCAGTATTGCGGTCCATAAGCGCCCGAACAGCCGCTTCCAATTGACTTTCGGCAAGCCCCCCCATCTCGATGATGGTGTTGCGCATTTCCTGAAGATCTTCGTCAAAAGACCGGACGATATGTCCTGTTCCACTCATTCTATTTCTCCTCGATCTTCAAAATTAACCGAAACGACCCGTAATATAGCCTTGTGTGCGTTCGTCTGACGGGCTTGTAAATAATTGTTCCGTGTCCCCAACCTCGACAATTTCTCCCAAGTGAAAGAAAGCCGTTTTCTGTGAGATACGGGCGGCCTGTTGCATGGAATGGGTCACAATAATGATGGTATAATTTTGCCGTAGTTCCTCGATCAACTCTTCAACCTTTGCCGTTGCAATAGGATCAAGTGCAGAGCACGGCTCGTCCATCAGAATAATGTCAGGCTGAACTGCAAGGGCGCGTGCGATACACAGCCGCTGTTGCTGTCCCCCTGAAAGGCCGGTGCCTGATGCGTTCAGGCGATCTCGGACTTCCTTTAACAACCCAGCTTTCTCAAGGCTTGTCAGGACAAGATCGTCCAACTCGTCCTTATCCTTGGCAAGGCCGTGAATACGCGGGCCATATGCAACGTTATCGTAAATCGATTTTGGAAACGGATTGGGCTTCTGAAAGACCATCCCTACTCTGGCACGCAACAACACCTCATCAACGGAAGAGGCATAAATATCCTGGCCATCCAAAAGAATAGTACCTTCAACGCGACATCCAGCAACCGTGTCATTCATCCGGTTCAAACACCTTAAAAAGGTGGATTTTCCACACCCCGATGGTCCAATCAGTGACGTAATTTCATTTTCGAAAACATCGAGTGAGACGTCCTTCAACGCCTGCTTGTTATCATAAAAAACGCTGACATCCCGCGCTTCAATCATCGCGTTTTTTTCGGCGGTGTCTGTTGACGCTATATCTGCAAGCATCTGCATATCCTTGTGTCCTTGTTCCATTGCCAGTCTACCAGCGGCGTTCAAATTTCTTGCGCAGCAAAACTGCCAGTGCATTCATAATCACCAAAAAACCGAGCAAAACCATAATTGCACCAGAGGTCTTCTCGACAAATGCCCTCTCTGGGCTATCGGCCCAAAGGAAAACCTGAACGGGCAAAACAGTTGCTGGATCAGTTACCGAGCCGGGTATATCCACAATGAAGGCGACCATTCCAATCATCAAAAGTGGAGCGGTTTCCCCAAGGGCTTGCGACAATCCAATAATCGTTCCCGTTAAAATCCCCGGCATGGAGAGCGGCAGGACATGATGAAAGGCGGTTTGTTGACGCGATGCCCCCAACCCCAGGGCTGCACTGCGGATACTATCCGGTATGGCCCGGATCGCTGCCCGCGCGGCAATGATAATGGTCGGCAAGGTCATCAACGCAAGGGTCAATCCGCCAACCAAAGGCGCGGATCTTGGAAGATGGGCAACATTCAGAAACAACGCCAAGCCCAGCAATCCAAATACAATGGAAGGAACCGCTGCTAGATTGTTGATATTGACCTCAATGATATCCGTCAGTTTATTTTGAGGCGCAAATTCCTCCAGATAAATGGCGGTCATAACACCGATGGGGAAAGCGATGACAAATGTGATCAGCAATGTATAAAAAGAACCAACCGCCGCGCCCCATATTCCTGCGATCTCCGGCTCACCGCTATCACCAGAAGTAAAGAATCCACTATTGAAAACGGTTTTCACGGCTCCTTTTCCATCAAGCTGATCAAACCAATGGATTTCATTATCTTTCACGCGACGATCGTCTTGCGGAATATCGCGTTCAATATATCCTTTATTGAACATGTCCATATCATCACTTGCGATCAGGCTCACTGTCTTCGTGGTGCCGATCAGTTCAGGGGTCTCCATCACCAATTTGCGAAGCTGAACATTAGCCCCCTTGCTAACGATACCGAACAAAGCCCTTAACTCTTTGCGCGACTTTACATCGGGAAATTCTGATCGAAGAGCATTCCGAACCAAACTACCATAACTTGCCGCCCGCAGAACTTCAGGGTCATTCGTATTTTCTGGATCCAGAATGTCTTTTGAGAAGGTGATTTCAATATCAAACCGTGTCTGTACAAAGGCGGTATATCCCTTGCTTGTGATACTTACGATAAGAGTTGTCAGCATGCACAGGGCAATAATAATTGCGCCCAATCCAAGGGATCTAAAAATCTTCTCGGAGCGATGCCGCTTTGCCAGCTTGGCACGGCTCTCTTTCGAACCCCACCCGGCGTTCTTTTTTGTCTGAGCAGTATCAGTCATATTTTTCTCGATATTTGCGAACAACCACAAGGGCAATTACGTTAAGGGCAAGGGTAATAACAAACAGCACCAACGCGAGTGCGAAAGCCGCCAGTGTCTTGGCACTGTCAAACTCTTGATCACCGACCAGCAATCCGACAATCTGTACGGTCACCGTCGTCACCGCTTCCAGCGGATTAGCTGTCAGGTTTGCGGCGAAACCTGCCGCCATGACAACAATCATTGTCTCCCCGATCGCCCGGCTGACAGCCAGCAAGACAGCCCCGACAATCCCGGGAAGCGCTGCAGGAAGTATAACCTTTCGAACGGTCTCTGAATGGGTCGCCCCCAAACCGTAAGATCCGTCCCGAAGGCTTTGCGGGACGGCCATGATAATATCGTCACTCAGCGACGAGATAAACGGAATGATCATCATTCCCATAACCACACCTGCGGCCAAAGCACTCTCCGAGACAACGGAAAGGCCTAAAGACGAGCCCACATCCCGAAAAAACACGCCTACTGTCAGGGCTGCAAAAAAGCCATAAACCACCGTTGGAATGCCTGCCAGAATCTCCAGAATTGGCTTCACAACGGCTCTAAAACCGTTCGACGCATATTCTGTCATATAGATCGCACTGAACAAGCCCAAGGGAACCGCGACGATCATCGCTATTAGAGTAATCAGCATGGTACCGGCAAAAAGCGGTATGGCACCGAATGCACCGGATGAACCAACCTGATCCGACCTCAAGGCAGTTTGCGGGCTCCAGTTCAAGCCTAGGAAGAACTCTGACAATGGTACTTTTTCGAAAAAGCTAAGCGTTTCAAATAACAGGGAAAACACAATTCCAACGGTCGTAAAAACTGAGATGGTCGATGCCAGAATTAATATGGCATAAACTGAACCCTCAAGCGTCTTACGAACCCTTAATCCCGGCTTGATATTCTGAATACCCAGAGACAAACCGGCCGCCGCGGCCAACATGGCCAGAACCGGAAAAATGATCTGATCGACCTGCTGCAGGGGCCCCGTGCTGCGATCCAACGGAAGAAGTGTGAATGCAAACCATACCAAAAATAGAAGAAGCGGCGGAAGCCCCCCCCACACCACAACATACATTCCAAACTGGTGGGGGCGACCAGCGTATCCGCCGCCGTCTGTTCCTTTTCCTGCAAGAACCTTCTTGGTTGCATACCAATAACCTGCGGTACACATGGCCAAAAGCAGGAATATCAAAGGGGAGAAACTCATTATAGCGCCTTATGCTGTCCAGCAGTCGAAGGAAGAAAGAAGGGGCAGAAAAACATTTCTCTGCCCCGCCACCACTTACATCATCAGGTTCGAAAGAGACGTACCAGCTTTACGTACCTTCGTCCGTTCTGCCTCAGAAAGAGGGATCAACCCTTTTTCAGAAAGATACCCGAACTCACCAAAAGCATCTTCACTTGTAAATTCAGCAACGAATTCCTTGATCCCGGGAATTTTGCCAACATGGGCTTTCTTTACATAGAAAAACAAAGAGCGGGAGATGCCGTATTTTCCAGAGGAAATATTTTCGAATGTCGGCTCAACACCGCCAATGACACCACCCTGAATTTTGTCAGCATTCTGATCAAGGAAACTGAAGCCGAACACACCCACCGCAGAAGGGTTTGCAACCAGTTTCTGAACGATCAGATTATCGTTTTCACCAGCTTCAATATAGGCGCCATCTTCGCGTACAGAGTGAGCCACTGCCTTAAATGCTTTTTTGTCTGATTTTCTCAGTGCTTTGAGGCTTGGGAATTTCTTCGCGCCGCCTTCCATTGCCAATTCTGAAAACGCATCCCGCGTTCCTGAGGTTGGAGGTGGGCCCAGAACTTCAATTTTTGTGTCTGGTAAAAAAGGGTCAACATCTTTCCATGTTTTGTATGGGTTATCGACGAGCTTTCCGTCAATCGGAACCTGTTTAGCAAGCGCCATGAAAATCTGCTTTTTGGTCAGCTTGATAGGAGCCGTAGATTTGGAATTTGCCAGGACAATGCCATCAAATCCAACTTTAACTTCAGTAATTTCGGTAATGCCTGCTTTGGCACATTTTTCGACTTCAGATTTTTTAATGCGACGGGAAGCATTAGTAATATCAGGATGCCCTTCACCGATACCCGCACAAAATAATTTCAGTCCGCCACCGGAACCGGTGCTTTCCACAACAGGCGTCGCAAACTTGCCTTTGTTGCCAAAATTCTCAGCAACCGTTTTGGAAAATGGAAAAACCGTAGAAGATCCAACAATTCTGATCTGATCGCGGGCAATAGCCTGTCCAGCGAATGCTACTGTCGCAATGACAGCAAGTCCGAGAGTTTTCTTTAACACGTCTAGTCTCCGTTCATTTGAGCGACAGTGTTTCCTGCCGATTTCGGGAACTTGCTCTTCGATGGTGACCGGAGTACTACATTTTTATGACACTATTGTTACAGCCCCTCAAATGGCTATTTTATAGGGTTTTATTTAACGAGTGCAGGCAGATGAATTGTAAAGCGAGAGCCTTTTCCAAGCTCAGAGTCGATTTCCAGCTGGCCCCGATGCCGACTCACAATATGTTTTACAATGGCAAGTCCCAGACCGGTTCCGCCCATTTCCCGGCTCCGGTCGCTATCCACACGATAAAACCGTTCCGTCAATCTGGGAATATGTTCAGACGGTATCCCCTCGCCCTGATCAATAATTGAAACGGCGATGCTTTTCTCCGACCCCGTCAGGGATATGGTCACAGCAGTATTTTCCTTGCCATATTTCAGAGCATTATCCACCAGGTTGGTGAAAATCTGTGCCAACTGATCCTTATCCCCTGAAACCAGCAAAGGCTCTTCTGGTGCCATAAGGTCAATTGTCTTCCCAAGATCACTGGCTCTGGTTGTGATAAGCCCGACAACCCCTCGCAGTACATCCGTGACATCGACCTGATCGGAAGGGCGTGCATGCTCGTTCATCTCGATTTGAGACAAAGATAACAGATCATCAATCAATTGGGACATCCTGCGGGACTGAGCGTGCATCATACTCAAAAACCGCGCTTGCGCTTCCCGGTCAGCGGCCGCTGGCCCTTGCAATGTTTCAATCGCACCGATCAAAATTGCCAGAGGCGTTCGCAATTCATGGCTTGCGTTCGCCACAAAATCCACCCGCATCTGTTCCGTTTTCTTGGCCGTGGTCAAGTCGTGCAACGTCAGGATAACCCGTAAATCTTTCCCGCCGTTGCCCGGAATTTGTGTCACATGTGCTTCAATATAGCGCCCTACACTTCCCGCCATTTTGAACTCAACGACCTGCGATTCAATCTCACCGCCGAGGGCAGCATCAACAGCCTTGATAAGGGATGGATGACGCAAATACGCTGTCAGGTCGGTTTCCGCTAAATCAGCACTAAAAAAATTTCTGGCCGCGCTGTTGAAGCGACTAATGCGGCGTTTTTGATCAAGAACCAAAACAGGGTCAGGAAGCAGATTGAACAGCAAAATCGCGTCGTCCTGGTGAGACCGGGCTTCCTTGAACAGGTTCTGCATACTGCGGCGATATTGCTGAATTGCCAGCAATAAATCATTAACAGGAAGCAGTCCCGACCGGATTGAGCCCGGCAACAAATGCCCAAAAAGTGGAGCGCTGGCCTCATGCTCGATCCGTTGCGACAATACTGTTGTTTCCCGAAGAAGGCGATTGTAAATCAAAACACCGGGTCCGACCGGAGTAAGAATAAGCAACACCGCATATTCAGCAGGCAATAACCCCTGCGACACCAGCCAGATTGCAACAATGGCAACTGGTGTGGTGACCAATAGAAGGAAAACCAACATTTTCCCAATAAAACCGGTGCTATTCAGCATCTAAATTCTCTTCTTTAACTGAATTATGACAAATTTAGTTCAAGACACCCACTATGAGTCATTCACGCTACAAATTTGTGACAGCGAGTAAGGGTCTCTCCGATTTCACGATTAAGCGCGAGTGTTGCAAATCTGTCGAGTGCTGTTTCTTCCCGGTTGATAATAACAAGCTCAGCACCATGCTGGCGGGCGATAACCGGAATATCTGCCGCCGGATAAACAACGAGGGAGGATCCTGCCACGACAAACAAATCACAATTTATTGCCTCCATTTCAGCGCGTTGCATAGCCTCTATTGGCATTGCCTGACCAAATGAAATGGTAGCAGTTTTAACTATTCCCCCGCATGCCGGGCAGACAGGCAACGTTTCGTCGACCTGAAAAATGGAGCGCACTTCTTCCAAGCTCATCCGTTGATGGCAATCGAGACATTTTGCGTAGGTTGTATTCCCATGAATTTCGATGACATCCTTTTCATCGACGCCTGATACCTGGTGTAAACCGTCAATATTCTGTGTAATGACAGATGACACCTTGCCCATTTGATAAAGGGACGCGATCACCTTATGGCCATCATTCGGTGCGGCTTTAGACAACACCGTTTCCATATTGAACTTTCGGCGCCAGGATTCTTTACGTGCCTCTTCAGACGCCATGAATTCAGAAAAATCAATAGGCCGGTTCTTCTCCCAAAAACCTCCGGGGCTTCTGAAATCTGGTATGCCAGACTCAGTACTTATTCCCGCGCCAGTGAAAAAAACCATATTTTCACTTTCCGCCATCAATCGCGTCAGATGGTCAATCGCGTCATCCATTCCAAGTCTCCTGTTCATTTTTTGCCAGTATAGCAACAGGCCTGAACAATTTCACAAATATTAACCACACGCGTCTTGCAATCATAGACACATACAAGGATAGGTTCCACTTGTTGAGGAGATCATAAATGACAGCGGCAAACACCAACAACATCGTCGCAAAAGAACTGTCTGATGCGCTTGCAAAATGCAAGGGACAAGGCGTTGATGAGCAAACCCTCAGAACAGGGCTTCTTACAATTACGATAGCAAATTTTGTGAACCGGATCGGTATGGCAAATACAATTTCCTTATTTCAGGCCTTACCTGAACAAATAGGATCCGGAATGTTCGATCGCTATATTGATCCAAATACAAACACGCCTCAGGCCGCACCGTATCAGGCGGCGGGCGCAAATCAATCCTATTCAAACAACGCACTGCCCGGCAACTTTATCCAGCCGAATGGGGTTCCTTCAAACGGAACCCCACCAGCTGCTCAACCGCAATATGCCCAAAACGTGCATCCCCCTGTGACAGAATATCAGGAACACCCCTCCCCTATACCGCCCACGCGGAGAAGACTAAATCAGTGACCTTCTTCACCGAGTGTTTCATCCCAATACATGGCTTCAATTTTATTACCATCCAGATCGCGGACGAAGCATCCGTAATAAGCCTTTCCATAATGGGGACGATCGCCGGGTTCGCCGTCCGGGCTGCCCCCGGCTTTTACAGCTGCTTCAAAAAAATCCACAACGGCCTGTTTTGTGCTCGCGAGAAAAGCCACATGAGTGCCATTGCCAACCGTGGCTTTCGATTGATCATGGGGCGCCTGTATCCAAAATTCAGGGAATTGCCGCCCATATGCTGTCGCATTATATTGATGCAGCTCCAGTATCCTTTTTGCACCAATGGCTGCCAGAACACCGTCATAAAAGTCTAATGCCTCTTGATAACGGTTTGTTCCAAGGGATATGTGAGAAACAATACTAGGAGGTAAATCAGTCATTTCAGGATCCTTTTATTTGATCTGTGAGGTCGCCTGCTGGCGAATAACAAGGATACTAAAACACGCCAGTGACAACTTTTGTCAGGGGCAGGACGGATAATCATACGGGATCCCAATTTTACTAAAATTTTGAGCAAATAGCCGGCCTTTTCTTAACAGTTTTTAAGGATGAATTGGCTATTGTTACCCCTTATTCAGTATTGGATTGGGAGGACGCACCGTGTCCCGGATGAACAATATGCTTTCTATGAACAAACTTGCCTTGCTTATGACGACAAGTTTAGTTGTTGCAGGCTGTAATACGACAGACAATACCCCTGCAGCTTCGAACACGATGGAACCGCCAAAAGCCCCTGTTGCTTCGGTGCCACAAAGCGCAACCAAGGGAATGTCCGTACAAAGCTTAATGCGTATTGCAGACCGTGCCTGGAAAAAAGGCAGTCCTGCAACCGCGTTGCGCTTATATACAATGGCAGCGCATAAAAGCCCCAAAAACCCGGCTCCTGTTCTTGCGATGGCAGATATCCTGAGGAAAACCAAAAAACCAGACGCTGCGATTGAGCTTTACAAAAGCGTTTTGGAAACATCTCCGGATGTTATCGCCGCGCATACAGGTATTGGATACAGCCTACTCAATCAAGACAAGCCCTATATGGCCGCACAGTCGTTTGAATCAGCGATCGCCCTTGATCCCAACAATGCGCGCTCTCTTGGGGGGATGGCGGTGTCTCTGGATACAGCCGGCGAACATGGCAAAGCGCAGGATTATTACAGGCTCGCCATCAAGGCGGATACCAACAATCTGACTTACCAGAACAATCTGGCCTTATCATTGGCGCTGTCCGGGCGCACAGATCAAGCCATTGCCATGTTGGAAATCATTACCACGCATCCTCATGCCAATGCGAAACACCGTCAAAATCTGGCGTTGGTTTACGGAATGGCTGGTAAGTCTGCGGATGCAATGCGGTATTCCCGCATGGATTTGAGTGAAAAAGAAGCACGGAACAACGCCCTTTATTTTAAGGCGCTAAACCAGAACACTTCTGACAACCTTAAGGAACAGGAACAGCAGGCAAGTTTAATTGCCCAGCACAACAATATAGAGTACCGGGCGCCGGAAACCTCTCGCAAGCCACATAACCTGCTTGTTGCCCGTGAAGAAAGCACAGAGCTTAACACCGTTGCACAGGTTGCCGAGACAAAGAGCACACTGCCGACCATCCCTCGCACACCTCATTTTGAACAATATGCGAAGGCTCCGGCTCCAGCTGAAATGGTTGCCAGCATCGGCGAACAACAGCCAAAAACTGAAGGACCAAAAGTCGCGGCGGCTCCCGTTGCGGATGTTGAAGCGGACGCCCTTTCCAAACCTGTGACCTATAGTAAAGTTGATCCTGACTTCAGTAGTTTCGATACCCCTACCGCCAAAAATGAAGTCTTCGCCCCGAAGGCCGAAGTCTCCAGCGCGAACACAGTCGCAGACATTCCTGAAAAAGTGGACATGAAATCTGAAGACACCTCGCTTGCAAAGGCGGATATTACCCCTGTTGTTGAACATAACAATTTCGAGGCGACTGACAAGGTGATCGGTGAACAGGTTAGAACCCATGACTATTACATACAGCTTGGGTCATTTAAATCTGAAGACCGTGCCAATAGAGGGTGGTCACTTCTGCAGAAACGCCATTCTGACCTGCTTGGCGATCATAAGCCATTGATTGCCAAAGTAGAACTTGGCGAAGAAAAAGGAACATTCTATCGGGTACGGGTGGGCGCATTTTCAAATGCCGCAACACCAATGACAATATGCGAAACCCTCATTAGTCGTTCTGAGGCATGCTACACACCGCGTGTCCGCATTGATACCGTTGAAAACCAAACCAACGAGCAAAAGTCCAGCCCGCCTACACCAGAAAATGTTGTGGCTGCGATTGTCGACCCGACAACACATTATTCTACCTTAAGATCATATAATCAAGAATGGTCTCAGCGTATTACGGATATTGGATCTGGGTCCTACTAACACTGCTAATCATTAAAAAAACCCGCCTCGTTATGGCGGGTTTTTTTATCCCTTATCCTTGAACAAGGATCGCCTTCATTCCCTCGCCGATCCCAGCACCAGCGATATGGAGTCCACACTGTATGAAGGCGCAGAGGAGAAGAGAACAAGCTTTTTCCTATAATAAATGGCACCACGCCCGTGCCTTATTCCCAACAACTGCAGTACCGACGTTTTGAGCGTCGAATGGACCTACGCATATAACAGGAAATGTTGATGAGACTGCTGATAGATCGGTGCGAAAAACGGACCCCTCGCGCCTTGTTCCGCTATGAACAGTTTTATTATTATGTCCTTGCAGCTGCCGATCAGGACAGCCTGGGAAAATAAGAAAACCGAATAGGCGATATAGGCTAATCGCAATTGGAGAAAGCCTGCGCGTTAGCCACCACTGAAGGCATCAATTGCTTTAAGAACGGCCGGGCCGATCAGCACAATGAACAGGGATGGCAGAATAAAAACAATCATTGGCACTGTCATGATCGCAGGAAGTCGGGCGGCTTTTTCTTCTGCTTTCATAAGCCGTTCATCCCGCATTTCTGCAGATAGGACGCGCAAAGCGACCGCAAGAGGAGTACCATATTTTTCAGTTTGAAGGAGAGTATTGACCAAGGTGGTCATGGATTGGAAATCCACCCGTCTGGCAAGGTTCATCAATGCTTCCTTGCGGTCCGGCAAAAAGCCCAATTCGATGGCCGTCAGTCCAAATTCGTCTGCTAGCTCCGGTGCGGAGTTAGAAACTTCGCGACAGACACGATCGAGACCACTATCCAGATTAAGACCTGCTTCTGTACAAATCACCAACAAGTCCAGCGCATCGGGCAGGCTTTTCCGCATAGCCGCATACCGCTTTGATATCTGGTTTTTTAGTATCAGGCGCGGCAACGCATAACCGATTAGGGCAAGAAAGGCTGACGCCCCAAGTGAAACAGAGGGCACCCATTCGAACGGATTGGTCCCAAAAAGATAAAGTGCCCCCAAACCGCCAAAGACTATCGGCAGACAAATGCGGGCGAAAAGATAGGTGACCAGGGCATCTTTTGAACGCCAACCACCCTGCGCAAGGTGAACGGATATCTGCCGTGCCTTTTCCCCCTTCATCAACTGCATCTTTTTAACAACACGATGCATCATGGTTTCTCGGGCAATAAGCTGACTGCGCTGCCGAGTCTGGTTGACCACGTCTTCCCGCAATTTATTTCGGCGTTTTTCAAGATTTTTGATTCTGTCAGGCAGTGTATCCTTGACCAGCAATGCGTTCCATATAATCAGGAAAGAGGCCATTGCTGCGATACCGGCGATCATTGCCAGAACATCTTCAGATTTGAGCCAATCAGGAAGTAACGTTGATAAGTCGACCATCTTTCATTCCTTCCTAGATTTCAAATCGAACCATTTTTGCCATGACACCAACACCCGATGCGATCATGACAAGGCCGACACCGATCATATAAACGCCGCGAGGATCTTCGACCAACGCCATGACATAACCATCATTAGCAAGCCACAGTAGGAAGAACATGATGAAAGGCAGGGAGCCGATAATCCAGGCACTTGCTCGTGCTTCTGAAGACATGGCCTTAATTTTTAATTTGATCTGACGACGTTTACGCAAAGTGTTGGCAAGGCCGCCCAATGTTTCCGCCAGGTTACCACCTGTTTCCCGCTGAATTGAAATCGCGATGATTAGAAACTTGAAATCAGGAAGATCAATTCGTTTTGCAACGTCCCAAAGGCTTTCTTCTAAAGACTTACCCATGCGAACCGCATCCGCAATTCCGCGAAATTCTTCACCTACAGGATCCGGTGCATCTGTACCGACAGTAACAATTGCCTCGCTGATCGGCAAACCAGCGCGCAGGCTTCGAACAAGCAGTTCAATTGCTTCTGGGAAGGTTTTCATAAACTTGTTAATCCGGCGTTTTCCTAAATACCCGATCACAAAATGGGGAAAAAACAATCCACAAAAAATCGCTGCTGGTATGGCCAACATCATTCCAAAATCGTAAAGGACAGTCAGAATAATCAGGGCAAAGGCAATCACCACAACAACCATAAGAGAGTATTCCGCAATGGTCAGTTTCATCCCCGTCTTTTCAAGACGACTGCGTAATTTGGCCGGATTAGGGACAAACTTTCGAACAATCATATCCAAGATTTTGATACTGCTTTGTTGGTCGTTCAATCGCGCTGTATTCCGGCGTGTCGGTTTCGTTGGCATAGGGCCATCGCCCCGTCCAACCTCAGCTAAACGCCGTTTTGTGTTCGCTCCGACTTCATTGCCGCCCATCAACGCAAAACCAAGGATAAGCGCAACAATGAGGGTCGCGCCCCCCACAACCAAAGTCATCATCATTTGATCTTCTGCGCCGATCATTACATTGCTCCTATCAACATTTTATCCAGTCCGAAATAGGCCGCTCTTGGTGCAAAATGAGGTCGTAGACCAGACGACTTAAAGTCACCGATCAGGCGGCCACCTTTATCTTCACCCTGGAATTCATACCAAAACAGATCCTGCATGGTGATCACGTCTTCTTCCATGCCAACAACTTCGGAAATATAGGTGATGCGGCGCATACCATCGCGCATTCGGCTAACCTGCACGATCAGGTCAATTGCTGACGCAATCTGCATTTTAGTAGCCTTTGCAGGGAGGTTTACCCCTGACATACCCACCATGTTTTCCAGTCGGGTCAAAGCCTCACGCGGTCTGTTGGCGTGAATAGTAGACAGAGAGCCATCATGGCCCGTGTTCATTGCCTGAAGCATATCAATGGCTTCACCGCCCCTGATCTCGCCCAGAATAATCCGGTCCGGGCGCATCCGAAGGGAGTTTTTCAGCAAATCGCGCATTGAAATCTCGCCGCCACCTTCAAGATTTGCAGAGCGGGTTTCAAGACGCACAACATGCGGCTGTTGCATTTGCAGCTCGGCAGCGTCTTCAATCGTTACAATCCGTTCACCGGGATCAATCAGCTGTGAAATTGCGTTCAACAACGTCGTCTTACCAGAGCCCGTACCGCCTGAAATCAGGATGTTAAGGCGACACCGACCGGCCACCCGTAAAACTGTTGCCGCAGCAGGCGACAGGTTTCCCTGCTTTTCCATGACATCAAGGGTAATTTTTTGCTTGGCAAATTTACGAATGGAGATGCTGGGGCCGTCAATGGCAAGTGGCGGGATAATAATATTAACACGGCTACCATCTGCAAGGCGGGCATCCACCAATGGATTGGATTCGTCCACCCGGCGTCCGACATGACTCACAATTCGGCTGGCAATACTCATGACATGGGCATTATCGCGGAACTGGCAATCAGAAAGGATCAACTTCCCTTTTTTCTCCACATAGACCTGTTTCGGGCCGTTCACCATAATGTCCGTTACGCCGTCATCAGCCAGTAGAGGTTCCAATGGTCCCAGCCCGAGCATGTCATGCATCAGGCTTTCGATCAGTTCCCGTTGTTCACGTTGGTTGAGCTGAATTTTCTCTTCCAGCAAAATATCGCCGACAATGTCAGAAATATCTCGTGCAAGATCCAAACGGTCCATAGTAACAGCAGCGCTGATATCGATGCGTTCAAGCAGCAAAGGTTGCACCCGTTCTTTTACAACCTCTGTTTGGGACGCGGCACGGGGGGCCGCTTTTTCAGTGACAGCCTGAAGCCTCAGCGTATCGCTGGTATCCTCTGGTTCCGGGAGTGGCTCTGGTGAGATTACTGGCGCTGTTTTCGGCTCCGGACTGGATGCTTTTGGGATAATCGGCTCGGGATAATCCTCGCCCTCTTCAAAACTATCCGGGTCACGAACCGGTACGTCGACCGGCTGTTCGAATTGAGCTTTCACTTCAACAGGCGCCGCCGTGTCTGCGCCGAACACTGTGATCCCTTCTTCAAGGATCTGAGTTGCATCTGGAATGGACTGGTCGCTTGTGACGTCCCCCTGAATACCGGGATTTTCCGCTTGTTCCAGCTCTGGTTCTACAATCTTTTCAGCTGCGTCAGCAAGCAGTCGCTTGGAGACGGTTGCAACAAGGTTGCGTTGCTCTAAAACGTTTAGTTCGACCTTTCGTTGAGAAAGTGTCTCCCGAACAAAAACCTTAACCTGCTGGGCAACATCGTTGCGCGGAGTAGTCGCATCGAACCCGTCCAACAGGGCTTCTCGCGCAAGCTCTCCAATACTATCGGCCAGCGCAGCACTATCGGTCTCCGGAACTTTATTAGGACCGGAATTGTCTTTCCCGCGCTGATTAGAAGATGTTGAAGAACGCCATAAACTCACGAATTATTACTCTCTACCTTGGATTTGCTTTTTTTCATGCGGCCAAAAAAGCCTTTTTTCTTCGGTTCCTGATAATCAGAAACAACCGCAGCCAATTCTCTCAATGCCTTGGAAATGGGCGCCTTCGTTGCAACAGATGGAATGGCCTTTCCTGCATTTGCACAAATTGTCAGGGTTTTCGCGTCCTCTGGTATCGTGCAATCGATTGGTTCTTCCAGTGCGCGGGCGAAGTCAGATTTTGAAACCTGTGCTGCTCTGTCCGCGCCGACCCGGCTAACCACTCGAAGGATACGGCCTTTCGTTGAAAGAGATGTCATGGCTTGGGTAATCCGGTTGATATCTCGAATACCCGCCAATGTCTGATCCGCAACCAGGACAACGGTATCTGCGGATGCAAGCAATGCCCCTTGAGACGGAAGTAAATGACGTGGCAGGTCTATGACAACCTGATTATAATCCTGATTTACTTCACCGATCAGCGCATCAACTGAGTCCGGATTGATATCAACAAATTCATCGATCGGCTCTTCTGTTCCCAAAACCGCGAGCTTGTCGCCTGATTTTGAAATAGCACTATCCAAAAACAGCTTGTCCAATCGATGAGGATTTTCCAGCGCTTCTCTGAAGCCGCCGCCCGTTTCAATATCGAGCGCAAGCGTGGTTGTTCCAAAATGCAGATCAAGATCGATCAGAGCCGTCGTCAGTTTCTCTTCATTTGCCATTATCCATGACAGATTTGTTGCGATCGTCGAGGCGCCAACGCCTCCGCGTACGCCGATAATAACCGTCAGCCGGCTTCCTTTTGACAATTTGTTGGCAGAAGACGCCTGATCCAGTCTTTGAACCGCATCGGCCAACAGTTCTGGGGTAATCGGCTTAACCAGATAATCACTCGCCCCCAGCGCGACCATGCGACGGAAAACGCTAACGTCATTTGACGCGCCAAGAATGACCAGCGAATTATCAGGTCCCATTTTACGCACAAGCCGGGTCACGTCCCCTTCAGGATCGAGACTTCTGCTAATATCCGCGAAAATTATTTTGGGAGAGTGTCCCGCTTCAATGCGATCCACCGCAACATGAATACCTCCGTCCAGAATGGCGTCAACGGACCATCCGTTTTCTGACGCTTCCTGACGGAAGATCTCCAGAGTCTGCTCATCGTCAACGAAAGCCATAAAGTCTTCATTGACCTGGTTTCCGAAAAGCGTGCTTAAATTAGATGCTGCACTCGCCATTTGTCATGCCTTCCAAATATTAAGACTTACTTTTTCCCGCCAGAAGGCGCTGGTTTTCCGGCTGCACTCTTGCCGCCGGAACGATACTTCAAGATAGACTGCGCGGCCCTGTGTCCGTCATAGGCACCCATTGTCTTCGGATCGACCAGATCTTTCGGATCGGCAATCATTTGAGCAAGTGAAGACGCTGTCGAGCACCCCATATGTGGCAAGGGAAGATTCTCATAGTTCGTGCCTTCTGGACGCCGCCAGCCTTTTGCGCAGTCCGGATCGACTGTTGCTACATATTTGGTGTAGTAAACACGCAACGAATTTTCCAGACCATCCCGGGCGAGCTTAGGTTCAACAACAAATCCCTGATCTTGTAAAAAGCTTCCAATGGCGCCGAACCGGGCTTCATTGATACCGGCAGAATCCGAAAATGGCGGCAATTCTACTTGAAGCGCATCTCCGAAACCGGTGCCTTGTGCTTCCAGAAACCCGAGAAGACGACCTTTTTCCAGATCGGAAAAGACATCATCATTTTGCGGAAAGTTGACGACAAATGTTGGCGTCACCTTGGACACATTGATCTGCTTATTCAGCGTTGAATTTTCAGGGTTCGCCCGCAGGACCTTTTCCCCCGTCACAGGATCTGTTGGTGCACAAGCCCCAAGAGCGAGAAGCCCCAGCCCAATCAAGCCAGCCTTTTTAGAGAATTTTGAAGTATTGGACATCATCTGATCACTCCATGATAAATCCGGCAGGGCCGAGTAACTTGACATCCTGAGACGCTGTTTCTGTATTTTTCGGCTTTGCAGGTGCCTGAGACGTTTCATCCGCCGGACGGAAATTCTTACCGTCCTTGTAAAGATCCGTATCATTTGGTGGTGTATAACCATCCGTTGGCAACGCAATCCGCGAACTTGTAGGCTTCACAAGATAAGGCGTTACGATAATTACCAGTTCGGTCTCATTTTTCTGAAACGAACTTGAGCGGAAAAGCGCTCCGATTATCGGTAGGTCGCCCAACAAAGGTGTCTTGGATACATTATTGTCTGTGTCACTGTTCAAAAGGCCTCCCAGCACAAAGCTTTGACCACTTGCCAGCTCAACTGTAGTTTCCGCACGTCTTGTGACAAGTGATTGAATAAAAATACCGCCAATATTAAGGGCCGAATTCGAAGAAAGCTGACTGACTTCCGGTTTCACCTTAAGATTGATCCGATCGTTTCCAACAAGGTTGGGCGTAAAATCCAGTGACACACCAAACTCTTTATATTCAACGGTTACTGCGCCATCTTCACCCGGCACCGGAATAGGAAACTCACCGCCGGCTAGAAAACTTGCTGATTCACCGGAAAGGGCTGTCAAATTCGGTTCTGCCAATAACGTGATCAGTCCTTCATCTTCGAGCGCATCAATCAATGTATTAATCGAAGTCGTACCGTCATTAAATCCTAAAAGAGCACTGGAAACTGTTCCTGTCCGCGTGACAGTGGCCGCCCCGCTAATGACATCCCGACCTGTTCCCAAGCCAACCGCAAAATTACCGATATTCGCAAGGTTTTCCCAATTTACGCCCAGCTGCTTGGTCACGGAACGGGCGACTTCTGCTACCTGCACCCGTAAATTAACCTGAACAGCACCTTCGACAACGATACGGTTGAAGACTTTACTTTTCGCACCGTATAAAGAAGCCAATTGAAGTGCACTTGCAGCGACTTCAGCAGAAGAGGCCTGGCCCGACAAAATGATGCCCTCATTCATGGAATGGGCTTTTAAATTCGAGTTTGGTGATAAGTCCTTCAACGCGGCGTCAAGTGCTGAAATGTCATGCTCAATAATAACCGGCGAATTAATCAGAACCTGTCCTTGTCCATCCAGCGCAAACAAGTTTGTTTTGCCCGGCTTTTTGGCAAAGATATAAATAATACGAGGGGACTGAACATGCACATCTGCCATTTCAGAATTACCGACAAAAACAGATGTTGCTGATTTTTCAAGCCGGATCAGCTTACCTGCATTAAGGGTAATGTGAAGCGGATCACCGACATCATTCACAACCTTCGCTGCATTTCCTGTCGCAGGTATGGTTAAGGCCGTTATGAACAGCAGACCTATAGCAGCAATTACGTGTAGACTTTTCATTGATTTTGCCCCTATTCGAACGACTGCTGATCAAGTTTTCCTGCACGGAAAATGATAACTTTGCGAGCAACTGTGCCACCAACATTCGGTGCTGAGATCAACGCGCTAACATCACTATCGCGTGTATATCCCCGGCCCCGTTCTTTTTTCATAACCGGAGATCCGTCCGCATTTTTTCGGCCATCTTCAATCCGCGCAATACTGCGCAAGGAAAGCGACAAACGTCCTAATTCCCGACTGACAGAAACCATCTCGGCTTCTTTCGGGCTAACCTCCAAAGTCGCTACGCGGCGGATGGAGGCTTCCTGCGTTTGATCATCTGTTGATTGATCCATGGCAACAACACGAACATCTGTCAAAATGGTTTCACTGGCCCGTGATGCGGCGACATTTTCGCCTTCATTGGCCTGCGCAAGATCCATGGTCAAAATCATATCAACCCGATCTCCTGGGAAAACAAACCCTGCCACACCGGATGTCGCATCCACTTCAATTGATATCGCGCGTGTCCCTGGCCGTAAAACAGCTGCAAGAAAACCACTTTGGCCCGGTTTAACCAGACGTCCGTCCGTAACCGGCTCACCATTTGCAATACCTTGCCGAACAACCGTTCCAATCAGTTCTTCAATTGGCCGTTTATTCTCGACAATATACTTGTCTTCAAGGCTTTCATCTTCAGGCCATGCCTGCCACGTAACATGCTCATCCCGAACCAGCGTCCCTGCGGGGAGGTCGCTCGCGGCAACAAGAATTTTCACCGTTGGTTTAACGGGTTCAGCTTTTAGTTCAGTGACCGTCTGTACAACAGTCTGCCCCTGATTTCCGGCCCAGTTCCGCACAAACCAGACGGTCGTACCGGCAATGATAAGGGCGAACAGGACTAATATAAGTTTACGTGCCATAACCTTGGTTCCAGCAGTTGAAATGATTCTTAGAATACCGCACCAGTACTTAATTTCCTGTTAAGTACAGCAACGTTCTTTAGGTCCCGGTGACATTGGCATAATTGTAAAAAATGACGATGCCACCGAGAGCAATTGCGACTCCATACGGAACCTGGAGTTTTGATCTCAGATTTATTTTGAAAGAGGCTAAAAACTGCCCCCCATTCGCGGCTTGCTGAATGGCGTTCCGAACCAGAATAAACAAGACCAGAACACCACCCGCCAATGCGACACAGAATAAAAATGAAAGGATCAATTCTGGGCCTGCCCAAAAACCAAGGGCAGCTAGAATTTTCACATCTCCCCCACCGATCAGTCCAGCTGCAAATAATGCAAAACCTAGAACCAAAACAATTAAACCGGTTAAGAGACCCCCAATCCAGTTAATCTCAACAGGAGACACCAGAACGACGGCGGCGTACAAGGCCGTGATGGCCACGCTTATCCAGTTTGGTATTGTAAGGGATTTATAATCGGAGAAAGCGGCATAAAGGCTTAGTAAAAAAGCGATGATGACCACGATCATATATAAAGATGTCATCATTTAAAGCCAACTCTTTCCCGGTAAGTAAGCAGAGCGGAATATATCAGAAGCTACAGCTTCCATCCCCCGCAACTGTGAGTGAAAAACTCCCACCGACTGCAGAACAAAAATTTCCTGCTATGTCTGTATAAGTTTCAGTGATCGTACCGCCTAAAGCCGTGTAAGCCACGATTCCGACGATGGCGACCAAAGAAGCAATCAGTCCGTATTCGATAGCTGTCGCGCCGTTCTTGTTTTCAATGAAAATAGAAATACCCACAACTACCTCCTGCTTTTTGCTTCGAAAAAAGAAAAGGGTCGCGTTAATAGCGACCCTTAACCTAAGCATGTATATTAGCTGAAGGAACAATCACCAGCTGCAGATTTCGTAGAATCTGTGTATGTACCACCGGCACCAGTACAAAGCTGATCAGCAACTTCGTCGAAAGATTCCATCACAGTATCACCGAGGGCGGTAAAGGCTACAACACCCACGAGGGCGACCAGAGCGGCAATCAAACCATACTCAATCGCTGTTGCACCGGACTCGTCTTTCAAAAATGAGCGAACCATTTTAATCATTGTCATTCTCCTAATAAGCTACAGGATACATATCCTGAAAATCAAAACCTGGCGTTAAATCCGAGAGTTTGTTCTCTCGATCTTCAGACTTCCTAAGCTTGCAGTTGCTAACCGGGAAAGCCCCTTATTGTTTAAAGCGCTTTCCAAGCTTTTCTTCTTGCCTGCGCTGATTGAAATTTGCCCTAAAATCATTAATCAATAGTTAAACAAAGTAATTTTTCTGAAAAAAACATAAAAAAATATTGAATAAAATTTTATATAACTTCCTATACAAATAAATAAGTGTTCTATACTGATTTTTTACTTCGTTTTTATTTATTATTTATTTAAATAAAATTTTCACTTTGCATTAAACTAAAAATTAACCACGTATTTGTTTTTGTTATTTATTGAGTATTTATTTTTACTATAAATTTAGCGAAATTCGACCGGTAAGTTTAGGCAAACTTAATAATTCTATGCGTAAATAAAGCAATATTGACTTTCCCAAACTTTAGAACTGGTAGTCACATGAGTATTTCGCACATTTTTCAAATATATCGTCGTAAGATATCAGCTTTCGTCCGCGACACCCGGGGGGTATCTGCAATTCTGATTGCACTGATCGCTATCCCGCTTTTTGGTTTTGTTGGCCTCTCTGTCGACCTTGGTAGGGCTTATGTCTTGAAATCAAAGCTTTCGACAGCCTTGGATGCTGCTGGATTGGCCGCGGGCCGGAATATATTTGCAAGCGACAGCGAGATTTACGCCGACGCTCAGAAGTATTTTGATGCAAACTTCCCTTCCGGATACATGTCGACGACCCCAATAACCCTTGACAGTTCTAATCTAAAATGGAATTCCACGCGGGAGACAGTGACTCTAAATGTTCATGTGGACCTTAATACAACATTTATGAATGTGTTAGGACTGCCAAGCCTGACGGTTGGTGCTTTAGCAGAAGTGAACCGTGAAAACAGAGGCATGGAACTTGTACTGGTTCTGGACAATACAGGCTCTATGAATTCATACACTTCCGGTGCAAAACGGATCGACACGTTAAAAACAGCATCAAAGAACCTGATTGATATCCTATACGGTAATGACGAAATCAAGAAAAAGCTTTGGGTTGGCATTGTGCCCTACACAACTCAGGTAAATGTGGGTCCTCAGAATGTTAATTTTCTGTCAAATGCTGATCGCGACAACATTCTAAACAACACGACCAGTATCTTTACGGCAGACAGTAACAATACAGCGCTTGGCCGCAATGTGAACGGGAGCGGCGGAAATGATACTGTTTATGGCTGGAAAGGATGCGTAGAAATGCGGGATCATCTTGACGGCGGAACAAAAGACCTGTCCGACGATCCGCCAAACAATGATTTTGTTCCTTATTTCTATAACTCCACAGAATCTTATTCGACCAGCTATAAGAACGAGTGGGCCACCAATGGTGTCAGCGGAAGCCGTGGTCCAAATAAATACTGCCCACCACCTGTTTTACCACTGACCGCCGAAAAATCGACGATCAAAGGCCATATCGATAAAATGGAAACATCTGGTCCAACGGCCGTCAATATTGGTCTGATCTGGGGATGGCGCGCACTATCACCACGCTGGAACGGCCATTGGTACGGATCTTCCACGGTGAACCTTCCTTCCGGGTATTCTGCACTGCCCTTACAATACGGCGAGGAATTCATGGACAAAGTGGTGATTCTGATGACCGACGGTGAAAACACGCTTGGTACATATGGTATTTATCATGCTTATGGTCGCCAGAAACAGTTCGGGATCAAACAGGGCGAACCTGGTTACGATCCACACTATCACACGTCTGGCAGCGGCAATCTGGCCAGCAAAAGCAGCAGCTACTACAAAAATTTGGATGATCAGAAAACTGCTCAGGCCTGCACTAACATGAAAGCCGCCGGCGTAATCATATATTCGGTTATCTTTGTGTCGGGGAATGAAACCCTGTTTCAAAACTGCGCAACGTCACCCAAACACTATTTTAAAGCCGCTACAGCAGACGCGCTCATTGACGACTTTAATACAATTGGGGAAGAGTTGAGTAATCTTCGAATTTCCAAATAAATCTATCCGTCATTTCACAAAAAACGGTCGGTTTTGCTGGCCGTTTTTTTGTGCATATGGCTCACCTATCCATAAGACATATCTTCAAACAATCGATACGATCACACGTAAACCTCTACATTTACCGTCATGGCCCGCCAAACAAAAACATTTCGAACGAAAAAGTTGGGCCACTCTCAGCCGGTCCTCCCTTCGGGTCATAGCATCCGGCCCCCGGAAAGATGCCAACTTCATTTAGTTCTGAGCAAAACAGCTGATAGAATATGTAAGCCCGACCTTTTTGAACAGGATAGCTCCCTCTCGCCGCATTTATCGGTATGGCGATGTCTCTGCAGGCACCTTCTACCGCCCAAGTGCCTATGAATTAATGATTTGGGGCAGCCCGAAAGCGCATAGCAAGCAACCTCAAGACCCCTCCTGTCAACTGAGAAAACAGATCTACATAATTGGAAGCAGGCCTCCGCATCTTTAAGGCTATGCGCTGCGTAAAGAACTGAAACCTTTCCCTCCTTTTTAAAAGGACAGCTCCGTCTTGCAACATTTATGGGTATGAACTAATCATTCGGTGAGTGTTCTCCCGGACAAGCCCGCAAGACCTGTTTAATCGAAACAGCCGATGCGGTCATAGAAGGCAGCCTCACTCCCTACCTATCAGCCTGAGAAACAGACCACATAAATGGTGGCAAGCTTCTCTGCCTTTAAGGCTATGCACAGCAAAAGCACAACATACAAAAACTGCTGAGCCCACGGGTTCAGCAGCAAAATGAATATTATGTAATCGTTTTATGATTTAGGGAGCGGAAGGAAACGTAATCCGCGCTGTAAAACGGGGCCGAAAATAGGCATCCCGATACAGGACCGTTTCGTCAAAAAGCCCTAATGCCCCGACAAGGTACGGTTTATAGCTATAGATCAATTCCGCAACGACCAGTGTCTCTGTTTCCGGCAATGTTTCGCCGCTGCCTACATCAATAAAGGCAGGGGGTAAGGTCGCGTCACCATTGATTGTTTCACCGATTGCACTTTTCCCCCCCGTTACCGCACCTGAGACACGCTGACTTAAGATATAGGGGGCCGCTGAAGTCCGTCCCTGGACTGAGGTCAACACGATCATGCTATCGTTGCTAAAATCAAAAGGGCGGGCCATATAGCGGGCTGAGTCAATAATGTTGGAGATTTCCGTTTCGGTCATACTTGTGCCATCAGACCGGGCAACCAGATCAGAAAGTGTCGCAACGATCCTATCCATTTTCTGATTGATCAAGGCATAGCGAGCGACTTCAAAACTACCGGCAGACAGGATCATGAGAACCGGCAACATCATGGCAAATTCAGTCATTGCCACGCCCGTTCGGTCAATCGCAAATGCCTTGATCTTGCCTGTGGTAAGGGTTCTAAAATTTCTAAGCAGTTTCTTCATACCTGCCGCGCTCCACATATATCCATCGATTAAAAAGGTTCGTTCATAACGACGATTGATGCAGACATTGGAATTGTTCCCTTGAGAATAGGGATGACCTGCCCACTAAGGAAATTCCAGTTATAGGTCACTGTATAAAGGACAATGTCCCCTTGCGTTCCCAGACCGGCTTCACCAAAATCTTCGTCCCAGACACCATTTCCGTTCACTTCTGTCCAAGGCTCGCCGTTCGGGTAAACCGTGCCATCCTCAGCGGTAACCGAGGTTTCCGTGCGAACGCCATTGCCATCAATATCAGTAAATTCTTCCCCTTTACCGACAGACGCAAAATTCTCATAAACAAGGGATGTAACATTCCCCGTCGTCAAATCCAGAAGGCCCAGAGACGCCTCATTCAGCATATCGACAATAGCCTGATCATTACTCGCGCCTTCCTGGATTTGGCCTGTCAGGCCGAGGCGTGAGGCCTCACGCAAGCTTCCTTCGACCACGGTATTGATAAACATACCGATACTCAATTCCATGATGCCAATAAGAACGAGAAGGAGCACAGGCAAGACCATTGCGAGTTCCACCGCGGTAGCACCATCCTCGTTTTTTCTGAACTGCCGGATTAATCGTCGGCGCAGGAGCATTCTAACCATATCACTCAAGCCTCTGTTATATTGGCTCAAGCATAAGAAACACAGATTAAATCCGGGTTAAATTAAAGCTCCGATTTACCTAAATTTTTAACTTAGCCGTCAGAAGTGCCACCAAACCTGTCCTGCCATTCAGCGATTTCGTCATCACTGATCTTGCGGAACAGGACATCCGGGACTTCAAACGCGTGACCGGGCTTCAATATCTGCAATTCTTCCAGCATCCCGCCTTTAATCCAGTCGAACTCACTCAGTTCCAGATTTAAGGCATCTGACAAAGTTTTAGATGCTGTCGGAATAACCGGGGCACTTAAAATCGCAAAAATACGGATCAGGTTAATTGCAATGCGCAATGATAATGCGGCCGCTTCTGGATCAGTTTTAAAGGCGGTCCAGGGGGCGGCCTCTGTCAGATACTCATTCCCCATCACCCAAATGGCGCGCAACTCCTGCATGGCTTTGCGAATTTGAATTTCGTCCATAAACTGATTATAGGTCGCAACCCGTTTATTCAATTCTTCTGCAAGTGCTTTTTCACGTTCTCCAATTTCACCGCCGGCAGGCAATTCTGATCCAAATTTTGACGTACAGAACTTCAAAATCCGGTTCACAAAATTTCCTAGTGTATCCGCAAGGTCTTTATTGCAGGTTCCCGCAAATCCTTCCCAGGTAAAGCTGGTATCAGAATTTTCTGGCGCATTTGCCAGCAGATAATACCGCCAGTAATCGGCAGGCAGCATTTCAATAGCGTCCGACATGAAGACACCGCGTTTCTGACTGGTCGAAAATTTACCGCCATAATAATTTAACCAGTTAAAACCTTTAACATAGTCAACCATTTTCCATGGCTCACGGCTTCCCAGAATTGTTCCCGGAAAAGTTACTGTGTGAAAAGGAATATTATCCTTGGCCATAAATTCGGTAAAACGGACATCCTTTGCATCATACCACCAGGATTTCCAATCCCGATCTTCAGGACTTTCGTCTGCCCATTCCTTTGTCGCAGCGATATATTCAATCGGGGCATCAAACCAGACATAATAAACCTTGTCTTCCATCCCTTCCCGGCCAACCGGCACACCCCATTTCAAATCGCGGGTAATTCCGCGATCATGAAGGCCTTCATCCAGCCATTTCAAGGCGATAGAAGAAGACAAAATCGGCCAATCCGTATGTTTGGTAACCCATGCGCGAATTTCGTCTGACAGTTTGGATTGAAGCAAAAAGAGGTGACGGCTTTCCCTTACCTCAAGGTTCGTGCTTCCGGATATGGCCGAGCGCGGATTTTTTAGATCCGTTGGATCCAGCAGGCGAGTACAACTTTCACACTGGTCCCCCCGCGCCTTGTCATAATCACAGTGAGGGCAAGTTCCCTCAACATACCGATCGGGTAGGAAACGATCATCGTCGATCGAGAAAACCTGCTTGGTCATCCGCTCTTCAATAAAACCGTTTTCCAGCAGCTTGTTCCCAAAATGCTGGGTCAATTCCTTGTTCTGTTGCGACGATGAACGTCCGAAATGATCAAACGAGAGCGAAAATGCCTCCCCCAAACGGGCCTGGACTTCATGCTGTTGTGCACAGAACTCCGCAACATCCAGATTAGCAGCGCGGGCTGCCAACTCTGCCGGCGTGCCGTGTTCGTCCGTTGCGCAGATTAGCAAAACCTCTTCGCCGTTCGCCCGTAAGTACCGCGCATACAGATCAGAGGGCAACATAGACCCCACCAGATTACCCAAATGTTTGACGCCGTTGATATACGGCAGGGCAGAGGTAATTAGGTGACGAGTCATCTGGTTTTCCATCTTCGAAAAAATACAGGGAATAATGCTGTTCCTTTTACAGGAACAATTTCGTTCAATCAAAAAACTTTTGTGGAAAAAGACCAGAATACGATCAGTTCTTCACAATTTTTCGATTTGCGCGCTATTCACGACCACAGATGTTACAGATCGGGTCTTCTGCATCGACCAGTGTTTTACAGTGAACGCAGCGACGAAAAAAACCGTCCGGTTCATCCAAAAGAACGGTTCCACGAGAGGCTGGCCGCCCCTGCCCTTGAGGCGGAAGCAGCACCAGAACAATCAAACTCAAAGGCATCATCGCAACAAGCAAAAGCCAAAATAGCTGTGAACGCCCTTTAGTTTTTGCAAATTTTATGGCTCCGATCAGAAAGACCACCCAAACGAACAATCCGGCAATAACCATGACATTTTGATTCCGCTTATTTGGAAAACCTGATCGTTTAACAGTCAAAGATTAAGGAAGCGTCAAAAGTCCAGTCCATTAGATATGCGTTTTTTGCAAGTCAGTGTCTTGAAAACTGCGCTTATCAAATGGGCTCCAATTCACTATTTCTGCACTGCAACATAAAATTTATATTCAGTCGGGAGACTTAAAATGGCTTATGCAAAACAAACATTGATTACTACTCAGGCACCCATCGCTTATGATGACAGCTTCATTGAAACAATCAAAAATTACTTCGTTAAAAAACGCGCGACCCGCCAACTGGAAGCAATGACTGATCGCGAACTGTCAGACATTGGCATCAGCCGCTCAGACATCCACAGAGCCGTTTCAGGTGACCTGTACAGATAAAGTTGCCTTGTTCCAAGAACAAGAAAACGTTAAAAATGGCGGTCCCTACTCACAATACTGAGACCGCCCATGCCGATTTCCCCGCCAGAAACCATTCCCGCCGATGCCGCGAAACGCCGGGCGATCAAGCCCGTCATCTGTTACCCGGTGCAAACTCTACCGGCCTATGATGCCGCATTCTACGAAAATGCCCGTGCAGGAATGTCGTTGATCGATACGGTAATCGTTCCACCAAGGGACGCCCGCTGTTTTACAGTACCCGCCGGTCATTTCTTCAGAATAGCCTATCAAGATGGTCCGCAGGTTGGGGATCTCAATCTTTGGAACAGCAAAGACCTTACCGAAAAATTCTTCAGCGGAAAAACCCGCGCCCTGCATGCGACCCATGTCACCACAGGCGACCGCCTTTGGAGCAATCTTCCAAGTTTGAGACCCCTTGCAACCATTACCCACGACACCCTCGCATGGTATGGCTGGGATGAATATGGGGGCGGCGTGCATGATGTGATTGGCACCCGATGTGACCCTTACACCAATTATCTATTGTCGGGTGAAGACTACCATTATTGCTGTCATTCCAATCTGACACGGGCACTGGCAGAGGAAAAAAATCTTAGCCTGAAAGACGCGGAGCAATATGTGCACGATGTCTTGAACGTGTTTATGTGCACAGGTTTCACAAAGGACACCCATCAGTATTTCATGAAAGCCAGCCCAGTTCGAGCAGGCGATTTTCTCGAGTTTTTCGCAGAAATCGACCTTCTGGGGGCCCTTTCCACATGTCCGGGCGGCGATTGCGGAAGCAGCCATTCCAGCGAAGATGCCGCCTGTTATCCTTTGCGCATTGAGATCTATAAGCCCAAGGACGCCTCCCTGGCTGGCTGGGAACCTGCCAAGCAATCCGGTTACGACCAAAGTCACGGTGCCTGACGGCTCACAGCAAAGGCAATCAGAAGGCCGGTCATTCATTCCGGCCTTTCCTTTTTGGCACAGGTCTTAGGCCAATGTTGAAAGTTAATCGCCCCATGCGTAAATAGTCAGTCTATCCATTGTTGCAAGCGGCCTGACGCACAGTGCAGATCGGCTGCCCGCCGCGGCCTGGCGTATCCAGCGCATAGTAAGTGCGCCAGTAGACAACCGAAGACAATATATCAAGCGACTGTCTAAATGATCAAAAACAGGATATTGCCAACCAGAACATCCTCGGCATTCTTTCGTTTCTCATACTGAAAGGCTCATAAATGGATAGACATCAGACTTTCACCATTTTGCACCCACCAATTCTTTCCATTCCATATCAATGCCGACAATCAGTGTTCCCCTCCCTTCATTTAAGGACAACACCGCATGTGGAGAGGATATCTTTCGGCTATAAGGTGGCGGCGATGTATCGTCAAAGTGATAGATCGGTTGTTTTCCGTATTGATGAAAATATTCAGCATCAAATAACGCTCGATATTTATCGTAATAGTCCTGCTTCAACGTCGAAACTGTTTGGCCGTCAGGTAAATTTCGTCCGGGAATAAACGTAACCCTCTTGCTGAGCCAATAGACCTTGTCATTCAGAATGCGAACTGACAGCTTTTCATACCCTTGTTTCCTCGCTCCTTTAATGGTGGTGCCGAATTTGGCACTAAAGCATGGTTTTTGTACGCTCTTTCCGGGCTCGGCACATTTTCCAAGTTTGTACCCTTTGGATTGCAGGGCTGCGACGGCATTTTCATGGGTCATTCCAAGGCCTACGCCATCGACAATCGCATTCACGACGCCACTGGAACCATCGCTCGACGTTTTCTGCACATTTTTCTTGGCACTGGCCTGCGCCACGTTGTTCTCAGATCGTTCAGATGTTGCTTGGCTTGTTGTAGCGTGAGTAACACTTGCATCACTTGCGCCCGCATATTTGGCCACTCTCACGTCAATACCGGTAGATATTGGTTTTGTTTTTCCCGCCAAATCTTCCCAGAAAGCAGCATGAAGTGATTGTGGAGCGATTACCAATAAACATAGTAAAGCAACATAAACATATGAATGTATACGCATGACACCCCCCTGAATTGTGAGATTTCAAGCAACACTCTATTTCAACTACCCGAAAAAACAACACGAAATTCTAATATTCAATTCGCCTGATGAAGCAACCACGTTCTCTTTATTTTACAGTGGATCAGCGCGATAGCCGACGCGGAGAATGGCCAAAATAAGAAACTAAAAAGATAAACAAAACCCGCCCCTTATTTCTCAACAAAATATACCGGCTCATAGCAGCAAGCCGGTATTTCATTTACATCCGTCGTTCCAGCAAACGCGCGCTCGAGAAAAATAACCTCTCTGTTTGGCACACGTTCCTTCCATAGAGACGTCTCAATTAGCGCATTTCATATCGGTGGTTTATGATTGCAGAACGGCGCGGATTTTATCAGCCTGGGCCTTGATTTTGGCCATATCGCCCATAACGCCGGGTGGGCGGGTCTTGATACCCTCATGACGCGGCAATACATGAAAATGTAAATGAAACACTTCCTGCCCACCGGCAGCCTCGTTGAATTGCTGAAGTGTCACGCCATCCGCGTCAAACGCTTGCATGACAGCCTTACCCAACTTCTGAACTGTTTCCATACACTGTGCCAACTGCTCAGGACTTGCATCCAGAATATTGCGTACAGGTCCCTTTGGTATAACAAGCAGATGACCATCGGCGCGTGGCATGATGTCCATGAAGGCATAAGTGTGATCGTCTTCATATACACATTCTGAAGGAATTTCTTTTCGAAGAATTTTTGCAAAGATATTATCATTGTCGTATTGCATGGAATAGTCCTTGTTGTTTTTGTGCCGCCCGTGCCCCATAGCATTCTCATAAAGTATCGTCATCTGCAAACGAAGAAAACAGTTCAAACAATAGTTTAGAAAAAAACACCGCAATTTAGGATTGTTAAATCCTGATTTGGATCCGGTCTGTGGCTATTGCCTGAAAACCATCTGTCCCTATTTAAGCATCCCTTCTGCTTTTTACCCCTGTCACCGGACTGAACACCGACCTTACCCTATCTGTTTTCCTGTGAACCGTTCGGATAGACCTCCCCTCATACTTCACCTATAATCTTGCCATAGACAAAACCAACAATTGGGGGAGAACCCATGGGGCCGACATCGAATAGTTATATTTCCCAACGATCAAAGCTGCATTATGTGGATTGGGGAAATGCAGGGGCACCCCCTTTGCTTTTGGTCCATGGGGGACGGGATCACTGCCGGAACTGGGACTGGGTAGCCGAAGAACTGCGTCATGACTGGCATGTTATCGCGCCAGATTTGCGGGGGCATGGGGATAGCGAATGGTCCACGGACGGGAACTACACCCTTCAAAGCTATGTGTATGATATCGCCCAACTGATCCACCAGAAGGAACTGAGCCCGGTGACCATCGTCGCTCATTCCATGGGAGGCAACATTGCCCTGCGTTACACAGGCACATACCCCGAAACGGTCCGCAAGCTGGTCGCGATCGAGGGGCTTGGTATGTCGCCCAAGTCACAAGCAGAAACAGCAGCCAAACCGGTGGCCGAGCGTTGGCAGGAATGGATTGAGAAAAAACGCGGGGCCAGTGCACGCCCCCCGCGTAAATACAAAACCTTTGCGGATGCCCTCGACCGGATGAAAGGGGAAAACAAGCATTTGTCTGACATTCAGGCGCTGCACCTGACCACCCACGCGGTAAACCAAAACGAAGACGGGACATTCAGCTGGAAATTCGATCCCTATATGCGGGTCTGGTGGCCTTTTGATACAAGCGCCACAGAGATACAGGAACTGTGGTCCAATATTACCTGCCCCACCTTTTTATGTTATGGCGCAGACAGCTGGGCCTCGAACCCGTTGGAAGACGGGCGGATCGAGCATTTCAAAACTGCGACCGTCAAGACCTATCAGGAGGCTGGGCATTGGCTTCATCACGACCAGTTTGACGAATTTATCGCCGACCTGCGTGCCTTTCTGTAATCCCCTGGTTCAAAACCAGTCTGTTAGGCCGCCTGCCTGAAATTAGTGCGGCTTTCTGACCTTTTATTTCCTTACGGATTGTTCAGAGTATCATAAATTCAATAACGGATTTAAGGCGCGGACATACTTCGTCGCTGCCCTTTATGGTATTTGACTGGTTGCTAAATATCGAGCCTGCGATAAACTGAGCCTTGGAATTTTCCGGGGCGGAATTACCGCTAACATAAAAATAAGAAGAGAAAAGCCAAAATGGATTTTGATACTGTTGTGCGCGAACGGCGCTCCACCCGCGGCTTCAAGCCGGATCCCATCCCAAAGGAAACCCTGACCGAAATCATCGCGTTGGCTGCACGGGCACCGTCTTCAATGAATACCCAACCCTGGCATCTGCATGTGATCAGTGGCGAGCCGCTCGATCGTATTCGTGCTGGCAACACAGAAAGAACACTGGCCGGTGTACCGCCATCCCGTGAGTTCCGGGTTGAAGGAAAATATGAAGGGGTCCATCGCCAACGACAGGTGGACATCGCCGTTCAATTGTTCGAAGCCATGGGCATTGAGCGTCACGACAAAGAGCGGCGCCAGGATTGGGTGTTGCGCGGCTTTCGCCAATTTGACGCGCCCGTGTCCGTCATTGTCGCCTATGACAAGGAACTTGAGGGAGATATCCGGCATTTTGATCTTGGCGCCATCACCTATGGGTTGGTCCTTGCCGCCTGGAGTCGGGGCATCGGTGCGGTGATCAACAGTCAGGGAATTATGCAATCACCCGTGGTGCGAGAGCATGCAAATATTCCGGACAATCACGTCATCCAAACGGCAGTTGCCATGGGTTATCCCGACGATAGTTTTGCCGCCAACGCCGTTATCTCCACCCGCCGACCAACCGAAGAAATCGCCACATTTATTGGCTTTGAAGACTAGTCTGGCAATGTAAGTATCCTAAAATCCGTCGGGCACCATACGCGGCCTGACGGAGCCTTTTGTCGTTTTTCATTTGATCGAACCAATACTCAGCCAATTTGCCGAATACAGATTGGCTTGCTAAAACTCTCTCTTACGGCATTTAATGCCAAGCGCTTCTTCGTTCGGGACAATCGTTCTTTGAAGAAAGTGACTGACTTTTAAACTGCCAGTCACGGTATTGGATGCAAGGGCACATAACAGCTTTTATTTCCTGATTGCTGGCCTTTCGGGAAACTCTTTTATTCTGTAATGCACCCTTGCCTGTTCCTTTAATAGAGTGGGCGACCTGCGGTTAAGGCATTGACCTTTTTAATGATTGAGCTCGCGTCAATCCCATAGTGCTTATACACATCACCAATGGTTCCGGTTTGTCCAAAATGCTCAACCCCGAGTGGGATCGTCTGGTGACCCAGAACCGACCCGAGCCACGCCAAGGTCGCCGGGTGACCGTCTATCACAGTGACGATACGGCAATGTGCAGGTATGTCCTGCAGCAGCGTTTCAATATGGGAGCTGGCCCCCTCCTGCCCACGTGAACGGGCACGTTGTGCTGCGGTCCAACCCGCGTTCAGACGATCGGCGGAGGTAACGGCCAGAACACCTATGTCACGGCGGCCTTCCGCCAGACGTCCCGCAGCCTTGATCGCTTCGGGTGCCACCACGCCCTGATATGCAATGATCACTTCGCAATTCGGCCCCGGCTGCCTTAGCCAGTAAGCGCCATCGATCGCCCCTTGGCGGAACGCACTGTCCCCCCGTTTCCCCGGCTGTTCGATCGGGTTGGTTGACAAACGCAGGTAAACCGCACCCCCCGTCTCATCCCGCAACCATGTCCGCTCATCCGGATCACCCTCGCCCTCGCGCTGTAAATAGTCAAACGCCCATTCCATGATCACCGCCAGTTCATCGGCAAAAGCAGGTTCAAAGGCCGCCAAACCGTCCTGGCTCATCCCGATCAAAGGAGTCCCGATGGATTGGTGTGCACCGCCTTCGGGCGCCAATGTCACACCAGAAGGCGTTCCGACCAAAAGAAAACGTGCATCCTGATAGCAAGCATAATTAAGAGCATCCAGCCCACGGCTGACAAACGGATCGTATAGAGTTCCAACAGGTATTACTCGCTTGCCAAAAAGGCTATGCGAGAGGCCCGCAGCCCCTAGAAGAAGCATCAGGTTCATCTCGGCGATACCGAGTTCAAGATGTTGACCCTCAGGTGTAAATTCCCATTTCGCGGTTGATGGGATGCGATGCTCGATGAACGCATCCGCCTGTGCAGTGCGGGCAAAAAGTTTACGGCGATTAACCCATGACCCCAGACCTGTTGTGCCGGTGACATCGGGTGACATCGTCAGAATTCGATCGGCCATCGTCCCGCCGGTCTTGCCAAGGCCGTCAAGAATTTTGCCAAAGGCTGCTTGAGTGGATATCTCGCGATCGGTGATGCTGTCGATCCGGGGCACGTCGATCTGTTCGTCGCAATATCGGCGGGCACCTTTTGCGAAAAATGGTACATCCGACAGAAACGCACGAAGGGCGCCCGGGTCCTCCACTCCGGCGATGGGTTCCCACTCTTGTCCTTCATCCACACCCATATGAGCCTGCCAGTCCTTAAACTGAGGGACATTCATCAGGCCTCCGTGGTTATCCTTATGCCCGGCGATTGGTGTCCCCCACCCTTTCACGGTATAGGCCAGAAAGCAAACAGGGCGGTCATGATCAATCCTGGCAAAAACCTCGGCCATGGTCTCTACACAGTTGCCCCCAAGATTTTCCATTAATGCAGCCAGTTCCTCATCACTGCGCCGCCCCAAAAGCTCGCTCACATCTCCCTGATCACCAAGATCATCCATCAAACGCTGACGCCACACCTCACCTCCCATATAGGTAAGTGCCGCAAATTCCTGATTTGGACAGGCATCAATCCACGCCCGCAACTTATCACCGCCCGGTTCGGCAAACGCCGCGCGCTGGAGGGAGCCATGCTTCACGCGCACCACGTCCCATCCAAACGCATCGAAGATTTTTTCGATCCGACCAAACAGCCCTTCACGGACAACACCATCAAGCGACTGCCGGTTATAGTCGATAATCCACCAACAGTTCCGCAGATCGTTCTTCCAACCTTCCTGCAAGGTTTCATAAACGTTCCCTTCGTCAAGCTCGGCGTCGCCCACAAGCGCGACCATCCGACCAAAAGGCGCCCCCTTCCCCCAGGATTTCGCAGCAATATAATCCTGCATCAACGACGCAAAGGAGGTGATGGCAACACCAAGACCGACCGAGCCAGTCGAGAAATCAACGTCATCAATATCCTTGGTTCGGCTGGGATAACTCTGCGCCCCCTCAAAGCCACGAAAATTCTCCAGTTTCTCGCGGGTCTGGTTTCCCATGAGATACTGCATCGCGTGGAAGACAGGGCTGGCATGGGGCTTCACAGCCACCCTGTCCTCAGGGCGAAGCGCCGAGAAATAAAGGGCCGTCATGATCGACACCATGGACGCGCTACTGGCCTGATGTCCGCCGACCTTGATTCCATCAATTTTGGGACGAATGTGGTTAGCGTGATGAATTGTCCAGTGCGAAAGCCACAACAGACGCTGTTCTATGGTCTTGAGATGCTTGGTTTTGGCGATCATCTTGCGCGTCCTTATGCTGCGGTTTGCTTCATATCCCGAGGCAGAGCCTGTTCCAGATCTGCAAATATATCAGCCGGATCTTCCAGCCCCACAGATAGCCTGACCAACCCGTCGCTAATGCCATGGGCTTGACGCTCTTGCGGCGTATAGGTCGAATGGGTCATGGAAGCCGGGTGCTGGATAAGGGTTTCAGCATCTCCCAAAGAAACTGCCCGCCCGATCATTTCAAGGCGGTTCATCATATCCTTTCCCGCCTGCATTCCGCCCTTCAGTTCAAAGGCGATCATTCCGCCCGGATTGGCCATCTGCTGCGTGGCGAGCTCATACTGAGCAAAACTCTTCAGCCCGGGATAATATACCGTACCAATGGCAGGATGCGCTTCCAGCCAAAGGGCTGTTTCCATCGCGGAAGCACAGTGACGATCCATCCGAAGGGCAAGCGTCTTTAATCCCCGCAAGATCAACATGGCATTGAAAGGGGCCATAACGGCACCGGTCATATCTTTCATGCCAATGAGCCGTATTTCGCTGATCTGCTCCTGCCCCCCAACCACCAGACCGGCGACAAGGTCACCGTGCCCGCCCAGATATTTAGTGGCGGAGTGCACCACAAGGTCAGCTCCCAGCTCAATCGGGCGGGTCAGGTAAGGGGTTGCGTAGGTGTTATCGACAACAACCAAGGCACCCGCATCATGAGCGATCGCGCTAACGGCACGAATATCAACCAAACGCATGTTCGGATTAGCGGGTGTTTCAAAATAAACTGCGCGGGTCTTTTCACTGACAGCAGCCGACAGGTTCGCCGGATCGGTCAGATCGACATGAGTGATCTTCACCCCCCATTTGGCGAGCCCATGACGCATGAAGGCAAAAGTGCATCCGTAAAGCGTTTCATCCACGATCAGTTCGTCACCCGGACTGAGAATGGTCCAAAGCGTTGCTGTAATCGCCCCCATTCCAGAGGACAGGGCCAACCCCGCTTCTGCCCCTTCGAGCTTGGCCACGCGGCGTTCTAAAAGATCCAGTGTCGGGTTTGAAATCCGGGAATAGACATGACCTTGTCTCTCTCCGGCGAACATCTCTGCACCTGCTTCGGCTGACTCAAACGCAAAAGTTGAGGTCAAATGGAGTGGCGGCGTCAAGGCCCCCTCGTTGTCCAGTGGATCGTAGCCATGATGAATAGCACGGGAGGCAAAGCCCTTCAGAGTGTTGGTCATTGTTGTCATCCTTCGTTTGAATATGGAAACATATTACCACACTAATCACAGTATTTTATTGCCACTTATGCCAACTTTTGATACCAAATTGACATAATATGCCAAAAAAGGAACCTTATGGACAACAAAGACCGACAGATAATCCGCGCACTTCAAAAAAACGGGCGAATGACCAATCAGGAGCTTGCTGAACTCGTAAATCTATCGCCGTCCCCCTGCCTGCGCCGGATACGCAACCTTGAAGCCCGCGGCGCCATTCTGGGGTATGCCGCCAGTGCCGATGCCGCCGCCTACGGACTTCCCGTGACGGTCTTTGTCAGGATAAAGCTCGAACGGCACAATGAAAAAGACGTTCAACATTTTGAAGCCCGCATCAAGGCGTTAGACGAAGTGCTTGAATGTCACGTCTTGACGGGGCAGACAGACTATCAGCTTCGCGTCGTGGTCGCCGATCTCGACAGTTACGAAACGTTCATCCGTAACCGCATCCATCCGATCGGGTGCATCGCATCCATCGACACCAGCTTCGTATATGGTACGGTCAAAAAGACAGCGGTCTTCCCGCCCCTGAAATAATGGAACGGCTTGGAATGGGCGGCTGGTGTAGTTTATTAAATTCACCGTGCCCGTCTTTCTTGTCCGCCCTTGCCACACTTAAACCCCTAAACGACAGGCCATAACAAACCTGGAAGAACTGACGTCCGCCAAGGCGCCAGCTCTTCAGGCTTCACAAAGCAAGGCCTCCACTGCCTCCTGTGTTTTGGCAACGGCATTGTTGTAACGGATTAAAAAGGGGATGTTGACCGCATCTTCACAGATCCTGATTAATCAAAGCCAGTTAAGGGACGCATTACCGATCAATGAACGGACACCCTTTGTCGTTGGCCTTTGCCCATACCCTGGCTAGTTTCCAGTCCCGCGGGACTTCCCCTACTGTCATGCTTTTCTTAAAGCCATCATTAATTTCGACTGTGCACCCGACTGTGCACCCGACTGTGCACCCACCCGTAATCCTGAAACTTAAACGATTTACAAACGACCAGATCAGTTGAGTTTTTTTCTTTTCTGGTTTCGTACATTCATTCAATCAGTGGCCGTAAGTTTTTGAGACATTTACTGTTACGAAACCGGACAGAACAATATTCATCGCCCCCATGCTGGACTGGACGGCATGTTTTTATGGAGATTTGACGGAAATGAAATTTTTTCGGGTCAAAAAGAACAAGTGCGCAATTGAAAGTAAATCCTCCACTTCGATATTCCTTCTCTGCGTAGAATTATGCCACCGACCTGCAAAAATACAGGCCCGAAACAAACGTCTCGGGCATGAAGTTAAGTCAGAAGCAAACCAACCTTTATTAAACATCTTGTTATGACATGCTATTTGGTAGCCATGTAGACAGGATTGGGAATTGTATCAGGACATACAGAACAACCAGTTCGATCAGGAACAAAGGCGTAATCCCTTTATAGAGTGTGGTGAGTTTTAAGTCTTTATCCGAGGCACTGACCACCGCAAACAAATTGATCCCTACTGGCGGAGTGATTACCCCGACTTCCATCAACTTGACTACGATGACGGCAAACCAAATGGGATCAAAGCCCATATTGTCGGCAACCGGAACCAGAACAGCTGCTGCCATAATCAGGATCGCAAGGCTATCCAGAAACATCCCAAGGATCAGGAACAGAACCACCATCGCGAACAGGAAACCTGCATTTCCCAATCCCAAATCTGTGATCAAACTGATTGCTTCGCGCACAAATCCGGAGAATACCAGAAAGCGTGAGAATGTGAGCCCACCGATCACGATAACGGCAAGAACAGCAGAGATTTTCACGGTCGCCTTAATCGCTTCCCAAATATCACCGCCATTCTGCCGCTTCATCATCAGAACAATCAGAATTGCTCCAACCGCGCCGACACTACCCGCAGCGGAAGGCGGAACTGTGCCGGTGTAAATCCCACCGATAACAATAAACGACAGCAGCAAAACTGCCCAAATAGGCTTCAATGAGGAAAACTTATCACCCCAGCTATATTTTTCAGAATGCTGAGGCACCCAGTCCGGTTTCACGCGGGCGATGATCATGATACCGACGATGTATCCGACGACAGTAATAGTGCCAGGAATAATACCGGCAAGAAGAAGTTTCCCAACAGATTGCTGGGTCAGCAATGCATAGATAACAAAAGTGATAGACGGCGGAATAAAAGCCGCGAGCGTGCCAGATGCAGCGATCACGCCCCCTGCCAGTCCTTTGTTGTAGCCAAGGCGTGTCATCTCTGGATACGCAATCCGTGTAAACACCGCAGAATTCACAATAGTGCTTCCAGATACTGCCGCAAAAGCCGCAGAAGAAGCCACCGTTGACATAAGTAAGGAGCCTTTCAGACCGGCCAGCCATTTATGGGCAGCATCAAACATATCCCGCATCAGCCCTGCATTGGAAGCCACAAGCCCCATCAGAATAAACATCGGCACAACAACAAGAGAGTAGTTTGAGGCAACCTCGAACGGCATACCGAAAAGAATGATTGTCGCTTTTGCAACTCCAAATTGAAGACTAAGTCCGACGGCTCCCACTGTAAATAATGCAGCCCCAATGGGCATTCCCGTGAAAATAAGAACAATAAGCGAGAGGATACCCAATCCACCTGACAATATCGCGTCCATATCTTAACTCTCCGCAGAAGGGGTATATTGTTTACGTGATTTCGGGCTCAGCTCACGGATCAAACGAGCAGACAAAGCCATCAAAGCCAATGTCGCGCCAACGGCTGCAAGCAATTTAAACGGCCAAAGCTCAAAATTGATGGCACCTGTCATGACGTCGCCTTTCTCCAAGCCCTTCATGGCCAACTTCCAGCTGAGAAACGTCAGGATTGCGAAAAAGCCGATTGTGCAAATATTGTTAAAGGCCGATAACAATCGGCGAAATGTTACCGGGACAGCGTTAATCAGCAAATCTACGGAAATATTGTCGTCGTCTTTTGCCGCCATTGGCATGGCAAGGAAGAGACAGCTAACCAGTAACATGCTTGAAAATTCGATGGTTCCGGTAATCGGGGCATTAAACAAAGACATTGCCAGCACATCCAACGTCCCCAGTCCGGCCATCATCAGTGCGCAGATGGCAGATAAAGTTCCTGACTTGTCTACCAACCAATCAAGAGTTCGCAACAGCATCATAATAATCCAAAATTAAAAAATGGCCCGTCTTGCGGACCATTTTCATAATGCAATAAACCGACTAGAGTTTTAGCTCTTTTACAAGGAAAGCTTCCACCTCTTTCGCTACGGCTTCAGCATCCGGACCAAATTTGGCGGTGGATTGAACATATTGCCCCAGGAGCCATTTAGGCGAAAATTTCTCTTTAATCAGGTGGCTATCCGAAATCGTGATTTTGGTCAGCTTGCTACTGAATAGTTGATCTGCCTTACCTTGCAAGGTCGTTACAACTTTATTGCCTGTTACTTCACCTTTATCAGAGGCAGCCCAAAACGCTTTCTTCTGATCCTCTGACATTTCATTCAGAAGATCGTTATTGATATAAGCAAGGTAAGAACTTACCGCACCAAATTCGTAATCAACATAATATTTTGCAACTTCGTGGATTTTAAAGACGAGATGAGCCACACGGGAGAAGTATGCACAATCAACGACGCCGCGCTGCATTGCCTCGTAAACTTCATGGGTCAGCGTATTAACTGGCACGGCTCCCAACTCTTTGAATACTTTAGGGATGAAGGCACCAAATGTTCGAATTTTAAGGCCTTGCAGATCCGCGACTTTTTCAACCGGCTTGTTACACAACAGCACATATGGATCCAAGCCACGGAACATAAAGGGCGTAACGCCCGCCTTTTCATATGTTCTACGGGTTAGAGGAAGCGTTTGTAACGCTTTCTTGTAGAGCGCGGCAACCTGCTCCTGATTTTCAAACAACAGGGACATTCCAAACGCTTCATATGCCGGGAACTGTGAGGCGTAGTGGTTCGTTGGGAACGAAGCAATGCCAACAACATTATTTGCAACGAAGTCCAGCATCTCTTTCTGACCGCCAAGAGATCCTCCGAAATGCAGTTTGATTTTATATTCGCCGCCTGTCCCTTGCTCCAAGGCTTCTGCAAAAGCAAGTTCAGCTTTGTTCGGTGGAAATTTCTCTGGCAGAAAATGCGCAAAATCCAATTCTTTTGCATATACGGATTGCGCGGCAAGCAACGCGGCAGACAAACCAGCTAAAGCAACACCAACTTTACGAAACATTACTTATCTTCTCCACAAATAGAAGGAACTCCCGAGATGAGCCTGACTTGTTATCAACTTTTCAGATTGACTATTGACTTCATTCTGTCAGCTCAGCATCATACATGACACGAATGTCATGTCTGGTCAATTAAAAACATGACGCCAGTGTCATTTTCGTGTAAATGACACTGTAAACCGCCGAACAGGAGAGTTGAAAAATTCTAATGAATGCAAATATTTACCATATGGAACAGGGCTTTACAGACAGAAGGGCCCTGGAAGAATTAAAGCTTGGAAAACTAAAAAAACAAATCCAGAGAGTGTATGACAACTCTCCATTCCATAAGGAAAGATTTGATCTCGTTGGTTTTCGCCCTGAAATGTTGAAGCGCCCTGAAGATCTGAAAGATGTTCCATTTTTTGACAAAAATCAGGAACGTGCTAGTCAGGCGGAAAGCCAGAAAAAGGGGCTGACTGCCCTTGGAATGCATATCGCATGTGACCCAAGAGATGTTCAGCGGATCAGCTCTACATCAGGCACCACAGGCAACCCGACTTTTACCGGCTACACACAAAACGACAGTGAGGTCACAGCAGAAATTATGCGCCGGGCGATGCCGATCATGAACGCCAAACCCGGTGATATCGTGATGCATGCCTTTGTACTTTCCATGTGGATCGCAGGAGTGCCAGTTGTAGACATAATGCAAATGGCAGGTCTTTGTGTCGTCCCGATTGGCGGCACGAGCGGGGCGGAGCGGTTCGCGATTACTGCAAAATCAGTGATGCCAAAACAATTGAATTGCACTCCTTCATATGCAGTTTGGATGGCCAAAGAGCTTCAAAATAAATATGGTATCGATCCAGCTGAATTTGGTTTTGAAAGGGTTCTACTTGCTGGTGAGCCCGGAGGTTCTATTCAGGAAGTCCGTGAAGAAATCTCAAGACTATGGGGTGGTGTGAAAATTTATGATGGTATTGGCGCCATGCATTCCAGTTTCTTCTCCTCTTTCAATTGCGACCATAACACCGGCCTGCATTTTCTGGCTGAAGACTTTGTCCATCTGGAGCTTATCGACCCGACAACCGGGGAGTTACTCCCTCTCGAAGACGGTGTGAGTGGTGAAGCCGTTTATACTGCTCTTGATAAGGAATGCGCACCAGCCATCCGTTTTCGCTCTGGCGATCGCTTTGCACTTCACCGGGGCCCATGCGCCTGCGGCCGCGACACCCTCAGATACCATGTGGAAGGTCGGACAGACGATATGCTGCTGGTGCGCGGGGTGAATGTTTTTCCCGCCGCTATTAAAGCAATTGTCAGCCGCTTTGGTGATCGTGGCGTCACCAATAACATGCGGGTCGTCCTAACGTCAAAACCACCGGTGCAAGAGCCTCCGCTTGAGATTCGAGTTGAGCTCGGCACAGGCTTGCCTGACGAAACTTCAAAAAACCTAGCCGCCGAAATGTCAGCAGTAATTTCAAAAGAATTACGGTTCAAATGCCAGATTACCTTACAGGCGAGCGGCACACTTGACGCTTTTCAGCAAGACAAGAACCAGAAACAACAAGTTTTCATCAAGGAATATTGAGGCACCCAATGTCAGAAACACAATCAGCAGAAGTTCTGTATGAGGTGCAGGATGGAGTAGCCATTATCACCCTCAATCGTCCTGAAAGGATGAACACATTTAGCAAAATTGTCTTCGCCAGTTTTAACGAAATGATCGCGCGTTTTAAAAAGGATGAAGATGCCGCGGTTTGCGTCATTACGGCAAATGGTGCGGAAGCCTTCAGCGCCGGTTTTGATATCGAGGCTGGCGGCGATCTCCTATCCACGGGCAATTATCAGGATAGCAATCAGTTTGAACTCAACTTTATGCTCGATGATCTTGGCGGAAAACCAGTCATCTGGGCAGGGTTTGGATACTGTGTGGGCCAGGGAATGGCACTGGCTGCATGGGCAGATATTCGCATCGCGACCGCAGATACCCTCTTTTCTCTGCCAGAGGCCAAAATCGGGATTTCCGCTGTCACCCTCCCTATCCTCTTGATGGATCAGATGGGTTTGTCCCAAGCGACTTACTCTCTGCTTTACGGCGGCCATCTGGACGCGGATTGGGGGCTTCGCAGTGGGTTCTTGCATGAAGTGGTTGACCGCGTTGAACTCCTGCCACGGGCCTTGAAAATAGCCAGGGCGATGACACAACAAGCCCCTCTTGCATTACAGGCTCATAAAAAATTACTCTGGGCACAAAGAACAGAGGAACGCCAGGCTGTTTTGGAAAAAGGCTTGGAGTTCAGAAATAAAACCATGTATTCAAAAGACTTCGTTGAGGGCATCAACGCATTTCTTGAGAAACGTCGCCCCACTTTCACTGGAAGCTGATCAAAAACGATGAATGAAAAAGTATCGCTTACCGAATTCTCTGCTCGTAGCTATATCGACATCCTGAAAGAACGGATCGAAGATGACACCGATGCAGGTCGTGGTGAAAAGCGAAAACATATGTTGATGCTGGCGGCAGCGGAAATTCTTCAGGGTGAAGGTTTTCATAACCTGAGCATTGCTAAAATTGTCAAACAGGTGGGGGCGGCACGCGGTACGTTTTACATTTATTTTGAAAACAAAATCGATATTGCGCTGCAAGTATTAAGTGATTTTCGAAATACCCTCCTTGAACTGTATCGCCCACAGTTTTCAGTCGGTGGCCCAAAATGGAATGAGCGCATTTTCTTTGCTGAGTTTTATTATGCGGACCTGCATGAGAAAAACAGTGGCCTGCTCAGGAGTTTTTATCAACTGCATGATGTAGAGCCAGATTTTAGAAAACTTCGATTTGAACGAGAAAAAAACTGGCACGAAAAACAGTATAAGAGCCTGATCCGCCATTTGGGCGAGCCAAAAAGCACAGAAGAGGAAACAGAACTCCGCCAAAAACTGCATGGCCTGCGCGCCATGTCAGAAGAGCTGTGCAAACAAATCTATATTGAACAAATGCCCAATCTTATAGAACTCTTTCCGACGCCTCATCATATTGCCAGGACAACCAGTGCTTTGTGGGAAAGCGCATTTGTCAAATACCAAAAGTAGAACGCAAAAGTCGGACCATTTGACGTATATTAGACAATACCTTCATTCCAATAATGTACTAAGTGAATGAGGAATATCTCCAGGCAAGCGGATATGCGCACAAGCTCATATCAAATCTATGGGGTAGCACGAACTTGGGGATGTATTGTACATACTGCTTAAAAACGTCATCTGTGAGGTGTAACAAATGACTGAAAACCACAAAAAACTATCAAATCAATTGACCACAACGTTAGCATTCCCCCCTGTTAAACCGGGCGGATTGTTAACGTAAATAATTGATTTAATTGATATTTATTCTTCTTGATACACATTTGGTCACACTAGAAAGGACGCCTAGGTTTTTGTTACCAATATTCTCTTGAGCAATAACAAAAGCCGTCCGAATAAATCAACTGATTTTTGTATAACTGACCTCTCAGCGTTGGCTCCATATCTGCAAAGTGGTTTCAGGGGTATGTATGATGATTGGAGCAACAAGTTTTTCATCATGATGTGCGTATTCAGTTTTTTCGATACTTCAAATAATCAAACATCCTGAGAAAGATTGATATTATTTACACCTGTCTTGCAACCATTTAGAAACCTAGTTAACTGGTTGATAGTCAACTCCGTTGAATATCAATTCTTTCAGGCTATACGCTTCCGTCTCTTCGGCATTACATTCCGCTTTTTCATTTACCTGGCTTTTAATTTTTACAATACGGTTCTTTATTTTTAGATTGGACAGGCCGTTTGATTTTTTATCTGCCATATACAAAATACTTTCGGTATCTGTAAACTCACCTTCACAATCCCCATTCCATTCACCAACGGATTTCTTCATGGGATATGCGTTAAGCACTTTATTTAACCTGTCACCCGATTTGATGAAAAGCGAGAGGGTCTCGCTTTCATACGGGTTCACCCGCGACATACCGGAATAGCGCACACGTACACCGAAAGCGCGCAATTCATCGGCCATACGGTAAGGTGCCGTATCAATCCTGATTTCTTTGAGTTCTATAGCATCTGAAACCCATTGGTTTGTTTGGCCGCTTTCAAAATATTTATGGGTTATTACGCCGGAACGATTGTTAACAAGAACAATATGGCTATCGAGTTTAAAATACTGCTCTCCCTCTTCTACGATCTCGGGTATGGCAACAATCACTTCATTAGGATTTTGTGAGTTAAATTTGGATGCAATCAGTTCTGTTTTAACTGCTAGCGGGTCAATCTTGAGCTCATTTAAAACGGGTAATATCAACGTATAATCCGCGATGCTATCGCTCAGCTTTCGTGAGTCTGTTTTATCAATAGTACCGTCGATGTTAATAACAAACTTTTGCTCTTCTATTTCTTTGACCAATTCCGAGGAAATACGATGGGTCGTTATCGCGTTTTCACGCAGTCTGGATTTTATTTGGATCAGGCCTTCCGCAATCTCATCATATGCAATCAGTTGATAGTCAAGAATATTGCCGCCCGAATCATAGTTGATCAGGCTAGTTTCCATCTTGTGCTCGCCTGATTTATAGGTAACCACTACCGAATGGAAGTCAGGTGAAAAGACCACCCTGTAGGAAGCCAGTGCCCGATACCTGTCTTCTTCTTCGTAGAAATCAGGATACAAGGTTTCAATTTTCAAGAGGCGGTCGTCGATGGGGTTTACGTCATCTGCGTCAATGAAACTGTCGAAGGATGCCGTCTCGATTATCGGCAAGTCTCTCTCCTCCATTGCGGTAATCGCTTTTTGAAAATCAGATAAACTCGCCCCACTCTCCCCCTCTATTCTGATAGTGTCAGTTGCATGTTCAACTGCCGCCTGTGCTTCCTCGATTGAGCTTTGCTGATTTTGAACAAAAGCCACAAGAGCCAAAATGACCATCAAAGTTCGTATGTATTTCAAGGTCATATCACATCAAAAGTTTTTTCGAGAAGGTAGTGCAATGCGCTTAAAACAACCAAAATAATTAACATTGAAAGCGCGCGTATTTTAAAAAATTGACGAGAAGACTGCCATCTCCTTTTAAGATAAAACATATCGAAAAGTATAAACACAACGGCTAGTATTGCCCCTATGGTGCCACCTACCTGAAACAGGCCAATAAAATATATTTTGGAGACAATAAATGTAAGAAGGCTTGTGTCTTCTGGCGCCGAACCTAGAACCAGGTACATATACCCGATACCAAGAAGCTGAGCGACCAAGGCCCAGAGAACGTATTCAAGGACCCTCTTCAAAATATCGTGCTTTCCGCCATTGCTCTTTGCTCCGTTTTCATTGGACAACGGCTTCAATTAAAGTCGTGATATTGGAAATGCCAACGGATTTAACGACACCATTTTCATTGAAAAACCTCAACTCACCACAGTATAGAGTCACCTCATCTTTACAGCGCACATATGCAAATTCTGCCAGCTTGTACTGTGTGTACATACCTATTTCTTCAGTAACGAGGCCGCCCAGATCCTCTTCGTTGTCCAGAAAATAGGCTGTCCCTTCATCCTGGAATACACTCAAGGGAAACGCTTTATAATATTCATAAAAGAAAATGGCATTTTCGTTTTCATAAGCCAGTTTTTTACCAGCCGCCCCCCTCTTGCTAAAGTGATGCTTTACGGTGTCTTGGATCGCTTGATGGAGGACAGATTGATCATTTTCAGGATATTTAATCAAATAAAGGTCAGGATAAACTTCTGATTGTATGAACAGCATATTCTTTAAAAAAAAGTGGTGGCCCCCTACCCCAACGAAACCAATTACCAGTAACACGCAAAATAACTGCGATCTCATTTTATCTCGCAAAATCCACTTAAGGAGCCGCAGAGCAAGTAATAAAACACTGATCAGCAAAAAGATCAGAAAGATAACGATGAGTACTTCCATCAGGCGTTAGCGTTCAGTAAGAGTAATTTATTCATTCACAATCAAGGGTATCAAAAAATATCTAAAATACAACGAATACATGCGCATTATCGCGAAAAGTATACGTATAAAAAATTGTTCTAGTTATTATTTATTTGCAACACGCATACGTTTCCGACACAGAATCCAGAATTTACCATATACACTAAAAGAATAATTATGCGATTGCAGTTACAACCTCAGCTTTAATTCACGGGCTCTCGATTGCATGACCCCTTTCATATCAAAATCCCCCTGCCCGAACGCACCCCGCGGACCAATGTACCCGCCACAAATTGCGCATGTTGGTAACGATTGTGGTTTCCGTTTCACAGAAACGCAGCCAGAAATGGTGAATAGGGTATTTGTATTCTGCTTACAGCTTTTTGCCGAAAAATGAGTCTTAAACCTTCGAACCCGCTCTTTTATCTCAAGAACATGTAACAAGTCGAATTATGGACGAGATACGCAACTCAGTTTTTACTTTTCTGTTTGTGTAAATTCATTATATCTGTGGCAGTAAGCTTCTGAGGTATTCTGTATGACCAAACTTGATCGCACCATAAGTATTGCTCCCATGCTGGACTGGACGGACCGGCATGATCGTTATTTCCTTCGGTTGATCTCCAGCAAGGCTCTTCTTTATACCGAGATGGTCACAACAGGCGCCATTTTATTTGGTGATGAAGCCCGGCATCTAAGCTTTGATCCTGCGGAGCAGCCCGTTGCCCTGCAACTGGGGGGCAGCAATGCTGCAGATTTAGCAAAATGTGCCGCGATCGGCGATCGATATGGCTATCAGGAAATTAACCTGAACGTTGGCTGCCCTTCGGATCGGGTTCAAAATGGGCGCTTCGGTGCCTGCCTCATGGCAGAGCCCAACACCGTTGCAGACTGCGTCAAAGCAATGAAAGATACGACGACCCTTCCTGTGACTGTCAAAAACCGGATCGGCATTGATGATCTGGACAGCTATCAACATCTTGTCGATTTTATCGGAACTGTTACAGCAGCAGGCTGTAAAACCTTTATCATTCACGCACGTAAAGCCTGGCTGACCGGATTGAGCCCAAAAGAGAACAGAACTATTCCGCCACTCGATTATCCTCGGGTTTACCAGTTAAAGAAAGATTTTCCAGATCTCGAAATCATCATCAATGGTGGCATTACAACTTTGGAAGAAATCGATGTGCATCTAGACCATGTAGACGGCGTCATGATTGGTCGGGAAGCGTATCAGAATCCGTATTTTCTAGCCGCCATCGACAATCGGTATTATGGACTATCCGATGAAAGTCCTGAACGGCAGGATATTATCCAGAACATGCTGCCTTATATTGATCGTGAGATGAAAAAAGGGGTTCCGCTCAAATCTATAACCCGGCATATGCTAGGTTTATTTCAGGGCCGCCCCGGGGCCAAAGCCTGGCGCAGGCACATTTCTGAGAACGCGCATCTAAAAGACGCGACACCGTCCGTCCTAAAAGAAGCGGCTGCAAAAATCCGCTAACAACGGCGAGGGTCTCAAGATCCCGAATACGCGAATGCTCCCATTCCACCTCGGGACCCTGAACGAGGAACCTAAAAAATTGAATTAAACCGGTTAAATCCGTTAAATACGGATTTCAACTGATGTCGAAAACTATGTTCTTCCTGCCGGGAAAAAGCCTCTACGCGTTTCTGATTGTCTTTTAAGAAATCAAGGATTTGCTTCGCTTCTTCCGCTTTCTTGTGATCAAAGCCTGGAAGTTCCCGCACCGCATCAGCTTCACGGCGGAAGACCCCTCGTTTATGACCTTCAATCATCTGCATGGAAGAGAACTCGACTTTGCTTCCCTCCATATTAATCACTGCGGACCGATCAGGATCAAAATCAACCGTGGTCGTAGCAACACTCACTTCCAAGGCAAATCCGCTGAAAATTCCAGCAGAAGACGCACCATATCCACCTTGGCTATAGGTTTCTTCCACTCTGGCAAATCGGATGTCAACGGAAAGGGCCGCTGCATCAACGGCCGTATCCGAAACTAGATCCGATAGACTTTCCATTGCTTTTCCAAGGATTTCTGCGAGCTCCTCACCTTTTTTACCGAACGGTTCCAAAAACCCTTCAAGCTTTTTCGCCAGCATTTCCATCATATCGTCAGAAGATTTATCGCCTTCGCCAAAAGGGAGTGAGACGACTGGTGCCCGGGCATCCTCTGCAACGAACGCATCAAAACTGAACGACGCTTCCTGCGCCAATGATGTGGAGGTTTGTGAGAGACCACGATAAGGACTGGAATAGCGCGATGCTTCAGCAAACGAGCTATAAGAGGACGAGGCCGCAAACCCCGCTATTAAATCAGACATAAAAACAACCTTTCTCTTTTCAAGAGCCCGTATGCTTCATTCTAAAGCTGGTACTGGTTCCGTTAAATTAGAGAAAGATGCTTAATAACACGTTAAGCATTGGTCAAATTGTCAAATTTATCCCTGCTGCCCCCGATGACGGAGCAAGTGGTCCGCCAGCACACAGGCCATCATGGCCTCCCCAACGGGAACAGCCCGAATGCCAACACAAGGGTCATGACGTCCTTTGGTAACGATTTCAGTGTCTTCGCCAGCAATAGTAACCGTATCCCGTGCCTTCAGAATTGACGAAGTCGGCTTCACAGCGAAACGTACCACGATATCCTGGCCGGTTGAAATGCCCCCTAGAATACCGCCCGCATGATTGCTCATAAAACGGGGTGAGCTTGCATTTCCCTGACGCATTTCATCTGCATTGCCTTCACCGGTAAGGGCCGCCGCAGAAAATCCCTCTCCGATTTCAACCCCTTTTACGGCGTTAATGGTCATCATTGCACCTGCCAGATCACTGTCCAGTTTTCCATAGATCGGTGCCCCTAGCCCGGCAGGAATACCGGATGCGACAACTTCGATCACTGCGCCAACTGACGAGCCTGCTTTTCGGATACTGTCCAGATAAACTTCCCATTCTTTTGCCGCCGTGGAATCCGGGCACCAAAAGGGGTTATTTTCAATTTCGGCAGCATCAAAGCGCGTCCGATCAATAACTTTATCGCCAATTTGGGTCAAATATCCCTGGATCTTAACCTGATCTCCAAGAACCTTACGTGCGAGGGCTCCTGCCGCAACACGGGCTGCGGTCTCCCGTGCGCTGGAACGCCCACCGCCCCGATAGTCACGAATGCCATATTTGGTTTGATAGGCAAAATCAGCGTGCCCGGGGCGATATTTTTCTTTGATATCCCCATAATCTTTGGATCGCTGATCGACATTCTCAATCATCAGGCTAACCGGGGTTCCAGTTGTCTTGCCTTCAAAAACACCGGATAAAATCTTTACCGCATCTGGCTCGCGTCGCTGAGTTGTGAAACGGTTTTGCCCTGGACGGCGCCTATCCAGCCAGAACTGAATCTCGTTTTCCGAAATATCGATCAGGGACGGGCAGCCATCAACAACGCAACCTAACGCTGGGCCGTGACTTTCGCCCCAAGTTGTTACCCGGAACAAATGACCAAAACTATTATGTGACATGGTGGCAACCGCCCCGAGTTAGAATAAGATCAGGAATTATTTTGAGGAGGGGTCAAATCAGGGGCATCTTCAGCCTTCATGCCGACAACATGATATCCCGCATCCACATGATGGGTCTCCCCGGAGACACCGGAACCAAGATCGCTCAGCAGGTAAAGAGCCGATCCCCCAACATCTTCAATGGTAACATTGCGCTTCAACGGCGCGTTATATTCGTTCCATTTCAGAATGTAGCGGAAATCACCAATACCAGAGGCCGCCAAAGTTTTAATGGGTCCCGCAGAGATCGCGTTTACCCGAATTTTATTGCGGCCCATTTCCATGGCAAGATACCGTACAGATGCTTCAAGTGCTGCCTTCGCAACGCCCATGACGTTATAATGCGGCACAACCCGTTCTGCGCCGTAATAGGTCAGCGTCACCATGCTGCCCCCTTCGGTCATAAGTCGGGCAGCGCGCTTGGCAACAGCCGTAAACGAGAAACACGAGATATCCATCGTCATCAAGAAGTTGTCGCGAGTGGTATCAGAATAATTTCCGCGCAGCTGGGTTTTATCGGAATAGCCAATGGCATGGACCAGAAAATCAATCTTGCCCCATCTATCCTCAATTGCCTGAAACACACCATCCATCGAGGCGTCATCCGTCACATCACATTCAAGAACAAGGTCGGAACCGACACTTTCAGCCAACGGCTTCACTCTTTTTCCCAAAGCTTCGCCCTGATAGGTAAAAGCGATTTCCGCCCCATGATCACTCAGTGCTTTCGCAATTCCCCAGGCAAGAGATTTATCGTTTGCGACCCCCATGATCACACCCCGCTTTCCTGCCATTAGCCCCAATTGCTCAGTCATCCACCAATCCACTTTTCTTTTTGAAAAAGAACCTATTGCTTGTCTATTTTTATAGCGCGGACCAAAAACAGTCAAAAGCAAATGGTATTATTTTGCGATAATAGTCAGTTATCAATTATTTTGCGAACTTTGATCGGGCATCATAATCATGATCTTCCGACCATTTCGCCACCCAGTCCTGAAGCTCTTTATCCTGTTTTTCAGGAAGTACAACTTTTAATCTTACCAGTTGATCACCCCGGGTTTTGCCATCAATCCCTTTCCCTTTCAATCGTAGGGTGGATCCAGTATTTGACCCCGCCGGGATTTTTAGGTTCACAGCCCCGTCCACAGTTGGAACAGCAACTTTTGCACCCAAGACGGCTTCCGGCAAACTGATCGGCAGTTCAACAATAACGTTCGTCCCGTCTCGTTTAAAAACCGGGTGTTCCTTGACCGAGACATTGATCAGGATGTCGCCATTTCCGCCGCCATACGCACCGGGCTCGCCTTGCCCCTTCAGGCGGATCTGCTTTCCATCGGTTATGCCGGCAGGAACCTTGACGTCAAGCGTCTTGCCCCCCTCGCCCAAAGTAAGGCGGCGTTTTCCGCCGATCGCAGCCTCGACAAACGAGACATCAATGGCAAAGATCTTATCGCGCCCTTTTTGCGGAACATTCTGTCGGCGGCCGCCCTGTCTGAAATTGCCAAAAATGTCAGAGAAAATATCCTCTGCACCGCCACCAAAGAAATCTGAACCGGCCTGACGGGTGCGCCCGCCACCACCTCCACCGCCGCCAAATCCAAACGGCGCTTGTTGCTGGCCATTCGCGTCAATTTCGCCACGATCAAATTTTCCACGCGATGTTTCGTCGCCGACAATATTATAGGCCGCAGAAACAGACTTGAATTTGTCCGCAATTTTTTCATCCCCTGGATTTGCATCCGGGTGATATTTTTTTGCAAGCTTTCGATAAGCCGACTTTATTTCCTGCTGGCTGGCGCTTTTCGATACGCCAAGAACACTATAAGGGTCTTGCATGAGTTGTCTTTACCGTCCGATTTCTTGAATATTCTGTTTATCAAACCAAAAACTGTTGTGGAAAAATTCCACGATTTTCTGAATAAACTAGTTCACACGCTGAAGTTGCCGTTTCTCAAGAAATGTAAGTGTTTTTTCAAGGTTCGCAAGAGATTGAGCTGCATTTTGATTACCGCTCTGCTTTGCTTTTTCCCACCAGTAATATGCCCGAACACGATCCACAGGAACAGCCAGGCCGCGATTGAACATAACCCCTAACCTATATTGGGCAACATCGTTGCCTTTTTGGGCCAATGGGGCCCAGACACTCAATGCCTGTTGATATTCTTCGAGCGTAAATGCCAGTTCCGCAAGTTCCAATTGCTCCGATAACGATAAGGCACTCGGGGCAACCGTAACGGCAGGTGCCGCCGTCTTTGGCTGGACGACCGGCTGCTGCGGTGACACCGCGGCAACGGTTTGCACCGTTTCAGTTTTTGGTTGAACCGTCTCAGAAACCTGGGTTGCTGCAGGAGCAGTCGTCTGAACAGAAGAAGCTTCCGTCGTTGCCGCAGGTTGGCTGTTCGTCACAGTCCGATCTGGACTTTCTGTTTTCACCTCAGAAGTATCAACAGCTTTTTCCTGTTCACTATCGCCGGAGACCAAGGATTTAAGCGCTGCAAAAAACCCTTTTTCCTCTTTTGGTTTATCAGCGACCGGGACTGCGACCACCTTTGGGCTCTCACTTGGGGCTGCCTTCGAGAAAACTGTTGCTTCACCAGAGGTTTGAACTTTGTTTTCACTTCCCGCAAACGGGTTAAACTTCTTCTCGGCTTTCACGGTCGGAACTGGATTTTCGGGGGCCGTTGTTGAAGGGGCCGTCGCGGTTTTCGTGACCGAGGCGACACTGTCCTGTTTTGAAACAGGCGCAACCGGCGCAGTTTTCGATGCCGTCACTGGTTTCGAGACCTTATTCAAGACCGGCTTCGAGGCCGGCTTTGGTGTCGACGGCACCACCGTTTTTACCACACTGTCTTTTGACGGTTTGGGTAATGGGGCAACAACGGGCGCCTCTGGCGGTGAAGGTGATTTAACCACAGCGACGCTTTTCGGTTTTTTTTGTACCGTCTCGACGGGGATAGATTTCTTGGCGGGGGCCTCTTCCTCAGTCGCAGAAATATCAGGATCGCCCGCCACAAGGATCGACAACTTGTTTAAAGCCTGTTTATGCCCAGCTTTTGACGCAAGATTATACCAAGCCAAGGCTTTAGCTTTATTCTTCTCGACGCCTTTTCCGTATTCATACATCAGGCCCAGATTATATTGCGCAATTGTATGGCCATTTCTGGCGGCCTTTGTAAACCAGGAGGCCGCTTCGGTGAAATTTTGATCCACCCCTTCACCGTTCAGGTACATGGTTCCAACATTTGCCTGCGCCCGATCAAATCCCATATTGGCGGCGCGCTTATACCATTTAAGCGCGAGCGAGAAATCTTTCTCGACACCTAGGCCTCGCCGAAACAGATGTCCGATGTTTCGCATAGCAGCGGGATCGTCATCCTCAGCAAGAGGCAGCCAGTTTTCATAGGCTGTTTTATAGTCCCCTTGCTCATAGGCAGTGACAGCTTCATCGAAACCAGCTGTAACAACCGGGGCAATAGACAAAGACAGGACGACTGCAACAGCCGTACCTGTCAGAATTTTTTCAAGTTTCCGCATCAACTCAATCTACACTTTTGTGTTCTGTATGTCCCTTTTATTGGACTATACAGTAAAAAGACAGACCTATTGAAGTGAAATTCACCTTTGCAAATCAGGTCATGATCTGCCAGCTACCATCTGGCTGCCGACAGGCCGTTCCATAACCTTCTTCCAGCTTACCTCCGACTTCGATGGTTTGACGAAATTCTCTGCAATAACGACCCTTTGTATCCTGTCCATCCCGGACTGGCGTAATGGTGCCGCGATTACCACTTTCCGGATTATTCCAGGTGATCGTTTTATTCAATGGCGCTGCGGTTGCTCTTTGTTCCGCGCGGTCAATGGCAGCCCGATCCGCAGCATCCAGCGACTTACCAAATTCCTGCCCGATCATCGCACCGACCAGTGTCCCGACGGCCACCGCCGCCAACCGGCCAGAGCCACCACCGAATAACGATCCAAGTAATGCCCCGCCAACGCCGCCAATAATTGCGCCGCCGGTTTGTTTGGGATTTTCCCTTTGCGCAGCGCAGCCTGTCAGGGCTAGCATACTTGCCAACGCAAGAACGGATAGTGTTTTGCCTATTGCCATATTAAATCCTTCCTATCTTCATCAATACCGACTGCCTAACGCACTTTAAAAAATTATATGGTGCGCATTCAAACGGAATCACTGATTTTCATATCTTCCTCCCATATATTTATGGCGCGAATAAGACAACAGGTCGACAGATTGCCTCCGCTTGACTAAATTACCGGGCAACGAGATAACGTTCCTGCCCAAAACCGGAACTGACAAATTTTCTTAACCGCGAGTAAAACCATGAGCGTCACTAACCTGTCTGATTTAATTGCAGAATTTAATGACTGGCTGAAAAAAGCCGAAGCAAGCGAGCCAAATGATGCAAATGCGATGTCTCTTGCTACCGTCGGCACAGACGGCTTTCCTTCGGTTCGAATGGTTTTACTGAAAGATGTCACTGAACAGGGGTTTGTGTTTTACACAAACTTCGAAAGCCGCAAGGGAGAAGAACTGCTGGCAACCCCGAAGGCTGCCCTTTGCTTTCATTGGAAAAGCCTCCGACGCGCTGTTCGGGTCACAGGCACCGTCGAGGCAGTATCAGACGCAGAGGCTGACGCATATTTTGCCAGCCGTGCAAGGGACAGTCGCATTGGCGCCTGGGCCAGTCAACAATCCAGGCCCATGGATGGGCGTTTCTCGCTGGAGGCAGCGGTTGCCAAATATGCTGCGAAATATGCTGTTGGCGAAGTCCCCCGTCCGTCTTATTGGTCGGGTTTTCGCGTCCTACCGCAAGAAATCGAATTTTGGCGGGATAAACCCTTCCGCCTTCATGAACGTCGCCAATATTCCAAAGGTCCGGATGGCTGGGAAAAAGCCGTCTTATACCCTTGATCATACCCCGCAACGAAAAGTGTTCCCATGACCAGTCAGGCTGAAAAAAACAGCTCTTTAATGCGCTTTGCTACCTATGCAGCAGTATTCGTCGCGATCAGTCTGATTGCGATCAAATCCTGGGCGTATGTTGCAACAGATTCTGTATCGATCCTGTCGACCTTGGTTGACTCTGTTCTTGATCTGGGCGCGTCGATCGTCAACCTTCTTGCCGTTCGCCATGCCCTGACGCCTGCGGATGATGAACACCGATTTGGTCACGGAAAAGCAGAAGCCCTCGCCGGACTATTCCAGTCTGCCTTTATCGTGGGGTCGGCGATCTTCCTGTTATTGCAGGCTGCGGAACGGCTCGTTCACCCGCAACCCATTCAGGCAGGTTGGGTCGGTATCGGCGTCATGATTGCATCAATCGTGCTCACACTGTTTTTGGTTGTTTTCCAGCGCTTTGTTATCCGTCAGACCAAATCAGTCGCGATTTCAGCCGACTATCTTCATTATGCCGGTGACCTACTGGTCAATGCCAGTGTGATTTTAGCCATCATCTTAAGCGCGCAGTTAGGGTGGATCATGGCAGATGGTGTTTTCGCTATCGGCATTGCGATATACATAAGTTACAATGCCTGGAGCATTATTCGTATGTCCTTCGCAGATCTAATGGATGAGGAACTTCCCGAAGAAGATCGTCAACAAATCATTGATCTTGTGCTCACACAAAAAAGCGTCATGGGCGTTCACGAACTCAGAACACGCCGTTCAGGCCAAAAAGTCTTTATTCAAATGCATATTGACCTGCCGGCCTCTCTCAACCTGCAAGAAGCCCATGAAATCTCTGAAACGGTTGAAATGGAAGTTTTGAAACTGTATCCGGATGCAGAAGCGATCATTCATCAGGATCCCTACCCAGCTGCGACCCCATAATCATGGAGCTTTCAGAGCAGCTAGAAGTTCAACAGAAGCTGATTGCTTTCTTGATGGCGCACCCCAAGAACTGGGACCCGAGAGCCACTGCCACTGATCCGGTGGAGGTGATCGAAACTCACGGCGCCACCGTGTTGCTTGGTCCGACGGTTGCATTAAAGATCAAAAAAGCGGTCCATTTTGATCATATGAATTACAGTACATTGTCTCAGAGAAAGTATTTTTGTGACAAGGAAGTGGCCATAAATCAGAACAGCGCTCGGGGGCTTTATCACGGCGTAATTGCTCTGTACGGATCGAACGAAGAGTTTTCACTGACCCCGGGCCAGGAAATCGTCGAATATGCCGTAAAGATGCAGCGTTTCCCAAAAGGCTCCCGACTGGATGAGCGGGTTCAGACAGGTGATTTTCCTATGGAGATACAGGACAAGCTCTCCGATGCGCTTGCCAGCTATCATTTAAAAGCGGAAATCATTGATGATCCCGCCAAAATACCGACTTTCGCGACTGTCATTGAACAGAATTTTCACCAACTGGATCACTTTTGCCCTGAACTTCTCTCACAAGATGCCGTTAATGTTTTCCGCGAAAATCTTGCAAATGACGCTGACAGGCTTTCTCCTCTGTTTCAAAAACGCCAACAAGACGGGTGGATACGGGCAGGACATGGCGACTTACACCTTCAGAATATCTGTGTGCTAAATGATCAGCCATTGCTCTTTGATGCTATTGAATATCAAGACGACTTTGTCATAAGTGACATCCTTTATGATGTTGCGTTTCTGATTATGGATCTTTGGTATCGCGACCAGAAAATGCCTGCCAATCGAATTTTCAACCGTTATTTGGGCAAAATCGGATGGACGACCAGCGTGACACCCCTTGAAGGTCTCCAAGCCCTTCCCTTTTTTATGTCCATGCGGGCAGGCATTCGAACACATGTCGCGGGCAACCGTTACCGACAGGCAACGAAACCTGACCAAAAAGCCGTGCTATCAGAGCAAACGAGAAGCCTGTTTGATGCGGCCTGCGCCTATCGGCGATCGGGTCGCCCGAGCCTGATTGCCATTGGCGGATATTCTGGTAGCGGAAAATCAACCCTCGCCGAACGGCTTGCCCCGGAAGTCGGAGCCGCTGTCCCTGGCGCCATTCGATTGCGAAGTGATGTTCTAAGGCGACAGTTAATTGATTGGGATGATTACTCACCGATGCCTCAATGGGCCTACACGCCGCAAATGTCCGAAAAAACCTATTCTCTTATGGCACGGAATGCTCGTGCAATTTTACAGGCAGGCCATAGCGTGATTGTGGACGCTGTTTTGGACCGCCCAACCGATCAGCAGCAATTCAAAGAGCTTGCAGCCTCCCTAAACATCCCTTTTAACGGGTTATGGCTCAGTGTAAATAAAGACAATATGACAGACCGCATCAACAAACGAACACGGGACGCCTCGGATGCGACAGTTGATATTCTGGATAAACAATTGGCCGCCCAACATGAAATCCCGAATAGCTGGTCGATTATTGACGGAAACGGTAGTATAGAAGAAACTATCGTTCTCGCCAAAGAGGCATTACAATAAAAACAGCGTTTTAATCCGTATGATGAAAACCTCTTCAGCCAAATAACTTGGTTCTAACCCCTTACTTACGCTATATTATTTAAGCAGGATAACAAAGTGAGGTAGACAATGTCCGTGAAAACAGTTTTGGTTCCGCTCGTTGGTTCTGACCATACCTGCGACACTACGGCGCTCGACAGTGCCCTAACTGTTGCAAGTCGATTGAAGGCATATGTTGACGCCCTTCACGTTCGACTTGACCCTCGCTCCGCCGCGGCCTTTGTCGGAGAGGGCATGACTTCAGCGATGATCGAAAGTGTCATCGATATGGCTGAAAAAGACAGCCGGGCACGACGTCAAACTGCCCTCAACCTGTTCAACAAAACAACTGAAAAACTGGATAAGGCGCTAGATGGAAAGGTCAATTTCGTAGAACGTCAAGGCAACCGTGAAGATGTCCTGCTGAATTACGGCAGACTGTGTGACCTGATTGTTGTCTGCAAAAATGCTAACGAAGAAAATACCAGCAATGAGATGGTCATTAATGCCGCATTACTGGAAACCGGCCGGCCCGTGTTGGTCGTTGATTCTCCTATTACCAAAGAGTTTGGCAAAAATGTTGCTGTTATCTGGAATGGTTCCGCCGAATCAAGCCGGGCAATTACCCATGCATTACCGATCCTGAAAGATGCCGATAAAGTTACCCTGATTTGTGCCGTGGATGATCTGGATGATGAATTGCATTCCGAAGAAGCCATCCGGTATCTGGAACGCCACGGGATAGCCGCCAGTGCCTGTGAAATCCGGGGAAGCAGCGGGCGAACAACAGCGGATCTTCTGATGTCGCAGGCAGAGAAGTGCGGCGCTGACTTTCTTGTGATGGGCGCATATACGCGCAGTCGGTTACGGCGCCTGTTTTTTGGTGCCGTAACAGGTGAAATTCTAGAGAAATGTAAACTCCCTGTTCTTATGGCGCATTAGGAAGGTTAAGCCTGATTAGCCGCCGTTTACGAATAGAATGCGACCATTTGTCTCTTGCCAAGGAAGCTTTATATTCGTATTCAACTTTTATAAAACATTTATGATTAAACACTAATAAGAATATAACCTGTAGCTAAAGAGGAAGTTGAAGGCATGACCGTGAACTATGACAAAGTGTTCGAGCAAGCCATTCAAAACCTAAAGGATGAAAACCGCTATAGGGTTTTTACCGAACTCGGACGCCACGCCGGTGATTTTCCACGGGCGACACGTCATACAGAAACAGGTGAGCAAGAAGTTACAATCTGGTGTTCAAATGATTATCTGGGCATGGGCCAAAACCCAAAAGTGATTGCTGCAATGAAAGAGGCTGTCGAGAAATACGGCGCAGGCGCAGGCGGCACACGCAACATTTCAGGTAATACACACATGGTCTGTGAGCTGGAAAAAGAACTTGCGGACCTTCACAACAAAGAAGCCGCGCTGGTGTTCACATCTGGCTTTGTCTCCAACGATGCGACCATCAGCACACTGGGCAAACTAATGCCGGGTGCAATCATTTTGTCTGATGAGCTTAATCATGCGTCGATGATTGACGGCGTTCGCCATTCCGGATGCGAAAAAATGATCTTTAAACATAATGATGTTGCAGATCTGGAAGAAAAACTCAAAAGTATCGATCCAAATCGCCCGAAGATTATCGCATTTGAATCTGTTTATTCGATGGATGGTGATATCTCTCCCATGGCAAAAATTTGTGACCTTGCCGACAAATATAATGCCATGACCTACTTGGACGAAGTACATGCCGTGGGCCTGTACGGACAACGCGGCGGCGGAATTGCGGAACGCGAAGGGCTTATGGATCGTATCGATATTATGGAAGGCACAATGGGCAAGGCCTTTGGTGTTGTTGGCGGATTTATTACCGGGTCAGCCAATATTGTTGATGCCATTCGCTCATATGCTGCTGGCTTTATATTTACGACAACGCTGCCGCCCGTGATCGCCGCTGGCGCCTTGGCCAGCATTCGCCACCTAAAAGAAAGCGAAGCGGAACGGACAGCGCATCAGGAACGCGCAGCAACCCTTAAACGTTTGCTTGCGGAAGCCGGACTGCCTGTCATGAACACACAAACCCATATCGTTCCCGTGATGGTGTATGATGCAGCTCTTTGTAAAGAAGCCAGTGATATCTTGTTGGAAGATTACGGTATTTATATTCAACCAATTAATTTTCCAACCGTTCCGCGCGGTGAAGAGCGGCTGAGAATTACCCCCTCCCCGCTTCACGATGATACCATGATGAGTGCCCTCGTGAATGCACTGACAGAAGTCTGGGGTCGACTGGGCCTGAAACAGGCAGCGTAAAAAGATGTCGCTTATCGATCCCACACGATCGCTATTGCTTATCATTGATTTTCAAGAGCGCCTTTTACCGGCTCTTCAGGACGGATCTGAAGCTGTGTCCATAGCCACGCTCTTGCTCAACGCTGCCGGGCAGTTATCGATACCAGTTGTCATGACTGAACAGAACCCGGATAAGCTCGGAGGTACAACAAGCGCCCTTTCTCCGGGACCATCAAGCCTGCTCGTTCCCAAAATGACGTTTAACAGTTGCCAGGCCGATGGCTTTCAAACGGCTCTTGGAAATAAAAATCATCTGATTGTTGTCGGCGCAGAAGCTCATGTTTGTGTTCTCCAGACTGTTTTGGGACTGTGTGAGTTGGGAAAAAGCGTCTTTGTTGTGTCTGATGGGATTGCATCGCGCACATACCAAAACAAAGACGCCGCCCTTACCAGAATGGCGAAGAGCGGCGCAGAAATCGTTACCGGAGAAATGGTGATCTTTGAATGGCTTCAAACAGCTGAACATCCATCATTCAAAGATATTCACCCGTTGATCAAATAAAGAAATCGGGCAACAGTTCTTCTTCTGTCACACCATCGTATCGATATTTCGAAAGATCAGCCACGCCAACACTTGCCAGAACTTCGTCATCAACATAGAAATTCCCGGTGAATTCTTTCGAGTCTCTCGTCAGAACAATATGTGCTGCATCAGACATAATTTCGGGTTTCCGGCAGTTACGGCTAATCTGACCACCACCGATCATATCCATTGCAGCAGTGTCGATCGCGGTGCGGGGCCAAAGTCCATTAAACGCAATTCCGGCTTTCCTAAACTCTTCCGCCATACCAAGAACACACAGGCTCATTCCATATTTTGCCATACTATAGGCGACATGCGGCTTGAACCAGCGCGCCTCAAAATTTAGCGGAGGCGACAAATTCAATACTTGTGGATTGTCCGCATCTTTCAAGTATGGAATTGCTTTTTGCGAACACAAAAACGTTCCGCGCACATTGATCTGATGCATCAGATCGTAGCGTTTCATCGGTGTCTGAAGGGTGCCGGTCAAACTAATAGCCGACGCGTTATTCACAAGAATATCGATACCGCCAAATGTCAGCGCCGCTTTTTCCATTGCCTTCTCAACAACGTCTTCTTCTCGGACATCAACAATCAGTGGTAATGCGGTTCCACCAGCAGCTTCGATTTCTTCCGCTGCTGTGTAGATAGTCCCCTTTAATTTCGGATGTGGCTCAGCTGTTTTCGCAGCAACAACAATATTTGCCCCATCAGCCGCAGCACGCTTTGCAATCGCCAATCCGATCCCCCGGCTCGCTCCTGTGATGAATAGTGTTTTCCCTTTTAATGTGCTCATACCGCACCCCTTTCTGGTTTCCTGCTCCAGATACTGATCATCTGCCCTTAAACTCAGGTTTGCGTTTTTCACCGAAGGCAGTCACTCCTTCAACCCAATCCTCGGTCGCACTACAAGCCGCAAAATTCTCAGCTTCTGAATTCAACTGTTCTTCAAGGCTGTTATTTAATGACGCGTGTAACATCTGTTTGGTTCGGCCAATTGCGACAGTCGGACCATTCGCAAGGCGCCGCGCCAGTTGATTGATTTCCATTTCCATATCGGCAACAGGTACGACTTTGTTCACCAGTCCGAGCCTAAAGGCTTCTTCTGCGTCAAATCGATCACCGAGCATTGCTATTTCCATTGCCTTCTTCAAACCGACCATTCTCGGTAAAGAATAGGTTCCAGAACCATCTGGCGTAGTCGCAATATTTATATAGGCCAAGGTAAAAAAGGCATTATCGGCTGCAATTACAAGATCACACGCCATGGCCAACGACAGACCAAAACCAGCGGCAGCGCCCTGCACACTACCAATGATAGGTTTGCGCATCCGGCGCATTGTCACCATTGTTGGGTGAAGACCGTGAATACGGGCCTCAAATTCCTTGCGCCGGGCATCTGCTTCTTTTTTGGCAATCTCTCCAAAGGAAATGACATCCCCGCCAGCCATGAAATGATCGCCAGCCCCCTTGATAATTACACACCGAATGTCATCGTCCGTTTCAATATCCACGACAGCTTCATACAGCTTACGACGCATTTCAATGGACAACGCGTTCCGGCTTTCCGGACGGTTCATTGTTAGAGTTGCAATCCCATCTTCTTTTTCAAACAGCAAATGATCTGACATAATTCTTCTTTCTTATTGTTCGTTGTGATCAGTTTCTTGTCTTTTAACGTCGGTCTCAGGCGACTTTATCCCGAGCCGATTTACGCACACCATATCGCCAGACACCGTCCTGTCCGACAGTTCGAGCGAATTCGTTTGTACCAACCAGATAATGACAATGTGCGAGGCCTTCCGCAATCCCAAGACCAATATCATTTTCCCCTAATTCACGGTCGAACAGGTCTGGCAAAATCTCAATGGCCGTTTTCGGCGATTGACATGCCGCTCTTAGGCGATCAAGTCTTTCCTGGTGATGGCTTTCATAAAAATCCAATTGATTATGCAACCCGACGAACACATCGTTATGGGCCGGCAACACAAGAAGGTCATCCGGCAGATGACGGAATTTATTAATTGAATCCAGGAATTTTTTAAGCGGGTTGGCAAAAGGTTCCGCCGGATAGACGCCAATATGCGGCGTAATACGCGGAAGAACCTGATCGCCGGAAATCAAAATATTCTTATCTTTATTGTGCAGGCAAACATGTTCAGGTGCGTGACCTGTCCCAACGATTACCTGCCACTCCGACCCCCCGATGGACAGAACATCCCCTTCATCCAAACGAACAAAACCCATCGGCATGGAATGAAAGGCCTTATTAAACATATTAAATCCGCGGTCTTTTACGCGCTTCATCATTGGCTCTGTGAAACCAATCTTCTGATAGAATTCAACAACATAATCCGGAGTTTTTTCCTCTCCCTCCAGATACAGCATGCGCCCGAAAGTCCATTCACCAAAGCTCATGGTCAATGGGATATTCCATTTTTCGGTAATCCAGCCAGCAAGCCCCATATGATCGGGATGGAAATGAGTACAAATCAGTCTGGTTACAGGTTTTCCATCAAGGAAGTTGTCAAAAATTTCTTCCCATAAAGACTTTATTTTACTGGAGTTAAAACCGGAATCGACAATCGTCCAGCCGTCGTCATCCTCCAATAAATAGAGATTGATATAGTCCAGACCTTTAAACGGTATCGGCATACGGACCCAGAAGACACCTTCAGTGATTTTCAAGACTTCCCCATCATCTGGGCGGGTACCTAGCGGGTATGTGATTTCTTGTTGTTTTTTCATTCATTCTTCCCGGTAGCGAATTTTCACGCAAAAACAATTGTGGCGGCCGAAGCCGCCACAATCAACAGTTAAATATGATGAACTTTCCCCAAAGGTCAAACCCAATCAGGCAACCAGGTTTTCCTCATCAATTGCAAAAAGCAACTCTGGTCCCTCTGTAACCGGGCCCAAAAGGGCCGCAGCCTGCGGTAGTATTTGCGCAGCAAAGAAACGGGCAGTCGCAACTTTCGCTTTCAGGAATTTCTGATCAGCGTCGCCTGCCTCCAACAACTCTTTTGCTTTCACAGCTGACTGAGCCATCAGATACCCACCCACTGTTGTTGCAAACATCCGCAAGTAAGGTGTCGCCCCTGCAGGCGCCGCATTTGGATCATTCGAAGCATTGCTATACATCCATTCAGTCGCTTCCCTTAAGGCCGTCACAGCAACACCGAGATGACGAGAGATTTCAGCCAGTTCAGAGTCCTCTCCGTTCATATCATGGGCGAGACGATCCATATCAGACAATAGGTTCCGAACGGGGGCACCGCCCTGAAGACCCAATTTACGGCCAACCAGATCAAGTGCCTGAATACCATTTGTTCCTTCATAGATCGGCAGAATACGAGCATCCCGATAATGTTGACCAGCCCCCGTTTCCTCAATGAAGCCCATGCCGCCGTGAATTTGCACACCAATAGACGCAAGTTCCACACCTAAATCAGTGCACCATCCTTTTGATAAGGGGATCAGCAATTCGGCAAGCCCCAGCTGACGTTCCCGCTCTGCCTCATCCGGATGATTATGGGCTTTATCAAGACTGGCACCGTTCAGGTAAATCAGGCACCGCATAGCTTCAATCTGCGACTTCATCGTCATTAACATCCGGCGTACATCCGCATGCTTTACAATTGGGGCGCTTTCTCCCTTGGCTGTTCCCGGTGCTTTGCCCTGCTTGCGATCCAGCGCATATTCAACAGCCTGTTGATACGCCCGCTCAGCGATAGCGAGCCCTTGCGTTCCCACGCCAAGACGCGCGCTGTTCATCATTGTGAACATACATGCCATGCCTTTATTTTCGCCGCCGATCAGGTATCCAACACAGTCACCATTATCGCCGTAAGACATAACCGCAGTCGGGCTTGCATGGATGCCGATTTTTTCTTCCAGCGAAACACATTTCAAATCGTTCCGCTTACCCAGAGAACCATCGTCGTTCACTAGAAATTTCGGAACAATGAATAGTGAGATGCCGCGGGTTCCAGCGGGAGAGCCCGGCGTTCTTGCCAGAACAAGATGAATGATATTGTCAGTCATCTCATGCTCGCCATAGGTAATGAAGATTTTTTGCCCGGAAATCCGCCAGCTTCCATCCTCAGCGGGTTCCGCTTTTGCCCGCAAAGCGCCGACATCTGAACCTGCATGACTTTCTGTCAGGTTCATGGTTGCGGTCCATTCTCCCGTAACAAGTTTATTCAGGTATTTTTCCTTTTGCTCATCTGAACCATGGGCAATCAGGCTTTCGATTGCCCCTTGCGTCAACAGCGGACAAAGAGCGAAAGACAGGTTAGCGGCGTTCCACATTTCAACCGTTGCAAGCGTCACAGCCTGAGGCATTGCGCCGCCTTCAAATTCCTCAGGGCTGGAAATTCCGTTCCATCCTCCTTCTGCAAACATCTTGTAGGCTTCTGCCCATCCTTCAGGCGATGTTACAACACCATCCTTCACAGAAGTTCCTGCCAGGTCTCCCGCCTTGTTCAAAGGAGAGAGTACATTTGTCGCCAGTTTGGATGCTTCTTCAAGAACAGCATCTACAACATCACTCTCAGCATGAGAAAATGTTTCAATCTCACTAAGCTCATCAAGCCCGATAACATTGTTTAGAACAAAGCGCATGTCTTTGATCGGTGCTTTATATTCGCCCATGGGATAATCCTTCCAAATTACTGCTTATGTGTTTGCAGCAGTTATGCCATAGTCACGGCACTAAAAAAAAGTATTTTAGTAGCAATGATCCTGTTGGATCTGAGTTTTTTCAATACGGTACCTAATATCTATGTCTGCCTCAAAATCCATTATCCCCCCATCGAGCACCGCGTTAGAACGGGCATCCGATCTCCTTCATAACGGAGAACTCGTTGCCTTCCCTACGGAAACTGTCTATGGGCTGGGCGCGGATGCGACGCATGACAAAGCCGTCGCCAAGATTTTTGAAGCAAAAGGCAGGCCCAGCTTCAATCCGCTCATTATCCATGTCCCGGACATGGAAACAGCAAAACAGTATGTTATCTTTGAAGAACGCGCAGAGATTCTCGGGCGTGTTTTCTGGCCCGGCGCCCTTACCATGGTCCTGCCTAGAAGGAAAGACTGCCCCATATCGAAACTGGCCAGTGCAGGTCTTGAAACATTGGCTATTCGGGTTCCTGCCAATCCACTAGCGCGGCAACTGTTGCAAGTCTGCCGCCTACCGCTGGCGGCGCCGAGTGCAAATCCATCAGGTCAGATCAGCCCAACGCAGGCGTCCCATGTTGCAACTGGTTTAGGCCATCGTGTTTCCATGATTTTGGACGGGGGCACCTGCACAATTGGCGTTGAAAGCACAGTCGTGGGGTTTGATGAGGAGAACGTGGTCTTGCTGCGATCAGGCGGTATTACCAAAGAACAGTTAGAAGCACATTTTCCAAACGTGCAAGAAGCCAATGAAGAGAGCGAAATCTCAAGTCCCGGCATGCTGTTAAGCCATTATGCTCCATCCTGCCCGGTGCGTTTAAATGCGACCGATAAACACGAAAATGAAGCGTTTCTCGGTTTTGGGCGAGAGTATGATAAAATATCAACGATCAATTTAAGTATCTCTGGCGACCTGAGCGAAGCTACAGCCAACCTGTTTTCAGCATTCCACTTGCTGGACGAACAAGGCGCAAAGCAGATCGCAGTCGCGCCAATCCCAAATATTGGGTTGGGCGTCGCAATCAATGATCGGCTAAAGAGAGCCGCCGCGCCCCGGCCATAAGGAAAAATCACATGACTTTCGAACAACAGATCAAAGAGATTGTCGGCGACAAAGGCCTTATTACCGATCCTCAGGACATGCAGGGTTATTTAAGCGAATGGCGGGATAAATACACAGGAAAAGCCCGGCTTGTTGCCCTTCCCAAAACCACCGACGAAGTCAGTGCAATTGTTCGCCTTTGCGCGCAAACCGAAACACCGATCGTCCCGCAGGGAGGGAACACCAGTCTGGTGGGTGGGTCTATCCCGTTTGACAGTGGTAACGAGGTTATTCTCTCTCTTCGCCGAATGAACGCCGTGAGGGATGTAGACGTCAAAGGGGGCACCCTGACCATTGATGCAGGTTGTATTCTTGCAGATCTTCAAACCCTTGCCGACGACCATGGCTTCATGTTCCCCCTTCGTATCGGCTCAGAAGGAAGTTGTCAGATTGGCGGAAATATCTCAACGAATGCCGGGGGTGTTCAGGTTTTACATTACGGTAATACGCGCGATCAGGTACTTGGCCTGGAAGTGGTTTTACCTGATGGTGAAATCTGGGATGGATTGACCAACTTGCGGAAAAACAATACCGGATATGACCTCAAGCAGCTTTTTATTGGCGGCGAGGGAACACTAGGGGTTATCACGGCCGCTGTCGTCAAGATATATCCCAAACCAAAATATCAACAGGTGGCCCTTGTCGCTATTCCAGACGTTGAAGCCGCGATCAATTTTTTAGGATTGGCGCGCCAATTAAGTGGCGATCAAGTAACTGCGATCGAACTTATTCCCCGTATCGCTATCGATCTGGTGGTCAAGAATGTACCCAATTTTTCAGATCCAATGCCACAAAAATATGACTGGCATATTCTTGTCGAATTGAGCTCGAGCGTTACTGAAAATTTATCAACCTTGCTTGAAGAAATTCTTGAACAGGGATTTGAAAAGGAAATCGTGCTGGATGCGATCATCCCGGCCAGTGACGCACAGCAGCAAAAACTATGGTCTCTGCGCGAGGAAATCTCAGGCGCACAAAAACCCGAAGGCGGCAGCATCAAACATGATATTTCAGTACCCATCGCCCGAATTGCCGATTTTATTCAGCAGGCAGACGCCGCGTTGCAGAAAATTATTCCAGGTTTCCGTCCTGTAACTTTTGGACATATTGGGGACGGCAATCTTCATTATAATCCGCTGCAACCGGAAGGGATGGACAAACAAGCATTTCTCAATAATTGGGAGACTGTCAGCCGCACTGTCCATGATATTGCCCATTCAATGCGCGGAAGTATGAGTGCTGAGCACGGCATCGGGCGTATGAAAAAAAATGATCTCCCTCTTTATAAATCAGAGATAGAGATCGATCTGATGCACCGTATTAAAGATGCGCTGGACCCGCAGAATATTATGAACCCCGGAAAATTATTGCCTGACAGAAAATAGACGCTGGTGTTTCAGAATATTTTCTCGGCCAATTCAACGATCTGTTCTGCAGAGACGGGCCGAGAAAACACATAACCTTGTGCTTGATGGCAGCCAGCCTGCTTCAAAAACTCAACCTGCTCAATATTTTCAACACCCTCGGCCAGAACCTCCATCCCCAGATTCTTACCCAAAGAAATGATGGTATTGGCAATGGCGGCATCTTTTGAATTTACAACCACCCCATCCACAAAACATTTGTCAATTTTCAAAACGGATGCAGGTAAATGTGTAAGATAACTGAGCGAAGAATATCCTGTTCCAAAATCATCGATCGATAGCCGAACACCGATCCCCTTTAGACGGATCATATTGCGTTTCGTCTGGCCGCGATCCCGCATGATTACACTTTCCGTCAGCTCAATGTCCAAAAGGGCTGCCGGTATTCCCGTTTCGAACAGGACCTGTTTCACCAGGGGAACAAATTCATCACTTTGAAATTCAGCAAGCGAAATATTCACGGCTACAGGAAATTCAGGCACCCCTTGCTCGGACCATCTCTGTCGTTGTTCACAAGCTTCTCTTAAAACCCATTCACTGATTGGACCCAACAAGCCTGATGCTTCTGCAATGGGAATAAATGTATTCGCCGGAACAAACTTTCCTTTTTCCCGCTCCCACCGCAAAAGGGCCTCAACGCCGGTCATGCCCCCTGTCTCTAAATCGATTTGAGGCTGGTAGCTAAGCGACAATTGGCCGCTCGTCATTCCCTCCCGCAGCGCATTATTCAACGTTACGCGCCCCAGAATTTCAGTTTCAATATGATTGTCATAATAACAGAAATTCGGACTACCCGGCTTTTTGGTATTGGCCAAAGCAATATTTGTATTTCGCCAAAGCTGATCTGACGTTCCACCATCCATCGGATAAAGCGAAATCCCGATGCGTGGAACAAGATGCGGCAAATTCAGTTCTTCCGGCAGATAAACGTCAAAAAGATCGTTCACCAGATCGGGCAATAAAGCGATTTGGTCATTGGTGGTAATGGGCGTGCAGACCCCAAAACCATCTCCTGATGTCCGGGCAAGCGCGATTGCGTCGGGGAAAAGCCTGTCCAGTTGTTCCGCTGCACTACGCAATAATTCGTCGCCGGATGAATGCCCCAGCGCAATATTCAGCTCAGGCAAGTCATCCAGGACAAACTGAACGACAGCAAACCTTTCAGTTTCACCATGCTGCAACAAGGCAATTTCCGCCTGAATTTCTTTTTTAAAACTCAGGCGATTTCCCAAAGACGTCAGGACATCATGATACGCTAGTAATCGCGCTTCCTGAAGCAACGCCGTTGTTTCCAGCCCGCGAGCCCCATTTTCCGAGAACTGCTTGAAAAGCTTTCGCTGTGCGCTTGACCACACGAAGCCGTCAGCACACTGAATAACGATGACAGCCGGTATATCCGGCCCCCGCACAAACGGTATGGCAAGTCTGTTCTGATGAACAACAATGTCTGATGTTTCCAGAGACTCTGATATGACAGTAGAAAAATCAGCCAGTATTTCCTCAGCAGAGAGACTTTGACGTCCCTCAACAGCACTCACTTCAATTTCGTAATTGCGGCCGGGTATCTGTAGAAAAGCAGCGTGGGAAATATCCGGAAAAACCCGACATAGTTCCTGAAGCGTCACCCGGCAAAACTGCCGCGTGTCTTCACATTCCTGCATTCTGGATAGGGAAATAAGCAAGGCTTCAGACGGGGACTGATGATTGCCCGCGACGTCCCTGCCTTTAGTCTGGTTGTCAATTGTAGACATATTACCTAACCATACACACTGAACACCGGTTTTTAACCGGTAAAGTTACGAACACCCTCTCAATGATCCTACTATCAATCCGGCAGATATTGGAAGGGATTATTTTTTCTGACCCGGCAATTGGGCTTGCGCCATCAAGTGTTTTCGTGCCTCGTCGTCCCACTTACCTGTCGGTTTCCCCAGCTCAGCACCAACCTTATACCCGGCTCGCAACCCCGGTCTTTCCTTAAGTCGATCATACCATTTCCGTAAATTTGGAAACTGATCGATATCAAGTTCCTGACGCTTATAGGTAATAATCCAAGGCCAACACGCCATGTCTGCGATCGAAAAATCATCACAAATATAGTTCCGCCCTTCCAATCGCCGATCAAGAACACCAAACAACCTAAGCGCTTCATTCCTGTAGCGTTCCTGTGCATACGGAATAGTTTCCGGTGCATAGAACTTAAAGTGACCATTTTGTCCCAGCATGGGGCCCAGGCCGCCCATTTGCCACATTACCCATTCAATAACCTGTATTCGCCCGCGCAAATCTGATGGGAGGAACTTGCCGCATTTTTCAGCAAGATAAATGAGAATAGCACCCGTCTCAAAAACCGAAACGGGGTCCCCGCCACCAATAGGATCGTGATCCACAATTGCTGGCATTCTATTGTTGGGGCTGATCGAAAGAAACGCTTCCTTAAATTGGTCCCCACGCCCGATATTCACTGGAATCACCTTATATTCCAGCCCCATTTCTTCGAGCGCGATGGAGATTTTCCATCCATTAGGGGTTGGCCAATAATAAAGATCAATCATTTGCCGCCCCTACAATTTCGCTTCAATCAACGTCATTCGATCGTTGCCAAAATACATATCGTCCGTATTTAAAAACAAGGTCGGGGAGCCAAAACCACCGCGTTCAATCAGTTCTTCCGTATTCTGTCGCAGCATGTCCTTGTAGGCTTGTTGTGAAATGCGCTCGAAAAATTCTGTTTCGTCCAGCCCCACTTCGTTGACGATCTCCCGCAAAACGGTTTCTTGTGAAATATCATCAAGATCTGTCCAGTAACGCTTAAACACCGCGCGCGCATAGGGAACAATACACTCATTCTCCAAAGCAACAAATGCGCCGCGCATTGCTTTCACACTATTCACAGGAAAAACCGGAGGTTGTCCAATCCGGATACCCACATAGGTGCACCAGTCCTGCAGGTCTTTTTTTGAATAGGCCTGCTTGGCCGGGACCGGATTATCGCGATTTGCATAAACAGAAGGATTAATTGCGTTAAAAACACCCCCCACGAGGAACGGCTTGTACAGCACCTTCAGATCCGGGTGGCGGCCTCTCATTTGTTCCAGGCTTTCAAACCCCAAATAGGTCCAGGGGCTTGAGCAATCAAAGAAGAATTCTAGTTTTGACACGGGGGTCCTCCATCTGTTGTTTGCGGCCAGTGTTTTTTATTACTTCTTGAATTGCCGCCCGGAAAGCCTAGAAGAACAGCTTGCAGGCGTCAATCGATAGAAACAAACATCAGTGCTCAATCCCCGTCTCACACGCAGCGATGCTGCCAATTCAGAACATCATTCTTTACAGCGCGCTGTGTTTGTCCGATGGATGTCTTTCCATCGCGGACCAAGATTAATCGAAATCTGAATTCATGGTCCACAGCCTTTTTATTGCGCTTTTCAAACACAGACTGACCGAACGGATAGGAAAAAAGATGGCGTCCCTTTCCTTCTTTGAATTCAATTCCGTCGCTCACATAAACTGTTTTATTTTTTTCGGTAACCCGCAGATAGATCAAGCCCCGGCCTTTCCCTAGAAATCGAAGATCAAACTCCGCGGTAGAGGGGCACTCCCCTTCGACAAGTCCGATATCCTGCGTAAACACAATTTCATCGACAGTAGCCGCTTGCGTCCGTACAGTCTTATTTGGTGAGACAGGTTTCTGTACGGAAGAAAGTGGCAGTTTTTTGCGATAGCGAAGTTCCGGATCGCCTTCATATCGCAAAACAATGGGCACCTTCGTCGTTGCGATCGACAGAATGTCCTCTCCGTAAACTTCTTTTCCGGTCAACGCATCCTTTGTGACCGCCTCGCAGGTAACCCGCATGTAGATGGGAAAGGTTAGCGTAAACTGGTGAGGTCGCCGGAAATACGCCCATCTTTTTTGGGGATCCGTTCCTGTTTTACGGGCATCTTTTAAGACGATTTCAACGGGATCGACAATTCGTGATTGCTGGTTCGCCGATCGAACAGGAACTGAAAACGTCTTATTGATCAAATAACGCACCTGTTTTTGTGCGGCCAAATTTTCTGGCTCTATATCTTCTTCCCACAACGATTTGTCTTCGTTGCCGATGCCAATGGTTACTTTCTTGAGGTAATAAAAAGTGTCCTTCAAAAGGCTCCGCTTGGTTTCTCTACCGCACTTGGCCTCTGCCCTGATTGGTATGCCAAAATCAGATTCCTGCAGCATCAACGACAGGTCAGACAGATATTTTGATTTACCACCGTTGGATACGCGAACCGCACTGCCGCCGTTACCGGGCATAATGAAAGATCCATTTTCAGATTCCGGTTCAATTTCTTTTGCCGCCACCCATGATTGAGCCAAAAGAAACAAGAGGATGAGCGGCCCGAAATTCCAGAAAAATCGGGCAATGAAAGGATTTCTTTTCATTTGCAATCCAACCAATAAAAAAATTCATACTCCATATCACACTGATTCGTCTCGTTTCAGAAAATTAACCATAACGATCCAAAAATTAACCTTTCACAACCGGAGGCTTTTAAAATCATACTTTAATTGCCAACATCAATAACCCTCTAATTTCATTTATAGAAATTGTTATGAATGAACGAGTTTTCGGAAAATATTGGTTAATTTTCCGTAAAATTTTCTTTTCAATTTCAGAATAAAACAACCCATCATTGAAAAACCCCATTGTAAGTTCAGGACAGTCATCCCTATGTTCTCTCAACTTTGACGAAAGATTCTTGATTTGCGAGGGGCAAAATGAAGAAAATACTGGTAGCGAGCGCGTTTTTATTATGTACCTCCGTGGCAGCACAGGCGGCGACATTTGATTTCTCTGGAAATGGTGGTCTGGCTTCTTCTTACTCTTTCACAAATGATGGTGTGACCGTTACAACAACGCCCGGCGTTTTTTCTGACGCCGGCACGGTTTATTCTCAGGGCCGCATCGGTCAATATTCAACGGGGCTTGGCATTAGCAGTTACCGCGGAGATAGCCATCAGGTTGACGGGAATTATAGAAACGATTTCGTCAATTTTTCGTTTGACCAGAACGTGACAATCAAAAGTGTTTCCTTCAGCTATGTAGACCGCGACGACGAATTTACGTTTCTCTTTGATTTGGGTGCAAACGGTATTTTGGATGCCATTAATTACAATGTCGATATCCCATCCTCTGGCACCTACATATTTCAGGGGATTTGGACAGGAAGCCTTTTTGGTATTGGCGCATTTGATGACGATACAAGCCGTTGGTGGCAAAGCAGCAATATGGATGACTTCAAAATCTCCGGCATGGTTGTCGACAAAGTAATTTCGACGGTTCCCCTCCCCGCCGCGCTGCCGCTCTATGGCGCTGGAATGGCGATCCTGGGCTTCTTTGGTTGGCGCCGCAAAAAACGCTTCGCCCGCTAAACACCCAAAATGGTGAGAATATTCCAACATTGACACATTTCTCTACCCTTTAAAAACTGCCTTTTCAGGCAGTTTTTTTTGGTTATGGAATATCTATTCAGGGACAGTTATTTTGGTCAAGTGCCCAGTTTTCGTCCAGACTCTGACGGGTTTCTCGCCGGTTTGAATATCAACTTTTTTACCCGGTGGCAGGCGAAGCCAGGAATACGGGGAAAATGTCTGTCCCTCATAGTCAAACTGATTGTTTAAAACAAAAACTTCTGCCCCCCCATCATCGCCAACACGGATCGACGATGCCTCTGTCCAATATTCAAGCCTCACCGTCTCAAACGCGTCTTGAAACAACGGTTTTATGCGAACATTTTCCCTCAAGGGGTCCCCAAAAAGTTCCATTTTTTCGGTATCCACAACCGTAAACGCTCTGTCATCTGCCTGAAACTGCCATAACTTGACCAAAATCACGCAGCCCTCATCAGAACGAGGAGTGTGCCGAGAGGTTGGTGGGTTTCGAATATAGGTTCCGACAGGATAATCTCCATGCTCGTCCTGAAATACGCCCTCCAGAACAAGGAATTCCTCACCTCCGCCATGAGTATGGGCATCGAACTGACTATTGGCGTCAAAGTGGACAATTGTCGTTGCCCGCGCGACCTCCCCTCCCACACGGTCAAGCATCCTCCTGTGAACGCCTTTTATCGGCGAAGGAACCCAATCAAGGGCTCCTCCATGTTCTATGGCAACAGTATTAAAATCAGCATTAACCTGCATGTCATTCACTTTCCTATGCCGCTTGTTTGACACTCTCCCGATTGGCAAGGCGTTCAGCATAAGCCTTAACCGCAGGGCAGTCTTCCGGTATTTCCATATTACTAAATCCTGCAAACATGAAACCCGCTTGTGCCGTAATATCGGCCACTGTAAACCTGTCGCCAGCCAGGAATTCCTGACCAACAAGCTGTTCTTCCATCCAATACAAGGTTTTGATGGCAACATTCTTGCGGTGCTCACCCCATTCGGTATTTTGATACCCTTCCACATCCGGGCCCAGCCCCTCTGTGGCATGGTGAAAGAAGTCTGCGACGGCGTCCAGAAATCCAGCTTCGACCTTACGCTGGTACATCGCAATACGGGCCCGTTCTTCGGCCCCAGTGCCTGTTAGGACCGAGTTTTCGTCAACCTGATCAATATATTCAGTGATTGCCGTGCATTCGGAGATAAAAACGCCGTCATCCAGCTCCAACACAGGGACAGCACCAGAGGGGTTTTTCTTTAAAAAAGCGTCCTTTCTGTGTTCCGCGGAAGGTACATCCACATGAACAAAATCCACCCGATCAAGCATACCTTTTTCAGCTAACGCAATTCTTATTCTGGCTGGATTTGGAAACCCCTTGAATTCATATACTTTCATCTCGCATTCCTTTTATCAAGTTTATCGGCCATAGACGTAAAATCGTGAACATGATAATCTATCTATCGATAGGTAGATAAATAACGCAAATTTTCATCTTGTCAACGGCCTATCACCTGATAGATAAAAGAACATGACTCAAACAAATTCCTCAGATCGTGTAGAAACCATTTTGGAAACGGCGGAAAAAAGAATTCGCCAGGGTGGTTTTAATCAAATCAGCTTTCGGGACATTGCCGCCGAAGTGGGCATAAAAAGCTCCAGTGTCCATTATCACTTCCCAAAGAAAGAGGATTTGGGGCGGGCTGTCATTGAACGGTATGGTCGTGCCCTTCTTGACAGTTTGGGGCCTGCCGACAGGCCTGACGAAAAGCCCGCGCACCGTATACAACGCCTTGGGGAGGCGTATCTTCACGCGCTTCAATCGCAAAATACAATCTGTCTGGGATGTGTACTCGGAGCGGAAAGTGCTGGCCTGCCCACCGAGGTACAAAAAGCTGTTGAAATCTTCTTTCAGAAGATGCTGAACTGGACGGAAACGGCCGTTACCGGTGCAAAAAGTACCGCAGCTGATGCAGACTACATCATCAGCGCATTACAAGGAGCGATGGTATTGTCAATTGCATTAAAAAAGCCGGATCCGCTCGAAAAAACGGCCCGGCTTCTTGTTCAGATGATTGATGACGCTTAGGAAAAAGCGTCTTCCCACGATCCTTGAGTGGCCGCTTTTGAATATTCAGTTGCCCGATTTTCAAAGAAATTGGTGTGCTCAACAGCGTTCAGAATTGCATCGAGCCAAGGCAACGGGTTTTTATCAATATTATAGATGGGATCCAACCCGAGCTGCCCCATACGCCGGTCTGCGATATAGCGAATATAGGCTTTGATTTCTTCGGCGGTCAGTCCTTCAATATTTCCAGCGCCAAATGCAAGATCAATAAAGGCGTCCTCATGGGAAACAATATCCTGACAGGTTTGATAAAGCTCTTCAACGAACGCATCGTTCCAAATTTCAGGGTTTTCACTGATAAATGTTTTGAACAGCTTGATGATCGAATTGCAATGCAATGTCTCATCCCGAACAGACCAGGTAACGATCTGTCCCATTCCCTTCATTTTACCATGGCGAGGAAAATTAAGCAGAATGGCGAAACTTGCAAATAGTTGTAATCCTTCTGTGAACGCGCCAAACACTGCCAATGTTTTGGCTATTTCCGACTTACTTTCCACGTTGAACTGCTGCATGTAGTCATATTTATCCTTCATCTCCTTATACCGGAGGAAGGCGGAATACTCGGTTTCAGGCATACCAATGGTATCCAGCAGGTGCGAGTAAGCCGCAATATGAACTGTTTCCATATTGGAGAAGGCCGCTAACATCATCTGCACTTCAGTGGGCTGAAAAACACGCGTATAATGGCGCATATAACAGTTATTCACCTCAATATCAGATTGCGTAAAGAAGCGAAAAATCTGCGTCAAAAGATGCTGTTCGTCTTCCGTCAAATTTTGATGCCAGTCCTTCACGTCATCAGCGAGCGGAACTTCTTCCGGCAACCAGTGAATTTGCTGCTGCATCAACCAGGCGTCATAACACCATGGATAGGAAAAAGGTTTATAAACCGGTTTTGCATCAAGCAGGGACATCTGACTCTCTAAACTCTCGTAACGGAAATTCTAAAAATAAGGGATTTTCGCTTACCTTACTGGCAAGCGAGGCATTCTTCATAGTCAGTTGTTTCGGACGCGACAACCTCCAATTTAGGACGGGACGTCTTGGCCACTCCAGCAACAAGCTCTTTTAGGCTGTCAGGCATGTCTTCCTTTGTGGCAATCACTTCTGCACGCTGGATCGATTTTGACCGGCAGTAATACAAACTTTTCACTCCCTGCTTCCAAGCCTGGAAGTGAATCTGGTGCAAATCGCGTTTGTGTACATCAGCAGGAAGGAAAATATTTACGGATTGAGACTGGTCAATCATTGGTGTGCGATCTGCCGCAAGTTCGATAATCCATCGTTGATCCAGTTCAAACGCCGTTTTAAAGACATCTTTTTCCAAATCAGTCAGGAAATCCAATTTCTGGACAGATCCCTCATTTACCGTAATGAAGCTCCAGGTTTCCTCGTTATCATGGCCTTTTTCTGCCAGCAATGCTTTCAAGTGCGGATTACGCACATTGTAGGAGCCTGAAAGCGTTTTGTGGGTGTAGCTATTGGCCGCAGTCGGTTCAATACCCGGGCTTGCGCCGCCGCAAATAATTGAAATTGATGCTGTCGGTGCAATCGCTGTTTTATTGGAAAACCGCTCTTCAAAGCCGTAATCAGCCGCATCCGGGCAGGCGCCCCGTGTCTTAGCCAATGACTTGGAAGCCGCATCCACATGTTTTTGTATATGGCTAAAGATCTGATTGTTCCAGACTTTGGCCATAACAGACTCCATTGGAACCCGTTTTGCCTGCAACAATGAATGGAAACCCATTACACCCAAGCCAACGCTTCTTTCACGCATCGCAGCATATTTGGCCCGCTCCATCTTTTCGGGGGCCCGATCAATAAAGTCCTGCAAAACGTTGTCCAGGAACAACATGACATCTTCGATAAAGACCTCATCATCCTTCCATTCTTCATACTTTTCCAAATTTAAAGAAGAAAGACAACAAACCGCTGTTCGATCATTCCCCAAATGGTCGCGGCCGGTCGGCAACGTGATTTCGGCACAAAGATTAGATGTTTTTACAGAAAGTCCGGCAAGCTTATGATGCTCAGGCACCAGGCTATTCACCCGATCATTGAAAATAATATAAGGCTCACCGGTTTCGACCCGCGCTGTCAGAATTCTAATCCACAGACTGCGTGCGCTGATTTTCCGGACAACGGAACCATCTTTGGGACTGGTTAATCCCCAATCCGTATCATTTTCCACGGCCCTCATAAAATCGTCAGACAACAAAATACCATGGTGCAAATTCGGTGTTTTGCGGTTTGGATCGCCCCCTGTCGGACGGCGAATTTCAACAAATTCTTCGATTTCAGGGTGAGAAACAGGCAAATAAACAGCAGCAGAGCCACGGCGCAACGAACCCTGGCTAATCGCCAGGGTAAGGCTATCCATGACACGAATGAAGGGCACAACACCAGACGTTTTACCAACAGCACCAACACCCTCGCCAATAGAACGCAGATTGCCCCAGTAACTACCGATACCGCCGCCTTTTGACGCCAGCCAGACATTTTCTGTCCAAAGATCCACAATACCGTTAAGGCTATCATCAGACTCATTTAGAAAGCAGGAAATCGGCAGACCCCGATTACTACCGCCATTACTGAGAACGGGCGTGGACGGCATGAACCAAAGCTTGGAAATATAGTTATAGATCCGCTGAGCATGATCATCATTGTCACCATAGGCGCTTGCAACCCGACCGAACAGGTCTTGAAAACTTTCACCTGGCAGAAGATAGCGATCGACCAAAACCGCCTTACCAAATTCTGTCAGATACTCATCGCGACTATGGTCGATATGTACACGCGCACCATCTTTTACCTGTACGACATCCGTCAACATATCGACTGTATCCAGCATCCGTTTATCCCCAATATTTCCAATTTTCCAGCAAGCCAACATTGGCCTGTACAATTTTTTGTTCCTCAAGAGACCAGACAATGCCTGTCATAAAATCGCCTGTCATAAACATGTAACGACAATCGAATATTTTGAATAACATCCAAAAAACCGAACGCCGCCTTTAGTCCTATGAATCACCGAGCTTTTTTAAGCTCGCCGCCCCTTCTTGAGAACCACTACATATTGTAGAATACCCCTCACCCCGTCAACAAATTGTAATGCATTTTTTTTAAAAAATTTACTTGACGAATCCGGGATGCTTTATTTCTGCCGTTCTTACAGAAACTTCCCTGAAAATCCTCATATTTTTGAAGGAAAGTCCGGCTGTGGCACAAAAGTGACAATTCTCACCTTCGCTGCCCTTTTCACCTGTTTCAGGTCATGCATGTTGTTTATTTCGAGTTTTTAATAGCCTATCGCCTGACCGTATCTGAAAGAACGTCCAATCAACATATAGTATGCCTATATTTTAACCAACAATCCTGTTTTGGGCTCCTCCTAACTGAAAAAACACAACAAATCAGAGGAGTTAGAAGTCTGAGTTACAACAAAATATAAAAGCCCCTCTCCGGTCTGAGAGGGGCCTGACGTCAATGGCATCGGAAAAATGGTTCCTGTTAGCTCCTGGGGGCGGAAGAAACGGTGACGCGACCGTCATAGGCCGCGCCGGTTTCGGGCCCCACGATCCCCCCTGCCTCGTTGCGGATATAATCCATGATCTGACCGCGATAGAGAAGATAGGTATTAAACGCCTTCGTCTGCCGTAGTTTTTTAAGATCATACCCCTTGATCTGCGCGGGCAGTCCCTTGATCGCGCCTCCTGAATAACCTTCCCGACCATTTGCAACGTAAGAGTTAAACGCGATCCGGAAGTTCCGATCCAAAAGCTGGTCAATTGGTGTGCCGTTCAAGGTAATATTCTTGGCGACTGTTTCCATGGCATTATTTCCAAGGAAAATTTCGTATCGGATACCTGATGAATAATGCTGGAACCCCCGCGGAATGAATTTTTCAGGATCCAATGATCCGCCATTATGCTGCAGCTCTTCTGGACGAACGATGCGCCGCGCATTATCCTGAATGATGGCTTTCAGTTCCGCGCCTGTCACCGAGTAGACATAAATCTCGTCGGCATAGGGCATAACCTTGTACCATTCGTCATAGGTCAGGTCGCCGTTCATGTCCACACCGCGCATCCCTGTTGCGTTAAAGGCTGCAAAATCTACAGGGTCCGTTGCCCAGTATTTACTTCTGGCAACAACCGCATCATTCATAAAATTGGCAATTGCCGTTTCGCCGGTATAACGATCCAAAATAACCTGATCATCCCGCATACTCTTCTGAGATAAAACAACACCAATGGATTCCTGCAAACGCTTGTCCAGTTCCGTTTTAATCGGATCCAACACGTCTTTGTTCATCTTTAAATCCAGGTCGGTCACCGTTTCGTTGGCCCGGCCCTTCGTTGCAATCAATCGTTCAGAAAACTCAGCGCTCACCTCCCCGGACTTGGATTTGGAAAGGGTAATTTTCAAATCACCAACAAATTTCCCGTATTCACCCGCCTGAACTATCGGAACACCAGCCACAACCGAACGGTTGTCCAGCGCATTTTCGTTAAGGACTGTATGGGTATGCCCGCCCAGAAGGGCAACAGGTTTTGTTGCGACTTCCGATACGGCCTCAGCAATCTGCTTATCACCGATCGCCAGATCGTATTTAAGCTCCATTCCTTTTGGCAATGCGCCATTATAACCGACATGGCTTAACAGCAGGATCACATCGACATGCGGATCAAGAGCCCTGACCATATTTTTTGCAACCTTCACTGGATCATAGCCCTTAAGCCCGGGGTCGGCTTCTGTCTGCAAATAGGTGTCAATTATGGATGTTAATCCGATAAATCCGATTCGAACATTATTTACCTCACCAATGGCTGCCGGCGCCCACGGCATCTTGAATTTTGAGCCTGCCAAATTCGCTGTCAAAACAGGAAAATCCGCATCCTGCTCAATCGCGCGCGCCAAAAGTTCGGAGCCTTTATCCAATTCATGATTTCCGACTACCGACATATCCAGACCCGCAGCAGACAAAGCCCGATAGGACGCACTCATTTTAAAATCGTCGGCGGAAGAGCCAAGCAATTCATCCCAAACGGTTCCAATATGCTCATCCCCCATACTCAAAAACAGGACGGCTTCGTTATTGGTGCTCGCTTTCCGGCGCGCGTCTTTTACGATCTTTGAAATCTGTGAAAACCGATGCGTATTGCCTTTGCGATGGAAATCAATCAGATGAGAATGCAGGTCATTTATATGCAGAACCCTAAGCGTTTTTATTTGCCCTGGGGAAAAGTCATTTTTTGCAGCATGGAAATCCAGGACAAGCGCATCTTCAGCCACACTATTCCCGTTCAGAACATATAGTTTGCTTAAAGCGCCCGCGCTGTTGGGCGTGATCGCCCTTGCCGACAATGTTTGTTCAGCAAAAGACATCGATGATGTCGATGCCAGCAAACCAACGGTCAGCGCCGCGGAAATTAGTGTCTTTTTCATAAGGCAACCCCTGTATACTTAAGTCGATTGAGTAAAATCGTTTTGTCAGACGACAAACTGTTAGGGTTGCGTTGCAGTGATGTGTCGAAACATTGACAGTTTCGTGATAGGGCCAATAAAAAATGCGCCAGAAAAATCCAGCGCATTATTAAAAGTTATAAAGCAATCAGCGGGATTAGTTTTTCACCTGCTGCGCTGATACTTCTGCTATTCGTTCTTTTAATCGGAGTTTTTCTCGTTTGAGCTCGGTAATATGGGTATGGTCGGCCGACGGATGTAACATTTCTGAATGAATTTCTTCTTCAATCTGATGATGTTTTTCTGTCAGCTGTGCAACATACTCTGTTGTGCTCATATTTTATCTCCTCTACTAAAAGGTAGGCAGTTGGGATTCCAACTTTGGACATTAATATATTACAAAATTGTTAAAGAAAATGATATCAATCATTGCCCTGAAACCCAAAATAATGAGTGAACCGAATTAATGTCCGAAAAACAGAAACTTATAATCGGAATGACTGGCGCATCGGGGGCGATTTATGGAATTCGTCTGTTAGAGGCCTGTAAATTACTAAATATTGAGACCCATTTAGTCATAAGCAAGGCAGCGGAAATTACCCTCGTTCACGAAACCAAACGATCCGTTTCAGAGGTCCGGGCCTTGGCTGATGTCAGTTATAAATATGCAGATATCGGAGCCGCCATTGCGTCAGGATCTTTTCGGAATGCGGGTATGGTTATAGCCCCCTGTTCTGTACGGTCCATGTCAGAGATTGCCGCGGGAACAACCAGCAACTTGCTGACAAGAGCTGCTGATGTAATTCTGAAAGAACGCCGGCGTCTTATTCTAATGATACGAGAATCGCCCCTTCATTCAGGTCACCTGCGTCATCTGGCTGAATTGTCTGATCTGGGGGCAATTATTGCGCCGCCTGTTCCGGCCTTTTACACACACCCGAAAAATCTGGATGATTTGGTCAATCATACAATTGGAAGAACACTTGACCTGATGAATATTGACAATGATCTTGCTACCCGGTGGAACGGTCTCAAAAACGGTTAGGCGATTTCATCAAACAACTCGTCTTCTTCCGAAAAAACCGCCAGCCATATGGCCTTTATATCTGCGCGATCCTGATCATCCGGCTCAGCGTCCAGTTCTTTTGCCAGATATTTAAATAAATTTTGAACGGCGGCGCGGGCGCAAATCGACCCACTGAAGGACGCCGTTGCTGGCCTGTCGATCAGCCGGTCCAACGCCAGTAATTGAAGTTTTTCAGCGTAAATTTCACTTTCGCTGACCACACGTTTCAACTCGTTGGTCAGTCGATTATCGACATATTTTAAAGGTGGCTTTAAAAAATTTCGGATATTCCGCATGGGCCGGACAGTTGCCTCTTGCCAATAATGACTTATCGCCATGCCTTCCTCAAGCTCGACTTCCCGTAATTCCTCTCGTCCACTAGCCGCAACCCAGACGCAGAACAGCAACAAATTAACATCAACTCCTTTTCTGTTTTGTAGTGAAAGGCACGCCTGCTCAACGGTCGGGTTGCTGTAAAGCTTCAAGGCAAAATCCCATAGAGCACAAGGCGGGAAACCGGCATTTGGAAAAACGGACAACTCAACACTCCTTGACTCTGGTCTTGTTACAATTCATAAACACCCACCATTTCTGACTGGCAAAACAAGGTCTTGCCGTTTTTAAAGCCCGGCAAATTTGACCATTCCGACCTAGTTTAAATTGCAAAAAAATGGTACATTCAAAGATGAGGTTACCGCATATCACTGATTTTACAAAATTTGTGTGATGACGGTTTCACAAAATGATCGCTTACGCGAAGGCTTGGTATTGTTGGGGTTTAAACGTCGCCATGACAGAAATTGATGAGCAGGAAATTCTTAAGCAACGCTTGGCGGAACTAAAGACGGAACACAGGGATATGGATTTGGCCATTGATGCTCTGATAAATTCTGGAAATTATAATAGCCTTCAACTTCAACGCCTGAAAAAGCGAAAGCTTATTTTGAAAGATCAGATATTCCGGACTGAAAGTGCGTTACTGCCGGATATTATTGCGTAACTCCAGCCGCAGGACGGATCAGCTGTCCTTCTTGAATTCCTGTTTATGCTCGTACATTTTGCTGTCGGCTTTATCAAGCGCCTGTTCAGCATTAACACCGCTTTCAACAGGAACAATCCCATAAGACATCCCAACATCCAATCGATGGCCTTCCCAGGATATCGGATTTCCGGACAGCTCACTGGTCAGACGCAATGTAAGCGCCGTTGCTGCTTCTTGATTGGTTCTGGACAGGATCAAACCAAATTCATCCCCGCCCAGGCGACCAACGATATCCGTTTCACGAACGGTTACCAATAACCTCTTTGAGAACTCAGACAGTACATAGTCTCCAGCCTGATGGCCGTATTCGTCATTTATGCCCTTGAAACCGTTCAGGTCGATATAAATCAAGCTGGCTGCACTGTCGTAACGCTCGACCGAAGCTTGCACACGGGTCAATTCCCGAACGAAGGCCCGACGATTATAAATTGGAAGCAAGGGATCCTGATCCGCCAGTTTTTCGGCTTCTTCCAATCGTTGATTGATCCCTTCAACAGATTTTCGAAGCCGATCCACTTCACCCATAAGCGTCATAATGGCGTCCCGCACCTTAGGTGTCAGTTCCGCTTCGGGAATCCCCATGACAGAGGTTGTATCTGTGATTGTACGCGGACTCGAAACACTGGAATAGGCATCTGTCGCAGCTTTAGACCTTGTCTTTCCAACTGCTCCGGTTGTGCTGGCACGGCCCGTGGATCCTATTTTCATTTATAAACCTGACTGGTCACAATAATTCTACACACTGATAACTACATACTCTATTTGACTTTAAATTTCAAAGCTTCAAGCGATACTTGCTTCTGAAAAAACCGGGCCTATAATCCGGAAAATTCACTCATCCATTAGGAAACTCCGATAACAGGACACCAAAACATGGGTCAAGACGGCGCACCACTCGTCGGTATCATCATGGGCAGCCAGTCAGACTGGCCAATTATGAAACATGCCGCAGATACATTATCCACCCTTGGCATTCCCTATGAAGCCAAGATTGTCTCAGCGCATCGCACACCGGACCGGCTGGTGGATTATGCACAGTCAGCCAAATCCAAAGGACTTAAAGTTCTGATCGCGGGCGCAGGCGGCGCGGCGCACCTTCCCGGAATGGCTGCGTCAATGACCCCCTTGCCAGTACTCGGGGTTCCAGTTGAAAGCAAAGCCTTGAAAGGTATGGATAGCCTGCTCTCTATCGTTCAAATGCCAGGCGGCGTTCCTGTTGGAACCCTTGCGATTGGAAAAGCTGGTGCGATCAATGCCGCCCTGCTTGCCGGGCAAATTCTCGCGCTCGGCAATGAGGATATTGCACGCTCAATCGATATCTGGCGGTCCAAACAAACAGATGCCGTCGCGTTAGAACCAACTGACATCCCTAAATAGGATATATTCATGACCACTCTTGCTCCTGGACAAACGATCGGCATCCTCGGTGATGGACAATTAGGTCGGATGATGGCAATTGCTGCGGCCGAATTGGGGTTTAAAACCCACATTTTTGGGCAGGAAAAAAATAGTCCCGCGGCTCAGGTTGCCAATGCGAACACAATTGCAGACTATACAGACAAAGTGGCTTTACGGAAATTTGCCTCCTCAGTCGATGTTGTAACGTTGGAGTTTGAAAATATTCCAACAGACACTCTGAACTTTCTATCTCCTCTTATCCCAGTGCGGCCCGGCAGAAAGGTTCTTGAAATCACACAGGACCGTCATCTGGAAAAAAGTTTCGTTAATAGTCTGGGGGTACCGACAGCCCCTTTCGCCAATGTTGAAAGCCTGGAAGAATTGCGTCAGGCAGTCGAGCGGATTGGAACGCCCGCAATTTTAAAAACGCGGCGGGATGGCTATGACGGTAAAGGTCAGGTCAAAATAAATTCGGCAACCGAAATCGACAAAGCTTGGGAAACTCTGGGGGGAAAAGCATCCATTTTGGAAGGATTTGTTCCGTTCGAGCTTGAAATCTCAATTGTCGCTGCACGTGATATTCATGGAAATGTGGCAACCTACTGCCCCGTTGAAAACCGGCACAAAAACCACATTCTCGATGTTACAATTGCACCTGCTAACATTTTATCCACTGTTTCAGAACACGCGACAGAGCTTGCCACCAAAATTGTGCAAAATCTGGATCTTGTCGGTTTGGTTGCCGTGGAAATGTTTGTCGCCAGAGATGGAGATGTTCTCGTAAACGAACTTGCTCCGCGCCCCCACAATTCGGGCCACTGGACGATAGAAGCCTGCACCACATCCCAGTTCCGCCAAAGTATTCGTGCAGCCGCGGGTCTGTCTCTGGGCGATCCCACGGCCCACTCCAATGCCTTGATGCGTAACCTGATCGGCGACGATGCCGATCATTGGAACGACATTTTACAGCATCCCGAGATGAGCCTCCATCTTTATGGAAAAACGGAAAGCCGCCCCGGCCGAAAAATGGGCCATGTTACCCGGCTGTTCCCCTTAAATGTACCGCCAAAGGTTTAAATCCTGGCGGCTATGCCCAGCCGCCGGCGAAATACAGAATCTGACCGGTAATAAAATCTGATTTGTCGGAGACAAGAAAAGCGAGATATTCACCCGCTTCTTCGGGCTTACCCAATCGGCCAATAGGGATGGGTTTAGTTATTTTCATTAATGTTTCAGGATTACTCAGCAGTTCCTCAGGGAAGTAGGTCGGGCTTTCTACGAAATTCGGGGCCAGCGCGTTCACCTGAATACCAAATTTTCCCAACTCCTTGGCCAATGACACCGCCAGACTATTGGCTCCGCCGCGCGCCGCGGTATACATTGAATAATTTGGCAAGCCATGTTTTGGCACTGCCGATGAAACAAAAACAATTTTACCTTTTCCTGCGGCCTTCATAACTTTTGACGCGTATTTGGCATAGGCAAAGCCGCGCACCAGCAAGGCATCCAGTGTTCTTCGAAAATCGTCAATATCTGCGTCATCAATGGTTGCCTTGATCGCCGGATAGGCATCATTGTTGATCAAAGCATCCAAGCGTCCCTCGGCTTGAATAACAGCCGCGACAACGTCCTCGGGCTCCTGTTCGGCCAGCGCCTTCACACCCGGGATTAAGGCCTCGAACGCCTTGCGGGCGGTCGCATCCACAAAAGAAGCGTCCTGTGCGTAAAGTATCGCATGCTCACGCATCAAAACCCGGCTCCCCGGAGTTCCTACAAAATGAGTCGCGTCTGTAATCAGGATAATTTTATTGCTTAGCATTTTTTTGGTCCCGAGTTTAAGTCGGCCTTTTTATTTGGCTGTTAAATTTCGAAAGAAACGCCCCGGCCTTGGTATAAAAGAAAAATCAGGTTTGTTGGCGAGTTTTTGTTTGGTTTTGAATTTAAAAGTCTCAAACTGCATGACATTTTCGATACGGCGATCCAAAAATTCCCACGTCTTGTCATGCCCTTCAGACACATCATCCAACCAGTAAAGCAACGTAGCACTATAAACAGCAGAGAGGGTCAGTCGCTTTGTGTAATAACTGAAATCCGTTGATCGATCCCCCGTCGCGTACCACATCCGGCTGACGGTTTCGTTGGTCAGCGTCAACGCCAAAGCAGCATTTCGCGGCATGGCAAGCCACGTCAATGTTTTACGAACGCAGTCTTTTTCCTGCTCCACCAATTCCAATCGGGTTCTGACCGCCAGCGTAATCCTGTCGCGGATCTTCATTGAAAGAACATCCTTTGCCTGAAGCACCGCCTCCATCCGATCATCGGCACGGGTCACATAAAAGGTGACAAGGTCTTTCAGGCCGCCCGGAAAAAGAAGATTAAAATCCAGATCATCCATCCCCAGATCAGCAGCGCCGCGCCGAACCGCCTTTTCTGACCAACCGTCAAACATCACATGATCTAAAACCGCATTCAGACATTTATCTTTTGTGATCTTTTGATCTGTCATCACCTACTCCTTGGAATGATTGATCTTTTCCTTCGGTTAAGGAAAAGTGCTTGATAAATTCACCCATCTCATCTTCATACACCAGATTGCGGAGATCTGTCATGCGTTGAACATATAAAATACCATCCAGATGATCGCATTCATGTTGGACAACACGCGCATGAAACCCTTCAGCAAGGATGTCCTGCCTCTGCCCTTGAAGGTCAAATGCCCGATATCTCAATCTTGTATACCGGGGCACAAGACCCCGTAAACCCGGCACGGAAAGGCATCCTTCCCAGCCCAAGGATGTATCCACTCCCAAAGGCTCCAACTCTGGATTAATCAACACTCTTTGCGCAAACCCGTCACTGTCCGGACTACCATCCTCATTTTGAAGACGCGCCGCGGATATCCCAAAAATAACAAGGCGCAATGGAACACCGATCTGCGGGGCCGCCAAACCTATACCGCCGGCTTCTTTCAGACTTTCCTGCATCTGTTTAACGAGTTTACGAATCTCTGGCGCTGTTGGATCATCGATCTCCTCTGCGCGCTGTAATAAAACTGGATTTCCCATTTTCACGATTGGTTTTGCTGGCATTTTCAGTTGTTTACTCGCTTAAAACTGTGTTAAAAGACTTTTCTTTATAAATATTCCCTATTTCGGGTGTTTAACGCTTCACATCGGTTAGGCGGCATGTTACTAGACACGCCACTTTGTGAACTGACTTAACCACATTATAGCATAGGAGCACTAAAGGCTGTGCAGGTACATGTTCGCGACAACAATGTCGATCAAGCGCTACGCGCTTTAAAAAAGAAAATGCAACGAGAAGGTATCTTCCGCGAGTTGAAACTCCGGGGTGCTTACGAAAAGCCGTCTGAAAAACGCGCTCGCCAGAAAGCAGAGGCTATTCGCCGCGCTCGCAAGCTGGCTCGCAAACGCGCTCTCCGCGAAGGTTAAGTTTTCCGCAAACAGGAAGCTTCGGTTTCCTGATCATGCGACAGTCAAAGCCGCACCGGTTTCACCGGTTAGCGGCTTTTGGTGTTTGTGGGGAATTCAGAAAAGCCGGACACGGCCGATCAGAATATCCTTGAACATAACCCAGTCCCCGAAAAGACTATAAAAGGGATACTTGAAGGTGGCCGGTCTATTCTTCTCAAAGAAGAAATGCCCGACCCAGGCAAATCCATATCCAATAACGGGCAGCCACCATAAAAGAAACCACATCCCGGACCAAAACGCAGCCACAAGAGTGACAAGCACCAGAAAACTGCCCACAAAATGCAAGCGTCTGCATGTCACATTCGAATGTTCACTCAGGTAAAACGGGTAAAACTCTTTGAACGACGAAAATCTTTCGTCCGTTGATTGTTGGGTCAATTGCACACCTCCCTTCTCTAACGCAGGCGCGTCATCCAGCAGCCCGGCCGCCTGACGGTCCATCACATCACCACGCGCCTACTAACCAGATTGCGCCGGTCAACATAGTCCGTCAAGATTGATTTCATCGATCATCACGTACCAAGCCAAGACCGTCCAAGGAACCGGTGGACATCAAACGCCGTTCATGGCATTGCGGGGACTTCAAAGTGATTACGGCTCGTGAGGTATTGGCGCGGGCATATAAACGTTAGGGTAATCAGAATTACATTGCCCGACCACTTAGTTCACCTGATACTCAAAGAACATCTACATGGGCTCTAACCAAGCCTGTTCTTTTTCCAGAAAAAACCTGTTCCACCATCACACATTGCTGCGCGCTCTTTTTTACAGATACTCTTGGTGCATTTTGCGATTGCAATAGAAGCCGCGAGTGCGCTTTACAGTTCATTGAATGAGCAACAGGGAAAGCGGAGCTACAGTCAGCAAGTTAGAGATTCTCAGACAACGTCAAGACACTGAAATCGCAAATTACTGAAAAAGACTCACAGGATGGATATATTTTTGTGATTTTTGGAAGTGCGGGAGGAGTATTCCCTGCTTCCTGAGCCTGTTACATTAAACTTATGCAACAAGCTAGGAAATTTGGGCTCTCTGGGTTTTCCAGAGAGTTGGTGCGGCCGAGAAGACTCGAACTTCCACCCGTGTTACCGGACAGCGACCTCAACGCTGCGCGTCTACCAATTCCGCCACGGCCGCTTGAGGTAGAGGGGAAATATCAAATACCAGCGTCGCTGGCAAGGACAGATTTCAATATTTTTTATGATTTGTGAACTTTATTGAATTTTTACCAGTTACAAGCGCAAATCTTCACACATCTTGCTGATTGGGACTAATTTTATCTGTGATCGAGATCCCGATATTGTCATCCACAACAATAATTTCACCATAGGCAATCGGTTGATTATTCGCGAGCACAATAGCATCGTCATCTACGCTCGTATCCAGCTCAATAACGGCACCGCGACCCATTTTGAGAAGCTGATGGATGGGCATGATGGATTTTCCCAGAACAACTGAGATTTCAACATCGACCCCTTTAATCGCTTTATCGCGCATTGCATTCCCTATTCAATAACTCACCGAGATCAGTATCCGTGATTAGGGTTACCAAGAGATTAACATTCTGTAATTGAGGCAACTTGAACCACTTGGGATTAATGGTATAACGACCCATGCATGAAATCGAATGGAAAATTTCAGACGGCCTTGTTTCCTATGAAACAGCCTTACAGGAAATGGAAACCAGAGTGGCCGCCATTCGCGCAGGAACAGCCCCCGAGCTGATTTGGCTACTGGAGCATCCTCCGCTTTATACAGCGGGCACCAGCGCGGATGAAGAGGATTTGGTCGCCCCCGATAAATTCCCTGTATATGATGCAGGCCGTGGCGGACAATACACCTATCATGGTCCGGGACAGCGGGTTGCCTATGTTATGCTCGATCTGAAGAAGCGAGAATCGGACATTCGCAAATTTGTCGAAGACATGGAAAATTGGGTAATTGATGTTCTTGCCCAGTATCAGATAAAGGGCGAAAAGCGGAATGGCCGGGTCGGCGTTTGGGTTGCCCGCGGGACGAAAGAAGATAAAATCGCCGCAATCGGCGTGCGCGTGCGCAAATGGGTCAGCTTTCACGGCATTTCCATCAATGTAGAGCCCGACCTCACTCATTATGACGGAATTGTCCCCTGCGGAATCTCGGAACACGGCGTCACGTCCCTTGTCGATCAGGGAATCCCCGTCACAATGGACGAATTTGATCAGGAATTACGCGCAAGTTTTGAAAAAATATTTCTAAAAGACGGCGCTAAAGGGTCGATTTTGAGCTGAACCGCGCACAGGCCGGCTCTTCTTCAGTTTCACGGGTATGAACATCGACCACCCGCGCAAGAAAAGGGCCGTCAAAACACTTTTCGATCATTTTTTGAATCCGCCTCTCTTCACCCTGAAAAACGGCTTCTACCGAGCCGTCCTTTCTATTACGCACCCAGCCTTTCAAGCCGAGGCACGTTGCGGTTTCAATTGTCCATGCCCGATAGCCAACACCTTGAACGCGGCCTTTAATTCGGGCATGGAGGCTTTTCATAATTTAGGGTCTTCCCTTATTCAAACTCAAGAATAACGTCATCCACTGCCAGCGTGTCACCGGCGGCAGCATTCACGGCCGAGACGATGCCGTCCTGTTCCGCCCGGAGGATATTTTCCATCTTCATGGCTTCAACAACCGCAAGCGGCTGGCCAGCCTTGACTTCATCGCCCAGTCCGACATTCACCGATACAATCAGTCCCGGCATTGGACATAACAGAAATTTTGACAGATCCGGCGCGACTTTCACAGGCATGAATTTGGCTAGCTCTGCAAGCCGTGGCCGCCGAAGGGCCAGCTCAACGACACCACCACCATGGGTAATTCGGATGCCATCCCCCGCTTTCTCAACAAGGCCTGCCACCAGTTTCCCGTTAATATCCGCAACAATTCGCCGGTGTCCGGGCAACCAGTCACATCGTACCGCCAGCACGTGACCGTCAATCGTCACATCGATACCATGCTCGATATCTTCGACAGAGAGTGCCGTCTGGCGATCCAGCCCCTCACTCGCAACCCAATTGGAACCCGCGGTCTCAGCCATTCCCATGATCTCACGGGTTGTCTGGCGCAAATGAACCAGCGTTGCAAGGGCAACGATATTGTTATAGGCACCGTCCGTCAAATCCACACCGGAGAACCCGTCTGGATACTCTTCGGCGATAAATCCGGTGGTCAGGCGCCCTTCTTTGAAACGTGGATGATTGCACACGGCATTGAGGAAATTGATGTTATGCGCAATTCCCTTCACCTCATAAGCATCCAAGGCCTGGCTCATCCGTTCAATTGCCGTGGCACGATCCGGCCCATACGTGCAGAGCTTGGCAATCATCGGATCATAGAACATGGTGATTTCAGAGCCTTCCGTCACCCCCGTATCGACCCGAACATTCTTTCCTTCGGGCGCATGATAGCGGCTTAGGCGACCAATGGATGGCAAGAAACCCCGGTATGGATCTTCGGCATACAGGCGGCTTTCTACAGCCCAACCGGTCAGCGTCACATCTTCCTGCTTCAACGAAAGCGCTTCGCCATTTGCAACGCGGATCATTTGCTCAACCAGATCGACCCCAGTGATCAATTCGGTCACAGGATGCTCGACCTGCAGACGGGTGTTCATTTCCAGAAAGTAGAAACTCCGATCAGCGCCAACGATAAATTCGACTGTTCCGGCAGAATGATAATCCACTTCCTTCGCCAGCGCGACAGCCTGCTCTCCCATTGCTTTACGCAAGGCTTCATCGAGAAACGGGCTTGGCGCTTCCTCAATGACTTTTTGATGGCGTCGCTGGATAGAACATTCCCGTTCGCCCAGATAGATGCAGTTTCCCTGCTTATCCGCAAGCACCTGAATTTCAATATGGCGCGGATCGACAACAAATTTTTCGATAAAAATACGGTCATCGCCAAAGCTGCTGATGGCTTCATTTTTTGCAGACTGAAAACCTTCGCGCGCTTCGTCATCATTCCAGGCGACACGCATTCCTTTACCGCCGCCGCCAGCTGACGCCTTGATCATCACAGGATAACCAATTTCACCGGAAATCTTAACGGCATGATCCGCATCTTCGATCAGATCCATGTGACCCGGCACGGTATTCACGCCCGCTTCCAGCGCCAGCTTCTTGGACTCGATTTTATCACCCATCGAGGCAATCGCTTTTTTGCCAGGGCCGATAAAGGTAATATTCTCTTTGGCAAGCGCGTCGGCAAAAGCCTGATTTTCTGAAAGAAAACCATAGCCAGGATGGACGGCTTCCGCCCCCGTTTCCTTACAGGCGTTTATGATCTTTTCAATGATCAAATAGCTCTCCGCCGCCGGGGCTGGCCCAATATGAATAGCTTCGTCGGCCATCTGCATATGCATCGCGCCGTCATCGGCATCCGAATAAACAGCAACAGTTTTAATGCCCATTTCCCGTGCGGTTTTGATAACACGGCAGGCGATTTCGCCACGGTTGGCAATCAGGATTTTCTTAAACATTGTGCGTTCCTCCTCGCCTACAGCGGTATATTTCCGTGTTTTTTCCACGGATTTTCTAATTCTTTGTTTTTTAACATTCGAAGCGAACTTGCGATCCGGTGACGGGTGTTATTCGGCATGATCACGTCGTCGATAAAGCCTCGATGACCAGCGATAAACGGATTGGCAAAACGTTCTTTATATTCTTCTGTGCGCCGCTCGATTTTCGCATCGTCGCCGATTTCCGACCGGAAAATAATCTCAACAGCGCCCTTGGCACCCATTACAGCAATTTCAGCGGACGGCCACGCATAATTCACGTCGCCGCGCAGATGTTTAGACGACATCACATCGTAGGCGCCGCCATAGGCTTTACGGGTAATAATGGTCACTTTTGGCACGGTTGCTTCTGCATATGCGTAGAGTAGTTTCGCGCCATGTTTAATGATACCGCCATATTCCTGCGAAGTTCCCGGCAAAAAGCCCGGGACATCCACAAGGGTGACAATCGGAATATTAAAACAGTCACAGAAACGGACAAAACGGGCCGCTTTACGGGAACTATCAATATCCAGACACCCCGCCAAGACCATCGGCTGGTTGGCCACGATACCAACCGTCTGCCCTTCGATGCGAGCAAAACCAGTGATAATATTTTTGGCAAAATCAGGTTGGATTTCAAAGAAATCACCCTCATCGGACAATTTCTCAACCAGTTCCATCATATCGTATGGTTTATTCGGGTTATCCGGGATCAACGTATCCAATGAAGGCTCTTTCCGATCAGGATCATCGAAAGTAGGCCGGACAGGAGACCGCTCACGATTGGACGCCGGCAGCATATCCACCAAGCGGCGAACCTCTGAAAGGGCTTCCACATCGTTGTCATAGGCATTATCGGCAACGGACGACTTACTAGTATGGGTTCCCGCACCACCTAGCTCTTCTGCGGTCACACTCTCGTTTGTAACCGTTTTCACAACATCCGGTCCGGTTACAAACATGTAGGAGCTGTCGCGGACCATGAAAATGAAATCAGTCATGGCAGGCGAGTAAACAGCGCCGCCCGCGCACGGCCCCATAATAACGGAAATTTGAGGAATAACACCAGACGCCATGACATTCCGCTGGAATACTTCCGCGTAACCCGCAAGACTGTCGATGCCTTCCTGAATACGTGCGCCCCCTGAATCATTCAGACCAATAATCGGAGCTCCAACCTGAACGGCTTTGTCCATGACCTTGCAGATTTTTTTCGCGTGATACTCGGAAAGAGACCCGCCGAAAACAGTGAAGTCCTGCGAGAAGACAAAGACAAGCTTCCCGTTTATCGTCCCATGTCCGGTAATAACCCCATCACCGGTTATTGCTTCATCTTCCATGCCGAATTCGGTACAGCGATGTTCAACGAACATATCCCATTCTTCGAAAGATCCTTCATCCAAGAGGAATTCAATTCGCTCCCGCGCGATGAGCTTTCCCTTGTTATGCTGCGAGTCAATTCGTTTTTGCCCGCCTCCCAAACGTGCTACGGCCCGTTTTTCTTCAAGCTTTTGGATAATATCTTTCATATCAACTCCCTAACGCCTTTACAGAACACGGCGGTGTTTTTCATTAGTCACAAAGGGTTAAAAACCGGATCGCATTCAGCAGGCTTTGCTTATTATTCTTTCTGCGCAAAGCAGCTTCCGCGTCTTCCCCCCATTCTTCAATAACATGGGTTTCATCCAATTCACTTACTTCAAAGGCCATCTCGCCATCCAGATGCCCGTCGGTAACAGCCAGCGTTACCACCATTGAGCCGGTCAGGCTGACAATGGTATGGATAGCTGCCAACTCAAAATCGTTTCTCGCCTGTACCAGATCGCGAAATCTTTCAAGCGCCGCTTCATCCTGCTTAACGTGGGACAGGCCAGTTGTAGTTTTCAATGAAATATCGTGTTCATTTTTTATCCACTCCAGTAGTGGATCCCAAGCCTTTGATTGCTTTTTGACCAGAGGCGCCGGATAACTCGCCCGGTAACAGACCAGATCGGTGCCACCGTATCCGCAAATTTCGTCAATGACGGCGTCTCGCTGCGTTGTAACCCGGTCAATTGCCGTGGCCGCATATTGCATGCAGGGCATCGTTGACGGATCAACTTTTTCGTCTTGAGCATCCCATTCATTGGCGATTGCAACGGCCATTTGTTCTGATGGTAACAGAAGTTTTTCTTTTGCAGGCGTTTTGATCGGACGCCCATCGAGCAGGACCGTCATGCCAGATTCTAAAGAACCTGCTTCTGCTTTTTCATAAAAACGCTTCATAAATGTTTCTTTGTCGCCAAATTTTGATTGGATAAAACAAACAGTCGTTTGGTTTATACTGTCTTCTCGAGAAAAATCAAGCTTTTCTGCATCTTTATTAGGGATGTATCAAGGAATACAGATCTTTGTAATGATGGATTAGATGATCTGCTCCGCTCTGCCAGAGAGTTTCTTCATCGTGATAGCCCCAATTCACGCCGACTGCATGACAACCGGCGTTCTTCGCCATGGAAATATCATAGCTGGTATCACCGATCATATAGGTGTTTTTGACGTCAGCGCCTACGGCAGTCATTGCTTTTTCCAGCATCTGTGGATGAGGTTTTCCCGGATTGGTATCCGGGGTCTGCAGTGACACGAAAAACCGCTCAAGATTGTGCTGCTCGATAATAGCCTTCAAACCCCGCATGGATTTCCCCGTCGCAACCGCCATGGGCGTTCCCGCTTTTTCCAGCGCAATCAGAATGTCCAGAGTTCCGTCATAAAGTGGCTCGTGGTGATCAGGTTGAAGCCGCCGGCTCATAAAGGCATTCTTATAGGCATCGACCAATGAAAGAAGCAGTGCGTCATCGTCTTTATCTGTCATCAAACTGTGAATTGCCTGATCCAGATTAAGCCCAATGATTGACCTGACAGAGGCATCATCCGGAACTTCCTGCCCCTTGCAGGTAAAGGCTTCCCGCATACAATAGACAATATTGTGCTGACTATCGATCAGCGTTCCATCACAATCAAAAACCACCAACTTTAACGGCACATCCGTCATAATCCGATCCTTGTCTCAATAAGGGGTATTTCAGCTTTGTAGCAGCTGTGAAATTCAAACGAACTGTTACATCAACTGGCCTTGAAAGACAAACAGCCTGTCTGCAATGCCCTTCCTTTAAACGCAGTTTCTTCGACAACATTGTTTGTATAAAAAACTATTTGCGAACGATGAAAGGTCCGATATGGTCTCTGGGACAGGAAATCATAAATTAAAATTGATAAGGAAATCAAAGATGTACCTTTTGTATGATTTCTTGCCGTCCGGTAACGGCTATAAAGTCCGTTTGGCCCTGAAGCATCTACAGCTTCCCTACACCCTCGTTGAAAAAGATATTCTAAAAGGCGAAACCCGGACGAAAGATTTTCTCCGGTTGAACGCAAACGGGCGGATCCCTTTGTTACAGTTGGAAAATGGTGAATGCCTCGCAGAATCAAATGCAATCCTCATGTATTTGGCGGAGGGAACATCCTTGCTTCCGACAGATCGGATTGAAAAGGCACGGGTGTTACAGTGGCTGTTTTTTGAACAATATAGTCATGAACCCAATATCGCTGTGCTCCGGTATTGGATGACCCATGGCGGGCCTACCGACCAACAACAACAGGAACTTCCTGCAAAACGAAAGGCAGGATATGAAGCTCTTGATGTCATGGAAAATCAACTGAAAGAACACCCTTTTCTCGTCGCCGATCGTTTTAGCATCGCGGATATCGCCTTATACGCTTATACGCATGTTGCCCATGAAGGAGGCTTTGATTTGCACGATTATCCAGGCATTCAAACCTGGCTGAAGAAAATCGCAGATCTGGCTCACCATTCTCTCATCACAGATAAATAGCCGCACGTATAGTCGTGATCCGGATAGTTTCTGGTCTCGAAAACGGTAAAGCTACCTCCAACAGAAATTGTAAGGTTTATTGATGAGCAATTCTTCAGCGATTCCGCAAAACACCAGCCTTAATTTAATTAACTGGTTTATACTTATAGTACTGTCGTTTTTATGGGGCGGTTCATTTTTCTTTAACGGCGTTGCGGTGAAGGAACTGCCGGTTCTGACGGTGGTTCTAGGCCGTGTAAGTTTGGCTGCATTTGCCCTTTTCTTTTATCTGCGACTTCGCGGACATCACTTTCCAACAGATCTGCCAACCCTGAAAGCCTTTGCGGTTATTGGCTTGGTCAACAACCTGATCCCTTTTTCATTAATCGTTTTCGGTCAAACCCATATCAGCAGTGGACTTGCCTCCATTCTAAACGCGACAACACCTTTATTTGCGGCGCTTGTCGCCCATGTTATCGGCAATGAGGCCTCCGAAAAACTTACTATCCGGCGGATTGTCGGCATTTTACTGGGGATCGCCGGCGTTGCCATAATGCTGGGACCAGATATTGGCACTTACGGTCTGTCCAGCATGGCGGTTCTGGGTCAACTTGCCGTTCTGGGAGCGACTTTCCTTTATGGTTTTGGCGTTGTCTATGTAAGACGCCTGTCGCAACAAGGGATAGAACCTGCAGTCAGCGCAACCGGCCAAGTTGCCGCGACAACGATAATGCTCTTACCAATTGTTCTGATTGTCGATCAACCCTGGACATTTATCGCATCCGTCAGCAACTCTGTTTTACTAGCGGTTGGCGGTCTGGCATTTTTCAGCACAGCTGTTGCTTATATTCTGTATTTCCATCTTATCAAAACCGCAGGATCGACCAACGCATCGTTGGTTACCTTACTAATTCCGGCAAGTGCGATTATCATGGGATATCTGTTTTTAGGCGAAAGTATCAGCCTAATTGCTTTGACTGGTATGGGATGTATTGCGATGGGTCTACTGGTGATTGACGGTCGGTTGCTAAAGTATTTCAAATAAGAACAGCCCGGCAATGACCGGGCTGTTCTTATCGTTCTTCAGAATGGCGTTAACTCGCGCGATTGACCGCACTGGTGATTGCCTTCAAAGACGCTGTCACGATATTCGCATGTTGACCGACACCAAAGACCGGCCGGCCTTCTGCATCCCGCATTTCCACGTAGGCAACAGCCACGGCATCAGCACCAAAGCCTGTCGTATGCTCACGATAGTCATTAACCGCAAGATCAACACCGAAATTTTCTTTCAGGGCGGACATATACGCATCGATCGGGCCTGTTCCAGCCCCTTCAATAACCTTCTCATTACCGCCTTCGCGAATTGTCGCGCTCAGGATACGGCGCTCGGACGCGTGCGTATCAACTGTTGTCTGGTGATTAACGAATTCAATCTGTCCGCTTGCTTCCAAATATTCTTTTTTGAAAACATCATAAATAAACGCGGAGGACAGTTCCTTGCCTGTTTCGTCTGTAATCTGCTGAATGGTCTTACTGAACTCGACCTGAAGCATACGGGGTAACTCGATTCCATAATCTTCTTGCAACAGATAGGCGACCCCGCCTTTCCCTGACTGGCTGTTTACCCGGATTACCGCATCATAGCTGCGCCCCAAATCCTGTGGGTCAATTGGCAAATAAGGAATTTCCCAAAGTTCGCTATTTGCCTGTTTCAAGGCCGCGAAACCTTTCTTGATCGCATCCTGATGAGATCCAGAAAACGCCGTAAAGACCAGTTCACCGCCGTAAGGATGACGCGGATGAACGGGCAACTGGTTACAATATTCTACAGTCCGCACGACTTCATTGATGTTGCTGAAATCCAAGTCTGGATTAACCCCTTGCGTGTACATATTCATGGCAATATTGACCACATCCACATTGCCTGTCCGTTCACCATTCCCAAACAACGTACCTTCCACGCGGTCCGCACCGGCCATGATGCCAAACTCAGCCGCAGCGACGCCGGTTCCCCGGTCGTTATGGGGATGCAATGACAGAATAATTTTTTCCCGCTCGGGCAGATTGCGATGCATCCATTCAATTTGATCGGCATACACATTCGGTCCCGCAACTTCGACTGTCGCTGGCAGATTGAATATTATTTTATTGTCTTCCGTCGGCTTCCAGATTTCCATGACGGCTGTACACACTTCGCAGGCATATTCCAGCTCTGTTTGGGTGAAGCTCTCAGGCGAATATTCCATCTGAACCTTAGTTTGCGGCATTTCATCCGCCAACTGACGAACCAACTTTGCGCCTTCGGTGGCAATCTCTTTGATGCCCTTTTTGTCCATATCAAAGACAACACGGCGCTGCAGTGTTGATGTGGAGTTATACAGGTGAACGATCGCTTCTTTGGCACCTTCAATTGATTCAAACGTCCGGCGGATCAGCTCTTCACGCGCCTGTGTCAAAACCTGAATTTTAACGCCATCCGGGATCTCGTTATTCTCAATAAGATGGCGGACAAAATCAAAATCGGTCTGAGAGGCAGAGGGGAACCCAACTTCTATTTCCTTAAAACCCAGATCAACCAAATGCCGGAACATCCGCAATTTGCGCTCATGTCCCATCGGTTCGATCAGGGCCTGATTGCCATCTCTCAAATCAACACTGCACCAAATCGGCGCTTTGTCGATTACTTTACTTGGCCATTGACGATCTTCCAGTTTGATCGGCTCGAAAGGTACATATTTATCACCAGGAGTGAATGTCATTGTCTTGTCCTTAGAATATTCTTTGCAGCGCATTAATTGTCAGGCGCGCACGTGTTTTTAGTTTGAATTATGTGCAGCTTAATACGGTCACCGGTCGCTACTCAGAACGGCGACCGTGCATAAGTCGAGAGAGCCCCCCGGATGAAAGCGTCATATCATCCTGGCTAATAAATGGATCAGATTTGAAAACTTGAGTATTTTTAACGTCAGACCAGTTGGTCGTATCTGCAAACATTGATTTTCTCGACACAGAAGGGAAAAGGACTTCACACGCCCCGGCAGCTTTTATAGCGCCGGGCCAGTAAGTCGTAGTAGGCCGAGAAGTTCATTTGCGTAATTCATGATGAAAAAATTATCCATTGCTTCAGATTAGTCAAGCCAAAAACCTCAAATGACTATAAAAGTTCGTCAAACGGGTCCTCATAATCATTTTCATGGAAACCAAGAAGTTTCCAGGTTGCCTCCATATGACTGGAGATTGGCGCTGCAACGGTTAGATCGCCACCTGCCGGATGAGAAATCGTGATTTCTTTCGCATGCAAGTGCATTTTCTTGGATATGGCCCCCTCCAGAAAGGCTTCCGGTCCGCCATATTTTCCATCACCAACAATAGGATGTTCTATGGCAGCACAATGAACCCGAAGCTGATGGGTTCGGCCTGTCAACGGCTTTAGAGCCAGCCATGCAGCTTTCGTTCCCGCTACTGCGACCACGGAATAGTCACTGATCGCCTTTTGCCCAGACCGATCAACGACTACTTTCTCGCCAGCGGCCGTTACAATCTTGGTCAGATTGTAGGAGACCGTCGCTTGATGCGGGCGCGGAACACCCGCGACCAGAGCCCAATAAATTTTGCGGGTTGTACGTTGTTTAAATGCTTCCGTCAGATGTTTGGTTGCCAAACGGGTCCGCCCAATGACAAGAACCCCTGAAGTGTCTTTATCCAGACGGTGAACCAAACGTGGACGTTCATCATAATCAAAGCGCAATCCATCGAGCAATCCATCAATATGCCTGGTTTGCCCGCTGCCGCCCTGAACTGGCAGCCCCGCGGGTTTATTCAGGACAATCACATCGTCATCCATATGCAGGATCATTTGACGGATATCTGTAATATCATGATCTGTCAGCACCATTTTATTGGTTTTAACGGCGCCTGATTTCTCGGATGCCTGGGTTGCCCATTCAGGCAAGGGCGGTATTCGTACGGATTGCCCTGGCTCTAATCGATCCTTGGCTTTAACCCGCTTCTTATCAACCCGCACTTCTCCTTTTCGGAGAAATTTTTCCAGCTGACCATGGGTTACACCGGGAAAGCGGTTTTTGAACCACTTATCCACTCTTTGATCGGCCTCAGCTTCTGTTACTTCGATAAACTGTACTCTGCTCACGCCATCACCATCCGCATGACATGCAACCCTGCAAACAGGCCTGCAATAGATAAAAGGACAGACAGCATTATGTAACTGCCTGCTGAAAAATAATCGCCTCGTTGAACCTGGACGGCTACATCCAGAGAAAAAGTCGAAAATGTTGTAAAAGCCCCTAAAAATCCTGTCACCAGAAACACCCGCATTTCCGGGCTAGGGGACCATCTCAGCGCCATATATTCAATTAGGGCTCCCATTAGGAAAGAACCAGCGATATTCACGAATAATGTAGCGAAAGGAAAACCAGAACCCACTACTTTGAAAAAAATCTGCCCCACACCATATCGGGCGCAAGCGCCAAGCGCGCCGCCAAGCGCAATTGATAAATACATCCCCATCAGTCTTTTTCTTCCTGATTTTTCTTCAGTCGCAGTCCAGCCCAATAATCCAATCGCTTTTGAATATCTCTCTCAAAGCCACGAGAAACAGGATTATAATAGTCTTCCCGCTTCATCCCGTCCGGAAAATAATTCTGCCCGGAAAAACCATCACGCGTATCATGATCATACGCATAATCTTTTCCGTAGCCCATATCCTTCATCATTCCCGTTGGTGCGTTCAGAATATGCTTGGGCGGCATAAACGAGCCGTTTTTTCTGGCCGATTTTGCCGCATCCTTATAAGCCCGATACGCGGCATTGGATTTTGGTGCCGTCGCAAGATAAATAACCGATTGCGCGATTGCCAACTCACCTTCGGGGCTTCCTAAAAACTGATACGCTTCTTTTGCTGAATTAGCCTGCACCAAAGCATTGGGGTCTGCCATGCCGATATCTTCCACCGCAAAGCGCACAAGGCGGCGTAGGATATAAAGAGGATCCTCTCCTCCATCAAGCATCCGGGTAAACCAGTATAAAGCTGCATTAACGTCAGATCCACGGAGTGATTTATGCAGGGCGCTAATCAGATTATAATGCCCCTCCCCATCCTTGTCGTAGGCCGGTGCTTTTTTTGAAATCGCGGCGGCCAGTTCCTCTGCATCAAGGGGTTTATCGCCCGTTCTGAACACCGTCTCAACCATATTCAGAAAAAATCGGCCATCGCCATCGGCTAACTGAAACAAAGCAGATCTTGCGGTTTCCTGCAGGGGGACTTTCCGCTCTTCCAACTGTTCCGCACGATCCAGCAGAACCTGTAAGGATTGATCTGTATGCCGTTCCAGAACCAGAACCTGACATCGGGATAACAGTGCACCGTTCAATTCAAAAGACGGGTTTTCTGTTGTCGCACCGACAAGTGTAATGGTTCCATCCTCAACAAAAGGAAGGAACCCGTCCTGCTGTGATTTGTTGAACCGGTGAATTTCATCAACAAATAAAAGGGTACTCCTACCATTTGCTTTGCGTATTTTGGCCGCATCAAATACTTTTCTTAAATCTGCGACCCCTGAAAAAACCGCCGATATCTGTTCGAAATGCAGATCAACCTTTTCAGCCAATAATCGGGCCATTGTTGTTTTTCCGGTTCCAGGAGGTCCCCAAAAAATTAGCGATGCCAACCAACCGGCTTCAATCATTCGATATAACGAGCCGCCCTCTTTCAACAGATGATCCTGCCCGACCACATCTGTTAAGACAGCGGGTCTCAACCGATCGGCAAGCGGTCGTCCTGCATGGTTTTCGGCGACCTGTTTTTGAAACAGATCACTCAACTCGACACCTGAAATGTAAGCGTCCGCCCTTTACGAACCAAACTAATGATCCAACGCCCGTCAGCATCATTCAGTAACGTTTGCAACTGCCTGTTCGTGTTGACTTTTTGAGCATTCACCGACGTAATGATGTCTCCAGGGCGAATATTATAGCGCGCGGCAATACTTCCCTTTTTAACCTTCGAAACAATAACGCCCTTCAAACTAACGGGGATTCCAATTTCAAGTGCATAGGCAGGCGAAAGGTTACCAACGACAGCGCCCGCCAATGGCTGCTGTCCCGTCAACTCAAAGATATCTCGTGCTGGCTTTTCCGGTGCTGTCATCAACGGGATTGCCAAATCAATTTCCTGACCGTTTCGGAAGACCGTGATAATGGCTTTCTCTCCTATTATTCCAGTGGAAATACGGTACAGCAATGCCTGGGGATCCAAAACTTCGTGTCCATCAACCGCCAAAATAACATCCCCGGTTTCAAGCTTCCCAACGTCAGCCGCACTATCTGCATAAACATTGTTGATCAGGACACCACCGGTCCGCTTCAGTCCCAGCCCCTCGGCGACATCCCGTGTGACAGTCTGCCCTTCGGCACCCAGCCATGGACGAATAACCTGCCCTGTTGCCAGGCCATTACTCAAAACGGACTGGACAAGATTAGCAGGAATAGCGAAGCCGATCCCCAAGGAGCCTCCCCCCTTACTGAAAATCGCAGAATTGATCCCGGCAATTTTTCCATCCATTGTTAAGAGCGCACCGCCTGAATTGCCCGGATTGATCGCCGCATCCGTTTGAATGAAAGACCGAATATCGTTGCGCACCCCGGTAGACCGCCCTAGCGCTGAAATTATGCCGGTTGTAACCGTCTGCCCCACTCCGAACGGATTACCGATTGCAAGCACGAGGTCGCCCACTTCAAGGTCATCTGAATCCCTGAACTCCAAAAACGGCAGTTGTTCACTTTCAGCATCGATTCGCAACACCGCCAAGTCTGTGCGTTCGTCCTCCAACACAAGCGTCGCGTCAAATTCACGCCGATCCTGAAGGGCCACCGTAATTTCATCCGCGCCGGCGATCACGTGATAGTTGGTCACAATCGTCCCATCCGGGTTCACGATGACTCCGGACCCCAACGAACTTTGAGTGCGCTTTCTGCTTTTTTTATCCCGGATTCCAGGACCAAAAAACTGTTCAAAAAAGGGATCGCTAAACAAACTCGGGCGGGCGGCCTGCACGACGGTTTTCTTTGTAAAGATGTTCACAACAGCCGGCGATGCCCTCTTCACCAAAGGCGCAAAGGACAATGTAATTTCGCTTCGGCTTTGAGGGACCGTTTTCTGGGCCTGTGCTTGGGCCATATTCCCAAGCAAGACAGCAATCGCCAACCCGGTAATCAGGGAATTAACGAGTGCCGCCAATCGCTGCTGTGGGTATCTAATCTTATTTGATCGCCGTATCGTCATAATTTCGTCAATTCTTTTTACCATGAATGAATATGTATACTGTTGTACAGTATTTTGGTCCAGAATGTGTGCCTGAATAAACTGAATTAGTGCCTGCATTCCTTTGTTAAGGAGAAGATTTTGAAACGAAGAACAGCAACTTTCTTAACTCTGGCCACGATTTTTGCCTTCGGCGCCCAAGCGGTTCCTAATACTTATGCCGCAAGTGAATCCAATCTATCAGGAAAAGAAATCGCCCGTGTGGTCTTTAGTGAGATCGAAAAGCGGATCATCGACGACTATTTTAAAGACCGCGCGGAGTCTCCGAAAAACGATAAGAAGAAAGGCAAAAAGAAAGGTCTTCCACCGGGGCTTGCAAAAAAAGAACAACTTCCTCCCGGGTTGCAAAAACAACTGGAACGGAACGGTACTTTACCCCCTGGTCTCCAAAAACGCTCATTGCCGGACGATCTGCTAAGTCGCCTTCCAAAAAGGGGCAGCCGCTTTGATCGCGTTATTGTCGACAACGATATCGTCCTTCTTGAACGTGGTACGAACCTGATACTTGATATCCTGAAAGGCGCGGCCAAATAGATCAGCCCTCCCTGGAACCAACCGCCAAACAACAAAAAAGGCAGTCATCACTGACTGCCTTTTTTAATTGGTATCGAAGGGCACGTTACGCGACGGCTTCGGCTTCCAGAACTTCTTCTTCTGCGTTCTGGTCTGGTCCACTGTCCTGACCTTTGGCGTCAAGGTCACGATCGACAAGTTCGATCACGCCCATTGGCGCCGCATCACCGGTCCGGAAACCAGCTTTAAGGACACGCGTGTATCCACCGTCACGATCAGCATACCGTTCAGCAATTGTTGTGAACAGTTTGTCGACGATCGCTTTGTCAGAAAGCTGAGCCAACACCTGACGACGTGCATGAAGATCACCCCGTTTGCCAAGTGTGATCAGTTTTTCGACAATCGGACGAAGATCTTTCGCCTTCGGCAGTGTCGTTTTGATTTGCTCATGCTTGATCAATGATGCTGCCATGTTGGCAAACATCGCCATGCGATGAGATGAAGTTCTGCTGAACTTACGTCCAGATTTACGATGACGCATTTTATCTACTCCAAAGCAGTGCTGGCTGCCCTAAAAAGGTTCTTCTAGCCGTTTGGCCAATTCTTCAATATTTTCGGGCGGCCAGTTCGGCACTTCCATTCCAAGATGCAGACCCATCTGAGCCAGCACTTCCTTGATTTCATTCAAGGATTTACGACCGAAATTCGGTGTGCGAAGCATTTCTGCTTCTGTCTTTTGAATGAGATCCCCGATATAAACGATGTTGTCGTTTTTCAGGCAGTTTGCAGAACGAACAGAAAGTTCAAGTTCGTCAACTTTACGAAGCAGGTTCCGATTAACTTCTGGTTCCTGATTCTCTTCCTTAACAACAACTTCTTCAGGCTCATCAAAATTGATGAACAACTGGAACTGTTCCTGAAGGATCCGTGCTGCATAAGCAACCGCATCTTCCGGGCTAACGGTTCCGTTCGTTGTGACTTTCAAAGTCAGTTTATCATAGTCCAGTACCTGGCCTTCACGCGCCGCATCAACTTTGTAGCTGACTTTGCGCACTGGGCTGTACAGACTGTCCATCGGGATAAGACCAATCGGTGCATCTTCCGGACGGTTAGCCGCACCGGCCACATACCCTTTACCCGTATTGACTGTCATTTCCATGTTAATGGTTGCACCGTCATCAAGGGTAAGGATTACCCGGTCTGGATCCATGATTTCAATATCTGACCCAGTATCGATCATGCCTGCTGTAACAGCACAGGGGCCAGACGCACGAAGTGAAATCCGCTTCGGACCTTCAACGTGACTACGAATAGCCAGTTTTTTCAGGTTCAGAACAATATCTGTGACATCCTCGCGGACACCGGCAATTGACGAAAACTCGTGAAGAACATTGTCAATCTGGATCGATGTAATCGCGGCACCCTGCAGACTTGAAAGCAGGACACGACGTAACGCATTACCCAAAGTTAGACCGAACCCTCTTTCAAGCGGTTCGGCGACGATTGTCGCTTCACGATCGCCCTGATCTCCCGGTTCGATGGAGAGATTGGCCTGGATTAGCTCTTTCCAGTTTTGCTGAATCACGGCGTTGACCTCATAGCTTTGCAGGCCCACCATGGGCCTGCGTTATCTCTAAACTCTCAGTGTAGTCACTAATGACGACACTTACCACATATACCTAATTAAACGCGACGGCGTTTTGGCGGGCGGCAGCCATTATGTGGAATCGGTGATACATCGCGAATTGACGTAATTGTAAAACCGACAGCCTGAAGCGCACGCAGTGCTGATTCGCGTCCTGAGCCTGGGCCCTTAACTTCGACCTCTAGGGTCTTCATGCCGTGGTCCATAGCTTTTTTACCAGCGTCTTCAGCAGCAATCTGTGCAGCGAAAGGTGTTGATTTACGTGAACCACTAAACCCCTGAGAACCTGCAGATGACCAGGCAATCGCATTGCCCTGTGCATCCGTGATCATGATCTTAGTGTTGTTAAACGTCGCGCTTACGTGAGCCACACCAGAGATGATGTTTTTCCGCTCGCGGCGGCGAATACGTGTCTTATCTTTAGCCATATTACTTCTTCTTTCCAGCGATAGGCTTTGCCGGGCCCTTACGGGTACGGGCATTTGTATGTGTCCGCTGACCGCGCACAGGCAAGCCGCGACGGTGGCGCAGGCCACGGTAACAGCCAAGATCCATCAGGCGTTTAATGTTCATTGCAGTCTCACGACGCAGGTCACCTTCAACGACATGATCACGATCGATTGTTTCGCGAATGCTAAGTACTTCAGCATCGCTAAGTTCGTTCACACGGGTCTCTGATTTCAGACCAACTGACTTACAGATTTCTTTCGCCTGAAAGGAACCAATGCCATGAATATAGGTCAGTGCAATCTCGACCCGCTTGTTAGTCGGGATATTCACACCAGCAATACGAGCCACGCTAGTTTCTCCTCATCACCATAAATCGGGCCAAATCGACCCGTTTGAATCTTGCGCTTTCGGGAAGCGCGCGATTATATAAATTTGTTTCACCTAGTCAACACTTTAGATGTTCTGCAATTCTGCTTCTATCTGCCGGGTCACTTCATTAATTTCGGCCATTCCGTCAACTTGCTTCAGAATGCCTTTTCCCTTGTAGTAGGGAAGGAGTGGTGCTGTCTGTGCATGATAGGCTTTCAACCGTGATGTCACGGTTTCTGCATTATCGTCACTACGCCGGGTAAATTCTTGCCCACCGCATTTGTCGCAAACACCTTCTTTCGCCGGCTTCAGGAAACTATCGTGATAGCCGGCTCCACAGTTGGCACATGTATAACGGCCAGTGACCCGTTCGACAAGTACCGCATCGTCTGTTTTCATCTCAATAACGGCATTTAATGACAATTTCTTGTCGTTAAGCATATTATCAAGGGCTTCCGCCTGCGCTTCCGTGCGGGGAAAACCGTCCAGAATGACGCCATTGGCGCAATCTGGTTGATCAAGGCGATCAGAAATGATTCCCGTCATGATGTCGTCGGACACCAATTCGCCTCTTTCCATAACTTCTTTGGCTTTTTTGCCAACATCAGTACCGGCAGCAACCGCTGCCCGTAACATGTCTCCGGTAGAAAGCTGAACCAGTCCCCTGCTGTCTTGTAACCGCTGGGCCTGTGTTCCCTTCCCTGCTCCCGGTGCTCCCAATAAAATGAGAATCATTTACGCCGTCCCCCAAGTTTGGATTTCTTGATCAGACCATCGTATTGGTGCGCCAGTAGATGACTTTGAATCTGAGCAACAGTATCCATCGTTACCGAAACAACAATCAAAAGTGAAGTACCACCGAAATAAAACGGGACCTGCCATTGGGATACGAGAATCTCCGGCAAAATACAAACAAGCGAGAGATAGGCTGCGCCAACAACGGTGAGGCGTGTCAGGACATAGTCAAGATATTCAGCAGTTCTTTTGCCTGGACGCATCCCAGGAACAAAACCGCCATGCTTTTTCAAGTTATCAGCTGTTTCGTCCGGGTTGAACACAACCGCTGTGTAGAAGAAACAGAAAAACACGATCCCTGTAATATACAGAAGCATATAGAGTGGCTGACCACGGCCAAGCAGCGTGGTCACTGTTGTCAACCATTCAGGTCCTGTACCGGAGGCGAAGCTCGCCACGGTAATCGGCATCAGCAAAAGGGATGAAGCAAAAATCGGAGGAATTACACCCGCTGTATTGAGTTTAAGCGGCAAGTGTGAATTCTGTCCACCGTAGGTTTTGTTCCCTCGTTGCCGCTTTGGATATTGAATGAGCACTTTGCGCTGCGACCGTTCCATGAAAACGATGAACGCAATAACCGCAACAGACATAACCAGCAGGAACAGGATAACAGCTGTATCCAGGGCCCCTGTGCGACCGAGTTCGAGAGTTCCGACCAGGGCGCTCGGGAGCGCAGCCACAATGCCGGCAAAGATAATAAGGGAAATACCGTTACCAACGCCGCGTGCGGTGATCTGCTCACCAAGCCACATCAGGAACATTGTACCGCCCACCAGTGTTATCACAGTGGTAATACGGAAATAAAGCCCGGGGTCACCAACAGCAGACTGTCCGGTTGACAAAGACATGCCTTCCAACCCCACAGCGATACCGTACCCTTGAAGGGTCGCCAGTAACACGGTTCCGTACCGGGTATACTGATTAATTTTCTTACGGCCCTGCTCGCCTTCTTTTTTCATCTGCGCCATCTGAGGCGAGATAGATGTCATCAACTGCATGATGATTGAAGCAGAGATATAAGGCATGATGTTCAACGCAAAAATGGTCATGCGCCCAAGCGCACCGCCTGCAAAAACGTCGAACATACCCAGAATGCCACCCGAATTCTGTGAGAACACATCCGCAAGTACGGTTGGATCAACACCAGGAATCGGAATGTAGGTACCAATACGGTAAACAATCAGCGCAAAAAGCGTGAACCACAAACGCTTCTTGAGCTCAGTCGCCTTTGAAAAGGCTCCAAAGCTCATGGAGGAAGCCATTTGTTCTGCTGCAGACGCCATTTAGTGATACTCCAGGTTAAAAGGGCAGCCTGAGCTGCCCTATACGCTTTTCCTTATTCGGCTTTTGCGGCAGCTGGGGCTGTCAATGTGACAGTACCACCTGCTTTTTCAACAGCTTCAACTGCTGATTTAGAGGCACCTGAAACTTCAAAATTAACTTTTGTTTTCAGTTCACCTTTGGCCAATAGACGAACACCGTCTACGACCTTACCGACGACGCCAGCTTCTTGAAGCTTGGCAATAGTCACAGTTTCCTTGGCATCGAGTTTACCAGCTTCAATCGCTTCCTGTACACGACCGAGATTCGCAACAGCAAATTCCTTACGGAAAATGTTGTTAAAACCACGTTTCGGCAGACGACGGTGAATAGGCATCTGACCGCCTTCAAAGCCTTTGATCGCGACACCAGAACGGGACTTCTGACCCTTCTGACCAGCACCGGCAGTTTTACCTTTGCCGGAACCGATACCACGACCTACACGCTTACGGTCTTTAACTGCACCACTATTATCGGAAAGTTGATTCAAACGCATATCATATATTCCTTATCCTACGGGCCTGCCTTAAGAGGCTTCTTCGACCCGCACGAGATGGTGAACTTTACGGATCATACCCCGAATTGAAGGGGTATCTTCCAGCTCGACCGTCCGGTGCATTTTATTCAGACCAAGACCGACCAGTGTAGCACGCTGTGATTTGTGCCGACCGATAGGGCTTCCGGTTTGAGTTACTTTGACTGTTGCTTTAGCCATCTGCATTCTCCTTAGCCGCGTTACTTGAACGGCGACCCAAGATTTCAGACGCTTTTTTACCGCGTTTCTGCGCAACCTGACGTGGAGATGTCGTGTTTTGCAGAGCCTCGAAAGTCGCCTTCACCATGTTATATGGGTTTGAAGTACCAACAGATTTAGTCACAACGTCTTGAACACCGAGTGTTTCGAAAACCGCACGCATTGGTCCACCAGCAATAATACCGGTACCCGCAGGCGCTGAGCGAAGCAACACACGTCCTGCACCGAAATGACCTTTTGAGTCGTGGTGCAGTGTCCGGCCCTCACGAAGAGGAACGCGGATCATGTTCCGTTTTGCAGCTTCAGTTGCTTTACGGATGGCTTCTGGAACTTCACGGGCCTTACCATGACCGTATCCAACGCGGCCATTCTGGTCACCTGCAACCACGAGGGCCGCAAAACCAAACCGACGTCCACCTTTTACAACTTTGGCCACACGGTTAATGTGAACAAGTTTGTCGACGAATTCTGAATCGCCTTTGTCTTGTTGATCAGGTCTCATCATAATCAAATTCCCCTAGAAGGACAGCCCGCCCTCGCGGGCGGCTTCGGCGAGGGCTTTGACCCGGCCATGATATTTATAACCACCGCGATCGAAAGTGACTTCTTTCAAGCCAGCTTTCAACGCACGCTCTGCAATCAGTTTCCCGACTTCAGTGGCAGCGTTTTTATCGCCACCCTTGCCAAGCTTTTCGCGCATATCTTTCTCGATGGACGAGGCTGCACAGAGTGTGCGACCTGCTACATCATCAATGATTTGTGCGTAAATCTGACGGTCTGAACGGTGAACTGAAAGCCGTAAACGGCCTCCAGAAACTTTGCGAAGCTGCGAACGATTTCTGCGGCGACGACGATCGAACAATTCTTTTGAGTTTGCCATGGTCGTATCCTACTTCTTCTTGCCTTCTTTGCGGAAGATGAACTCGTCCGCATATTTGACACCCTTACCTTTGTAAGGCTCAGGCTTCCGATAAGAGCGGATCTCGGCAGCAATCTGCCCGACCATCTGCTTATCAGCGCCAGTGATTTCGATAGCAGTCGGAGACGGACACTTCACTTCAATTCCTTCTGGAATTGGGTAGTTGATGTCATGACTGAAACCAAGGTTCAAATTCAGAGTTTTCCCCTGAACCGCTGCCCGGTAACCGACGCCAACAACTTCCAGTTTTTTGGTGAAGCCATTGCTTACACCTTCAACCAGATTGTTCAGCAAAGTCCGTTGCATACCCCACATCTGACGAGCACGCTTGCCCTCATTCCGTGGTTTTACCCAGATTTTGTCGTCTTCGCGTTCAACAATAACATCCTCGACGAATGTCATGCTCAGAACACCTTTGCTACCTTTAACGGTTACGTCCGCTTCTGACAGTTGTACGTCAACGCCGGAAGGGATTGTCACCGGATGTTTACCAATTCGAGACATAATTCCTCCTTAGTAGACTTTGCAAAGCACTTCGCCGCCAACATTGGCTTCACGTGCTTCACCGTCAGAAAGGACACCGCGAGGTGTAGACAAGATGGAAATACCCAAACCATTACGAACCGTAGGCATATCTTTAACGCCTGTATAAACACGGCGACCTGGTTTGGAGATACGGCTGACATGCTCGATGACGGCCTTACCCTGATAATATTTCAGTTCAATACTTACTTCGGCCTTCCCTGGCTCTGGCTCTGAAACTTCATAACCGCGAATAAAACCTTCGCGTTTCAGAGCTTCAAGAACGTTTACCCGCAATTTAGACGCTGGGCTCTTAACAGAACCTTTGCGTGCTTTTTGACCATTGCGGATACGAGTCAGCATATCGCCGAGAGGATCACTAAATGACATTGTTAATCTCCTCTACCAGCTTGACTTGACCATGCCTGGGATCTGACCAGTTGAGGCCAGGTCACGCAGACCGATACGGGAAAGCTTCAACTTCCGATACACACCACGAGGACGCCCTGTCAACTGACAGCGGTTCCGTGTGCGTGTTTCAGAAGAGTTGCGAGGAAGAGCTGCCAACTGAAGACGCGCAGTAAAACGTTCTTCTTGTGGCAGGCTTTCGTCTTTACTGATCGCTTTAAGAGCGGCGCGCTTTGCTGCGTATTTCTCAACAAGGCGACGACGCTTAAGATCGCGCTCAACGGCACTTTTCTTAGCCATTTTCTATTCTCCTAGGATCAATTGATCTTGAACGGCATGTTGAAACCACTCAGAAGCTCGCGCGCTTCTTCATCAGTTTCAGCAGTCGTGCAGATCACGATATCCATTCCCCGTACATCGGCTACATCATCGTAATCGATTTCCGGGAAGACGATTTGCTCTTTAAGGCCCATGGCATAGTTGCCACGCCCGTCAAAGCTTTTAGGTGACACACCACGGAAGTCACGTACCCGAGGCAGAGCAATATTGACCAAACGGTCAAGGAACTCATACATCTGGTGTTTACGCAGTGTCACTTTCGCACCGATCGGCATGCCTTCACGCAATTTGAACGTTGCGACAGATTTCTTAGCCACTGTGACGACAGGTTTTTGACCCGCAATTTTAGCCAGCTCGGCTTCAACTGCTTTGATCTTTTTGGAGTCACTGACGGCTTCACCACAACCAACATTGATGACGATCTTTTCCAGTTTTGGAATTTTCATCTCGTTGGAGTAGTTGAATTTTTCCTGAAGCTCCGCACGGAGCTTTTCGTTGTAAAGTTCTTTAAGTCTAGGCGCTGACATCATTCCATCCTTTACTGGTCAATGACTTCGCCGGAACGCTTCGCGAAGCGAACTTTACGGCCATCATCAAGAGTTTTATAGCCAACACGGGTTGCTTTACCATCTTTAGGGTCCTGCAACGCGAGGTTTGACAAATGGATGGAAGCTTCTTTTTCAACAATGCCGCCAGCGTCTGTCTGGCTCTGCTTTGTGTGACGCTTGACCATATTTACACCAGCAACAAAGGCCCGGCGATCTTCGCGTACTACGCTCAGAACTTCACCTGACTTACCTTTGTCTTTACCGGCGAGGACGACAACCTTGTCGCCTTTTTTCACGGTAAATTTTTCAGCCATTACAGTACCTCCGGTGCAAGAGACACGATTTTCATCATGTTTTTAGCGCGAAGCTCGCGTGTTACTGGACCAAAAATACGGGTGCCAACTGGCTCACCGGCTTTATTGATCAGAACAGCAGCGTTCGTGTCAAATCGGATTGCGGTACCGTCTGTGCGGCGGATCTCTTTCTTCGTGCGAACGATGACAGCGCGTTGCACGTCACCTTTTTTCACGCGGCCACGCGGAATAGCTTCTTTAACAGAGACAACAATAACGTCGCCAATAGAAGCTGTTTTCCGTTTGGATCCGCCCAAAACTTTAATGCACTGCACCCGTCTTGCGCCGGAATTATCGGCAACTTCCAGGTTGGTTTGCATTTGAATCATAGTCTTTACCTTCGTTTGGTATACGAGCGTCTAATTAGACGTTTTCGTAAAGGACTTCCCAACGTTTCAGTTTAGAAAAGGGACGACATTCCTGAATACGGACTTTGTCACCGATCTTGAACTGATTCTTCTCATCATGGGCATGGTACTTTTTGGACCGGCCAATGTATTTTTTGTAAAGCGGGTGCATCACCTGACGCTCTACTTTGACAACAACGGTTTGATCGTTCTTGTCGCTTTCTACTGTTCCTTGCAGGATACGCTTCGGCATATCTAACTCTCCTAAGACGCAGCTTGCGACGACATTACCGTCTTGATTTTGGCAATGTCGCGGCGAACTTGACGTACGCGCGCCGTATTTTCCAACTGGCCACCAGCCTTCTGGAAGCGCAAATTGAACTGTTCTTTTTTGAGCGCAATCAGCTCACTTTTCAGCTCATCGGCGCTTTTGCCCAGCAAATCTTGTGCCTTCATAATTAACCCCCTTCACCGAGACGGGTAATAAACTTGGTTTTGATCGGCAGCTTAGCAGCGCCACGTTCAAAAGCTTCTCTGGCAAGTTCCAACGGAACACCATCGAGTTCAAACATGACTTTGCCTGGCTGGATACGTACCATCCAATATTCCGGAGAACCCTTACCTTTACCCATACGGACTTCAGTAGGCTTCTTTGAAACCGGAACATCTGGGAAGATGCGGATCCAAACACGACCTGAACGTTTAATGTGACGAGTTACCGCACGACGGGTAGCTTCGATCTGACGTGCAGTGATACGTCCGGGCTCCAAAGCCTTAAGGCCGTAAGCACCGAAGTTCAGCGTTGTACCTGAAGTTGCGACGCCCTTCAAGCGTCCTTTGTGCGCTTTGCGAAATTTTGTGCGTTTCGGTTGCAGCATGAGACTTTCCCTTTACCTTAACCGCGACGACCGGAACGGTTTGCAGGACGTCCAGCAGCTTGCTGTTTTTCCTGAGCCTTTTCCTGCGCCATTGGGTCATGTTCCATGATTTCGCCTTTGTAAATCCACACTTTGATACCGATGATACCGTATGTAGTCAAAGAACGAGCGGTTCCGTAGTCGATATTCGCACGGAGTGTGTGCAACGGCACACGACCTTCACGATACCATTCAGTACGGGCGATTTCTGCACCACCGAGACGGCCGGCACAATTGATCCGAATACCTTCAGCACCAAGGCGGAGAGCGGACTGAACAGCCCGTTTCATTGCCCGACGATAAGCTACACGGCGTGCCAACTGCTGACCGATATTTTCGGCAACCAGTTTCGCATCGATTTCAGGCTTACGGACTTCAACAATATTCAGGTGAACTTCTGAAGTTGTCATTTTGGCAATTTTAGAACGGAGTTTTTCAATGTCCGCACCTTTTTTACCAATAATCACACCTGGGCGTGCTGAATGAATTGTTACACGGCATTTCTTTGCAGGGCGCTCAATGATTACCTTGCTAATGCCAGCCTGAGCCAGTTCAGTTTCAACAAACTCACGAATACGAAGATCTTCGTGCAGCAGATCGGCGAATCCACCTTCTGCATACCAACGAGAATCCCATGTCCGGTTAATACCGACGCGCAGGCCAATTGGATTGACTTTCTGACCCATTATGCTTGCTCCTCGCGTTCACGGACCACGATAGTGATGTTGCTAAACGGTTTTTGAATACCACTGGCTCGACCACGGCCACGAGCGCGGAAACGCTTCATAACAAGTGCCTTACCAACATGTGCTTCTGCAACAACCAACTGATCAACGTCAAGCTGGTGATTGTTTTCAGCATTTGCAATGGCGGACTGCAAAACCTTTTTAACGTCACGTGCGATTGCACGCTTAGAAAAAGTGAGTTCTGCCAGGGCGGCTTCCGCGGATTTTCCGCGAATAAGCCCTGCCACGAGGTTCAGCTTCTGTGGGCTGACACGCAGACGAATACCTTTCGCCTGTGCTTCAGTATCCGCAAGCTGCCTTTCGAGGGACTGCTTACCCATGATTATTTCCTCCGGGCCTTCTTGTCGGCCGCATGGCCGTAATATGTACGGGAAGGAGAGAATTCTCCGAACTTATGTCCCACCATATCTTCATCAACCAGAACAGGAACGAATTTTTGGCCATTATAGACACCAAAAGTAAGCCCAACGAACTGAGGGAGAATGGTTGACCGGCGAGACCAGGTCTTAATGATTTGTTTTTTACCGCTTTCGCGTGCAGCTTCAGCTTTCTTAAGCATATAGCCATCAACAAAAGGGCCTTTCCACACTGAACGTGCCATCTAGCGCTCCTTATTTCTTCCGCTTTTGCGGACGGCGCCGCATGATCATTTTGTCAGTAGACTTGTTAGACCGTGTCCGTTTACCCTTTGTAGGTTTACCCCAAGGAGAAACAGGATGACGACCACCGGATGTCCGGCCTTCACCACCACCATGCGGGTGATCGATCGGGTTCATGGCAACACCACGAACGGATGGGCGACGTCCCAACCAACGTGAACGACCGGCTTTCGCAAGTTTAATGTTTTTCTGATCCTGGTTTGAAACAGCACCAACAGTTGCCATGCATTCCGCAGGAACAATCCGCTGTTCGCCAGATGCCAACCGAAGTTGAGCAAAACCAGCATCTTTACCAATCAACTGAACATATGTTCCAGCAGAACGCGCCATCTGACCGCCTTTACCTGGCTTCATCTCCACATTGTGGATAATGGTACCAACAGGCATATTCTTCATCGGCATTGCGTTACCAGGCTTGATATCAGCGGTCTTACCGGAGATCACTTTGTCTCCAACTGAGATACGCTGTGGCGCCAGAATGTATGACAGCTCACCATCTTCATAACGGATCAACGCAATAAAGGCTGTCCGGTTAGGATCGTATTCGAGCCGCTCAACTGTCGCTGATACATCAAATTTCCGACGTTTGAAGTCGATGATGCGGTAGCTGCGCTTGTGTCCACCACCACGCCGACGCGCGGTAATACGGCCGTTATTGTTACGACCACCACTGCCGGACAAACCCTCAGTCAGGGTTTTAACCGGCTTGCCTTTATGCAATCCTGAACGATCAACGAGGATAAGGCCACGCTGAGCAGGAGTTGTAGGCTTATAACTTTTAAGAGCCATTTTTTAAATCCCCGTAGTCACGTCGATGGTTTGACCATCAGCCAGGGTTACCATTGCTTTTTTGAAGTCAGACCGCTTGCCTACCCGACCACGAAAACGTTTTTCCTTACCGTTAGTACGGTTCGTGTTTACGTTCACAACCTTCACATTGAAGAGTGTCTCCACAGCTTCTTTGATTTCTGGTTTCGTAGCGTCCAGGGATACACGGAAGGTAACCTGATTGTACTCTGATCCCATAGTTGACTTTTCGGTAACTACCGGTGCCAACAGGATATCGTAAATGCGTTCCTGGTTCATTTAAGTCGTGCCTCCAGGCTTTCTACTGCACTCTTTGTCAAAACCAGGGTGTCACGGCGTAGGATGTCATAAACATTCGCGCCTGATTCTGGAAGAATGTCCACACGTGGAAGATTACGTGTAGAAAGTGCAAAATTTGCTTCCGGCTCGCCAGCATCAATGATGAGGGTTGAATCCCATCCAAGAGCCTTAAATTTGCTCGCCATGAGTTTGGTCTTCGCATCCGCTGATGTCAGCGCATCGACAATTACCAGTTTGCCTTCAGCCTGCTTAGCGGACAAAGCCGTTTTCAGCGCCAACTTACGAACTTTCTTAGGCAGAGAGTGCGCATGTGAGCGAAGAACCGGACCATGAGCCACACCACCACCACGCTGATGAGGTGCCCGTTTCTGACCCTGACGAGCACGGCCTGTGCCCTTCTGAGCAAACGGCTTGGCACCCGTACCAGATACTTCAGAGACATCTTTTGTCTTATGAGTACCCGCACGACGACCAGCAAGCTGGAATTTGACCATCCGTTGGAGAAGATCCGCACGCGGAGCCAATCCAAATACCTCTTCAGCAAGCTCGATATCTCCAGCTGCCTTATTTTCGAGGTTGATAACTTTAACCTTCATTTGGACCAGTCCTCTTATTCTTCAGCTGGGGCGCTCTCGACAGGCGCGTCCTCGGCTGGTGTTTCAGATGCAGCAGGTGCAGAAACGGCTGCTGGGAAAGGAACGCCTTCAGGGCGGGCTTTCTTCACAGCGTCAGCCACGAACACCCATCCGCCTTTAGAACCAGGAACGGCTCCTTTGACGAGGATCAATCCGCGCTCAACATCCGTTGAAACTACTGTCAGGTTCTGTGTCGTTACACGGGCAGCACCCATGTGACCGGCCATTTTCTTACCTTTGAAAACGCGTCCAGGATCCTGACACTGACCAGTTGAACCATGCGCACGGTGAGAAACAGACACACCGTGAGTTGCGCGCATACCACCGAAGTTATGACGTTTCATGGCACCGGCAAAACCTTTACCAATGCTTGTCCCAACAACATCAATCGGCTGGTCAGGCACAAAATGATCAACGGTAATTTCTGAACCGACTTCAACAAACGCGTCGTCTTCGATCCGGAACTCTGCCAGTTTCATTTTTGGCTCAACATTGGCTTTCGCATAATGTCCACGCATCGCTTTGGAAACGTTTTTCACTTTTGCTTTACCAACGCCAACCTGCAAGGCGTTATACCCATGAGTTTCTGTTGTACGGTGAGCAACAACCTGCTGGTTGTCCACTTCCAGTACTGTCACTGGAATATGACGGCCATCTTCAGCGAAGACTCGGCTCATTCCCAGTTTTTTTGCAATCATTCCACAGCGCATATCGCCTTACCCCAACAACTTGATGGACACGTCTACGCCAGCGGCGAGGTCCAGTTTCATCAGTGCATCCACGGTTTGTGGCGTTGGCTCAACGATATCCAAGACACGTTTGTGTGTCCGGATTTCAAACTGCTCACGTGATTTCTTATCGATATGCGGTCCACGAAGAACCGTATATTTATCGATATTAGTCGGCAGCGGGATCGGGCCACGAACCTGAGCGCCTGTGCGCTTGGCTGTATTCACGATCTCGTTAGTCGACGAATCGAGCACGCGGTGATCAAACGCTTTAAGGCGAATGCGAATATTTTGGTTTTCCATTACTCTGGTCACTCCAGAAAATGGCCGCGCCCACTAGCGCGGCCGAAACAATTCTTTTTACTCGACGATAGATGAGACGACGCCGGCGCCGACTGTCCGTCCACCTTCGCGAATAGCGAAACGCAGACCTGCATCCATAGCGATCGGAGCAATCAATTCAACATCCACTTTGATGTTATCACCAGGCATGACCATTTCGGTCCCTTCTGGCAATGTTACAACACCGGTTACGTCCGTTGTACGGAAGTAGAACTGTGGACGATAGTTTGTGAAGAATGGTGTGTGACGACCACCTTCATCTTTCGTCAGAATGTAAGCTTCTGCTGTGAATTTCGTGTGCGGTGTAATCGTTCCTGGATGTGCCAGAACCTGACCACGCTCAACATCTTCACGTTTCGTACCACGAAGCAGAACACCAACGTTATCGCCAGCTTCACCCTGATCGAGCAGCTTGCGGAACATTTCAACGCCTGTGCATGTTGTTTTGACAGTGTCTTTGATACCGATGATTTCGATCTCTTCACCAACCTTAACAACACCGCTTTCGATCCGGCCTGTTACAACAGTACCGCGACCGGAAATTGAGAACACATCCTCAATTGGCATCAGGAATGGCTTGTCAACATCACGCTCTGGAAGTGGGATGTAGTCATCAACTGCCTGCATCAGTTCCAAAATAGCGTTCTTGCCGATTTCGTCATCACGACCTTCAAGCGCTGCAAGAGCAGACCCTTTAACAATCGGGATATCGTCACCTGGGAAGTCGTATTCGCTCAGAAGCTCACGAATTTCCATTTCAACAAGCTCAAGAAGCTCTTCGTCGTCGACCTGGTCAACTTTGTTCATGAAAACAACGAGGGCTGGAACACCAACCTGACGCGCAAGCAGGATATGCTCGCGAGTCTGTGGCATTGGTCCGTCAGCGGCTGACACAACAAGGATACCACCATCCATCTGTGCGGCACCAGTGATCATGTTTTTCACATAGTCAGCGTGACCTGGACAGTCAACGTGAGCATAGTGACGACCTTCTGTTTCATATTCAACATGTGCTGTTGAAATCGTGATACCACGCGCTTTTTCTTCAGGCGCTTTATCGATTTCATCAAATGCGAATGCGGCGCCACCGCTCTGCTCAGCAAGAACTTTCGTGATTGCTGCTGTCAGTGTGGTTTTACCGTGGTCAACGTGACCAACAGTACCGATATTCGCGTGCGGTTTATTACGCTCAAATTTTTCTTTGGCCATTTTAATTCTCCGTTATCTCCGGCTGCCTCAGCTCTGTGTTACGCCAATTTCGCCAGAACTTCGTCTGAAACGTGTTGTGGCACTGGTTCATAGTGATCAAATACCATTGTGAATGTCGCACGGCCCTGAGTCTGAGACCGAAGATTGTTCACATAACCAAACATGTTGGCCAATGGAACCATCGCATTCACAACCTGCGCGACACCGCGCTGTTCTGTACCGGTTACCTGACCACGGCGACTATTCAAGTCACCCATCACATCACCGATATATTCGTCTGGGGTCACAATCTCGACCTTCATCATTGGCTCAAGAAGACGCAGACCAGCTTTACGGGCCAGTTCGCGCATTGCTGCACGGGCAGCGATCTCAAACGCCATGACGGAGGAGTCAACATCGTGATACGCACCATCAATCAACTCGACATCCACATCGATCAGAGGGAAGCCTGCAAGAACGCCGGTTTCGACGACGTCTTTAATACCCTTCTGAACACCTGGGATATATTCCTTAGGAACAGAACCACCGGTGATGCTGTCGTGGAAATTCAAACCACAACCTAGTTCGCCGGGCTGCGCAATCAACTTGATCCGCGCAAACTGACCTGAACCACCAGACTGTTTCTTATGGGTGTAATCCAGCTCGGCTTTCGTTGTGATTGATTCACGGTAAGCAACCTGTGGTGCACCGATATTCGCCTCAACCTTGAATTCACGCTTCATGCGATCGACAATGATGTCCAGGTGGAGTTCGCCCATACCCTTAATAATAGTCTGTCCACTTTCGTGGTCACTGGAAACGCGGAAAGAAGGATCTTCCTGAGCCAAACGGTTCAGCGCGACACCCATTTTTTCCTGGTCACTCTTGGTCTTAGGTTCAACAGCAATCTCGATCACAGGCTCCGGGAACTCCATGCGTTCCAGAATTACTGGTTTCGCTGAGTCGCAAAGGGTATCACCGGTTGTTGTGGCCTTAAGACCAGCAATCGCAACAATATCACCTGCGCGGGCTTCCTTAACGTCTTCCCGAGAGTTCGCATGCATCTGAAGCATCCGACCAACCCGCTCGCGGTTATCTTTAACTGAGTTCAAAGTCTGAGTACCAGCTTCAAGAACACCAGAATAAACACGAACGAATGTCAGCGAACCAACAAATGGATCTGTCATTACCTTGAAGGCAAGTCCTGCAAAAGGCTCATCATCAGAAGGGTTACGCTTGATTTCCTTGTCAGTCTTAACATCGATGCCTTCTGTACCCCCAATATCAAGCGGAGATGGCATAAAGTCGATGACCGCATCCAGAAGTGGCTGAACACCTTTGTTCTTAAAGGCCGTTCCTGTCAAAACAGGAACAAACGCAGCTTCCAGCGTACCAAGACGAATACAACGACGGAGCGTGTCTTCATCAGGCTCTTCACCTTCCAGATACGCTTCCATAACAGCTTCATCCATTTCGATGGCTGTTTCCAACATTGCTTCGCGGTATTCCGCAGCTTTGTCAGCAAGATCAGCGCGGATATCGCGATATTCAAACGCGGCACCCATTTCCTCACCTGTCCAGACGATTTCCTTCATCTTGATCAGGTCAACAACGCCTTCAAATTCAGCTTCTGAACCAATTGGCAACTGAAGAACAAGTGGCTTCGCACCCAGACGCGTTTTGAACATTTCCACACAGTTGTAGAAGTTCGCACCCGTACGGTCCATTTTGTTCACAAAGCACATGCGCGGAACACGATACTTATCAGCCTGACGCCAAACTGTTTCCGATTGCGGCTCAACACCCGCAACACCATCAAACACGGCAACCGCGCCATCGAGGACACGCAAAGAACGCTCTACTTCAATTGTGAAGTCAACGTGGCCTGGTGTATCAATGATGTTGATCCGGTGATCATTCCAAAAACAAGTCGTCGCAGCAGAAGTAATTGTAATACCCCGCTCCTGCTCCTGTTCCATCCAGTCCATAGTGGCTGCGCCATCATGAACTTCACCAATTTTGTGAGAAACGCCTGTATAATACAGAATACGTTCTGTTGTCGTTGTTTTACCGGCGTCAATATGAGCCATGATACCGATATTACGATATTTTTCGATGGGCGTCGTGCGTGCCATGAGAGGAAATCCTGTCCTTAAGCTTAGCTTTTACCAGCGATAATGAGCAAAGGCGCGGTTCGCCTCAGCCATTTTGTGCGTGTCTTCGCGCTTCTTCACCGCACCGCCACGCTCGTTAGAGGCATCCAGCAACTCACCAGCCAAACGCTCAACCATAGTAAGCTCAGAGCGGCTGCGTGCACTGTTGATAACCCAACGGATAGCCAACGCCTGAGCGCGGTCCGCACGAACCTCAACAGGAACCTGATAGGTCGCACCACCAACACGGCGTGAACGAACTTCAAGTTCCGGCTTAACTTTGCCAAGAGCTTCGTGAAAAACTTCTACAGGGTCATTGCCGGATTTCTTACCGATAATGTCGAACGCACCGTAAACGATACCTTCGGCAGTGGACTTTTTACCTGCAATCATAAGAGAGTTCATGAACTTAGTCAGAACTACATCACCAAATTTTGCATCAGGCAAAACTTCGCGCTTCTCTGCTGCGTGACGACGTGACATCCGTTTATTCCTTACTTAGGCTTCTTCGCGCCATACTTAGAACGACGCTGGCGGCGTGTTGAGATACCTTGAGTATCCAGCGTACCGCGAATAATGTGATAACGAACACCTGGCAAATCCTTCACACGGCCGCCGCGGATCATCACGACAGAGTGTTCTTGAAGGTTATGACCCTCACCAGGGATGTAGCTTGTAACCTCAAACCCGTTGGTCAACCGAACACGGGCGACTTTACGCAACGCGGAGTTCGGTTTCTTAGGTGTTGTTGTATAAACTCTTGTGCAAACGCCACGCTTTTGCGGGCATGCTTCCATAGCAGGCACCTTATTCCGAGAAACAGGCGCTTTACGTGGTTTTCTAATCAGCTGATTAATAGTAGGCATTCTTATTCCTATCCAATCGTTTCCGCAAATAGCACAGCCGCGCACAGCTGCGGACCTGAGCGCGGTCGGGTTTTTTGCGTCTACCCGAAGAGACATAACACGTGCACCTTCCTTCAAACACCTGACCGCGCACGGAAATTGATGAAACATCGTTCGTCAGGAGGGCGCAATATATGAGTGGACCCGCCATCAGTCAAGTAGAAATGTAAGGAAAACTGCGTGCTCTGCGACTCTTTTAGATTCTCGCAGTTTCGCGGCCATTTCCATCGATAAAATCAAAGAAATCACGAAGACAATCATCCGTTTTTCTCCCATTAGGGGAAATACTCTACTGGAATCAAAAACGGCGCCCCGATAAAGGGCGCCGTTTTTAGAATCTCAGAAAAGCATCAGACCCCTATCGGGATCTGATTCTAGGACATTAATCCGTGGTCGCTTCCTGACCATCAGTCGTGTTGATCATATCGACTGGAAAATCGGACTGTTCCTGTATGACACGATCCCGCTCCGCAGCAATGCGTTTCAGTTGGTTCATCTGAGCCCCTGTACCCGCTGGGATCAGACGACCCACGATCACGTTTTCTTTCAGGCCGGTCAGCGTATCCTTCTTACCCGCTACAGACGCTTCGGTAAGAACCCGTGTTGTTTCCTGGAAGGACGCAGCAGAGATGAAAGAGTTTGTCTGCAAGCTGGCTTTGGTAATACCCAGTAGGATTGGGCTTCCCTGCGCCGGTGCACGACCCGCTTTTTCAAGTTTGATATTTTCTGCTTCGAACTCTTCACGGTCAACATGTTCACCAAGCAGGAAGGTTGACTCGCCTTGCGATTCAATTTCAATCTTCTGAAGCATCTGACGGCAAATCACTTCGATATGCTTGTCATTGATCTTCACACCCTGCAGACGATAAACGTCCTGGATTTCATTGATCAGGAAGTTCGCCAGGGCTTCAACACCCAGGACCTTCAAAATATCATGCGGTGCAGGATTACCATCCAACAGATAATCGCCAACCCGGACATAGTCGCCCTCATTCACGGCAAGATGCTTACCTTTTGGAATGAGATATTCTACAGGGTCCAGATTCTCGTCTTCAGGGCGAATGCTGACGCGGCGTTTTGACTTATAGTCTTTACCGAATTCAACATAACCATCCGCTTCAGCGATAATCGCATGGTCTTTTGGACGACGCGCTTCAAAGAGTTCGGCCACCCGTGGCAGACCACCGGTAATATCTTTCGTTTTCGATCCTTCACGTGGGATACGAGCAAGGACGTCACCCGCCTGAACTTCAACACCATCTTCAACAGACAGAATCGCATCCACAGGCAGGAAGTAACGGGCTTCGTGACCGTTGGGCAACGCCAGTAGTTCACCACTTGCATCCCTTAGCGTAATACGAGGGCGCAGATCCGTGCCTTTTGGCTGAGCTTTCCAGTCAACTACGATTTTACGGGTAATACCGGTTGCTTCATCGACCTGTTCCGCAATGGAGATACCGCTTACCAGATCTTTATAGCTTACAGTACCTTCAAGTTCCGTAATCACTGGGGTTGTAAATGGATCCCACTGGGCCAGCTTATCGCCCTTGCCGACCTTTTGATCTTCGTCAACCAGCAGGGTCGTACCATAGGTCAGGCGGTGACGGGCACGTTCACGATTGTTACTATCCACAAGAACCAGTTCAGAGTTACGGCCCATAACAACGAGCAGCCCTTTACTGTTTTTCACAACATTTCTGTTGTGAATGCGGATTGTACCTTCATGAGACGCTTCAATGGATGAAATTTCAGCAACCTGCGCTGTACCACCAATATGGAAGGTACGCATGGTCAGCTGAGTACCAGGCTCACCAATTGACTGAGCCGCGATAACACCAACAGCCTCACCGATATTCACGGGTGTTCCGCGGGCCAGATCACGACCATAACATTTACCGCAAATTCCGCCTTTTGTTTCACAGGTAAGAACCGAACGGATAAGAACCTGCTCAACACCACATGTTTCAGCAGCCAATGACGTGGCTTCGTCGAACATGTCACCCGCAGCAACAAGGACATCTCCTGTTTGTGGGTTGATCACGTCAACAGAAGCGGTCCGTCCAAGGAGACGATCACTTAGAGTAGCGATAATATCACTGCCCTCAACAACCTCACGAACGGTCACACCTTTCTGAGTACCACAATCGAATTCAACAACAACACAGTCCTGAGCCACATCGACCAGGCGACGCGTCAAATAACCGGAGTTGGCTGTTTTCAAAGCGGTATCAGCAAGACCCTTACGCGCACCATGTGTCGAGTTAAAGTACTCAAGAACACTCAAACCTTCTTTAAAGTTTGAAATGATCGGTGTCTCAATGATTTCACCAGACGGCTTGGCCATAAGGCCACGCATACCAGCAAGCTGTTTCATCTGTGCAGCAGAACCACGAGCACCAGAGTGAGCCATCATATAGATTGAGTTAATGCCGATCTGACGGTTATCTTCACCGATCTGAACGGCTTCAATAACCTTCATCATTTCGTCAGCAACTTTGTCCGTACACTGCGACCAGGCATCAATAACCTTATTGTACTTCTCACCCTGAGTAATCAGGCCATCATAGTACTGACGCTCATATTCTTCGGCAAGAACACGTGTATCTTCAACCAGCTTGTCTTTAGACACTGGAATCTGCATGTCGTCCTTACCAAAAGAAATACCAGCACGGCAAGCGTGGGCAAAACCAAGACCCATGAGCCTATCAGCAAAGATCACGGTCTCTTTTTGTCCGCAGTGACGGTACACTTCGTCAATAACAGAGGTAATTTCTTTTTTGGTCAACAAGCGGTTGATCAAACCAAAATTAACTTTGGAGTTCCGAGGCAGTATTTCTTCGATCAGCATCCGGCCTGGTGTTGTTTCAGTAAGGCGGGCCTCTTCAGAACCATCTTCATTCACGTAGCGGATTTTTGTTTTAATCTTACTGTGAAGTGTCAAAACATTGTTGTCGATCGCATGCTGGGCTTCTGCAACGTCAGAAATCAGCATTCCTTCGCCCGGCTCATTATCTTTATTCATTGTCAGATAATAGATACCCAGAACAATATCCTGACTTGGAACGATAATCGGCTTACCACTGGCAGGGCTGAGGATGTTGTTCGTAGACATCATCAAAACGCGAGCTTCCAACTGAGCTTCCAGTGAAAGAGGTACGTGGACCGCCATTTGGTCACCATCAAAGTCAGCATTAAACGCTGTACAAACCAAAGGATGAAGCTGAATGGCTTTACCCTCGATCAGAACAGGTTCAAACGCCTGAATACCAAGACGGTGAAGCGTTGGCGCCCGGTTCAGCAGAACCGGATGTTCGCGAATGACTTCGTCAAGAATATCCCAAACTTCGGGACGTTCTTTTTCAACAAGTTTCTTGGCCATCTTGACCGTTGCCGCCATACCCTTCAATTCGAGCTTGGCATAAATAAACGGCTTAAACAGCTCCAAGGCCATTTTCTTCGGCAAACCACATTGGTGTAGTTTCAATTCCGGTCCCACAACGATTACAGAACGACCAGAATAGTCAACACGTTTACCAAGAAGGTTTTGACGGAAACGACCCTGCTTACCTTTCAACATGTCTGAAAGGGACTTCAGAGGACGTTTATTGGCACCTGTGATCACACGACCGCGACGACCATTATCGAACAACGCATCAACCGATTCCTGCAGCATACGTTTTTCGTTCCGGACAATGATGTCAGGAGCACGCAATTCAATCAGGCGCTTCAAGCGGTTGTTCCGGTTAATAACACGGCGATAAAGATCGTTGAGATCTGACGTCGCAAAGCGGCCGCCATCCAGCGGGACCAATGGACGAAGCTCAGGTGGAATAACCGGAATGACCTGAAGGATCATCCATTCAGGGCGGTTACCGGATTCCATGAACGCTTCAATCAGCTTAAGACGTTTAGCCAGTTTCTTAGGTTTGGCTTCAGACGTTGTTGTCCGCATCTCTTCGCGGATTTCTTCGCTGATGGTTTCCAGATCAAGGTTCGACAAAATGTCACGAATGGCCTCTGCACCAATACTGGCTGTAAAGGCATCGTCACCATAGTCATCCTGCGCATCCAGGAATTCTTCTTCGGTCAGCAACTGGTACTGCTTCAAAGGAGAAAGACCAGGTTCGATTACAACATAATGCTCGAAATACAGGATCCGTTCTAGATCCTTCAATGTCATATCAAGCAGAAGGCCAATACGAGATGGTAGTGATTTCAGGAACCAGATATGGGCGACTGGAGACGCAAGCTCAATATGCGCCATACGTTCACGACGCACCTTAGACAGCGTCACTTCAACGCCACATTTTTCGCAGGTAATCCCACGATATTTCATGCGTTTGTATTTACCACACAAACATTCGTAGTCTTTTATCGGGCCAAAAATTCTGGCGCAGAAAAGGCCGTCTTTTTCTGGTTTGAACGTCCGGTAATTGATGGTTTCGGGCTTTTTGATCTCACCATAAGACCAAGAACGGATACGTTCTGGGGAAGCGATTGAGATTTTAATCTCATCAAACGCCTGAGTGCCTTGTGGCTGACCGAAAAGGTTCATCAACTCATTCATGGACCAACTCTCCTATTGATCCCGGGCTTGCCGGGGGGCCGCCAGTTTGACGGCCAAAATTAGTAACGTGACGATAATGGAAGGCTCCGGCCAAAGCCGGAGCATCCAATTAGTAACCGATCTGGGACAGCTCAACATTCAGACACAAGGAACGCATTTCCTTGACCAGAACGTTAAAGCTTTCCGGAATACCGGCTTCAAATGTGTCATCACCACGAACAATTGCTTCATATACTTTCGTACGACCCGCAACGTCGTCAGACTTGACAGTTAGCATTTCCTGCAAGGTGTAAGCAGCACCATAAGCCTGCAATGCCCAAACCTCCATTTCACCGAAACGCTGTCCACCGAACTGAGCTTTACCACCAAGCGGCTGCTGAGTGACCAAGCTGTATGGTCCAATTGACCGGGCGTGGATCTTGTCATCCACAAGGTGATGAAGTTTCAACATGTAAATGTATCCAACTGTCACCTTACGGTCGAAGGTTTCACCTGTACGGCCATCAATCAATGTCACCTGACCGGATGTATCCAGACCCGCAACCTGAAGGAGACGATCAATGTCTACTTCTTTCGCGCCGTCAAAAACAGGTGTCGCCATTGGCACACCGTTTCTTAGATTTTCACCCAGTTCGATGAACTGATCATCGGCCATGTCAGAGATTTTCTCACCATATTCCTCATCGCCATAAACTTCATTCAGTTTACTTTTCAGAGGTTCAAGGTCAGAAGCACCCCGATAGATGCGTTCCATAATCTCGTTAATCTGAACTCCGATACCATGGCTGGCCCACCCTAAATGGGTTTCCAGAATCTGACCGACATTCATACGGGACGGAACACCCAATGGGTTCAGTACGATATCAACAGGCTTTCCGTCTTCAAGATAAGGCATGTCTTCTTCCGGAAGAATGCGCGAGATAACACCTTTGTTACCATGACGACCCGCCATTTTGTCACCTGGCTGAAGCTTACGCTTAACCGCAACAAAGACTTTGACCATCTTCATCACCCCAGGAGGCAATTCATCACCACGCTGAAGTTTATCCACTTTATTTTCAAAGCGGGCACGAAGACGACCAATCGCTTCATCATACTGTTTCTTCAATGCTTCGATGTCTGTCATGACATCGTCATTGTCGACACTGAGCTGCCACCAGACACCGGAATGGATGTCCATCAGTTTTTCGGACGTAATCTCTTCGCCCGCTTTAAACTCGGCTGGTCCTGAAATAACAGTCTGACCGGCAAGCAACCCTTTCAAGCGATCATAAATTGTCCGCTCAAGGATCGCTTTTTCGTCATCCCTGTCTTTTGCCAGATGTTCAATTTCATCCCGTTCAATCGCCAGAGCACGTTCATCTTTTTCAACACCATGACGGTTAAAGACACGCACCTCAACCACTGTACCGGCCACACCTGGCGGCAAGCGCAACGAAGTATCCCGAACATCGGATGCTTTTTCACCAAAGATGGCCCGCAGAAGTTTCTCTTCTGGAGTCATCGGGCTTTCACCCTTAGGTGTAATCTTACCAACCAGGATATCGCCTGGCTGAATTTCAGCACCCACATATACGATACCGGCTTCATCAAGGTTTTTCAGGCCTTCTTCACCGACATTTGGAATATCCCGAGTAATTTCCTCAGGGCCCAATTTCGTATCCCGTGCAGCAACTTCAAACTCTTCGATATGAATTGAAGTGAAGACGTCGTCTTTAACGATCCGCTCCGAAATCAGGATCGAATCCTCAAAGTTATAGCCATTCCACGGCATAAACGCGACCAGCACGTTCCGTCCGAGAGCCAGCTCTCCAAGATCAGTCGACGGCCCATCACAGATGATGTCGCCTTCTTCAACCCGATCACCAACCTTTACGAGTGGACGCTGGTTTATGCAGGTATTCTGGTTAGACCGCTGGAATTTCAGCAGGTTGTAAATATCAACACCAGACTTGCTCAAATCGGTTTCTTCTGCCCGAATAACGATACGGGTAGCATCCACCTGATCAACAATACCGCCGCGTTTGGCAACCGTTGCAACACCAGAGTCCCGTGCGACACGCTCTTCCATACCAGTACCAACAAACGGGGCTTCCGCTTTTAGGAGTGGAACGGCCTGACGCTGCATGTTCGAGCCCATCAAGGCACGGTTCGCATCATCGTTTTCAAGGAACGGAATAAGGGACGCACCCACGGATACCAGCTGTTTTGGTGATACGTCGATGAAGGTCACTTCTTCAGGTTTAACAACAACATATTCGCCTTGTGCACGACAACGGACAAAATCCTCCGTAAATTGGCCGTTTTCATCCAGTGCCGCATTGGCCTGCGAAATTGTATGCTTGCTCTCTTCCATTGCGGAGAGATATTTTACTTCGCCGGTCAGCTTATTATTTTCAACCCGCTGATATGGGCTTTCAATAAAGCCATACTTATTGACCCGCGCGAATGTAGCAAGCGAGTTGATCAAACCAATGTTTGGACCCTCTGGCGTTTCAATCGGGCAAATACGACCATAGTGCGTTGGATGAACGTCACGGACTTCAAAGCCTGCGCGTTCTCGCGTAAGACCACCTGGGCCAAGCGCCGACAAACGGCGTTTATGGGTAATCTCTGACAATGGGTTTGTCTGATCCATAAACTGGCTAAGTTGTGACGAACCGAAGAATTCACGAACAGCGGCAGCAGCCGGTTTCGCATTGATCAAGTCATGCGGCATGACCGTATCAATTTCGACAGAACTCATCCGCTCACGAATAGCACGCTCCATACGAAGCAAACCAATACGATACTGATTTTCCATCAGTTCACCAACGGAACGAACCCGGCGATTACCCAGGTTATCAATATCGTCGGTTTCACCGTGGCCGTCTTTAAGGCGCACGAGTGTTTTTACAACTTCAAGAATGTCTTCCTTGCGAAGAACACGTACCGTATCCTCAACGTCCAGATCCAGACGCATGTTCATTTTCACACGGCCAACCGCAGACAGGTCATAGCGTTCTGAATCGAAGAACAACCCGTGGAACAATGCTTCAGCAGTTTCCTCGGTTGGCGGCTCACCCGGACGCATCACACGGTAGATGTCGATAAGCGCCTGCTCACGAGTGGAGCTTTTATCAACTGCAAGAGTGTTGCGGATATAGGGGCCAACATTGACATTATCGATGTCCAGAGTGGAAATCTCGTCAAAGCCGGCAGCTTCCAACTGATCCACCAAAGCTTCTGTAAGCTCGTCACCGGCTTCAACAAAGACTTCCCCGGTTTCAGGGTTAATCATGTCTTCCGCTGCAAAACGTCCCACCAGTTCAAGGTGACTGACCAGCATGTCTTTCAAGCCGGCATCAACCAATTTCTTGGCCAGACGCTGTGTGACTTTTGTGCCTGTTTCGGCAACAACTGTTTCTGTATCTGCGTCGACGAGATCCCGGATAAGACGGCTTCCACGAACCCGTTCAACATTAAACGGAGTCCGCCAGCCTTTTTTATCCAGCTTGTAATCAACACGATCGTAGAAATAATTCAGGATATCTTCCTGACTCAGCCCCAGAGCCTGAAGCAAGGCAGTCACCGGAAGTTTACGGCGACGGTCAATCCGAACATGGACGATGTCTTTGGCATCAAACTCAAAATCGAGCCAGGAACCACGATATGGGATAACCCGAGCCGCAAACAAAAGTTTACCGCTTGAATGGGTTTTACCTTTGTCATGATCAAAGAAAACACCGGGGCTCCGATGCATCTGCGACACGATTACGCGCTCGGTACCGTTAATAATAAAGGTACCTTTATCCGTCATGAGCGGCATATCGCCCATGTAAACGCTCTGTTCTTTAATATCCAAGACAGATTTAGCTTCTGTATCGGGGTCTACCTCAAACACGATCAGACGAAGCGTCGCTTTCAATGGCGCCGCGAATGTCATACTGCGTTGCTGACATTCCTCTTCGTCATATTTCGGAGGTTCGAATTCATAACTCACGAATTCCAAGCTAGCCGTATCCGCAAAATCCTTTATCGGAAAGACTGACTTAAAAACGCTTTGAAGACCTTCGTCACCCCGCTCATCCGCTGGAATATTTTCCATAAGGAAAGCGTCGTAGGAGGTTTTCTGAACCTCAATAAGATTTGGCATTGTTGTCGCGGCTGCGATACGCCCAAAATCTTTACGAACACGTTTCCGACCGGTGAACGACTGCAAAATGCCCATGCGAAATCCCCGTAATTCTGTTGCCTAACTGAGATGTAGCCCAAAATGGTCTACAAATTTAAACTCTGACCGGCTTTTTTGCCCATAATGGCGTTTAACCAGATCAAAATTCAACATATTTCGTACCAAATTCAGACCATTGGTGCCGGTCACGTGTTTAAAATCCCGTCAGATTGAGCCGCTCTGTTTTCAAAAGCGGTTGCGGGGAAGGCAGCAAATGCCACCTTCCCCGGCTTATTTAACGATCAGCTGATCGCTGGCAATGTTGAGCTTATTTAAGTTCAACAGAAGCACCAGCACCTTCGAGCTGTTCTTTAAGTTTAGCAGCTTCATCTTTAGAAGCGCCTTCTTTAACAGGCTTCGGTGCGCCTTCAACCAGTTCTTTAGCTTCTTTCAGACCCAGGCCAGTGATGGCGCGGACTTCTTTAATCACGTTAATTTTCTTCTCACCAGCGGCAGTCAGAATAACGTCGAACTCGTCTTTTTCAGCAGCAGCAGCTTCGCCGCCGCCAGCACCTGGAGCTGCAGCAACAGCAACTGGTGCTGCGGCAGAAACGCCCCATTTGTCTTCTAGAAGTGTTGCAAGTTCTGCAGCTTCCAGCACTGTAAGTGCGGAAAGGTCTTCGGCAATCTTTTCGAGATCGGCCATTGTACTATTCTCCTCAGGTAAACCGTTAGGTTTTCAATAAATAAATAACTGGCTTTTACATCTAACCCTGTTCGGCTTTCGCCGACAGGACACGGGCCAACTGTCCAGCTGGTGCTTGTAGAACGCCTGCGATTTTCGTCGCTGGAGCCTGTACAAGACCAACAAGTTTTCCACGAAGTTCGTCGAGAGATGGAAGGCTTGCAAGAGACTTAATGCCATCAGCATCAAGCTCAGTTGCACCCATTGCACCACCAATAACAACAAACTTGTCATTCCCTTTTGCGAATTCTGTAACAACCTTAGGGGCTACTACAGGATCCTCAGAATATGCAATACCGACTGGGCCTTTCAGCTTGTCGGCAAGAGAACCATAGTCCGTGCCATCAAGAGCGAGACGTGTAAGCCGATTTTTCGTCACTTTGAAGTTGGCGCCTGCTTCGCGCATCTTTACACGCATGGCTGTCATTTCTGCTACAGTGAGGCCACTGTATTCTGCAACAACAACTACGCCAGCGTTTGCAAAGACACCGCTCATTTCGGCAACCAGAGCTTCTTTTTGCGATCGGTCCACTCGTCGTCTCCAGTAAATGAAATGTCACCTAAATGGTAAACATCCCGGTTAAAAAAGAATTCGGCCCAAATGGGTCAAATCCGTTTTACTGTCCCAGGTCCACCTGAATTGCTGACAAGCAGCGAATTTGTAGCTTCCCTGTCTATGCAGGCAACATTCGTTTTTAAATTCGAGTCCCTAAAAAGGAACCTGAACACCTACGGTCTTGGACAGCTGAGCCTGACTAGCAGGCTCAGGCATCTGCCGCAAAAGCGGCAAATCCTTTAAAGCAAACTTACGAAAGTTCGCTAATTTCTACTTTGACACCTGGGCCCATAGTGGAGCTCAATGCCATTCTTTTCAGATACTGACCTTTAGCGCCTGCTGGTTTGGCTTTAACAACCGCTGCAACAAAAGCTTTGATATTTTCGTTCAGCGCATCGGCAGTAAAGCTTGATTTTCCAACACCTGCGTGAACAATACCGGTTTTCTCAGCGCGGAATTCAACCTGACCGCCTTTGGCCGCCTTAACAGCGTCCGCAACGTTTGGTGTAACCGTACCCAGCTTTGGATTTGGCATCAGACCACGTGGGCCCAGTACCTTACCAAGACGGCCAACAACAGCCATCATATCTGGAGTTGCGATACAACGATCGAAATCCATGTTGCCGCCCTGAATGATTTCCATCAGGTCTTCAGCACCAACGAGTTCAGCACCAGCAGCTTTCGCTTCGTCGGCCTTATCGCCCCGTGCGAACACAGCAACGCGAACAGATTTACCAGTACCATTAGGCAGCTGAATAACACCACGAACCATCTGATCAGCATGACGTGGGTCAACGCCCAGGTTCATTGCGATTTCAACAGTTTCGTCGAATTTGGAAGTTGCGTTGGATTTAACCAGTTCTACAGCTTCGTTCAGTGCATAGAGCTTTTCAGAATCGATAGCGTCTGCTGCAACTTTTTGTCTTTTAGTCAATTTCGCCATGTCTTCAGCCCTCTACCGCATAGCCCATAGAACGGGCAGAGCCTTTGATGATTTCCATCGCGGCTTCGATATCATTTGCATTGAGGTCAACCATTTTCGCTTCAGCGATTTCCTTGACCTGAGCCAAAGTAACTGTCGCTGCAACATCACGACCAGGTGTGCTACCACCTTTTTTCTGACCTGCTGCCTTCTTAAGGAAATAAGAGGCTGGTGGCGTTTTAGTAATGAATGTGAAAGACCGGTCAGCAAACACTGTGATCACAGTAGGGATCGGCATGCCGCCTTCCATACTACCTGTCGCAGCATTAAATGCTTTACAGAATTCCATAATATTCACACCCTGTTGACCCAAAGCCGGACCAATCGGTGGTGAAGGATTTGCCTGTCCCGCCGGGACCTGCAGCTTGATATAGCCTTGTATCTTCTTTGCCATTTTCTTCCCTATTCAATTTTAAGGGTCTGCGGTGCGGCCATGGCAGGCCTTCCGCAACTCTGTCGCACCATTACGACAAAATTCTAATTCTTAGCTTTTCTCAACTTGAGAATAATCGAGCTCTACCGGGGTGGATCGACCAAAGATTGAAACGGATACCTTCAACTTGGCTTTATCTTCATCCACCTCCTCAACAACCCCCATAAAGGTTGCAAAAGGACCGTCACTGACGCGGACTTCTTCGCCGATTTCAAATGTAACAGATGGTTTCGGACGTTCGATCCCTTCCTGAACCTGGTTCAGAACCGACATCGCCTCTTTCTCAGAAATTGGCTGCGGTTTGTTCTGGTTGCCCAAAAAGCCTGTAACCTTGGGAAGATTCTTCACAAGGTGATAGGTCTCATCGTTCATTTCCATATTTGCCAGAACATAACCGGGGAAGAATTTGCGCTCAGCACTCACTTTTTGACCGCGGCGCACTTCCACAACTTCCTCGACAGGAACCAGAACATCTTCAAATTTGTCAGCCATCCCTTTCAGGATAGCCTGCTCTTTCACAGCTTGAGCAACTTTTTTCTCAAAACCGGAATAAGCATGAATAATATACCAACGTTTTCTGGGCTTGCGTTCAGTCTCAGACATACCAATCAGGCTCCCGCTTCCAGAATAAGCTTAACAATTGCCTGAATACCTGTATCCACGGCAAAGAAGAAAATCGACGCAAGAAAGACCATAACGAACACCATACCAGTGGTGATCATTGTCTCTTTGCGAGTTGGCCACGTTACCTTGGAAGCCTCTTGCCGCACCTGGCGGATAAAAGCACCTGGAGTTACCTTTGCCATTCTTTCCTCAAATCAGTTTTCAACAACCGGGTGACCCGGCGGTATACAGGATTTCTTTCCAGAGATCAACCAGACTGGCAGGAGTGGAGGGGATCGAACCCCCAACCCCCGGTTTTGGAGACCGGTGCTCTACCAATTGAGCTACACTCCTGCGGTCTGTAGTGGCACATAGAGCCGCCGAAAATTTTCCCGACGGCTCAATGCCAACTCTCTAGTCTGACGAAATCAGAAATTTCGTCAGAAGAAACGAATTTACTCGACGATAGATGAGACGACGCCGGCGCCGACTGTTCGTCCACCTTCGCGAATAGCGAAACGCAGACCTGCATCCATAGCGATCGGAGCAATCAATTCAACATCCACTTTGATGTTATCACCAGGCATGACCATTTCGGTCCCTTCTGGCAATGTTACAACACCGGTTACGTCCGTTGTACGGAAGTAGAACTGTGGACGATAGTTTGTGAAGAATGGTGTGTGACGACCACCTTCATCTTTCGTCAGAATGTAAGCTTCTGCTGTGAATTTCGTGTGCGGTGTAATCGTTCCTGGATGTGCCAGAACCTGACCACGCTCAACATCTTCACGTTTCGTACCACGAAGCAGAACACCAACGTTATCGCCAGCTTCACCCTGATCGAGCAGCTTGCGGAACATTTCAACGCCTGTGCATGTTGTTTTGACAGTGTCTTTGATACCGATGATTTCGATCTCTTCACCAACCTTAACAACACCGCTTTCGATCCGGCCTGTTACAACAGTACCGCGACCGGAAATTGAGAACACATCCTCAATTGGCATCAGGAATGGCTTGTCAACATCACGCTCTGGAAGTGGGATGTAGTCATCAACTGCCTGCATCAGTTCCAAAATAGCGTTCTTGCCGATTTCGTCATCACGACCTTCAAGCGCTGCAAGAGCAGACCCTTTAACAATCGGGATATCGTCACCTGGGAAGTCGTATTCGCTCAGAAGCTCACGAATTTCCATTTCAACAAGCTCAAGAAGCTCTTCGTCGTCGACCTGGTCAACTTTGTTCATGAAAACAACGAGGGCTGGAACACCAACCTGACGAGCAAGCAGGATATGCTCGCGAGTCTGTGGCATTGGTCCGTCAGCGGCTGACACAACAAGGATACCACCATCCATCTGTGCGGCACCAGTGATCATGTTTTTCACATAGTCAGCGTGACCTGGACAGTCAACGTGAGCATAGTGACGACCTTCTGTTTCATATTCAACATGTGCTGTTGAAATCGTGATACCACGCGCTTTTTCTTCAGGCGCCTTATCGATTTCATCAAATGCGAATGCGGCGCCACCGCTCTGCTCAGCAAGAACTTTCGTGATTGCTGCTGTCAGTGTGGTTTTACCGTGGTCAACGTGACCAACAGTACCGATATTCGCGTGCGGTTTATTACGCTCAAACTTTTCTTTGGCCATATCTCTGTCGTCCTGAACTATTTAATTCTCACAGCCCAAAGATACCGAAGCTGCACTTCAGTATCACAAAATTCACGATCCGGTTTATATAGCGCTGATCGGCGCTTGGAGCGGGTGAAGGGAATCGAACCCTCGTCGTAAGCTTGGAAGGCTTCTGCTCTACCATTGAGCTACACCCGCATAGTCAGCGCCCGATCTTCTCCATAGACTGGCAACTGTAAAGTAATGGTGGAGGGAGTTGGATTTGAACCAACGTAGGCATAGCCAGCGGATTTACAGTCCGCCCCTTTTAACCGCTCAGGCATCCCTCCGGTATTACTTTCACCTTCCGACATCGCCGTAAGGTGTGCGGCACTATCGAAAATTCACGAACAAAGTCAACCGAAAAAGTGAAAAATAATCAATTAAATCGATTTTTTTCAATCCATCTGTAAAAGCTGGCTTGTTGCGCGAGGCGAAGCGCAATATAAGCGAGGGCATGACGACACGCAAGCCACCAAAAGGCCAAAAATCGAATTTTTTTGAAAAGGGCGGAAAACCGGGCTTTTCAAAGGGAAAAAAAGAGAGAACTGGTCCACAAAACTCACAAAAGGATGCTTGGCTCTATGGAGACCATGCTGTTCTTGCCGCTCTTTCTAACCCTGATCGGAAAATCAGGCGCCTCCTGCTGACCAAATCGAAATTGGACAAGCTGGAATTGGACATGCAGGAGCGTGTTCAAAAAATTCCGACGCTAGAGCTGGTATCCGCGGATGATATCCGGGCTCTATTGCCAGACCAGGCCATTCATCAAGGCATCGCTTTAATGGCGTCCCCTCTTAAAGAACTTGATATAGAAGATGTGGTTGCACTGGTTGATAACAGTCCCGGGAATGCTGTCGCAATTTTGGATCAAGTCACGGACCCACATAATGTAGGGGCAATTTTAAGGTCAGCAGCGGCCTTTAACATTGCGGCCGTAATTCTCCCCGACCGGCATTCGCCGCCTGTAACCGGGGTACTGGCCCGCTCTGCATCCGGCGCTGTGGAAACGGTTCCGATGGTTCGGGTTGGAAACTTGTCACGCGCAATGGACAGACTTGCTGAAATGGGGTTTTGGCGAATCGGAATGGATGGAACAGCCGCTCAAACTTTGGAACAAGCGGTAAAAGGAACAGACCGCCTCGCCATTGTTTTGGGATCAGAGGGAAAGGGCCTTCGAAGACTAACGTCAGAAAAATGTGACCTCCTCGGCAAGCTTCCGATGAGCGACTCTATCGAAAGTTTGAATGTCTCGAACGCAGCAGCGATTGCTTTTTACGAAATAAACCGGGCTAATCAAGTCGATTAATGGCAGTTTTCTGCGCTTTAAAAAAAGTTCTGAAAAAAATGAATTTTTTACTTGCCCAATTGTAACAAGCTGACTATTTTCCGGCTCCACAACGCCGCTATAGCTCAGTTGGTAGAGCAGTTGATTTGTAATCATCAGGTCCCGGGTTCGACTCCTGGTGGCGGCACCAGAATTCAAAAAAACCTGCGCTGAAAAGTGCAGGTTTTTTTTGATCTGTTGGCCGAACCCAGTCTTTCTTTTGGGCATATGCCCCTCACGACCGAGGAAGCATCTCATGCAGCGCAGGTTTACAACAGCTCCCGTTCAATTTGCCTCACATTGCCTATTATCCGTTTTTATAATTGTCCCTCAGGCGCCCCTAGTGATAGCTTTCAAATTGATTAGGCGATTCTATGAGCCCCCGCTCAACAAAAAGGATTCACATGGTTCAGTTCGTTAAACCCCTTATTCTTTTGATTTCAGTCCTGACGGCTACTGTATTATTCAGTTCATCCGCCTCGTCTTTGGAAAAACCAGGCACCCCTGTTTTGCTGGAGATCAGCGGGAACATCTCCCAAAGCAACACTGATGGATCAAAAGCGCTTATTGACCGATCCCTGCTGACATCGCTGCCTCGAACAAAAATTGACACCATGACACCATGGACCGATGGGCGAACCGTTTTCGAAGGTGTTCTGGTCAGGGATTTACTTGATTTGGTGGGTGCCGACGGCACGACAGTACAAGCCATTGCCATTAACGATTACATGGTAGAAATTCCAATGGAGGATTTTGTCAAATATGATGTAATCCTTGCCGACCATAAAAACGGGGATACAATGTCTATCCGGGATAAAGGCCCCCTATGGATAATCTACCCGTGGAATACCAACCCCGAACTAGTCAACGAAGTTTATCACTCGCGATCGATCTGGCAGCTGAAAAAACTCATTATTAAGTAATCCCGCTACGTAGGCAGAATTCATGTCCCGTTTTCTCAAATTACTCTATGGATCGCTCATTATAGGAACGATCCTGATGGCGGGTGCAGCCTATTGGATGATTTCCTCTCTTGTTAGCGAGTCAAAACGTATTGAAAACAGCGCACGGGACACGTTGATCGGCATTACCTCGCAAACAGACTACGAGTTACTAAAATTCATCGATACACTTTATCGGATTGAACTAGGCGAGAACAGCGTAACCCGTGAGCAGCTCATCAACCAACAGGACATCTTGTGGAGTCGCCATTCGACCAATACTTCGGGCAAAGCCGGGGCAACCTATCTGGCGCTTCCCGGCGCAAGGAAAGCCATGTCGGACCTTCTAGCGATTCTGGAAGCCACCGAAAAAGAGATTGCGGATGTCCCTTTTACGGACAAAGCGCGCATTAAGCAGCTTATTTCTCAGTATCGACCGCTCATTCCGACCCTCCATAGTGTGACGACGGAAGCGATCCGATACCGCACCAGATCCATCGCCAGTCTTCACGATCACTTGCAACAGGTTGGCTTCTGGGCCCAGATTTTTCTGCCCGGAATGTTGTTGAGTGGCTTTCTTGTCAGTTTGATTCTTAGGCGGGAACACCGCAAACTGAATCGCCTTGCCAAAAATCTGGAAGAGACTATCCAATCCAGAACACAAGATCTGCAGGATGCCAATCAGGCTCTTGTTGAGGAAATTGACCAACGAAAGGAAATTGAACAAAAGCTCGTTCAGGCCCAGAAGATGGAAACAATTGGCCAACTGACCGGTGGTATTGCCCATGACTTCAATAATTTTTTGGCAATCATTCAGGGCAACGCTGAATTGTTGGAAGATGAACTCGATTCTGATCTGAAGAAAATGGTTAAATCCATTCTGAAAGCCACCGAACGAGGAGCAGAATTAACACAGAGGCTTCTGGCTTTTTCCCGGCAACAACCGCTTCGGCCCCAACAATTTAATTACAGCGACCTAATCTCCAATATTCACGTGCTGCTCAAACGTACTGTCGGGGAAACGATTTCTTTAGAAGTCTCGATTGAAGACGGGTTATGGGATGCCGTTGCCGACCCCGGTCAGGTCGAAAACGCCTTGATCAATATGTTGATTAACTCTCGTCACGCCATGCCCAAAGGGGGTAAAATTCGCCTGCAAACCAGAAATTTTGTCGCCGATGAACAGTTTCACAAGGCCAACCCGGAATTACCAGTAGGCGACTATGTCATTCTGTGTGTATCCGATACAGGAGCCGGCATACCCGAAGATATCCAGCCTCATGTTTTCGAACCGTTCTTTACAACCAAGAAAGTTGGGGAAGGCACGGGCCTCGGCTTATCGATGATATATGGTTTCGCACGCCAATCGGGTGGCATTGTCACTTTATATAGTGACGCGGGTAAAGGAACGACTGTTGAATTAATCCTCCCAAAAGGAGACTCCGCAAAAAACAATCAGCCTTTAGACAATAATGGCGAAGAAGCGATCACCGGAGACAATCAGCTTGTCCTTGTTGTTGAGGATGAACCCGATGTTCGTCTTCTGGCTGAAAATATTCTGACCTCTTTAAACTATCGAACACGGTCGGCCAAAGATGCAAATGAGGCAACTCAGATACTTGAAAAAGAAAAGAATATTTCGCTCATTCTGTGTGATGTCGTCCTGCCCGATGGCAAGAACGGACCGGAGTTTTTTGATTCTATTTCCATGATCTATCCGGACGTGAAGGTGGTTTTTATGTCTGGCTACCCCGCAGAAGTTGCCAAACGACGGAAACTGATATCTGCACATCACGATCTTTTATCAAAACCATTTCAACGGCACCGATTGGCGCACGCTATCCATAAAGCCCTAAACAAAGCACGTGTGGAATCACCTGCGGCAAATTAACCGTCGAATGAACAGCCTCTTGACCTTCCAGTGGATGGAAGCTTTATGTAAGAGACATCAGAATACTTAAAGGTAGAAAACCGATGTCTTCGAGTGAAAGTTGCTGTGGTGGCCATTCGGGCCCCACCGATGAAACGAATGTACAAATCGATCCAGTATGCGGGATGTCCGTTGCCGTCAATGCTGGCAAGCCGTTCTTGTCATTTGAGGGCAAGGATTTTCATTTTTGCAGCAATGGATGCCACGATAAATTCGATATTGATCCAGAATTTTACCTCACCGGGCGCCACAAACTAAAAGCGCAATATGCGCCCAAGGCTGCCCAGTACACCTGCCCCATGCACCCTGAAATCATCAGAGATGAATTCACCGACTGCCCGTTATGCGGTATGGCCCTGGAGCCTATTGGCGCACCGGTGGACGGACCTAATCCTGAACTGGTCGACTTTACAAGGCGTTTTCTAATCGCTGTTGCCTTTACTATTCCTATCCTCATTATAGCGATGGGGCCAATGCTCGGCCTGCCCGTCAAAAATCTTTTGGGACCTAAAGTCTCCTCTTGGGCCGAAATGCTGTTTTCGGTTCCGGTTGTGCTTTGGGCAGGACTACCGATCTTCAAACGTGGTTGGAGCTCAATCCAGAACAGAAGCCCGAATATGTGGACGCTGATTGCCATTGGCGTTGGCGCGGCTTTTCTCTATAGCGTGGTCGCCGTTGTTTTACCGAACCTGTTCCCTGTAACCTTGCAAAGCGCAGATGGAACGCTGCCTGTCTATTTTGAATCAGCGGCGGTGATTATTGCGCTTGTCTTTATCGGTCAGATTTTGGAGCTACGAGCCCGAACTCAAACGGGCGCCGCTATCAAAGCACTCGTCGAGCTTGCGCCCAAAACCGCTTGCCGTGTCAACGAAAACGGCACTGAACGGATCGTCCCACTGGACCATATTCTTCCTGATGATCACGTTCGCGTTCGGCCGGGCGAGAAAATTTCTGTCGATGGGGTCGTGATTGAGGGCCAGTCAGAAATTGATGAGAGCATGCTCACTGGCGAAGCAGTTCCCGTTCTCAAACAAGTAGGGGATCCTGTGATCGGTGGCACGCTTAACACCACAGGTACCCTCATCATGCGAACCGAAAAAGTTGGAACTGAAACGGTACTTGCATCCATCATCGATATGGTCTCCGCAGCGCAACGCTCACAGGCTCCCATACAAAAACTGGTTGATAAGGTCGCCGCTTTTTTTGTACCCGCCGTGATCCTGTCCGCCATTCTTGCGTTTGTGATCTGGTTTTTTATCGGCCCGGAACCCACTTTGGCTTTTGCGCTTATTGCCGCAGTTTCTGTTCTGATTATTGCCTGCCCGTGTGCCTTGGGACTAGCGACACCCATGTCGATCATGTCAGCAACCGGTCGCGGTGCGCTTGAGGGCATCCTGATACGAAATGCTGAAGCAATTGAAACTTTGTCAAAAGCCAACATTCTGGTCATTGACAAAACAGGCACGCTAACGGAAGGAAAACCCGTTGTAGAGACCATCGATCTCTATGATGCAGGTTCCGAGGACATATTGCTTGAAAAGGCCGCCAGTCTGGAAATCGGATCAGAGCATCCAATCGCCAAAGCCATCCTGAAAGAGGCCGAGACGCGCAACCTGCCCCTTAAAAAAGCGTCCCAATTTAATGCGGTATCCGGATTAGGTGCAAAAGGGTTCTTGAACGAACAAAAGATCGTTGTTGGAAATCAGACCTTTATGGAACAAGAGAAAATCGATCTTTCTGAATTCCTTAAAAAACTAAGCCAAACCGGGGGACAGAGACCTGCAAAAACGCTTATTTTTGTAGGGATAAATACCCGACTTGCCGGTGTTATTGCCCTTCAGGATCAGGTAAAGCCGCATGCCAAAGCAACCATTAAGCAGTTGCAAAACAATGGTATAAGAGTGCTGATGGCAACCGGAGACAATGAAGGGACAGCTGCTGCCGTCGCCACGACACTGGGGCTGAGCGATTATCGGGCAAATCTATTACCCGAAGACAAACAGACGATCATCTCTGAGCTGCAAAATGAAGGGTATATCGTCGCTATGGCTGGCGATGGCATCAACGATGCCCCGGCCCTTGCGCAAGCCGATATTGGGCTGGCAATGGGCACAGGCGCTGATGTTTCACTTGAAAGCGCGGATATCACACTGATGAAAGGTGATCTTCGGTCGATCAATAAAGCGCGGGCCCTTTCAACGGCAACCGTTGATAATATCAAACAGAATTTGTTCCTCGCCTTCGGCTATAATAGTATCTGTATTCCAATTGCCGCAGGTGTTTTGTACCCCCTGACAGGAACAATGCTGTCGCCCATGCTCGCGGCAGCGGCGATGAGCCTGTCTTCTGTTTCCGTCATTTCCAATGCATTAAGATTAAGGACATTAAACATCAAGGATCAGGAGGCCTCATGAATATCGGAAAAGCAGCGAAAGCATCGGGCCTGTCGCAAAAGACAATCCGCTATTACGAAGACATCAAACTCATAAAACCAGGGCGGGCAGAAAACGGCTACCGGGATTACTCAAACGAAGACGTACATTTTCTGGGCTTCATCAGGCGGGCAAGGGATCTTGGTTTTTCTATTGAAGAATGCAGGGTTTTACTGTCGCTGTATCTGGATAAAAACAGAAGCAGTGCAGAGGTAAAATCTCTGGCAATGAGCAAAATAACATCCATCGAAGAAAAAATTGCTGAACTGGAACTGATGAAAGGGCTTCTGAAACGGGTGGCAAACAATTGCCATGGCGACGCCCGCCCTGACTGTCCGATTTTGGATGAAATCGCTGGCCATTCTGTCGAGGTTTAAAAGCTGTAGATCCCTGAAGCCACTTAGCGAAACACAGAGGCGTGAGTTTGAAACAAGCCCGAAAATGCCAATCGGTGCCAAAGAAGATCCCATATGGCACAAGATCCGACAATTGCCATAAATGACTGCGGTTACAGGGTTGCTCGATCCGCTATTTCCAGCACCTCCAGTCCATGCCTTACCGTTCATAAAAATGGCTGCACCCGTTCCGATCTTTGTTGGTTCAAGAACCGTTTCGATGGCCGGAGGTCCGGATCGGATCCTTAAGCACCCCTTTTTAAACCTCCTGCGCGGCCTCTCTCGCCGCACCGATCAGATTTCCGCGAACAGTGAAATTAAGAGCCGAAACTATATTTCGTGCACCCTGAAACCGTTGATGTGGATGATCGATTTACCGGTCTAGCAAACAAGAGGCATACCTCCCCTGTTTATTGTTCCTTTACAGTGCTCCTCTAAATCAAGTGATCAGCCTTGCTCATGTAGCGGAATTCAGATACATGCGAGGAGTGCCTTCTTCTGAACTAATCGGATCCTTCATGAAAAGCCTGCCTCCTCAAATATTCGGAACACTCCTAACCGTTATTGGTGTTCTTATTCTGACTCCCGACGGGCTCCTGGTTCGATTGGTAAATCTGGACAGCTGGACTTTACTCTTTTGGCGCGGCTTACTTTTCGCCGCGGCGATATTGGGGTTTTATCTTCTTCGCTATCGCAGTCAATTTCCATTTATTCTTAAAAGGATGGGCTGGCGCGGTGGCCAGGCAGCAGCTTTCTTTACATCAAGCACCATCTTTTTTGTGTTGGCCATTCACAATACGACCGTCGCCAACACCCTGGTGATCATTGCGGCGGCGCCTCTTTGTTCTGCTGTTATCTCACGCATCTTTCTAAAAGAAACGGTATTAGGATCCACTTGGCTTGCCATTTTGATCAGTTGCGGTGGGATTAGTATTTTGTTTCTTGGGAACTTGTCGTCCGACAACAGGATTGGAGATTTTTTCGCGTTTTGCTGTGCCCTGTCAATCGCCAGTCAAATAACGACAGTCCGCCTTGCAAAAAATGTTGATATGGTCCCATCGCTCGGAATTAGCGGATTAATGATCGCTGCCATCGCATTACCCCTTGCTGCGACTCCTTTTGATATCACCAGCAGGGATTTTTCAATCCTGTTTCTATTGGCCTTCATTATCCTGCCAATTTCATTTGGGTTGATTACCATCGGGCCGCGCTACATTCCAGCAGCGGAAGTGAGCCTTATCATGCTTTTAGAGACTTTTCTTGGTCCCATCTGGGCTTGGCTCGTCATCGACGAAATGCCCGAAAAGGAAACAATCATCGGCGGAGCGCTGATCATTTCGACGTTGATATGCCATACGCTCTATACGGCGCGACGAGCCAAACAACGGATCAAGAAAAGTGAAGCAGTACCATCAAAAATTAAATGATGCGATCCCGATAGAAAATGTGACGTCCGATTTCACCGACTTTATTCAAACGCAATCGCCAGTTCGGGCTTACATAAGAAGCATGATAGTGTGTTGCCCGTTTCGCAACACCGCTTCTTTCACCTGCCATCACAAGCGCGACAATTTTCAGGGATTTTTCCCATGCGTTTAAATCACTAGGGCGATCTGGTTTGCCATCACAGGCGAACGAGAACTGGCATCGGTTGGGCATATGTTTGTTTTGAAACACAACCTTACAGGCATTATCCGGATATTTGCGATCAGCCACCCGGTTAAGGACAACCTCTGCGATAGCAACTTGCCCGATCAACGGCTCGCCGCGCGCTTCAAAATACACAGCCTGTGTCAAACAGAGTTCATCTTTGCTAAAAACCCGTTCAAACAAATCGACATTTTCCAACGTCGCCTCAACATTCCCAGCGACGGGCATATCCAGATCTTTCAGATATTTATGACCGCTGCCTTGAACCAGGTCCACCTCTGCAAGCTTGCGCTCCAACTCATAATTCGTAGAAGCGCTGTATTTTGCTACCAAATACTTATTCTGGATTTCACGATCGGCTGCGCCGAACTGGAACAAAAGAGAAAAGCTTGTCGCCGTCAAAAGCAGAACGGCCACAATACCAAGTGCCAATCCCGTCCTGTAAGAACGTACTGCTGGCCTCCTGTCAGAAAAATAGCTCATCCGTTTCATCCTGATTCTAAACTTGATACATTCCCATAAGACCGTGCAACGTAAAGTCTGTTCTTAAGGTTTCATTAACATATCAAAATTGAAGACACTCTTTCATCCCCCAAACATGGGGTAAAAAACACCTAATTGTCGTTTCGTGTTAACCAAAGTAACGGCCTGAACGGCTCGCATACTCATACATTTGACGCAGACTGTGTTGTTCAGTCATAAAAAAATCCAACAAATACAGAACCATAACGAAAACGCGGGCTACTTCTCTGTATCTCTTAGACAGTGCTTGGATTATACCGCATATAGGTAAGCAATGTTATCATACAATGGAAATGTGACTGCAAATTGGCAAAAAATGGCAATTTTCATTTCTTAAGATTGTATAAATTTTCCTCCAAATCTATCAGCACGATTTTTCAGAACTCGAATCAAATTTCAGAACACAATTTTGTTTTTTTGGCACTTTTTACGTTCCACTAACCAGTTAATGCCGTAACGGAAACAACATCTCGACGCCTCTGTTTGGACCGATCAAAGACCCCTTTTTCAAAAATAAAACAGTTTTTTAAAATATTAAAATAAACCTATATAAAGAATTCAGTCTGGTTAGAAAAACCTCACAAATCGTTATTCTGTAACGGATATTACGTTTTCTTCACTTTTTTCAATTGTTTTGCTTGCATCAATACGACGATTTGTTATATCAGCGGATAGAAATTTTCACTTATTTATTAGTAATTGGTTGAGTAAATGGACATCACATCACTTCAGGGCAAAGCACTCGAAGCTAGCCGTTTCCTAAAAGCAATGTCTAACAAACATCGGTTGTTGATTCTGTGCAATCTTGTAGACGCAGAGCGTTCTGTTGGCGAGCTCGAAAAAATCGTTGGTTTGAGTCAGTCAGCCTTGTCACAACATCTTGCGCGTCTTCGTAAAGAAGAAATCGTAAAAACTCGGCGTGAAGCACAGACTATCTATTATTCTCTCGACGATGAGAGCGTAATTGATGTTCTGGAAGTTCTGTACGATATCTTTTTAGGCGAAGAAGAGAATCTGGCAGACGTCGCTTAAGGCGTCTCTTCTTCTTACCTTATTTTATGCCAAGATGGGCGTCAGGGTTAATCTCCAGCGTCGCCCATCTTAATGATCTGCTTGCCCGTCACATGACGCTTTTCCATAGCCAGCAACGCCTTCCCCACTTCATTAAAATGCCAACTCCTCCCAATGTAGGGCTTTAGGCCGTGTTTTTCGGTTAGCGCCATCAATTCACTTTGGGCTGATAGACCAGCGGCGGGATTGCGTCGCCCATACTCCCCGGCTCGAACCCCTACAAGGGTCGCCCCTTTTTCGCGCAGCAAATCCAAGGGGACATGCCCAAACGAACCACTTGCAAATCCCACGGTCAACAGACGTCCCTGCCAGGCAAGACTGCGAACGCTTTCCTCTAAAAGATCTCCGCCCACTGGATCGAGGATGACACCGGCCCCCTGGCCATGCGTGATCCGCGACACCGTTTCGGCAAACCTATTTCCATCATATCTTATCAGATAGTCGGCCCCTGATGCCTTGGCAATTTCGAGCTTATCATCACTGCTCGCCGCTGCGATAACGCTGGCCCCAAGAGCCTTACCAACGGCAACACTGGCTTGCCCGACACCGCCTCCAGCGCCCAATACCAGAAGATATTCCCCGGCTTGTAACCGGGCCCTCCTCCTTAAAGCAATATAGGCCGTCGAAAATGTGACTGAAAAGGCTGCCCCCTCTTCAAAAGTAAGGCTCTTCGGAAGGAGGAGAACCTGAGCCATATCAACACAAATCATATGCCCGCACGCCCCTGTTTTTCCCTTAAACATCACCTTGTCACCAATTTGAAAAGGGCAATCAGACCTGCCAACTGCGGTAACGATGCCGGCGCCTTCCATTCCGACGACAAACGGAAGTGGCGGTTTGAATTGGTATTTCCCATAAGTCATAAGGAGGTCAGGAAAATTCAGGGCCGCCGCCCTAACATCAATCAGCACTTCGTTTTTCTGCAACGGCCCAGCTTCAATTGTTTCAAGGCGAACTTGTTTTGGGCCCTCCAGATGAGTGCATATCGCAGCAGTGAATTTTGTTGTTTTCATACTGAGCTTTTCTTGTTTTTAAATCAGTACCATTTGTCGCATGGATATAACATCAATTCTTTCCTACAATAATGTGACTGGCAAAGTTTCATAGGAACATATATTTCGTCGGTAGCGTACTATTTTTCCAAGGTTGGGTAATATCATGGCAGCATCTGAAATTTCATACCTGGTCGCCGCAGGTGGCGGTCTTGTCAGTTTTCTAAGCCCTTGTGTTTTGCCACTGGTCCCAGCCTATATCTGCTTGGTCGCGGGAACAAGTTTGGAAGAACTGGAAGCCGATACTGCCGAGCGGAAGGCGATTAACCTAAAAGTCCTGTCTATGGCTCTGTTATTTGTACTGGGTTTTTCGACCGTCTTTATTTTGCTCGGTGCCGGTGCGTCTTACATTAATCAGATCCTGCTGCAGCATTTGGACATACTGTCAAAAATCGCTGGTGCGGTGATTATGATTTTTGGCATTCATTTGAGCGGCCTGGTGAGGATACCGCTTTTGTATAGGGAAGCCAGATTTAACGACATTGACAAGCCTCAGAACTGGTTTGGTGCCTATGTCATCGGCCTCGCCTTTGGTTTTGGCTGGACCCCGTGTATCGGCCCTATTCTGGGGACAATCCTAGCTATTGCTGGCAGTGATAGTTCGCTGGCGCATGGTGTGAGCCTGCTAGGGGTGTATGCCCTGGGATTAGGCATTCCCTTTCTTCTGGCGGCGCTTGCCATCAATCCTTTCCTGAAATTCATGCAAGGCTTTAAACGGTATTTCAAAGCAATGGAAATTGGGACCGGCATTGTCATCTTTGCCACAGGGCTGCTGATTTTTACAGGTCAGTTTCAGGTTCTCGCCTATTGGTTCCTGGAACTCATTCCCGGATTAGCAACTCTGGGATAAACTGTGTCAGTTTGCTTCGATGGCCTTGGCTGCGCCTGCATCCGCCATATCATTTCCTTGAATAACATAATTGATCGAAGGGCTGACATCATCTTCTAAACTTGCGAGGCTAGGTTCGGTTACCAGAGATAAAACAACCAACAAACTAAACATAATGCCCGCGAGGATCCAAGTTGCTGTAAGTTTTGTATACATTGCTCTGTCGCTCTTTTTTTAATCAGGGGACGAAGATAGTTGCTTCGCTTGTTTATCGATCTAGGGTTTACCAGCGCCCTTTCAATAGCGCTTGATCACCCCTCACGTCGATTTTACCCGCTACATCTGTTGAATGTGCGGAGCGTCACAAAACTGGACACCATTTTCTCGTATCCCCTTCTTATATAAAGTTTAATCGTTCTAGTATGTAAGTAGAAAAGTGTGATATAGGTTCATCTAACCGATCGAGATTTTGGATGGAAAACCATGTGCGCACGCTTCAGCATAAGTAGCCCACTTGATATGCTCAGGACACTTTTCAGCTTCAGTCCTGATTTCCACTTCTCTCCCTCCTATAATATTGCGCCGGGATCACAGGTTCCGATCATCCGCAAGGACATCGCGACAGGTGAAGCCGTCGTATCAAATGCCCAATGGGGTTTAATCCCTGGCTGGTCAGGCACATCAAAGCCACGCTCGAACCTTATCAACGCACGACTTGAAACAATCGACATCAAACCATCGTTTAAACATGCGTTCGCTGGGCAGCGCTGCCTCATTCCCTGTACGGGTTACTATGAATGGAAAACAGATAGTCTTGGTGAAAAGCAGCCCTATTTGATTTTTTCAGCCTCCAATCCACTCTTCTTTCTTGCAGGCCTATGGGACACGGGATCAGCCCCACAGGAACATGATCTTGATTGCTGCACGATCGTTACAACGGAGGCAACCGGAACTCCAGCGGAAATCCATTCAAGAATGCCTCTAACCGTTACTCGAGATTATTTCACAGAATGGCTTGGAGGAATGGACAGAACAAGCGTTCCGTCGCCATCCTACCGTGAGACTTTCAGCTATTACCCCGTTCATAAAAAAGTCGGCAATGTCAGAAACAACACTGCCGACTTGATTGAAAAAATCAATTTGGATGAACAGCCCTCCCAAGGAAGCCTGTTTTAGAAGGTCAACTCAATCGATGAGGCGACATGCTCGCTTCGCGACTGATGCGTACCATGGAAAGCTTTAGCTTTTCGAAGGCTTTATGCTCGATTTGCCGGACCCGTTCTTTGGTAATTCCCAATCGGTCGCCCAAAGCTTCCAGGGTTACTTTATCCTCATTAAGCCGCCGTTCCCTGATAATCATTTGTTCCCGGTCTGATAATTCATCCAAAGCGGACACTAGCCAGCGCCCCCGGGTATCTCCATCACAGGTTCGGATTGTAATATCTTCAGGAGACGGTTTGTTATCGACAAGAAAGTCTTCCAAACTATCATCACCATCCTCACCAATGGGCGTACTTAAAGACTGATCCCGCGAGGCCAGCCGGTTCGACATCGCCTCTACCTCTTTGATCCCAACCCGAAGTTTTTTTGAGATGGTTTCAAGGGTATCTTCTGGAATGGTGCCGCTTTCGCTTGCCTGAATCTTGGCGCGAAGCCAACGTAGATTGAAAAACAGGGATTTTTGGGAGGCACTTGTACCGGATCGAACAATCGACCAGTTTCTCAAAATATAGTCCTGCATCGCGGATTTTATCCACCAGCTGGCATAGGTGGAAAATCGAATTTCGCGCTCGGGTTCAAATCTGAAGGCCGCCTGCATAAGACCGATATTGCCTTCTTGAACCAAATCCCCTTTCGGCAAGCCATAATTATTGAATTTTGACGCCATGGACACCACTAGTCTGACATAAGCCAATACAAGCTCATGAAGTGCAGCTTCATCTTCCGAGTATCGCCATCGTCTGGCAAGCTCAAATTCCCGTTCCCTCGTAAGCATTGGAACGGACATCGCAGATGAGATAAAGGCTCTGTTCCTTTTGACAGTAGCTGTCGCATCGTATGTTGCCATTTTACTCCACCCTTCTCAGTAGCTTTATTAGTTTCCTTCCCAGGTCGTGCTTCTTTTATTATAATATTTCTAAACTATGAATGTTTTTACTTGATATATCAAGATAATTTTTATTTCTCTAATATTAAAGAAATACTCATATGCACACAGTCATTTTCTTGCGATTTAAATCACAAATGTGTGAATACTATGATGTTGGAGTAACGGTCTGTTTCATTGGATCGACAGACGCAAGGTAAAGAAGAGCCGCGATTCCCAGAACGATGGCAATGCTGACAAAGGAAATTTGATACCCGGTAGTGGGATAGAAAGCTAATCCCCAGCCAAACATAGACTGCATGAAACCAACCCCTAAAATACTGGTCAGATTAAGGGTTGAGTTCGCCCGCCCTACCATATAATCGGGAAATGTTGCGCGGCAATGAGCTGCCAGAACGACATAATGCTGCTGCAAAAAACCGATTGAAGTAAATAAAATACAAATCGACCACAGTGGTAATCCATCCAAAAGGCCCAACAATAGAAAGGCCAGTATTTCGGCTAGCACCGACACGATAACGATCTTCTTGCGGCTTTCTGTATTTCTCTCAACCCAACCAAAGAACAAGGCACCAGCAGGAACTGCAAGAACCATTAAAAGTAGTATCTCGCCGCGTTGCACGCCGTCCAGACCATAAGCCTGCTCCAGAAACGGACCACCCCACATACCAAGAATGGCCGTGGCAGGCCCAAATGCAACAAAGCCCATTGCCAGCAAGAAAAAGAACCGGGGATAAACGATAACCGAAACATACCCCCTAACGCTCTCACCGATTGATGTCGGCTGCTGGGCGTCTCGTTCATAGCCTTCGGGTTCATCCTGAATGATCAGCATGCCGGCAACAACAGCAACTAGCGTAAATAACGCCACGATCAAATAGGCTGGACGCCATCCGAATTCTTCAATGAAAAATGCTAATGGATAGGACGCCAGAATGCTGCCAATGCTGGAGGCTGCCATCATCCATGAAGCCACCGTCGCAAATCGGTCAACCGGATACCATTTCGCAAACAGGACATAGGCTGACATCATTGTGATAGAGAACCCGCCCCCAAGCAGCATTCTGGAAATCAACAATTCTTCATAAGACGTGGCATAGGAAAGAATGACACATCCCAAAATCGCAAAACCAACATAAACAGGCATTACTTTCCGAGAACCGAACCTATCCAGAAGCATTCCGTTCGGCACCTGCAACACAGCGGATGTAAAAAATAACACCGCCGCAAGAAACCCCAAACTATCCACAGAGATTCCAAGGTCCGAAGCCACAGGAGGCAGAGTAACCGCTCCGGACAACCGGTGAAACTGGCCTAGACCAAAGAGGATCGCACTAATGATAAAAATATAAAAGGCGCGACGTCGCACAGACACTGAACGGTTATCATTGTTCATAGACAGAAATTCTTTCTTTTCTTTCCAGCTTCTGCCTGAACGGGCCAGTTGTCAACGGTCACAAAAACTTCCACTTCACGACCACCACCGAAAGTGTTATTAAATTGTAATATAAAAACCCTCAGGTTATCACTGAGCCTAAAACACACGATAAAGTAAAAAAATGCTAAGAAACGGCAATACGATGATTTTAAGAAACCTTTTTCCTTTCTGCGCCTTGTTGGTCCTTTCGTTTGGTCTTGGCGCCTGTTCGTCTGTTACAAAGGGAACCACTCAGGAGATTTACGTAGAAACCATTGATGTTGAAGATGCCAACTGCACCCTAACCAACGACAAAGGGAACTGGACAGTCAGCAATACACCTGGATTTGCGACCGTTACTCGCGGAGGCGGTAGCCTCCGTGTGGAATGTCAAAAAGCAAGCTACGAAAAAGCCGAAGAATTGATTTCCGAAAAATTTGAAGAAATGACTTTGGGCAATGTTCTGATTGGCGGACTCGTTGGCATCGCTGTTGATGCTGCATCCGGCGCTGCTTTTCGTTATCCAGAAACGATTTCAATACCAATGACCCTGCTGCCAGGCCACCAGATACCTCTATCACCCGGTCAAGTTCCGGTCGCAAATACTCTTGTTTCGCCATCAGGGATCCAACGAGCCGCTGTTTCTCCACCTTCCAACAACCCTGAGCTTAAAAAGCTTCAGGGTAACTGGATGGGGTATGCCGGTCATGGCTGTATTGATGTTTCTGGTCGCGCCTCTGAAGTTACCATTAAAGGTGAAATTGAAGCAGACAATCTCAAGATTGAAATCAACACGGCGTCTATTCAGGCTGGCAAGGCACCGCCCTACTATGCAGAAGCAAAGATACCTTCTTCAAAGACAATCACCTTTCTGGAACCCTATCAAACGATCCAGAAACTTGATATCAATATGAATAATTCAAGCCGTTGGATAAGCGCAGTGTTTGATAACAATTGCGAGGTCAAATTAAAGCGGTCCCCACGAACCAGAATTTCCAAGGAATTTGATCCCAGCAATGCCAAAATCAAGGCACAGCCAACGCCTGCATCGCTCACCTCTTTACAACCCGCCGATTTACAACCCGCCGAAAAAATCAGCGTTCAACAGACTATGCCGGCCTCCCCAACCATTTGGCGGGGACGCAGTCCCTATGGATGCGTTTATCACAATACACGCCCTGCCGAAATATTAGCGGACGCAAGCATTAAAGACGGTAAGATTTCTTTAGGACTACTTTTAAAAAACGTTGGTGACATGTCGCCAGAAGTTTTTAATGGGGAATTACCGATCCCTCCGACTGATTTAGTCGTCTTCGAACGCCCGTTTTCATCTGTTGAAAAAGCGTTTGTTTCTATTAACCGACAACAGAATAGTATTTTCATCAAATTAACTGAGCAATGTGAAATTAACCTTCAAACTGTCACGATTACAGCTCCAGGAACAGTTCCGCCGAAACAAACAACCCGTTCTTTCCAGCAAGCACCCGCTCATCAGGAGGCGGCCCCAAAGGTTCCAGGAATTCAACCTTTGAATGCCAAGGCTCTGAAACAGATGCAAGGATATTGGACAGGGTATGAAGGCCTTGGTTGCGTACATACAATTGGGAGTTGGCCGGCCTCGGTAACCGTTGGCGCCCACGTCAAAGACGAAAGGATCAAGTTGCTGTTTGAAATCAGAAATGTATTTGCAACCCAAAGCATGGGTGACTTCCAGGGGGAAGGCATTATTCCTGCCACTCAAAAGATGCGATTTGAAAAACCTATTGGAGACGCAAATTTCGCGCTAATCAACTTCTCAAAATCGGGGCAGTATATTTCGGTTGACTTGGACAATACCTGCACAATCCGGCTTAAAAAGACCAACAGACGAACGATACCAGCAGATTTTAAAGGCAAACCACCTGAAATCCAAAAAGCCGCCCTCTAATCTGAATTTTGTTTGAGGATAACAATGACCCCAAACTTTGGGGTCGTTGTTGACTTTTTGTCAATTTGCTTGATCATTCCAACCTGATTGCCTACTTTCCATAGCAAAGTCAGGCGCTATCGTTAGCGCTCAGAAAAACAAAAAGCAAACTGAGAGTACAAGATGAAATTCCAAGGTACAGACAATTACGTTGCGACTGAAGACCTTATGATTGCGGTCAATGCTGCTATTACTTTGCAGCGCCCCCTTCTTATTAAAGGAGAGCCGGGCACTGGTAAAACCGTTTTGGCTCAGGAAGTCGCAAAATCACTCGGCAAAAAATTTATTGAATGGAACATTAAATCCACAACTAAAGCCCAGCAGGGTCTGTACGAGTATGACGCAGTTTCCCGCTTAAGAGATTCTCAGTTAGGGGATGATAAAGTACATGATATTAAAAATTACATCCGCCCGGGCAAACTTTGGGAAGCCTTTACCGCTGATGAAAGCCCTGTCCTGCTGATTGACGAAATTGATAAAGCTGACATTGAATTTCCAAACGATCTGCTGCAGGAACTCGATCGGATGGAGTTCTTTGTTTATGAAACACAGGAAACGATCAAGGCGGAACAACGGCCTTTGGTGATCATCACATCCAATAATGAAAAAGAATTGCCAGACGCCTTTTTACGCCGCTGCTTCTTCCATTATATCAGCTTCCCGGATGCTGAAACCATGGAACGCATTGTTGATGTTCATCATCCGGATGCAAAACAGGAACTTGTGCGGGATGCACTGCAGGTATTCTTTGACGTACGCGAAACGCCTGGCCTGAAGAAAAAACCGTCAACAAGTGAATTGCTTGATTGGCTCAAACTTCTGATGAGCGAGGATCTGCCAGAAGACATTCTGAAATCAAAAGATCCATCGAAACTTATTCCGCCGCTTCATGGAGCATTGTTGAAAAACGAACAGGACGTTCACTTGTTCGAACGCCTGGCATTCCTTTCCCGGCGTGAGCAACGCTAAGCGGAGGTCGTTCCCATGTTTGTGAAATTCTTTTTCACTCTAAAGGACGCGAAAATTCCCGTCACCTTGCGGGAATACCTGACGTTGATCGAAGCATTAAAAGCGGGCTGCGCAGAATATTCTGTGAACGACTTTTATTTTCTGGCCCGGACAACCTTGGTGAAAGACGAAAAGAACCTGGACAAATTTGATCAGGTTTTTGGCCATTGTTTTAATGGCATTGAATTTATCGGCGATGATCAAACTGTTGAAATTCCTGATGAATGGCTGAAAAAACTGGCTGAACTCTCGCTAACAGACGAAGAGAAGGCACAGGTTGAAGCCCTTGGCGGGTGGGAAAAACTAATGGAAACCCTTCAGGAGCGCTTGAAGGAACAGGAAAAACGCCATCAGGGTGGCAACAAATGGATTGGAACGGCTGGTCGCTCCCCGTTTGGTGCTTATGGTTATAATCCTGAAGGGGTCCGTATCGGACAGAAGGAAAGCCGTCATCGTCGCGCGGTAAAGGTCTGGGATAAACGGGAATACAAAAACCTGGATGCGGATGTCGAACTGGGCACCCGAAATATTAAAGTCGCGATGAAACGACTGCGTCAATTTGCCCGCGAAGGCGCCGCTGACGAGCTGGATCTGGATGACACCATCCGGTCAACAGCTCGCAATGCAGGTTTTCTGGACCTCAAAATGCGCCCGGAACGCCACAATACGGTCAAGGTCCTTATCCTGTTTGATATCGGTGGTTCTATGGACGATCATATTAAAGCCTGCGAGGAACTGTTTTCTGCTGCCCGTACTGAGTTCAAGCACCTGGAATTTTATTACTTCCACAACTGCGTTTACGAAAAGCTTTGGAAAGATAACAAGCGTCGCCATGCAGACTTTAAAGCCACATGGGATGTCCTTCACACCTATCCGGCTGACTACAAACTGATTATCGTCGGCGACGCCACGATGTCCCCGTATGAAATCGCCTATGCCGGGGGCAGTGTTGAACATTGGAATGAAGAGCCTGGACAGGTCTGGATGGAAAGAATGCTTAACATCTATCATAAAGCGGTTTGGCTAAATCCGGTTCCTGAAAAATATTGGGACTACACACCTTCTGTGCAAATGGTCAAACAACTCATGACAGACCGCATGTACCCTCTGACCATCGGCGGGCTTGAAGATGCCATGAAAGAGTTGAGCCGCTAGGGCTTTTCAGACTTATAGGCCGCGTTCTCGCGGCCTAATCTTTTTCTTCAACAAACTTGATGGACGCAAGCAGTCTGGTGACCCGTGCCAAGGTTAGTTTTTGCAAAATAATGCTGATCAAAAGATAATATACAGCGACATGCAAAACTGTGTCGTTCAATAACGTTCTCGAATAATAGATGCCTGCAATCACTGCCATCATTACGAAGAACCATAACCGGCCACAGGTTTTCGCCCGTGGGATCAATTTTTGCAATTTATCACTATGAAGCTCATGCTTGTACCAAAGGTCAAAAACCGTCGAGATGCTTAAAACGGGAATAACAACAAACAACACCAGCAATCCGACACTATAGGCACCATGCCCGGTCTTAACCAATTCCATGGCAGCAATGACCAGAGAATACTGACCATCCAGCCCAAGATATCCGTTCAACGTGACCAGAGGGGCAGCCACGCCAAATCCCAAAAGCGCTGCTGCAAAAATCGTCAACAGCCCCACAAATCGATCGAACCCGACCGCATGCTTGGAAATGGTATTATATCCGGATCGACCGACCAATAGTCGCTCAAAAAACTGACGCATCTTTGTTGTCCCTGTCCTTTTCTTTTAGGTTTATCGTATTGACATAGCGAATGGCAACAAAAGTTCTTTATCATAAAAAAAGGGCGGCAAATTCGATGCCGCCCTTTTTATATTTAGACCAAAGAACAGAAGTCGGTTTAGTCAATGGTCCCCGGGACAGAAGGACGTTCTATCGCGGGCCCTTCCGCCCGATCCGACCATTCTGAAGAGTGCCGACTTTCGCTAACAGGCTGTGTGACCGATTCAGACTCCGAATTTTCACCGCTCCGTTCAACGCCAGGACCTTGGCCTCCATCCGAAGACACTTCCGCATCTGAACCGGCATCTGAGTGCCCATACTGTCCATCCCATTGCACTTCATGCTGCCTCAGGATTGCCATCCACTCATCCGTTGGCAAAAAGGCTCTGTCATCAAATTTTGCCAACCGCAGTCCCTGCACCGGTCCTAGAGCGCGGAACCAGAAGCCACTTGTTCTTGGATTTGCGGAACTACGCTGCTTAATGATCGTAAACGATTTTCGGCTCCAGGCGTTGATATAGGCCAATGGACTGGCCGCAGGCGCCAATATTATCAGCGCCAGGTTTCGCAACCAAGCCGTTCGAAAATCGGCCCAGTCATGATTGGGAAGTGCCGGAAAAATAGCCGCAAGGCCGCCATAATATCCTGCGGATCCAACAAGATACCACGCATACATCTGCATAACATAGGCAGGATACCATAGGGACTGCAAACGTGCATTCCATGAACCAGGCTCAAAATGCCTCGCAAAAAACCCACCTCTGGCATTAAATTTACGATAGGCGATCGAGGCTTTGATGATCGTCCGACGCCACCACGGCATTGCGGCGAGATCCTCCTCCGTCATATTCTGGTCGTAAGTTGGGTTTGGTGCCTTCGTCATAAGATAATAGGGCAGAAGAGCCGCAGAGCCGAGGAAACTAAACACAAAGGTGCGAAGCAGTCTCCAACCGATTTCTTCACCAAAATCATTCATTCCGTCCGAAACCATTGGGAACCCACGGGCCCAGCGCGCCAGATACGTGATTGCCGTGAAAGCAACCAATTGAACCGATACTTTCCAGAACATGCGACGCAGGGAGGCTGATAAGTAGTCTTTGCTTGTCGCACCTCGTTCAGCAATTCCTTTCCAATAGTACGCTTCGTTCGCTGTATACCCCTTTCCATATGCCGAGAAGGCCGTAACAGTCATCGCGTATAAGCCCAGATCCTTGAAAAAGCCTGGTGTCACCACGTTCCCATCGGAAAATGTATACGACGTCGGGAACCACCATGCGAGCAAGGCCGACCCAAGCAAACTTTGCAAATAGCCCCCCGTTCGCGTCCACCCTTGCATGTAACCCGATTGTGCAATTCGATCATAGGCAGCCTTATCCTGCGCGTCCGGCTCGTCACCCACGGGCGCAGGGCCCACTTCCGGTGCCTGTGCGCCCGGCAGGATGCCAAAGGTCCAACTCCAGAAACTTGGATAACGCACCCAATTTTCAGGTGCCGGCAAAACGTCACCTCCGTCATCACTAAGGGACACTTCTCTCAAGCGAACAATCTGCGGATCCGCCATAGCCTGTTCTTCAAGGGATCCATCGGACGCGTTGGATTTTACTTCAAGCTCTACGCCCTGAAGAATTGGATCAGGCCGGGATGGGAGTGCAGATCGTCCTGCCTCAATATCCATGGCATATGTTGGACTTTCCATCCGACCATCACGGTCAACAAAATTGACCGGGTCGCCACTGGTGTACGCATAGGCGTCTTTAGTCGCGCGGGCAGGATCAATGCTCAAATATTTACCGATCGTCGGGTCAAGCAAACGGGCGCCCCCATTTATCAGCTGGGTTTCCGTGTCATATTCGAGCCCCGCAAACTTGAACCGGAAATTATTATTACCGCCAGTCAGGCCGTTATCCTGGATCATTCCGTATGGATGATAAAAGACCGACGCAGTCTGATGACCTGCTTCGTCAGACACAGAAATCACACTGCCGCGAATATCATAGTGAAAATAAACCGAATGAGCTGCTTTAGGAGTTCCGTCCCCCCCTTCCAACGCCGCGTGGGCCGCTGGCGTTAAAATTGCCATGAGAAAGGACGCCATTACGAAAGAAGACACAATCGTCATAGCCGGGTTTCTACGGGATGAAGACATAGGGAAGACGACCCTGTTCGACCGATCGGTAACTCTTTCGAAAACTGCCAGAGAAAATATCGCAATTGAAAAAATGCCGAGCAACATCATCAATCCAGTGTTCAAATGGCTGCTTCCTGCTGCAATCGCTTTATCAATAAGGGTGCTCAACTGATGCTGAAAAGTCCCATGTGTTTCATTTCCAGAAGCAGGCGCAAAACCAGCAAAATCATCCTCTTCCAGTATTTTGGTAAAGGCCGCAACACGACCCATATAGTCCCAAACATACCGGGTCGCCTGCATACGACCCTCGTCTAAGAGCGATACCTCATAAAAAGGATCAACGTAAAAGGTAGTGGATCCTTCTTCAGCCCGTTTTTCTAACCGCTGTCCTGTATGATCATAAACGAACTCAGTCACCGCTGATACACCGCCAGAACGAAGGTTGCTTTTCAGAAGATTATTTTCAATATCGAATAGAAATTCTCTGACTTCACCGCGTCGCGTAAGTTGATTGATATTGCCAAATTTGTCATAATTTATGCCGGTTTCCTGCCCAGACACATTGACGCTTTCAGGGTCCCGCTGACGGATTTCGGTGCGATGGTTAAACCGGTCGAACGATTGACGTGCAACGACGCGCCCATCGATTGTGTCCTTATAGGTCTTTAGACGTTGATCTTCTGTATAGGTATAGTCCCGTTTGGCATGACGAACGGTCTTGCGTTCTTTCAAGTAACGATTTTCTTCGGATACCAAATCCGTGCCGGGCTTGAAATCATACGCGAGCCGCGAAAAAACCTGTTCCGGGTCCTGTTCACCGCGGTATGTAACAATTTCCGTTATTTTACCGTCGTTCCCCCACTGATAAGTTTCGACAACCTCATTGCCAAGAAAACGGCTTAGCTTCTTTGTCCCGTCTTCAGAAATTTCAGGACGATATTCAATGATCGGTTTATCCAGGCGTCCCCATCCATCCGGCGCCTGCTCCAACCAGTTGATCCGGGCAAGACGGCTTCCCTCATAGGTGTAACTAATTTTAGAACCATCGGGATAGGTTACTGTCTTCAACTGATCATTCTGATAGTCATAAAGCAGTGTAAAGCTCAGAAACTCTTCATCAGAAACAGGAAAGCGTACGGTTTTTTCCGTTACAAGGCCTTTGGTCGAGTATAAGAACTCAACTTCATGCCCCTCAGGTAAAATGGCCTTTCCAATTTTCTGCGGGTGTTGGTTTGAATAGGTAAATTCATAGAATTTCCGATTGGGTAGGGTTTTGCGTTTAAGTCTGTTCTGGTCGTCATACTCCAAAAAGAGAGTTTCATCCGCCCGGCTTATCTCGGAAACAAGGCCCTGTTTGTTATAGTCAAAAGACGTATCGCCATACCCTTCCTTAACCTCACGTATAATTTTCCCTTCCCGATTATACGTTATCTCCTGAAAGCGACCGGCTTCATCCATTACTCTGGTGACCTGCCCTTGCGGAGAATAGGCATTCTCAAGGTAGCTTTCGGAGCGCTGTGTCCCGTCCGGCCCGATCTCCTGACCCGATATTTTCACAACACGTCCCAAACTGTCTGTTACTTTTTCAGCCCGTTTGGTAAGCAGGAGTTGATCATCCTCAGAGAACATTTTGACATTATTCAGAACACGCAAATAACCGTTTGCCAGGGTCTCTTTCGTGACTTCCTTTACAATTGACACCTTTGAAGACGATGCTTTTCGCGGGTCCGCGATGTCAACGCGCTGCCCGACCTCAAGGCCCGCCGCATCCAGGATCAGCTGAGTTCTAGACCCATTGGGCAAGACCTCTTTGATAACCCGTCCCGTCCCTGCATCATATTCCAAGAACGCCGATGTTAATGTTTTCCCTTCCTGCATTTCCACGGAAACCGGAAATGTTTTAAAAGCATCATCATATTTAATGCGTGTTTCAGTATTTCCCTGACGGGCAACAATAATATTTCCGTGTCTGTCCAGCTCTTGAGAGGATGTCTTATTTTCCAATACTTGCCCCGCACGGGTTCCGGTAATGGTTGACCCGGTTAACAGATCACCGTCGAAGCGGTAAGCCCATTCCTTGGTTGAAACCTCTGAAGTCTCAGCGGATTTGAACTGGCGTGACACCAACAGATTGCCTGCATCTTCCGCCACAGGACGAAGTGCGACCTGATCCAGATAGGTGAAAGAATGCTCTCCCTCCTCTGTCGTGATTGAAACGATCCTGCCTTTGGCATCATACTTACGTTTGTGAGTAAGCATCGTTGTTATCTGCCCTGACGGATTGTATTGCTGCGCAATCGTTTCCTTCAGGAGTGTACTGGTTACATGTGCCGCTTTGTGCGGTGCATAGACATAAGTTTCATCAGATAAGGGCTGGAAAACAGGGGCTGGGTCACCGTCTTCAAAAGTAACATCAGCAACTGTTTCTTTCACAAGTATGCCCGCAGTTTCCCCTTCTCCAAACTCCGTTAAGGACCCAATCCCGCCATCAGCCGGATAGCTTTTGGCCAAACCAAACCCTACTCTTTTTCCCTCCTTAATCTGAGGCTTTTCAAACAGATAATTTTCTACCCCCATAAAACGTCCCTGATCTTTCAGAACAAGGGAAGAAAGAACTGGGCCGGACTTGGTTTTGCCATAAGTAAACTCTGTTTCCCCGCCCCGGCCATTTTGAACGGCTGACAAAAGGCCCCCTTCTTTGGTCCAGGAAAATTCATAAGGCGCGAAGCAAGAAAGCGATTTACCTTCTCCCTGGGCGCATTCACTGAGTGTGGAAAGCATCCCTGACCGGGAATATGTCAATTGATAGGCCCGCACCAGTTTTTCAGCGACAGAACTTGTAAGGCCAATAAGCCGCTCTGGATTTTTGTCATCATAGGTTAAATGAACCGCACGCAGGTTCCGCTTTTCGGCCTTATCCTGACCATAGTAAATTGTACTGATGGCACCTGTTTTTGCGTCATACCGGTATAAAACAAAATTTTCAAACCGGTCAAAAATAGTGTTAATTTCCCACGGCCCTGTTTCCAGCGTATCCATAGTTGGTGCCGTATAATATTGACGCAGCCCATTCCCATCCTTCAGCAGAAAACCCACATCAGATTTCTGCAAGAGAATACGCGGATCATTGGGTAAAGAATACAAAGTCCCAGACTTCGCCCCGGTTACTGGTATCAATGGCACGTTGCCAAGACAGTATTTTCCCCCCTGACCACACTGAGTAATGCTTTCAGGATGGGTCAGTGCAACTTCAAATCCGGCGTTCTGATCGACTTCGGATTTCGCAATACGGATCTTTAGATCCGGTTGCAGGCCGTTGGTGCCCGGTGCGATACCGATTGGAAAACGAGCTTCTGGCATTCCACGATACCGGTCGACAGTCACATAAAACTGGGCGTCTTCTCGCTCAAGGGTAGAGCCTTGTTCAGGCGGTAATTTAATGTGTGGGCGAAGTTTTAAGATCAGCGAGAGTTCTTCATCAAGCTTTTTTCCGATGAGACTGGGTTCAAAATCCAAAATTGTTTCGGCAGTCACCGTTTGGGTTGTGTTTGCATAAACCCCAGTACCCATCACCAGACAGGAAAGGCCAGCTGACAACAGCATTGCCTTGATCAGAGCTTTAAATCTGCAGGGCAGAGTTTCCGTTCGTTTCATTATACGTGCACCTTTTTCAAGCTGAATGTAGTTCGCTCGCGTCTCAAAAGACGGCTTTCATTAAAAGGAGAACGCAGGAAGAGCAGAGTCTGTGAGGAACCCATTTAAAAATCATACGATTTCACGAAAGGCCTGGTTGCGCTGTCTTAGTAAACATCAACAAAATTAGATTGTTACAGACAAAGGTATCTCAAATGAAAAAAAACTTGCTAAAAAGGAGCATATTAGCGTGCACTGCATTGGCTATATTAATGGGCTGGAATTCCGCCGCGACAGCATCCTACAAAGTCTCCCGAGATGAATTTGGTGTCCCGGCGATTGAAACTGACGACACATTGGAAATGTGGTTCTCTTATGGTTTCATGCAGGCACGCGATCGCCTGCTTCAACTTGAAATTCTAAGACAGGAAGCCTACGGAAATCTGCTTACGGATGAAAAATTTCTGGCAGAATCCGATACACTGGTTAGCCGGCAAACGCGCAACTGGCGCAGAAAACATTTATTTCCAGACTTACGCAACACTTTAAAGCAGGAACTCTCAGATCTGCCCGGTGGCTATGGAATGCAGGAAAAGCTGACCTGTTTTGCCAAGGGCATCGAAGCTTTCAAATCCCTTCTGTTACCTACAAGCGCCCAACAGGATGATCTCAGTGCAGATTGTATTACGTCAGAGAACCTCAGCAACCTGCTCGTCGCGGAGTTTGGTCCGGACAAACAAGTACCGCCCCAAGAGGTGGCGTTTTTAAACGGCAAATTCCAGTCAGTATTGTTTGGAAAAGACGAAAAAAAACATGCCGATTTTTATACCCCCTGGTCAGCGATCGACAGCATGGCACTTTTCCAGCTTCGGGTAATGCATGAATTTTCACTTCGTAACACCGAGATGAAAAACCTCACTTTGCTAAAGTCTCTTATCGACCAGAACAATCAAAATACGCAGGTTGCGGTTCAAAAGTTCAACTCTGTGAAGTGGGCCCTTCTTGAAACAGCAAAGACAACCCTGCCGACAACCGCTGATCATGTTGAGATAGCAGCGAAGCAGAGGCGCCAGTATCATCAGGCGCTAATTGAAAACACCCGGGTGATTGGCAAAGGCTATTCGATAAATGGCTGTGAAATTCAAAATCCGGAAACTTTAAATGGTCGGCTTGAGGAAGCCGTAAGATTGGCTTCTCATAAGACCGAAGCGCCCTTTGCCATGAACGCGAGCAACTGGTGGGTCATTTCTCAGGAAAACTCCGGTAATATAAACAGCCTCCTGTATAACGGGCCCCAAGTACCGGCACCAGATCCAAGCCACACCTATCAAGTCTCGTTGACCAGCAATCAGGAAGATGATCCGTTTCGATTTTCCGGAAGCGGTTTTGTCGGGACATTGAATTTTTGGCAGGGTCACAACGAGACAATGGCGTTTGGTTTGACAGCAGGAAACGCAGACGTTTCAGATGTCTTCTGTGTGTCACTTGAAAGAAAGAGAAGCGATGAAAACTGGTCTTTTCAAGGACATCCCTTCCTTCCAATTCTGGAAGGAAACGACCTCAAAGAATTCCAAAAGGTCGCCAGTACATATCAGAGGTTGTTTAAAAAGGAACTGCAAAATATTTACACACTCGGGAATACAGGCTGGCCCGTTCTTACGGTCGATGAAAATGCTGGTGGGAAAACCGCAACGGCATACATTCTACGTTATAACTGGCAAGGGCTTACCGCAAAAACAATCCAAAATTGGTTAAAAGCGACACAGGCGAAAAACCTCAACGAGTGGAACCGTTCTCTAGATGGTGTCGCTGGCAATTTCAACCTGTCTGCCGCCCACAAGGATGGTAGCATCGGATATCGGCTTGTCGGTGCGCTTCCCCAAAAAAAAGGGACATCCTTCAAGAGCCACGATCCGAAAGAATGGCAATATTATCCAGACTACGATCCGCGCCTGCCCGCACCGTTTTCGCCCTTTGATGGTTGGGAAAATGATGGCGGCTGGATCCTGCATGGGAAATATAATCCCGTAACGACGTTCCATAAGCTTTCATTGGATCAGGATCAAGCTCCGACAGCAAGCAACGCGCGTATTCAGTATATTGCCAACTGGAACCAAAAGCCGTTTATCAATATGCCGGACACGGATCTGGATTACGACAGCTACACGCCCTACGATCGCGTCTTCATTCTGGAGCAGGAAATGCAGGGCCGGGCGGAGCCATGGACGTTGGAAGCATTATTGGATTTTAACGGCCGCTTACAACGGATGGACGTCAATTACTTTGCGTTCAAACCATTTCTTACATACCTTGAGGTTCAATCGCAAAGGCTTGATGAACAGACAATAAAGGCGATCAGTCTTATCAATAGCTGGAACGGGATGAGAGGTAACTATCGCGGCAACGATTTACGGGGCCTGCATAAAGGTCATGTTCTTTTTTACCATTGGCTGGAAAGCCTGAACCGGCATATCGCCGCAAGACTTTCTGATGACAACCTTGATGTTAGCCTGGCTGAAAGCGATACCTTTCTCTTAGGTCTTCATGAAGAGAAAAAGGACGACGGTGATGCGGATCCCTCAAAAATTCAAAAGGAAAACCTGAAAAAGTGGTCGAAAACTTTTATAGGCCAGCTTGAAGCGGGCCAGATGAAATTGAAACAACCCAAACTCAATCATCCTGGCACGGAAATTCCAACAATTGAAACCAGTCATAATATTCATCTGGCAAGCCGGATTATTCTTCAAAGCCTGCACGCGGCCTTTGCCGATGAACGCTTGACGATATCCGGCATGAGTGAATTCCCGGAATTCTCATATGACAAATATCAGTTCTTTCTCTTGAAAGACGCCGCCGATGCCAAGTCAGTTATGCAGTCTGCCTTGTCGTATGCATTGAAAAAAACGGCCGAAGACTGGCCTGAGTATGATAGCCCTTCGGCCTATATGGAACGCGAATCTGCTACCTATACAGGCCTAACGAAAACGCTGGGGGCCAAGGATACCCAAATCGGTTTTAGACCTGAAGCCCTTAACACCCGGCATTTCCGAAACCGGGGAGCCTTCAACATGGGGGCCGCGCTGGGTTGGTATGGCGTCGACGCAAAGAATATCAGTTCACCCGGCATTCGTGAATATCGCAATGCGCCGGGAGCAGGTCATCCAACGCCTGGTAATGGAATTGAAACCGACAATAGCGTCAATCAGCTCCCGCTCTATCAGGAAAATGACTATCGGGATATGAAATAAACGAAAGATCATGTTTGAAAGCCCGCCGTAATTTGGTGGGCTTTCAACTTACAAAGCTGCGACTGTTTTCTCGATCCAACGATAAAAACTTTTTATAATAGGATCGTTCGCATTTTCCGGAAGTGTCAGTAAATAGTACCCGGAATTGAGGGATAACTGCTGAGCACCAATGGCAACCAGTTTTCCTGATGCAATATCAGTATGCACCAGACACTTTTTGGCAAGAGCAACACCTTCACCATTTATCGCCGCTTCAATGACCATCCACTGCTGAGAGAATTCTCTCAAGTTCAAATGGCTTGTATCCTCAACACCCTGATTTTTCAAAAACTCCTGCCAGGAGGGATAATCCTGAATAACAGAAGGGTGTTTATCCATGAGCAACGGAAAATCGGTAAAGTTTTCAAGCGACAGCGGGCGACCATCCACTCCCTGCAAAGTAGCGGAGGCCACCAGCATAAGTTCGTCCCGTAGGATTTCTCGTGTCCACATATTAGCCTGATGGGCATGCCCATACCGAATGCCCACATCACCATCGGAAGGATTGAATTCATTCACTAATTCGACTGTTGATACAGAAATATCCAAATCGGGCCACAAGGAACGAAAGTCGGTTAGCCGAGGGAGTAGAAACTTCATCGCAAAAGATGCCGTTACCGAGATGATCAGGTTTTTCCGGATCTCAGGCCGTCCCACCGAACGGGTGGCACCCCGAATTTCATCCATCGCCTTTGAGATTGCTTCAAAATACAGTTGACCGGCCTCTGTGAAAGACAGCCCCCGGTTACTGCGTTGGAATAAACGACAGCCAATCCATTTTTCCAGCGCATGCACCTGCTGACTGATCGCACCAGAGGACACCCCTAATTCTTGTGCCGCTCGGGCAATATTCAAATGCCGTCCGGCCATTTCGAACGAACGCAACGCATTTAGGGGGGGTAGAGACTCAGCCACCGGCTCACCATTAGTTTATCTAAACACAAAAACAGAGTTACTAAATTCCATAAAACTAATTAATTAAATATTCTATCCATAGTTTAGGGAAAAAGTCGACCATTCAATTGGATAACAAAAAATGACCAGACACAATTCAAGCGTAACTCTATCAATTCTTAAGGATCTGGTTTCCTTTGATACGACCAGTTACAAATCTAATCTCCAATTGATTGACTATGTTCACAATCTCCTTTCAACCTATGGTATTGAAGCAACGATCATAAAAGATGCGTCAGACCAAAAAGCAAATCTATACGCAGTAATCGGCCCAACCGACAAACCTGCTGTGGCACTGTCAGGGCACACGGATATTGTCCCTGTTGACGGTCAGGATTGGACCGTAGACCCCTTTTCCCTTTCAATTAAAAATAACAGGGCCTATGGCCGTGGAACGTGTGACATGAAGGGCTTCATTGCATCTGTGTTAAGCGCGTTGCCAGCCCTCACTGAGAGGGAACTGAAACGCCCTGTCGCAATTGTCCTTTCCTATGATGAAGAGATTGGGTGCACGGGCGTTCGTCCTATGATTGAGGACCTGCTGGCAAAGAACATACAAATCGGCGGCTGTATCGTCGGCGAACCGTCTGCCATGAAAGCCGTGACAGCCCATACGGGCAAGCAGGTCTACCGCTGTTCTTTTAACGGGACCGCCATGCATTCTTCATTATCACCGGGCGGCATCAATGCAATTTCATATGCAGGGCAGGTCATCAACGAGATCAGCCGTATTGAAAAAATTCTTAAGGAAGAAAAAACCGACGACACCCGGTTTGCCTATCCCCATCCCACCATCAATATCGGAATGATTCAAGGCGGGAAAGCTGTCAATATTGTTGCCGAGCATTGTCAGTTTGATGTGGAATGCCGCTATCCGCCTGGGTGCGACCATCGCTTGTTTACCGATGGCCTGCCTCATTTCATCGAAACACGCACGCATCCTTTAATGGCGAAAGAAGCCGATCGGGCAGGTGCATCCTGCCAAAAAATCGTCGATTATCCAGCGTTCACAATTCCGGACGATGCTGAAGTTGTCCAACTTGCCCGGCGACTTTCTGGCTCGAACGATGATATCGCTGTGAATTACGGCACCGAAGCCGGACTGTTTAAGGCCGCCGGTTTTGAAACTGTCGTCTGTGGTCCTGGCGACATAGCGCAGGCTCATCAGGCAGACGAATTTATCGAATTAGAGCAGCTTTCATTGTGCGACAGCTTCATCCAAAACCTGGTCGGAGAACTGGTTCATGATGGAGGGGCTCATGGTTGATTTGTTACCCGGCTTCGACTCGGCACGATCCATCGCAAACTGGATTTCAGAGTCGCCCATCATTACCGACCCAATGGCGAAGGAACGCGCGAAGGCTGCATTTATCGACACAATCGCCTGCATGCTTGCGGCCTGTGATGACATTGCCACCCAAACAGTTTTCAAGGCCGTTAAATATAGTGGTCAAGGGGCCTGCTCGGCCATCGGTCGCACCGAAACCTTGTCCGCTGAAAGTGCTGCCTTACTAAATGGCACCGCCGCTCACGCTCTGGATTATGATGACAACTTTCTCCCTGCGGTTACCCACGCATCTGCCGTTCTCGTACCTTCCCTTCTTTCTTTAGGAGAAGAGGTGGGTGCGTCGGGTAACCAACTTCTTGATGCCTATATTGTCGGGCTGGAGGTGCAGGCGTGGCTTGGTCGTTTCATGATCCCGGCGCATTATGCAGCCGGTTGGCATGCGACCTCGACGATCGGAACAATCGGGGCCGCAGCGGCCTGCGTACGGGTTCTTACACTAGATGACCAAAGTGCGCTGGGCGCCGTCAGTCTCGCCACCAGTATGGCGAGCGGATCCAAATTGCAGTTTGGAAGCATGGCAAAACCATTGCATGCTGGCTTGGCTGCGCGCGCTGGAATTACGGCCGCCCGGCTCGCCGCAGCAGGCGTTAATGCAAACGAAGATCCGTTTCACGGGCCTTGGGGTTTCATCAGTCTTCATCACGCCTCGCAAACCCCGACGAATGCGCCGTCGGGCCAGCTTGCTATAATTGAGGCCGGGTTGGCTCAGAAAAGGTGGCCATGCTGCGCCAGTGCGCACCGGACATTGGATGCCATTTTTCAACTTCGTCAGGAAAATGATCTCGACCCTCATCAGATTGACTATATCGAAACGACCATACCGGACTCCAACGTCAAAAATCTTCGTTTTGATAATCCTGAGAATGAAAACGAGGCCCGGTTTTCCATGCCCTATTGTGCAGCTTTAGTTGCCCTGAACGGCAAAATGTCACTTTCAGATTTCACACCTTCGGCGGTTCGACGTCCTGAAGTAAAGGCGTTTTTACCGAAAATCAGAATGAACAGCGCCGGGCCCCAATCAGATTTTGGGACCGGTATTTGGGACATACCGGCTGAGACCAGAATTACAACAAAGCAGGGGGATGTTTTCGAAAAAATCATATCTCACCCTGTTGGCACTATTCATCATCCAATGGGTGAAAATGAACTGTATCAGAAATTTTCAGAATGTGCGGCCTCACTCCTCTCACCAGAACAAACAGACGAATTCTATACCCGTCTACTGAACTTTGAGAATGAGCCAGTCCGTCATATTGCTTCGCATCTAAGACGCCGCGAAGTGCCATCAACCGTAAACTAAAAACCATAAACGGTCACACTACTAACAGGGTTAAACTAGGAGGACATTATGACATCAAGACGTATTCTACTTAAATCAATTGCCGCTCTCTCAGCGGGGGTTATGCTAGCAAGCACGGCAGCCGCTGCAGAAACATATAAAATTGATGTTTCACTTGAAACCGGCCCAAATCACATCCGTAACATCAGTGTCAAAAAATGGGCTGATGCGCTAAACGAACAGTCCAACGGACGCCTAAAAATCAATGTCTTTGAAGGAGCATCAAAATTCAAAGGCTCATCCGTCCCGACAGCATTGGCCCAAGGAACGCTCGACATGGGTGTGCCCGGCACCTGGCATCTAACAAAATTCATTCCTGACTTCGGTGTGATCTTCCTTCCCATGTTCTTTGGCCATGATCGTCAAGTCAGTTATGCCGTAATGGACGGCGAGATTGGGAACGAACTGCGTAATAAAGTTGAAGAAAAACTGAATGTTAAAATCGTTGGCCGTTTCATTGATATTGGCGGGGCGATCACCTTTATGAAAAGCCAGAAAATTTCTGGTCCTGACGGATACAAATCTCAGCGGATCCGCATTGCCGGTAGTGCTGCGCATGCCCGTCGGTATGAAGCTCTTGGTGCCAATGCGGTTAAAATCTCTTGGCCCGATGTGCCACAGGCTCTGCAAACCGGTATGGTTGATGGTGTGATGACCGCGTTTGAATCCGTTCGCAGTGCAAAACTCTGGGATTCTGGCATTAAATACGCGTATGTCGATCAGCATGCCTTTCACCAGTATGTTCCAATGATTAATCGCCAGCTTTGGGATTCTCTTCCTGCTGATCTGCAGGCACTTGTGGAAACAACATGGGAGAAAGCCGTGGACCCACAACGGGAATTCACAGCCCAACGGGATGCAGATGCACGGGCAGAAGCCATCAAAAATGGTATTATTGTCGTCGATGCCTCAGCAACAGATGTTGAAAAACTCCGCTCCCGGCTCATGCCTATTCAGGCGGATGTCATTAAGGAACTCCGGATTGACCCGAGCTTCGCGGACCGTGTCCAAAAGGCGATCAAATCCTCTTTATAATATCGTTACGTATGCACTTACGGGAAAGCAGGAACCTGCTTTCCCGTTATAGGCAGGGGAAGTCCAATGGCTTATGCAATGAAAATCATAAAAAAAATTGAACATTTTCTAATGGCAACACTCGCAACAATTTCGCTTATCCTCGCAGTCTGGGAAATGTTTATGCGATATTATTTTCCAAGTTCGTTACCTGACTGGACCTCCGAAGTCGTTATCTATCTTATCACGGCATCTGTGATGCTTTCTGGCGGACTTCTTGTTTCTGAAAACAGGCATGTACATGCCGATTTTTTCTTGCGCATGATCCCGGCAAACCAGCAACGGTATATGGAAATCGCCTTTTGCCTTCTCGGTATGGGGGTTTGCTACATCATCATGGAACGCGGCTTTGGCATCGTTGATTTTGCGTATCGGCTGGATGAAAGAAGCGACAGCTCCCTGCAATTCCCGGTCTACCTTTATTACGCCTTTGTACCGGCCGCTTTCGGCTTGATGCTGCTCCATTATACCCATCGGCTGTTTAGCTATATTTTCACTTTCGACATCGCGACCATGACAACGACAGAAGTTGATCTGGAAAACGCTGACTAACCGGCCTGAACGGAGATTACCATGTTTTTCCCATCTGTATTTACGGGCCTGTTTGCGCTTCTGGCGACAGGCATGCCCATTTTTCTTGCTTTGGGTGTGATGAGCATCCTGCTTTTTTATCATGAGGGCGTTCCGTTAATTGGCATGCCCCAACTGATCGTCGATCATCTTAATTCAATCACCTTCCTTGCGATCCCGTTTTTTGTTATGGCAGCGACCTTTATGCAAAAAGGTGGCGTCGCAAAAGCACTCGTCGACTGCGCCTATGCCTGGGTTGGCAGCGCACAAGGGGGCATTGCGATAGTTTGCGTTGTTGCCACGGCTATCTTTGCCGCCATCTGCGGTTCCTCCGTCGCGACGGCTATGGCCATGGGGACAATTTTGGTTCCTGCGATGATGGAGCGAAATTACGAACGCAAATTTGCAGTCGGGATCGTCGGTTCTTCGGGAACATTGGGCATCCTTATTCCGCCCAGCATGGCGTTCATTGTCTATGCCATCATTGCCGAACAATCGGTTCCCAGACTATTTCTGGCAGGCGTTGTGCCGGGCCTGTTGCAAGCAGGTCTTTTTATTGCATGGAGCCTCTACTACACCCGCAAGAAAAAATACGAGAGGGGGGTCCGGTTGCCACGTGATGAGTTTATCCGTGTGAATGTAAGGGCACTGCCGGCGCTTTCTTTGCCCGTTATTGTTTTGGGCGGCATTTATGGTGGATTTGTAACCGTAACAGAGGCTGCGGCTTTATCAGCCCTGGTGGCCATCCTGATCAGTGTCTTCTTCTATAAAGGATGCACACCACAGGAGGTAATCCCCACCATTGCTGAGGCCATCAAGCGGGCAGGCACTATTGTCTTTATTATCATGATGGCTTTAGCCTTTGGTCACTGGATTACAGGGTCAGGCTTTACGCAATCGCTCACCAATATGGTGATCGAGTATGATATTGACGGATGGCAGTTCTTGTTGCTCATCAATGTTCTCATGATTTTTCTGGGAATGTTTCTAGAGAATTTTGCCGTGCTACTGGTGGTGGTTCCCTTGGTTCTTCCACTCTTGAAACCATTAGGGATTGACCCTGTTCACTTTGCTGTAGTTGTCACGGTCAATCTGGAACTGGGTTTGTTGACACCACCAGTTGGGTTGAACCTCTTTGTTCTGACCTCTATTACCAAGGCACCAATCAAAGAGGTAATCCAGGGTACATTACCGTTCATTCTTCTGATGTTGGTTTTCTTGATGCTGGTTACCTATATTCCAGAAATTTCTCTGTGGCTGCCCAATCTGGTCTACGGCAGTTAATAGAGATCGGCGGCTATTGAAAACGTTTGATAGCCGCCGACAACATGGCTTTGAGTTCGATGCCCACCTGACCACCGTCCCCATGTATGCGCCCATTAATCGTCGCCTTCATTGCATCCGTATGCGCCTTAATGATTTGAACATGGTTATCCGAGACACCCGCATTTGAGCCGGTGAAGTCATATAAACTATCGCCGAAAGTGGAAACGAGTGGATAGCCAAAAGTGCCCCCCTGCCCCTTCATTTCATGGGCAATTTCCTGAATTTTGCGATAGGAATTTACCCGTTTGTCCGGAAAATTCACACAGACTTCGACAAGAGCCGTCATTTTGTTCAAGGTCCCTTGAACCCAATCAGGATAATCGGAAATTACTTCCTGAAACTGGGCTTCCGTTTCTTCAATCAATTCGGGAGGGAATGAGATATTTTCCGCCGTTGCACCTATCCCCCCTGCTTTTTCCAACAAGCGGTTTCGAATACGGTAAAACCTGACACTGACTTGCGGTTTTTCCACGATGGCTCCTATTCGTAAATAATCTTAACTTCTGGGCTTTTTTCATTCAAAAGACGCTTATCGTCACCTTTAAACGGTAAGTTTTTTCGCCTGCGATCAGGTCCAAAATACGTCTGGTTTTGAACAAATTGCCGTTGACTGGTAATAATCTGCATTACCTTTTCAGCAACGCTATTAACGGAAAACGGTTTGGCCATCACTTCACTGACGCCCAAATCCCTCGCCTCTTCGACTTTTTCCTTATCGCCGAAACCTGTCACCATCAAAAACGGTATAAACCGGTTAAAGCTTTCCTTGTGAGTTCGAACCCATCTTAAGAACATAAGACCGTCAATCGGAGCCATCTGCCAGTTAGAAACGATAAAATCTACCTGCATAGCACCGGCTTTGACTGGATTTTCTTTCACAAGTTTCAGAAACTCGATCGCGTCCTTAGCTTCGCCAAATGTTTTTACAGTTCCAACGCCCAACCCCAGAAGCGTGGATTTAATCAAGGAAACCATGTAGGAATTGTCGTCAACAACGATAATTGTGAACCCGGACAGATCAAAATCGGACACTTGTAAACCCTTGTATTATGCCAACTTAGACAGCAGTTCTAATATTTTACGCTGTTCTTCATCATTTAGGGAAGCTAAAGTTTTTCGAGTCACCAAAGCGGCTGTATCGAAAAGGCTATCGGTAAGTCTTTCCCCTTCTTCGGTCAACCGAAGGAGCATTCGCCTCTTATCATTGTCATCCGCACGCGTTTGAACCAATCCCCGGTCAATCAACCGCCGCGTCACACCTTGAATAGTCGCGGGATCCATCGCTGTCAGGCGCCCCAGATGATTTTGCGACAACTCTTTTTCATCCTTGAGTTTTGCAAGAGCCGCAAATTGCGTCGGGGTTAATTGAACATCCCCAAAATGACTTTGAAAAATAGAACTGGCCCGCTGATGCGCGCGGCGCAATAAGTGTCCTATTTGTGCCTCTACACGATATTCATGAGAGGTGTCCTCTTCAGAGGAGGTTCGTTTCTCGATCATTTTCTGTTCCCGACCCTGGCCTTACCTAAGGTAAAGCCAATCAATTCTATTTAACTGACAACTGTAATAGCCTCACGCCCTCTCTCAATCAACGACAACTGACCATCATTAACTGAAATTGACGTTATTGACCCATTATCCGGCTTAAAGACCAGAATCTGGTCCTTTTGTTCCAATTCTCCAACCAGTGCATTGATCACCATAAAATGTGAAAACAGAACGGCATCCTCGATCTGGCCGGAAAGGTAATCGATAATTCGTTGCCGCCAACGCAAAAGAACCTCTTCCTGCTCGGACCACGACCCTTTCATAATTTCTGACAGCCAAGCCCGTCTGCCTGAAAATGGAACATGAGCTGACGGTATTTCTGCAATCGCCGGAACAATTTCAATTGTGCGCTTCCAAGAGGCCCGAAAAGGACTAGCTGTTTCCTGCGCTCTTTTCAATGGGCTGCTAATCAGTTTCCTAGGGCCCCCGGTCATCGCCTGAATTTCCTGAAAGGCCTGTTCCGCCTGCTGGTGTCCCAATTCGCTCAGCCCGGGATCCGGATCTTTATCCCAACTACTTGCAGCCTCGCCGTGTCGCACGACATGGAGCGTCACTGACATACGATACCTCTTTTTTTTTGTTTTTTCTGGCGTTCTTGCCAATATCCCTTTTTCGCATCATTTTCATGAATTGCAAAGCCTGCCTAAGAAAATCAGTAAGAAGCTGCTGACAAACACCATCTTAATGATTTATTTTTTCATGATATACAATTAACAGTTACTTTGAAAGTATTAGGCTGGCTTTTCAATTTTTGCCATTTCAGCTAACTTCTGCTGAACAACATTATTTTGTATAACGGAAATATATCCTGCAATGAACCATGCACAGCTAAAAGCCTTTCACGCTGTCGCCGAGCACGGCCGTATCACCGCTGCAGCCAAATCACTAGGAATTACGCAACCTGCTGTCACACTTCAAATTCAGGCATTAGAGAAAAAATATAAAATTCCGCTTTTTGATCGCAAGGGTCATTCGATTACTTTGACAAAGGCAGGCGCCCTTCTTCACAATCTTTCATCCCAGTATTTTTCATTGGAAAAAGAAGCGAATACACTTCTGACATCCATTAAGACAAAGAAATCAGCCCGCCTGACCATTTCCAGTGATCTTCCACACCGGATTTTCCCCCTTACAGAGAATTTTCGGCAGAACAGCCCCAATATTGAAATTTCTGTGACGATTTGCAACGAACGTACAATTCAGCAGAATCTTGAAGAAAGGCAATCTGATATCGGGATTTCACAATCAGAGATAAGAAGTCCCAATATCGATTGTCTTGAAATCGGTCAGGAAGACATGACCGTAACTTTTTCCAGGGAACATCCCTTCGCAACCCGCGCGGAATTGACCCTGAACGACCTTAAAGCCAGTAATTTTCTTGTAAATAGTAGTGAAATTGGCGGAAACGCAGTGGATCAACAGATCCTGAAAACGAGTGAATGGCCAGAACTTCTGATAAAAACTTATGATAACCAGCGGCTCATACAAGAAGCCGTTGCAAACCTGCAAGGATTTGCATTTCTGTCTCCGGAAGAAGTCAAGCATGACCAAAGACTGGTATCGATCCCTGTGGTCGGATGTCCTGTAAAAAGAAAAGAATTCCTGGTTTTCCTGAAACAGAAAACAAACTTTCCGATTGTTACGGAATTTAAAAGGTCAGTGCTCGAAACGACCGTATCTCAAAGCTCTGCAGCTTATTAGCATGCCATTGTTATGAGCGCAGGCTTTTCACTTTTACTAAGTTCTAAAGACAGGCCTTCTTTTGCAACGATGGTACCGTCCCATTCTTTTCTCGCGTCTTCCGCGACCTTATCCATAAACGCATCATCATGGGAAGGATCATGATGGAATATAACCATTTGTTTTACATTTCCAGCCCGGCAGAGCCGAACACCTTCCTGCCAGGTCGAATGTCCCCAGCCGGCAAATTGTGGATATTCTTCATCTGTATAGGTGCTGTCATAAATAACCAGATCCGCCCCTTCGATTAATCCCGCAACATTTTCATCGGTTCGACCAGGCACATGCTCCGTATCTGTAACATAACAGACAGAGACGCCTTCATACTCAACCCGATACCCTGTACCACCATCGGGGTGGTTCAAAGGAGCCGTGCGCACATTGATACCGTCGCCAAGAGAAAACGATTCTCCTGCCTGAAAGTCGCGGAAACTAATATTTGCGGCTAATTCGGCAAACGGAACCGGAAAAGTGGGCTGACACATCTGAGAGGATAAGACCTGATGAATGCCACAGGAATGAGCCAGATGCCCCGCGTGAATTTCAATATTCACATCTTCCCGATAGACAGGAGCAAAAAACGGGAAACCATTAATATGATCCCAATGAGTGTGAGATTGAAGAAATAGGTAATCTTTAATGCCGCGGTTAATCAAGCAGTTACCAAGCATGCGGACGCCCGTCCCCGCATCGAAAATAATAATTCGATCATTGAGAACCAATTCGACGCACGAGGTATTACCGCCATATTTCATATGATCAGCAGAAGGCGTCGCAATCGAACCTCGCACACCCCAAAATTTTACCTGTACACTCATTAAGAACAAATACTCCTGAACATTAGAAGGTCAGTATACTCGATTTAGGAACACAAAACGACGATTGCAAATCGATAACTCACAGTTTTGTGTTCACCATCACGCCGAAAATACCCATATTTCCGCTGAGATTTGACCAGCCACTGTTTCCTGAAAGACTATGCTGCTTCCTTAGGTAGAACGCGTTCTGTCAAACGTGCCCAGTAACTGGCACCAAGTGGCAGAATTGTATCGTTGAAATCATAATTAGGGTTATGCACATGACAGCTGCCTTCTCCGGCTCCATTTGCAATCATGATGTAACAACCGGGGCGCTCCTGTAGCATCCAGGAAAAATCCTCAGCGCCCATGACGGGAACGACATCCGTATCAACACAGGCCTCACCCACCAGCTCCTGTGCAGCTGCAATCGCCTCATCCGTCTCGTCTGGTGTATTTATGGTCGGCGCATATCGACGATCATATTCAAATTCTGCAGTTGCACCATGTGCTGCACAAATGCCGTCAAGCACTTGCGCCATCCGACGTTCAATCATGTTCTGGACTTCCAGATCAAACGCCCGCGTGGTACCCCGGATTACGACATCCTCGGGTATAACATTTGTCGTATGGCCGCCGTGAATTTCGCCAACTGTAATGACTGCGGATTTCAATGGATCAACATTCCGGCTTACAATTTTTTGCCAGCCGCTGACTACGTCACAGGCGACCGTGACCGGATCCACAGTCAAATGTGGAAATGCGCCATGCCCGCCAACGCCCGTTATTCTTGCTTCAAAGAAATCAGCAGAAGCCATCATCGGTCCTTTGCGCACGGCAAATTCCCCGACATTGAAACCGGGCATATTATGCATGCCATAAACACTATCAACCGGGAATTTTTCAAACAGGCCATCACTGATCATGACCCGTCCACCAGCAACATTTTCTTCAGCAGGTTGGAAGATAAACTGAACCGTACCATCAAAATTCTTTGTCTCAGACAGGTATTTAGCGGCTCCGAGCAGCATAACCGTGTGCCCGTCATGCCCACAGCCATGCATTTTACCGTCCACTTGAGAGCGATGAGCAAACTCGTTCAGCTCTTGCAAATCCAATGCATCCATATCCGCCCGAAGGCCAATCGCCCGGTTACCGGAACCGGACTTCAACGTCCCGACAACCCCTGTTTTCGCCAGTCCGCGGTGGACCTCAATGCCAAAACTTTCCAGTTTTTCTGCCACAAAATCAGAAGTTTGATATTCTTCGAACGCTGTCTCAGGATGCATATGAATCCTGTGGCGCCATTCTGTCATTTCTTCGTGAATCTCTTTGATTTGTGGCAAAATCTTCATTCTTTACTCCTTGACTAGCAATGCGGCGCCCCTTCACTGCTATAAATTTTACGATTTTCTGAAAATTAGAGAGGTAGGCTAACCAACGGCGACGCGCCAAACAAGGCAATAATTACGGTTGATACAAAAATTTAATAAAGATGAGAATTTGTGATCGGACTTTTGCGCCGCACCAGCACCCGTTTAACGGACCCCTTTGTCATTTACATATGAAAGACCCGCAAAACCGGCCCCTCATAGAGCCTGTAGTCCGGTACAGTCTCACAAGTCTCGATTTTCACCACCGCCAATGCGACATTCAGTTCTCCTTGAAAGGCAGACGGAAGAGAGAGAGAGAGAGAATAAGACTCATTCCACTTCAGCAGAGACACAATCGACAAAACCAGTGTTCTTTACACTCGACAAAACCACGGTTGTTTCTGTTCGGCTCACGATCCCCGGCATCTTAATCCGCGTAATTAACAGGTCCTCCAAATGATCCAGATCTCTTGCCAGAACCTTGAGTGAATAATTGAAGTTCCCCGTAACATGGTGGCACTCCTGAACATACGGGATCTCGATCATTGATTTTTCAAAACCTTCAAAGGATTGCACATCGTCAATTGCCACAAAGACATATGCCAAAACCGAATAGCCCACATTCTGCGGGGCAACAACAACCGAATAATGCTGCAAGACACCTTTTGACGACAGTTTATCCAGTCGATCCTTTACGGCCGTTATCGACAAACCAACTTGTCTACCGATCTCCGCATACGCAATTCGACCATCTTTCTGGGCAATATTTAGAATCTTTCGATCAAGGCGATCCATTCCAACACTCATTTTAACGTATAAATTTCTGTGAATCTTTATGATTTAAGAAAAAATATACTACAAAACTCATATTTACAGAAAGTATAACTTATAATTCAAAATTATAATTCTTCCATTGCCTTTCTGGAGCTTTCTTTCTAATACTCTGCCAATTGCGAATAATGACAAATCCGAGACAGTCGATAGGCGGGCCCGTGGTTAAAAAGACGCTGGATAAAGATCTAGAACGCATTGTTCAGATCGAGACACAAACGCTTCAAGCAACCCAAACATATAAATCGCTTGCGATTGCCCTTTTATTCTTACTGGGCGTCTGGCTGTTTGCCGCAAGTATCATTGGAACGGGTGAACATTCGACCCTGATTATCATCGCGGCGATCATTGGCGGATATATGGCCCTGAATATTGGTGCCAATGACGTTGCCAATAATGTGGGGCCGGCCGTCGGTTCAAAAGCTCTGTCGATGTTTGGCGCGCTGATAATTGCTGCTATTTTTGAAGCTGCAGGTGCTATTCTGGCCGGTGGCGATGTGGTTTCTACCATTAAAAAAGGGATCATCGATCCTGCGGGCGTGGATAACAGCCAGATCTTCATCTGGGCGATGATGTCTGCTCTATTTGCGGCCGCCGCGTGGGTTAATATTGCAACATGGGTTGGCGCCCCTGTCAGCACCACACATGCTGTCGTAGGCGGCGTTATGGGGGCAGGTATTGCCGCCGCTGGCTTTGGCATCGTCAATTGGCCGACCATGTACAAGATTGCTGCAAGCTGGGTTATTTCGCCGGTCATGGGTGGCGTGATCGCCGCTTTCTTTCTGGCAATCATAAAATACAACATCATTTATCAAGAAGACAAAGTCGCGGCGTCGAAAAGATGGGTTCCAATCCTTGTTGCAATCATGGCCGCTGTATTTTCTTCCTATTTGATCATGAAGGGCCTGAAACGGATCTGGAAGCCCGATTTTCTTGTCATTTGCGGGTTGGCGCTGGGAGTTCTTGTCGCCACCTATTTGATCGTTCGCCCGATCATTGCAAAAGCCGCGGTCGGTATGGAAAACCGGAATAAATCCGTCAGAACCCTGTTCACAATCCCTTTGATTTTGGCCGCCGCGCTCTTGAGCTTTGCCCATGGTGCAAACGATGTCGCCAATGCGGTTGGCCCGTTGGCGGCTATTGTTGACGCATCTGTTAGTGGTGAGATATCGGGCAAGGTCGGTATTCCACTATGGGTCATGGTTATCGGGGCCGTGGGCATCAGCGCCGGGCTTTTCCTTTTCGGACCCAAACTTATTCGTACCGTTGGTGAGCAAATCACCAAGATGAACCCGATGCGCGCTTTTTGCGTCGCACTGTCGGCTGGCATTACAGTTCTTATCGCCTCTGCTTTGGGACTGCCTGTGAGCTCCACTCATATTGCCGTGGGTGCCGTTTTTGGCGTTGGCTTTTTTCGGGAATGGATAACCGAAAGACGGGCGCAACGTCTTCGCAGCGAAATCCGAAAAAACAAAATCCATCCGGAAAGTAACTTGCCGGGAACAGCGGAAGATAAAGCAATTTCCAAACGGAAAAAGCTGGTTCGCCGATCTCATCTTATGACAATCGCGGCCGCCTGGGTGATTACTGTGCCGTGCGCGGCGCTCCTTTCAGCCGGTATCTTCCTGCTCATTTCAAATTTCACATTAAACTAACCCGGTTTAAGGCAGACCATGGGCCAGAAATTCCTGGTCTGCCTTTATTGCATCGAACAGAAAATCCAGTACCGCCCTTACCTTGGGGGTATTCTGCAACTCTTTATATGTAAGCACCCACAAATCGGCGCTACCAGAGAGCGTTTCATTAAACAAAAGATGCGTATCCGGGAATTGTGACACCATATAGTGCGGTGCAAACAGAATACCGGCACCACTTCGCACTGCCTGAATTTGAGCCGCGACCGTATCCGTTTTCAGAACCACATCTGCAGGGCCGACAATTTGTCGTAACGTTGACGTCAAGATAAAGCCGTTCCCATTGTGGTTCCAATCGATGAATTTGTGATATTTCAGCCTGTCCGGTGTTTCAGGACACCCAAACCGGTCGATATAGGCAGTGGACAGGTAAAATCCAAAACCAACCTGTCCTGCGACCCTACCGATCATTGTGTCGTGCTTAGGATCGTTAATGCGAACCGCGATATCAGCTTCACGCCGCCGGGGATCCAACGGTTGAACATCCAGAAGAAGTTCAAAGACGATTTGCGGGTACTGGGTTTGAAATTCAGTTAACTTCCGGGTTAGCCAATACGCACCAAAGCCTTCTGTCGTAGATATCCGGATGCGGCCAGAAAATTCTTTATCAAGACCTTCCAACCGCTGCTCTACCGCTGCGAACTCTGAGGAAATACTCTGAACATTCTGAAGAATCTGCGTGCCTGCATCTGTCAGGAAATACCCATGTGAAGCACGATTGAACAGAACGGTTCCGGTGCGTTGTTCCAGTTCCGCGATTTGCCGGCCCACTGTCGGTTGACTGACGGATAGCCTTCGCGCAGCCTTAGAAAGGCTACCCTCTTCTGCAACAGCCAGAAAATAACGATATGTATCCCAATTCATATTTATACATTTTTGTATGAAGATTATTCAGATTTAGCATATTTTCGTTTAAACGAAAATGACTATATTCTTTGGAGTTCTCTTGAGTAGGAAAATATGATGCCCAGTACCCCGGACAAAAAACCATTCCCCAGTGACTTCAGTCAAATGACTGGTCTTGAACAGATGCAACTGGCATTCATGAGTGGAAAACGGCCACCAATTGCCGAAACTATGAGCATCGATTTGGACAGTATTGAACATGGCAAAGTTGTCTTCTCAGGGGAGCCGGCGGAAAAACACCTGAACCCGATCGGCTCTATCCATGGCGGATATGCTGCAACGATCCTCGATTCCGCGTTGGGATGCTCAATCCATACGACACTGGAGCCCGGTGAAAAATATACGACTGTCGACCTGAATGTAAAATATGTCCGCGGCATGAAACCGGGGATGGGCCGGGTAACCTGTACCGCCGAAGTTATTCACAAGGGCCGCAAAATTGCAACTGCTGACGCGAAGCTTGTGGGCGAAGACGGTAAAATCTACGCCCACGGAAATACCACCTGCATCATTCTCTGAATTCAGGTTCTAAACTCTTACATTGGGAACGGGGAAACGCCGATCACCATCGTGTGGAGGTGGAAAAAGGCGAAAAAGACAAAAACGCCAAGCAAAACTTTCCACCAAAGCGCCTTCACCGATAGGCTGGCACGCCCGCGAATGACGGCCAAGAACGGAACATTTGACGTATGAGCAATAAAGTCTTTCCAGTCGGCCCCGACTTCCCGTGCGCGCTTTGCATCAATGAGAAAGGTTCCGGCAAGCGCGAGGCCGCCCATCCCGCCAAAGAAAATCAGGGATTTGAGGTCGCCGTTATTTAACAGATGCACCCCCGCCCAAAGGGTCAAAGACCACATCAGCGGATGGCGTGTAATGGCGTTCAGACCACCACGCGTTTTTTGGTCATTGATTTTTTTCTGCCCGCCGATCGCTGTTGCACTGGCACCTGTATAAGGACCAACAAACAAAATGGACGCAAGAAGCATGACAGCAATTGCGACATACCGCGCCCAATTCCCCACTTCCCAATAAACCGGGCCGTACGGGGCCTCAAAATAGGCCCAGATCATCCAGATCAGAGACAGGGCTGACAGAAGACTGTACCCTCCCAAATATCCGTTTAAACCAATTTTTTGAATGATTTCTTGTCTTAAAAAACTTGACGGCAAAATATGTATTACAAGGAAAAGAGCAGTGGCAAAAGCCAACGCTTCTATCGTACCGGTCATGGAGCCCCCCATTTATCAACATTGATATCGCGCAAGCTTGGCACAGTGCTAAAACAAGAACCAGTCTGAATTTTATCAATCTCGAAAAAGTGCGATCCCGCTCACTTTTTTAAAGCGATAGCCTCATTTTCAAGGACATTAAAGCCTTTGTCCGTCAATTTACAAACAAGCCAGTCCTTCTTAATGGGATTGACAAACCAGGGTTCTGCCCACCCCGCCTTAATACAGCTTCGAATGGTAGCCGGGTTGATTTGCTGACCATTTCTGTCAAACAGAGGAAGTTTTCCTCCTGCTTGGGAGTGGCCTAGCTTTAGATAGCGCAATTGCGCCTCTGATGGAGATTTTGTACCCATGCGCTTATATTAACCGGTTTTAGAAAAAAAATACACAAAATGGGGAACTGACGTCATTCTAGCCCTTTTCAAAAATACCTAGTCGGTCTAAAGAACAGAAACGTTATCAAATGAGGTCTGAAGAGATGTCCGAAGAAGCTGATTATACAAAATATTTCCCCGTCTCGTGGGAAGAGTTGCATCGCAATGGTCGAGCATTGGCATGGCGGTTGATGGAATTGGCACCATTTAAAGGGATCGTTGCGGTTACACGGGGCGGTCTGGTGCCTGCTGCGATTGTCGCCCGGGAACTCGACGTTCGCAATATTGAAACTGTTTGTATCGCGGCTTATCGCGACGATAAAACAGTAGGCGAAGTGAATATTATCAAAGGGCTGGACATTCCAGACAATGGAAAAGGTTGGTTGATTGTCGACGACCTCGTCGATAGCGGGATTACGGCTAAATATGTCAGAGACATGATCCCGGAAGCTCATTTCGCAACCATATATGCCAAGCCGAAAGGCCGCCAGCGCGTTGATACATTTATAACAGAAGTCAGTCAGGATACCTGGATCCTGTTTCCCTGGGATCAAGCGCCGTCTTTTGCAAAACCGATTGTAGAAGAAACCCGCTAACGTTTCATCAGGAGACATCTCATTCCGCACTTTGCCGCAAATTTGAGTTTCTTGTTTCAGGATGTTCCATTTCTGGATCGGTTTTCTCATGCTGCAAATGCGGGATTTAAAGGGGTTGAGTATTTATTCCCGTATGATTGGCCAGCTGATACACTGAAAGAGGAACTGGATCGCCTCCAATTGACGCAAGTACTTTTCAATCTATCGCCCGGTGACTGGTCCGCAGGTGATAGAGGTCTTGCGGCCCTTCCCGCGCGGCAAAGCGAATATCAGGCCTCTGTCGAACAGGCTTATCGTTATGCTTCGGCACTAAATTGCCAAAAATTGCATGTCATGTCCGGGCTTAGAGATACCACGCTCTCTCAAAGTCAACAACTCGATTACTTTCAACAATCCCTTGAGAAGGCAATTTCCTTTGCCCCCTCTCAGACCCTCACATTCCTGATCGAGCCCATTAACAACCATGACATTCCGGGCTATTTACTAAACGACTTTGATTTGGGATTAAGGCTGGTGAAAGAGCTCGACACTCCAAGAATTCGGCTTCAGTTTGACATGTATCATTGCCAGAGAATTCATGGCGATGTGAGCCGCCGTCTTGCGGAAGCCCTTCCCTATGTCCAGCACATTCAAATTGCCAACACACCCGGCAGAACCGACCCTGATATCGGAGAGTTAAACTATCCCTACCTTTTTGATATGCTCGACAGGGAAGGCTATGTCGGTTGGGTTGGCTGTGAGTACAAACCGATCCAGCGGTTCGACGCTCAACCGTTTCGATGGATGAGCCCGTATCTTGAATAATGCATCGGCAACCGCGCCAGTTCCGATCATCAAACAGCACCGTACGCTTGCGGAGCAATAAAAATAAGTGATAACAGTAAGCATATGGCTTTATTTGGACACAACCTAAAACAAAAAGATCTGATTACCTCGTTCAAATCTTTGCGCAGTAATCTCTCGTTAAAACTAACGATCGCGTCATTGCTTGTTGGTCTTCTAGCCGGATATGGCGCTCTGCTTTTCAGATTACTCATCAATAACGTTCAAGAAATTTTTTATGGTTTTGATAGTGAACTTGTCGTTACCAATGCTCAGAACCTGCCTTGGTGGCAATTTCTTATTGTCCCTGTCCTCGGCGGTTTGATTATCGGTATTTTCCTGAAATATTGCATGCCCGACAGACGTCCGGAAGGCGTTGCGGATATTATCGAGTCTGTCTTGGTTAAAAGAGGGAAGATGAAGTTAATACCGGGCATTGGAACCTTTCTGACAAGTGCCGTCTCGCTCGGCACCGGTGGGTCGGGCGGTCGAGAAGGGCCAATTGCACATTTTGGTGCAATGTTGGGCAGCCAGCTCGGTCAAAGAATGCGCATTCCTTCAGCCTACTACACAACCCTTATCGGGTGCGGTGTTGCCTCTGCTGTTGCCGCATCTTTCAACGCCCCCATTGCCGGTATGTTCTTTGCCCTTGAAGTCGTGATTGGCTCTTTCGCTACCCAGGCAGTCGCCCCTATCGTTCTGGCATCCGTCATCGGCACTGTCGTCAGTCGCGTTCATCTTGGTGACTTTCCTGCATTCATCATCCCCAATTACCAGATCGTTTCCTGGTGGGAAATTCCGGCGATCGGTCTGCTTGGCGTCGTCTCTGCCGTTGTTGGCCTCTTGTTTATCTGGAGTATTGGCTTCTCAGAACGGACCATTGACCGCTTTAAGATTCCCGAGATTTTGCGCCCGGCCTCAGGCGGACTGGTTCTCGGCGTGATCGCATTGATGTTTCCGCAGATAATTGGAGCAGGTTATGAGGCGACCGATAGCGCCCTTAAGGAAGAATATGACCTGATACTTCTTCTGTCGCTGATTGTTGTAAAAACGATCGCCGTTGGAATTACGACGGGCAGTCGATTTGGGGGCGGCTTTTTCTCACCCTCTCTCTTTGTTGGGGCCATGACCGGCGGCGCATTTGGCATCATCGCGGCGTCAGCATTTCCTGAATTGGCCGCCAGCAATGGGTTATATGCAATCATTGGGATGACGGCAGTAGCCTCTTCTGTTCTGGGCGCGCCCATTTCAACAATCCTCATCGTGTTTGAGCTAACCGGTGATTATAAGATCGCCATCGCGGTTATGCTGGCAGTTGCCGTTTCAACGCTCATTAGCAAACAGTTGATCGGGCGCAGCATTTTCCAGACCCAGCTTGCCGGCCGAAACATTGATATTAAGGAAAACAAAGCACTTCGATATCTGCAGAACAGGCAAGTCAGAGGGATCATGGACCGAGAGTTTGTGGAAATTTCACCCGATGCGCATATGCCGGAACTGCGTAGCATCGCCAAAAACACTCGCCACGATAAACTGATCGTCGTTGACCCGGAAACCAAGGCCTTTGTTGGGCGTTTGGAGTTTGCTGATTTAAAGCCCCATGTTTTCGCCGATGAACTGGATCAGGACCTGACGGCAAGCGACCTTGCTCAGCAGAACAGTCCTGTTCTCTTCGCAGAATCAAGCCTCAAATCCGCGTTGCTTATTTTGACAAAGTCCGGGGCGGATATCCTACCCGTAATCGATACGGCCAAGGACAGCAGACTTATCGGACTTTTGCACTCCTCGGATGTATTGCGCGAATATAATGACGCCCTTCTCCACATGCAGGACGAAAAACCAACCCGAAAGAACACTGAAATTTGATAGCCTGATGGATGTTCATGGTTTATACCATGCCATTATGGATGACAGTTTTGATATCGCAAATTTTGACGCTGCACCTGCACCGCAGGCGCCAGACCTTTCTTATCTCGATGGGCTGAATGACGGACAACGCTCAGCAGTTGAAGCCGTTGATGGACCTGTCCTTGTCCTAGCGGGCGCAGGAACCGGTAAAACCCGAGTCCTGATAACGCGTCTTGCCCATATTCTAAACACCCGCCCTATCAAACCATGGGAAATTCTTGCTGTCACCTTCACCAACAAAGCAGCAGCAGAAATGCGGGAAAGAACCGCCAATATAGTAGGCCCGGCTGCCATCGAAATTAAACTGGGTACCTTTCATTCAATTGGTGTCTGGCTTCTTCGGCGCCATGCTGAACTCGTTGGATTGGGGCAGAATTACACGATTCTGGATACGGATGATCAACTTCGCCTGCTGAAACAAATCCTCACCGATAACAGTGTCGATATCAAAAAATGGCCCCCGCGCGGTTTGGCCTCTGTTATTGATCGGTGGAAGGACAAGGGGTTGCGGCCCGATCAGGTTGGACGGCAGGACAGCGAGGGTTTTGCCCATGGTAAGGCTGCCACGTTATACAAAGAATATCAGGATCGCCTGAAAGCCCAAAATGCATGCGACTTTGGTGACCTTCTGCTGCATCCGCTTGGTATTTTCCAAGCCCATCCGGACATACTCCAACAATATCAGAACCGGTTTAAATATATTCTGGTGGACGAATATCAGGATACAAACGTTGCGCAATATCTGTTGCTACGGATGCTTGCACAAAAGCACAAGAACATTTGCTGCGTTGGGGATGACGATCAATCAATCTACGGCTGGCGCGGTGCCGAAGTTGGAAATATCCTGAAATTTGAAGATGATTTCCCCGGTGCGACTGTTGTCAGACTGGAACGGAATTACCGGTCTACGTCTCATATTCTAGGGGCTGCATCAGGCCTGATCGCCAAAAACGAAGGACGTTTGGGGAAAACCTTATGGACTGAAGACAATCCAGGCGAAAAGGTCGTCCTCAAAGGGCTTTGGGATGGCAATGCGGAAGCCCGATGGGTAGCTGACGAAATTGAAAACCACCAAAGAAAAGGCACGTCGCTGGCTGACATGGCTATTCTTGTGCGGGCCAGTTTCCAAACCCGTGCCTTTGAAGAATGCTTTATTTCAATGGGCATCCGGTATCGTGTTATTGGCGGGCTGCGCTTTTACGAACGCCGTGAGATCCGAGATGTTCTCGCCTATTTGCGTGTTATCAATCAGGCAAATGACGACCTCGCCTTTGAACGCATATACAACCTTCCCAAACGGGGATTGGGCGCAAAGGCACTTGATAAGTTAAGAGAGATCAGCCACGAACAAGGGCTCGCCCTCTCACGAAGTGCTGCTTATGCGGCGGAAAACGCCCTGTTCAAAGGCAAAGCAAATGCCGGATTGTCCGAGCTATGCCATAACCTTACCAAATGGCGCGAATTGAAAGACGTTGTCTCCCCGTCAGAGCTTGTCGAGACCGTTCTGGAAGACAGTGGTTACTTTGCCATGTGGAAGCAGGACAAGGCCCCGGAATCTGAAGGTAAGGTGGAAAACCTGAAGGAGTTGAGCAAAGCGCTTTCCGATTATGAGGATTTAGGTGAATTTCTGGAACATGTCGCGCTTGTCATGGAAAATAATGAAGACAAATCTTCGGATATGGTCAGCATTATGACACTGCATGCCGCCAAGGGTCTGGAATATGACACCGTTTTTCTTCCCGGTTGGGAAGAAGGTTTGTTTCCGCATCAACGGGCCTTGGACGAAAACGGCATAAAAGCGTTGGAAGAAGAACGCCGGCTTGCCTATGTCGGTATCACCCGTGCAAAAGTCCGCTGTTATGTCAGCCATGCAAGCAACAGAACAATTCACGGGCAATGGCAATCGTCCTTGCCGAGCCGTTTTGTCGACGAGTTACCACCAGAGCATATTGCATCTGAGAGTGACCAAGGTGTTTATGGAAGCCGTTCTCAATCAAATGAGATAGAAAGTTCGTGGCGCGCCAACACCGCTCAGCAACTTTCCCATGTGCTGGAACGGCGCGCCGCACAAAATCGAAGTTTAAAAGATAACAGTACCAAGCCTGTTAATTCAGGCGATACGGGCCTTGCAATCGGTGATCGCGTTTTTCATCAAAAATTTGGTTATGGACGGGTCCTTAAAAAAGATGGCCCAAAAATGGAAGTTGCCTTCGATAAAGCAGGCACCAAGAAAGTGATGGAAAATTTTGTCGAACCAGCCTGACCCGACTCTCTGGCAGTTATCAATAAACCTGCCTCTCCCGGAGTCTGATGCAATTGAACAGATATTTGAAGAACATTTCCTGACAACCTCTCTTGCAGAAATTGTATCGGATGGCAGCCTTTGGCGACTGGACATTCTTTTCGACCATCAACCAGATCAGACCCTGCTAGATCAAGTTCCGGATGAATATGTTTTCGAAATTGCGCCCCTTATTCAGCGGGACTGGGTTTCAGAAAGCCAGAAACAATTACCGCCTGTTTCCGCGGGCCGATTTTACATTCATGGATCTCATGACCCCAAACATACATCCAGCTCGGTTCATGATCTGACCATTGATGCCGGGCGCGCCTTTGGTACTGGGCTCCATGAAACCACGTTTGGGTGTTTATTAGCGCTGGACGATATCCACAAGGAACGCACCATTTTCAATGCTCTGGATCTGGGGTGCGGGTCTGGTGTTTTGGCGTTAGCCATTGCAAAAGCGTGGGGCCGCCCAGTTCTCGCCAGTGATATTGATCCGGATGCAGTGATCACCACAAAAGAAAATGCCCGGTTAAACTGTCTTTCACCTCTCGTTCGTGTAGAAGAGGCAACTGGCTTGAATAACAGGCTTTTAGCGAAATCAGCCCCATACGACCTGATCACAGCAAATATTCTGGCATGGCCCCTCGTTGCATTGGCCCCGAAAATCACGGCCGCACTTTCCACAGGTGGCGTTCTGGTTCTATCCGGATTGCTAGGCAAGCAGGAAAATATGGTCCGAAACGCTTATCGGTTGCAGGGATTGCACCTTCATAAGCGCTACAAAATTGGCGACTGGCATAGCCTGATCCTGAAAACATAAAAAAAGCCCGGTATTATAATACCGGGCTTTTTGGTCACTTGGGCTTTTGCGTCGTTAGCTAACCTGGCGACCGTCGTTTCTTTTGGCTGTGTTATCGTTAGCCAATGGCACTTTGCCGGAGACAGCTGCGGCAACATCACCCCGTGTCAGCCCAATGTCACTTAGTTGACGGGCATCCATTGCCATCAATTGAGCAAAACCATTGCGGTGGTCGCGCCACTGCGCATAACGGCTTGCAAGAGAAGCAACAACGCCAGAGACTTTTTTCAGCAAACCGCCGTTGGACACCTGCTTACCATAAATCACTTGATCGATTTCAGCGCGGGTAATTCCGATATCACGGAGTTCCCGATTGCTCATACCGCGAAGAATAGAAGCTGCTTTGCTGTTTTCACGTCTTGTCCAAATTGCAGCGCTCAATTTTTCAGAAACTGCCGAGATCATGATCCGCAAATGTTCACTTCTCTGACGGTGCGCTTTCGCAATCAACGTATCCACATCAATCATGTTATTGTTTGCAGATACTGGGTTTAATAAAGCAAGAGCTTCAATGTCTTTGTTTGTAAAGCTAATCATTTTTCATCTCCAACACACATCGCCACTCGGTCCGGGCGCGGTGAAATCAGGCAATTTTGCCGTTAAATAATTCCTGCTGGTTTTCATTCGCAGCAGCGTCAATATTCCGAAGTTCGCTTTTTACAGCTTGCTCAATTGTTGTGCGGTCCAGATCAACTTCCACGTTCCCCGTTGAGGGCTGTGTTGTCTCTGCCGAATTGTTCATATGGAAAAACGTCTTGAGCAGTGCCCAAAGTCCAGATTTAGTCTTAGTCTGAGAATCCTGAGCGACAAAATCGAAGCCATACTGCAGGTGCAGGGCTTGACCGTATTTTTCATTCCGACTAAACATTTTTTTCTCCATACCAAACTTACGTGATGGATCTTATATTGCACCGCACACAATAAAAAACAATACCTTAAAGGCCAAATTTGACCGCTAAGATCGAAATGGTGCATTGCAAAAAATGCATAGCTTGGATTGTATTCCCCGTGCAGATAAGCCATATTCCATGAGTAAATGATTGGAATTTCAGGGAAAGCCGGTGTCGGAACAGACTATGACAGCCTATTCAAAACTAGAGCAGTATATACAGGACAACAGGCGCGATTTAGATTTCGCCTCTCTTATTTCTTCCTTAAAAGCAGCGGCAGCCGCACCAGACCGGCCGGACAATGACCGTGTCTTCTCGCATCTTGTTGGAGAACTCAACGATGATTTTCAGGATCTGATGCGTCAGGTCCGCAATGAATTCCGTCAAAATATTCAAGCCACCATTCTGTCACCGGAAGATACCGCAGACCGCTTGGAACGATTGCGAGAAGCATTATCCCAGCAAGGGGTCGACGGTTTCCTGGTTCCTTTAAGTGATGAGTTCCATGGAGAAGCCGCACCAGCGGCATCAGAAAGATTGAAATGGCTAACCGGTTTTACTGGATCCGCCGGAATGGCGGCTGTCTTAAAAGACAAAGCCGCTATCTTTGTGGATGGTCGTTATACCTTGCAGGTACGTCAAGAGGTTGATACCGCCTTGTTCACACCTCGTCATGTCTCTGACGAGCCTTTAACAGAATGGCTCTCCGAGAACTTACAACCCGGTGACATATTAGCGTTTGATCCCTGGCTTCATACCGAGACCAATGCCAATGCCCTAAAGGCATTAGCCCAGAAGCTCGATATAACGGTCAAAGAGATAACCCAAAATCCCATCGACACAATTTGGGAAGACAGGCCGAAAGAACCTTTGGCGCTTGTTGTTCCGCACCCTGACGAATATTCAGGTCTTTCCTCGGCGAAGAAACGTGAAGAACTTGCCCAAACTCTCAAGGCGAACGGTCAGGATGCGGCCATTCATACCCTACCAGATGTGTCTGCGTGGTTGCTGAATATCAGGGGCGCTGACCTTCCCAGCACACCGTTCCCGCTTGGCTTCTCTATCTCGCATAGGGACAGTACGGTTGATTACTTCATTTCTCAGGAAAAGGTATCTGATGATTTACAAGGCCATCTTGGTAATGCCGTGCGCCTTCATGATCGGGCTGAATTTGGGAACGCCCTTACGGCATTAAAGGGCAAAAATGTACAGATTGATCCAAGTTCTACCAGTCAATGGATTGCGTCCGCCCTTATCAAAGCGGGAGCTCATATTCACCGAGCAGATGATCCTTGCATGTTGCCGAAAGCTATCAAGAACGCAACTGAGCTTGAGGGTACGCGAAACGCGCATATTAGGGATGGCGCAGCGATCGCTAAATTTCTTCATTGGTTATCAGTAGAGGCCCCCACCGGTACGATTGACGAATTGAAGGCCGAAGCGAAACTAAGATCTTTCCGTGAGGAAGGGGACCTCTTCAAGGATTTGAGCTTCTCGACGATTTCAGGGGCCGGACCAAATGGTGCGATTGTTCACTACCGGGCGACAAAAGCGAGTAATAGACCGCTTGAAAACGGTAATCTTTATTTGGTGGATAGTGGCGGTCAATATCTTGACGGAACCACCGATATAACAAGAACGATTGCTGTTGGTTCACCGTCAAAAGAAATGATGAACCGCTTTACACTGGTCTTGAAGGGTCATATTGCGCTGGCTCAAGCCATTTTTCCAACGGGTACGACCGGTAGTCAACTGGACGCACTCGCCCGACTGCCCTTATGGTCGCAAGGACTGGACTATGACCACGGAACAGGGCATGGGGTTGGAAGTTATCTCTCTGTACATGAGGGTCCGCAGCGCATTTCAAAAATGCCAAACACCGTAGCGCTTCAACCGGGCATGATTTTATCGAACGAGCCCGGATACTATAAAACCAACGCGTATGGCATACGGATTGAAAATCTGGTTGCTGTCCAGCCGGCTCCTGAATTGAAAGGCGCAGAACGCAACATGCTGGCCTTTGAAACACTGACTTTCGCGCCAATAGACAAACATCTGATTGACCAAACTCTATTGACTGACACTGAAAAAGCCTGGCTGAACACTTATCACCAAAATGTCTGGGACAAGATTTCACCGCTGGTTGACGGCGACGTTAAGCGCTGGCTGAAAACCGCAACCGAGACCCTGTAATCTTTCGCCTAACCGCCGATCAGGTCCAGCCATTCCTGTTCGGTTACAACAGCGACACCAAGGTCTTCGGCTTTTTTAAGCTTAGATCCGGCCTTGGCCCCCGCCACCACATAGTCTGTTTTGGCGGACACAGATCCGCTGACTTTAGCGCCGAGCCCCTCTGCCTTGACCTTGGCTTCTGCACGGGTCATTAGCTCCAATGAGCCGGTAAAAACGACGGTTTTTCCAGCAACCGGGCTATCGTTGGACGGTGCTTCAAAATCAATAACGACTAATTGGTTTTGCAGCGCCTTCAGAATTTCACGGTTCTTTTCTTCTGTGAAGAACTCTTTGACCGCATCTGCTACGGCCGCACCGATCCCATCAATGTTTAATAAATCCACATAGACTTTTCCAGGATCCGCCTGTTCAGCAGAAAAGGCGTTTAGAAGATTTTCCAGAGTGAGATAATTTTTTGCGAGAAGCCGGGCGTTTCCTTGCCCGACATGACGAATACCCAACGCGAAAATAAACCGGTCCAGCTCTATCTCTCTGCGTTGATTGATCGCCTCAAATAGATTTTTAACGGCCTTTTCCCCGAAGCCTTCAAGATTTTTAATTTTTTGCAGCCGTGTCTTGTCAGCCTCTTCAAGGGCAAAGATATCAACGGGACTTTTCACCCAACCCAACGTAAAGAAAAGCTCTATTTGTTTTGCCCCCAAGCCATCGATATCAAACGCATTTCGAGAGACGAAATGTTTCAGACGCTCCATCGCTTGTGCGTCACATATAAGACCGCCGGTACAGCGACGAACCACATCCACTTTGCCCGAAAGCGCATTTACTTCTCGCACAGCATGGCTACCGCATACGGGACAAACAGTCGGATATTGGAACGGCTCGCTGGTACTTTCATCCCGTTTGTCGACCTGCACTTCAACGACTTGTGGAATAACATCACCGGCGCGTTGTATGACAACCGTATCACCAATTCTGATGTCTTTACGTTCTATTTCTTCTTCATTATGGAGCGTGGCGTTAGAAACAACCACTCCGCCAACGCTGACAGGCGCCAGACGGGCGACAGGTGTCAACGCACCCGTGCGCCCGACTTGTATTTCAATATCCTTTACAAGCGTTGTCGCCTTTTCCGCCGGGAATTTATGGGCAATGGCCCAGCGAGGGCTACGGCTGACAAAGCCAAGCCTGCTTTGCCAATCCAAACGGTTTACCTTAAACACCACGCCGTCAATGTCGTAGTCCAGAGTTGCCCTCAGTTCTTCGATTTTACGGTAGGCGTCTATGGCCTCTTCCATATTGTGACACACCTTGGACAACGGATTGACAGAAAACCCCCATTGAGAAAACTGCTCTAGCACTTCCGATTGTGTCAGCCCCGGAACCTCCGACGCGTCCCCCCAGGCATAGGCAAACAATCTTAGTTTCCGGGATGCGGTAATCTTTTTATCCAGTTGCCGAAGCGACCCCGCCGCGGCGTTACGAGGATTTGCGAATATCTTTTGGCCCGCTTTCGCCTGATTTTCATTCAATATCTGAAAATCAGAAATAGACATATAAACTTCGCCGCGCACTTCAAAAACGTCTGGATGCAGGTTTTTGTCGCCCTTCAGACGCAGTGGAAGATCCTGTAATGTTTTCAGATTCTCCGTTATATCCTCGCCTTCCTGACCATCACCGCGCGTTGCTCCCTGCACAAATCGCGCATTTTCATAGCGTAAGGACGCCGAAAGTCCGTCAATTTTAGGTTCCGCGAAAAAGGCAACATCTTCTGTATGTGGCAGCCCTAAAAACCGCCGAACGCGCCCCTCGAATTCTCGTAAATCCTCACTATTGAAGGCATTGTCCAAAGAAAGCATTGGTACGGAATGGCGAACCTTGCCGAACCCTTTCGCAGGTGCGGCCCCAACCCGTTGAGTAGGGCTTTCATCACTCACAAGTTCAGGAAAAGCGACTTCGATTTCCTGAAGCTTCCTGAACAGTACATCATATTCAGCGTCGTCAACCCTCGGCGCGTCTTCCTGATAATAGGCCGCACTGAGGGCTTTCAGTGTTTCTGACAACTCTCTATGTTCTTCCGCCGCTTCTTCAAGTGACAGGTTCGAGGCATCCTGCATCGTGCCTTATCCTTCCATCAAACTTTTGGCTGCTGCCCTTGCTTCACTTGTGACAGTGGCTCCGGACAACATGCGCGCAATCTCCTCAGCACGTTGTGTCTCATCCAATCGATCAACTGACGTTCTGGTTGATCCGTCGGAGCCCGATTTTCGGATATTCCAATGGGCGGCGCCAGCCGCTGCAACTTGAGGTGAATGTGTTATAACCAACACCTGCAATTCATCGGATAAACGTGACAGCCGCTCCCCCACAGCATCGGCTGTTGCTCCGCCAACACCGCGATCTACTTCATCAAAAACCAACGTAGGCGCAGATCCTGAACGCGCAAGAACGACCTTCAAGGCGAGCATAAAGCGAGATAATTCACCGCCAGATGCAATTTTAATCAAGGGCCCGGGCAAACTTCCCGGGTTGGTCGCGATTTGAAACTCCACCCGATCCATACCGGCAGACGACCAGTTTTCTTCCGGCAATTCAAAAACAAGGGACTCAAACCGGGCGCTTCCCAGCTTCAAAGGCTCTAGCTCCGCCATCACCGCCTTATCCATCCGCTTCGCAGCTTTGATCCGTTTCTCTCGCAAATTGGACGCTGCGGCAATGAACGCTTCCCGGGCTTGTCGGGATAATTCTGTCAGACGAACGATTTCGGCATCCCCATGCTCGACCGCCTCCAATCGTTCTTGAAAGGCCTTCTGTACGACCGGGAGCTGAGACACTTCGCATTTATGCTTTCTCGCGGCGGCCCGTAGCGCAAAAAGCCGTTCTTCTACATGCTCAAGCCCTGAAGGGTCGATCTCAAGGTCCCGTCCGACCGTATCGATAATCATGGCCGCTTCCGCCATTTCAATCGCCGCACGTTCCAAGCCGTCCAATACTGGATCCAGCTTGCCCGCTGACTTTTCCACAACCCGTTCAATTGCCCGTGTCGCAGTTCTGATTTTTCCTTCGACGCCACCATGTTCGTTCAGTGCTTTTTCAGCGTCCTTAAGGGCGTCTGCAATTTTCTCGGCATGCATCAGTTCGGACCGTGCTTCCGCCAATTCTTCTTCCTCACCCTCGCGGGGCGAAAGTTCCTCCAGCTCGGCGACAACGTGGCGCAAGTATTCTTCATCTACTTTTGCCTGATTTACAGCCTCGATTGCCTCCTGAAGTGCCGTGTTTGCGGCATGCATGTCACCATAAAGGCTTGATACGTTTTTCCGTACATTGTCCAGTTGACCGTATAGATCGAGGATTTTCCGATGTCCTCGCGCATCCAGAAGCCCACGCTCGGCATTTTGCCCATGGATTTCGACCAGTTGTTCGCCCACCGCCTTCAGTAACGAGGCACTTACGGATTGATCATTGATGCTGGCCCGGTTTCGGCCATCGGCGCTGATGATCCGACGAAGAACCAAAGCGTCTCCATGATCAATATCAAGATCCGTGAGCAACTCAAAAACTGGATGATTACCGGGTAACAGGAACTCAGCGCTCACCGTTCCTTTTTCCTCTCCAGCCCTGATGAGGCCCGTATCGGCGCGACTGCCGAGTGCCAACGCCAGACTATCGAGGAGGATTGATTTACCTGCACCTGTTTCACCCGTTAGAACGCACAACCCTTCTTCAAACGACAAATCCAGCTTGTCGATAAGGACGATGTTGCGAATATTAAGGGAGGAAAGCATCTGCTACGGATTTAAAAAACGGATTTCCAGGCTTTGGTAATCCAGGAATCTTCCTTTACCTCCGGCCTGAGATAATTGTCGTCAAGTAACGCATAGCTATCCTGATACCATTCGCTTCCGGGAAAGTTATATCCCAAAACTGCAGCGGCTGTTTTTGCCTCGTCTTCAATTCCAAGCGACAAATAAGCTTCTGTAATCCTGTGTAAAGCTTCGGGAACATGCGACGTTGTCTGATACCGTTCAACAACCTGACGGAACCGGTTGATCGCCGCGATGTATTTATTAGTCTTCAAATAATAACGACCAATCTCCATCTCTTTACCCGCAAGGTGATCCAGTGTCAGGTCAATCTTCAGCTGTGCATCCCGCGCATATTCTGTATTTGGAAAACGACGGACCAATGTTTGCAAAGCATCCAATGCCTGTCGTGTCACTTTCTGATCCCGGCCCACACCTGTAATCTGTTCATAATAGGAAATGGCGATAAGATAGTAAGCATAAGGGACATCTTTGTTGCCTGGATGCAGTTCAATAAACCGTTCAGCCGCAAGAATAGCCTGATCGTATTTATTACTCTGATAATAGGCAAATGACGACATCACCTGCGCTTTACTGGACCAGATAGAATACGGATGCTGCCGCTCCACCTCATCAAACCCTTTTGCAGCCGCTGCATATTCTTCATTATTCAGGGCAGCCAAGGCTTCGTTATACAGTTTCTGAACAGGCTGTTCCTGATAGGTATCCACCTCATCAGAACTACACCCACCCAGCAATACGATCGCTGTTGCGCCAATTATCAACGCATTGCGAACTGTCGAATTCAAAAATTTGACCATACCCACTTTCCAGGCTTTGGAAGAAAATTAGCGCCATTTTAGACAATATCAAACCGGATGGAAAGCGATGCTTCATCTTTTCTAAAGACGTGAAACAGATTCACGATAATTCAATCTTAATGGGCCTAAAAATAAAATGATATCAGAATTAACTTTTATAATACAGAATGTTAGCTTAGGTAGAATTTTAGTAGATTTTCTTTTTACAGTCCGTGTGCTACATTACCAATAAGGGTAATTAGTATTTTCTGATCTTCTTCTGATAAGAAGTGATCCAAAGGATTGGAATTTGCGCCGTTCCCCTTACCCTTTTTATCGAAGTAGTAGTAATTTGGGTGGTCCAGACGCCCAAAGAAAGAGAAAGGTACCAGCTTATGAGCAAACTCGCAAAACGAGTTGACGATCACGTGGGCGAACGCATCAGGGAAAGAAGAACCATGATGGGCCTAACTCAGGAACATCTAGCCCAAGCGCTTGAAATTTCCTATCAGCAGGTGCAGAAATATGAAACTGGCGCGAACCGCGTTAGTGCCGGAAGACTGTACGAGATCGCACAACGACTAGAAGTAGACGTTGCATTCTTTTTTGAACAGCTCGAACCCCTCACAACAAGCTCCCCCCTTGAACATGGTGGCAAGAACCGCTCAACAATTGAATTGGTGCGTAATTATGGTGAAATCAATGAACCTGCGGTACGCTCTGCTGTCAGCGGCTTGATAAAAAGCCTGGCCGGCAAAGAACGCAAGAGGAAATCAGCCTGACGTCAGTCAGCCTCCATTAAAAAAGGCACGGTCATCAACCGTGCCTTTTTTTTGCATTAGTAATACTTGGTAATTCAGGCTGTTGCAGGCGCCGCAGCTTGCTGCATTGGCCAATGAGCCCCGCCTATTGTAGACGCTCTCACTGGAGCTTCGGTCGTATAGCACCAGGCACGATCATCTGCCAGAAACGCATGCAGCAATTTATTGTTAAGCGCATGACCCGACCGATATCCATGGAACTGCCCGATAATTGGAGAGCCCGCCAAATACAGATCACCAATTGCATCCAAAGCCTTATGACGAACAAATTCGTCATTATACCGCAAGCCCTCTTCATTCAGAATGTCTTGACCGCTCAATACAATTGCGTTTTCTAAAGAGCCGCCTTTCGCCAATCCCATTTCTTTCAATTGTTCAAGTTCACTTAAAAAACCAAAAGTCCGTGCCCGGCTCAGTTCGTTCTTAAAGGTGCCATTGCGCAAATTGAAACTGCAATTCTGTTTACCGATACGTTGATTGTCAAAGTCAATCTCGAAGGCAACTGACACATTATCGCCGGGAGACAAAACCGCCCGTGCATCCCCTTCAGTGACGCTGACTTCCTTCAAAACCTTGATAAACCGGCGGGGTGCAGCAAGATCTACAATGTCTGCACATTCGATCAGAAAAACAAACGGTGCGGAGGAGCCATCCATCACTGGAACTTCAGAGCCGTTCAGCTCGACAATTGCATTATCAACACCTGTGCCGGAAAACGCTGCCATCAAATGCTCAATGGTTGCCACTTTGACACCCGCGTCATTTTGAATGGTTGTGCACATTATGAGATCAGAGACCATATTATAGCGCGCAGGGATAACCGCCACCTCTTCAGCAACATCTGTACGCTTGAAAACGATACCAGTATTGGCGGGCGCGGGCTTGATCGTCATGTTAATCAGCTCACCGCTATGAACACCAACGCCTGTGCAGCTTATATTATTCCGTAAGGTCTTCTGATAAGTCACCATAATATTGTGGCTTTTCCTGCTAATTTTCGACAGCTTATTTCTACTTAATTTGCTGGAGCAAGACAAATCACTCTTTGTTACTAAATATTTCCTGATTGAAACAAAAGAATTTCAGCAGGTCACCAGCACAAAAAAACCGGAAGCACAGACATGCTTCCGGTTTTAAAATTCAGGGCAAATCCCGTTTATGCTTAGTTGGCCTGACGGCGCAAGAAAGCAGGAATATCAAGAAGGTCTTCATCTTCTTTCTTTTGCTCAATTCGAACAGAAGGAGAAAGCGCTTCCTGCCTCACTGTCTCTTCAACCGGCTTGGAGGGTTGAGACGCAACAGGTTCCTGCTTTGCCTGTGCCGCGGCCTGCTCTTCTCTTGCCGCGCGCTCAGCCTCAGCTTTACGATTTACACGACCCACCCCTGTCATACGCTCAAACAGACTTGGCCCCTTGCGTTTACGGCGTGGCTCGGAAGCCTCTTCAGCACTTCGACGCGCGTCAGGATTAATTAAATCCTCTTGACGCTTTTCAACCTTGATCACCGGCGGTGCTTTAAACGGTGCGTTATGTCCGTCTGCATTTTGACTGACAGCATCGCTCTCTTCCATTTCCACATCGATGCCGGCCAAAAGGTCAGGCTCAGTATCCAATGCAAGACTGCTCTCTGAAACAAGACCCTCGACAGATCCTGCGTGCAGGTCAGAAGAAACATTGTCTGCATCCGCACTCATCATTGGGTGACCGGCAGACGCACTATCCGGAACAATTGCACCAAATCCGGATGACGCGAAATTTTCAGCGTTCTGCGCAGGTGTCGGCGCTGGTGAAGAATTGCTACCGCCCCAGCCTGTCCGCTTGGTATCGCCAGACACTTTCAGCAAAGATGTGACATTTGGTGCCACTGGCTGCATCTGCTCAGCCGCATCAATTCCGGTTGCCACGACGGAAACACGCATGGTGCCTTCCATGTCTTTGTCAAAAGTAGAACCAACAATAATATTGGCTTCCGGATCGACTTCACTGCGGATCCGGTTCGCAGCTTCATCCAATTCATAAAGCGTCAAATCCATACCACCCGTGATATTGATCAGAACGCCACGCGCTCCCTTCATGGAAACATCATCCAGAAGCGGGTTGGAAATAGCGGCTTCAGCGGCTTCAATGGCCCGGTTTTCGCCTTCAGCTTCACCAGTTCCCATCATCGCCTTACCCATTTCGCTCATAACGGTGTTGACGTCCGCAAAATCAAGATTGATAAGCCCAGGCATAACCATCAGGTCAGTGACGCCCCGAACGCCTGAATGCAGAACATCATCGGCCATGTTAAAAGCATCAGCGAAAGTGGTTTTTTCGTTAGCAATACGGAATAGGTTCTGATTGGGGATAATAATCAGGGTATCAACATACTGCTGCAATTCTTCGATACCAGCTTCGGCAATCCGCATACGGTGATTGCCTTCAAACTGAAATGGCTTGGTAACCACGCCAACGGTCAAAATACCGAGTTCACGCGCCGCTTTTGCGACAATCGGGCCCGCGCCTGTTCCGGTACCACCGCCCATTCCGGCAGTGATAAAGCACATGTGACAGCCTTTCAGATGCGAGACGATTTCGTCGATCGCTTCTTCCGCGGCCTCTGCGCCAACCTGTGGCTTGGAACCAGCACCCAATCCTTCTGTAAGCTCAGCTCCCAGTTGAATTCGGTCTTTCGCCAAATTTTGTTTTAAAGCCTGCGCATCCGTGTTGGCAACGACGAATTCCACCCCTTGAAGTTCGGAATTGATCATATTGTTTACGGCATTGCCACCGGCACCGCCGACACCCAACACTAGGATTTTTGGCTTCAGTTCTGTTTGGTCTGGTACTGACAAATTAATCCCCACAGTACTACCCTCCTTCTCCAAGCAACCTGATAGTTAATTAATACCAAATATTGTGGGTAATGGAACCCTACTTCTTACATATTGATGATTTTTGATCATTTTTTTTCATTTAAAAATTCTCTTTAAACCAATTTCCGATTCGCAAAAGGCGGTTTTTCGGGGTTTTATCACCGATTAACAGGTTTGCGTGATCGTCAAAATTTTCTTTCACCGCAAAGGATAAAAGTCCCGCGGCAGTTGCAAACGCTGGACCACCAGTTGCATCGGCTAGTGACTTAACACGCATAGGTTTACCCATGCGGACTTGTTTATCCAATATTCGACTTGCCAGCTCCTGCACTCCTGCCAGTTGAGAGCCGCCTCCGACCAACACTGCACGTCGTCCAGCGACCTTTTCAAATCCGGATTGGGAGAGCCGATCTCTGACAAGTTCAAGAATTTCTTCAATTCTGGGCTTGATAATACCGACCAACATGGAGCGGGGAACATGGTTCGCAACTTCATGATCCGCTTCACCAATCAACGGCACATCAATCAACTCTTTTTCATCAGCAGGACTGGAAATCGCACTACCATAAAGAGTCTTCATGCGTTCCGCATTGCTGAGGGTCGTGGAAAGTCCGCGGGCAATATCATTACTAACATGCGCACTTCCGACCGGGATAACCTCATTGAAAACCATTTCACCATCGTAAAAAACGGCGAACGATGTCGAACCACCACCAAGATCAATTACCGTAACCCCAAGATCCATTTCATCCTGAACCAGACTGGCAAGTCCCGACGCATAGGGTGCAGACACCACTTTCGCCACACTCAAGTGACAGCGCTCCACGCAATTGATCATATTGCGATACTGGCTGTTCAGGATGGAAACCATATGCATGCTGACGCCAAGATTTTCACCATACATTCCGCGCGGATCTCGTATACCCCGGTTTCCATCAACATTGTAACCGACAGGCAGCGCATGGATCACAGTCCGGTTTTCCGGGTTATAACTCGCCTTTGCCTCTTTTAGCGTTCTTTGCAAATCCCGCTCGCCTATTTCCTGACCGGCAAGCGACATTTCAACTTCGACTGTCTGAGAGGCCGGCTGGCCAGCAGAAACGCTCAAATACACTTCCCGAATGGTTTCCCCAGCCATTCGCTCGGCAGCATCCACAGCAGATCGAATGGACTCCTCAGCCATCTCCATATTGGTAATACTGCCGGCCCTCAATCCACGGGCGACCTGATGACCAATACCTTTCACACGAAGACCCGAGGTTTCTTCAACCGCCACAAAACAACAAATTTTTGTTGTTCCTATATCCAGTGCCGCTAAAGGCCCATTTCGTCCAGCTGCCATTGCCCTTATGTTTCCTTGCCTGCATTCGCTGCCACACGGCGGAAATCTGCATCATCCGATTTCAGTCGCACATACATTTTCTGGGCCGATCTCATATCAATCGATAAAACCGCCTTGTTCAAGATGGCCTCCTCATCATGCATCCGGGCCAAACGCTGCCAGGCCTGTGCGGCGTGCTCCTCAGGGAGAAAAACCGAGACACCGTTATCAAACTCCAGGTTCCAACGACGACCGCGGATCCGGACCGCATTTTGCAAACGGGTAAATAATTCAGGAGATCCCGCCAGAACATCGAACAGCGCTGCGGCATCCATATTCGCATCTTTCCCCACGACCTTTGGCAAATACCGGAATTCTTTACTGTCCCGCGTTGACACCACAGCCCCTTTTCGATCAATAACCACCGTTTTATTATTCGATTGCCAACGGGCAAAGGGGCGCCTTTCCGTTACACGAATAAACACTTCATCAGGAAAACGCCGCATTACTGAGGCATGCTCAACCCAGCCAAGGCTTTCAACCCGGCGCCGGGCCTCTTCGGGATTAAAGGTTAGAATATTGTCGCCACGAACAACGCCCAGCGCCTTCATCATGTCGCGCGTTGACGTTCTTTCGCGCCCGGCAACAGTCACTTCCTGCACCGTCAAGCCAGACGATGTCACCAATGCGTTCGTTGTTTCAGAGATCCATGCTGTCGTTCTGTCTATGACGGAATTCTGAACGATATAGTATCCCAGACCGCCAATGGGAAGCGTGACTGTAAGAATTAACAGCGCCGGAACACCATATTTTCGGAGTCCATTCGGTGCCCCCCTTCGTTTTCCTTTGCGCCCCTGTTTTGGCGTCTTCCGACTCATGGAAAGCAGACTTACCGACAGATTGCGAAGGCCTGCAAAGAAACGACCAACAGGGTGGAAAACGGAGAAGAACGACGGTGAAGAAGCCGTCTTTTTCCGTTGCTTTTTAGGCCCTGCAGTTTTCTTTTTACGCACTTTGGGCGGCACCTTAACCGGCCGGTCCTGCGCGGAAACCTTTATCTCTCGCATGACGCATCCTCTACCATCCAACGAACCAGTTCTTCAAAAGAAATACCCATATGCGCGGCAATTTCAGGAACCAGACTTAATTCGGTCATTCCCGGCTGGGTATTCGTTTCAAGAATATAGAAATCCCCTTGCCCATCCCCGTTCAGATCATCCAGTCGAAAGTCCGACCTGCTAACCCCTTTGCATCCCAAAACCTGATGGGCCGTCACAGCCATTTGAAGAACTTCGTTATACCGATCCTGAGGCAATGGTGCAGGCATTAAATGTTCTGCTTTTCCGGCCGTATATTTGGCTTCATAATCGTAAAACCGCCCGAGAGGCTTGATTTCGACTGCCCCCAAAGCCTGATCTCCCATGACCGCAACCTGAATTTCCCGCCCCGGAATGTAGGTTTCAATCAGAACTTCATTCCCAAATGTCCACGGAATATCTTGTAAGGTTCGGTTTTCATTATCCAGAATAATGGTAACACCGACACTAGACCCTTCATTTAATGGCTTGATAACAAAAGGCTTTTCATAATCTGCGCCGTCCAAAACCTCTTTTCGCGTAACAATCCGGCCTTCTGCACATCGAAGACCTGCCGCTTCAAAAAGCGTTTTCGCCTTTGGCTTATCCATGGCAATTGCAGAGGCCATTACACCGGAATGCGTATACGGAATACCCAGGACTTCAAGAACTCCCTGAACGGTTCCATCCTCGCCATAACGACCATGCAAGGCATTGAAACAAACGTCAGGCGCCATCATTTCCAGAACAGACGCAATATTCCGTTCTACATCAATTGGGATCACCTCATATCCACACCGTTCAAGCGCAGCGGCGCAGGCGCGCCCACTATCCAAAGAAACTTCCCGTTCAGCGGACCACCCGCCCATTAAAACAGCTACTTTTTTCATGAACGGTCCTCTTTTTCATTGATCATCGCACCCGTCTCTTTTTCACCCAGGCGCACAATCTCCCATCGCAGCAGCGTGTCGAATTCCTTGAAGACCCGGCGGCGGGCTTCTTCGGCAACGCTTTCGATATCAGCAGCCGTTGCCCCGCCGTTATTGATCAGGAAATTACAGTGCTTTTCTGAAATCTGCGCCGCCCCCTTCGACAAACCACGCGCACCGACAGCATCGATCAACTCCCATGCCTTCTTACCCGGTGGATTGGCAAAGGTGGATCCACCTGTTCGACTTCTGACAGGTTGGCTATCTTCACGGCTTTTGGCAATTTCTGCCATTTTCCGGGAAATACTCGACACTTCTCCCGCGGACAGTTTAAAAACGGCTTCTGTAAAGATCCAGTCGCAGGGCAATTCGCAGTGACGGTATGAAAAACCGAAATCTTCCGCCGACACCTCATGTCGGATACCCTGACGATCATACGCGGTTGCTGATACCAGAATATCACTTATTTCATTACCATATGCGCCCGCATTCATTCGCAGAGCCCCACCAATACTTCCCGGAATACCACTCAGGAATTCCGCCTCGGTTAATCCCTTTTCTTCTGCATAGCGCGCCACCTGTAAATCACTTGCCCCGGCGCCAACACGCAACAGGTTCTCACCGATCTGTTCAATCTTGGAAAATTCACGCCCCAGCCGGATCACAACACCCCGAAAACCACTATCGCGAACCAACAGGTTCGACCCAACACCAAGAACAAAAACCGGGATATCTTCAGATGTACTTTTCAGAAAACCGGCCAAATCAGTTTCGTCAGCGGGCTTGAACAAAACATCCGCCGGACCGCCTACCTGAAACCAGGTAACCTTACTCAAAGGCACATCTCTTTTAATCCGCCCTTTTACCTCAGGCAGTGCCTCCGCCAATGATTGTATGTTCACAGCCATTGGGTTCATTCTGCCTCCTCTATATCCTGACGGGCAGCAAGTTCAGAGGGCAATTTGTTTGCCCACAAAGAAATTGACCCGGCACCAAGACAAACGACAACATCACCACTGTTCGTTTCTTCGCGCACCATATCGGCAAGATGTTCCGGCCCTTCCAATGCCAGGACCCTGCGGTGACCGCGTGTTTTCAGTCCTTCTACATAACTATCCTGACTGATGCCTTCCAATGGCTCTTCACCGGCCGCGTAAATATCTGCCACGATGACAACATCAGCATCATTGAAACAGGTGCAGAAATCTTCAAAAAGATCCTTCAAACGGGAATATCGGTGCGGCTGAACCACGGCAATAATTTTACCCGTATAGGCCTGGCGGGCCGCATTCAAAACAGATGAAATCTCGACGGGGTGATGTCCGTAATCATCGATAATCGTGACACCGTCAACCTCGCCCGTTTTCGTAAATCGGCGTTTCACACCGCTGAATTCGCGCAGTGATTTTTTGAGAGTAACCTCGTCAAATCCCATTTCATGGCCCACAGCCACAGCCGCCATGGCATTTTGAACGTTATGCGCGCCGGGCATCGGCAGCTCGAACCCTTTCATAACACGGGCGTTGCCACCTGCCCGGTCACTGATGGATACGCTAAACCTTGCGCCGCCAGCTTCATAGCGAACGTCAACCGCCCGATAATCAGCCTGCGGAGACAAGCCATAACTAATCAGTCGACGATCGGAAACCCTTCCGATTAACGCCTGGACCTCGGGATGATCAATACACAAGGCGGCAAATCCATAGAACGGGATATTTTCAACAAACGTAAGAAAGGCATCTCTTACGCCGTCAAAATCACCATAAAAATCGAGATGTTCCGGATCAATATTGGTAACGATGGCGATAGTGGCTGGAAGTTTTACAAAACTACCATCAGACTCGTCCGCTTCAACAACCATCCAGTCGCCTTTTCCAAGGCGCGCATTTGTACCATATGCATTAATAATACCGCCATTGATAACCGTCGGTTCCATTTTCGCTGTATCAAGCATCCCTGCAAGCAAGGAAGTTGTTGTTGTTTTTCCGTGGGTACCGCCAACAGCAATGGCCCAGCGAAGACGCATGAGTTCTGCCAGCATTTCCGCACGGCGGACAACCGGAATAAGGTTCGCCCGCGCTTCCTTGACTTCAGGGTTGTCGCTTTTAACCGCTGACGAAATAACAACAACGCGGCTTTCTCCGAGATTCTCTTCGCGGTGCCCAATAGACACCTTGATCCCCAGCGCCTCAAGACGCTCAACATTCGGGTTACGGGACAGGTCGGACCCTTGGACGCTATAACCAAGATTGTGCATCACTTCTGCAATGCCGCTCATTCCAATTCCGCCGATACCAACGAAATGCACCAGGCCAATATCAAGGGGAAGCGCTCTCATGCCGCGACCTTTCCGTTCGAGCGAGAGGTCCCGCTTTTAGTCGATTTGTTTAATTTTGCTACCATGTCTGCCAATTTCTGCGCGGCGTTAATTTCGCCAAGTTGGGCAGATGCTCTTGCCATACAGGTCAGTTTGTCCGGATGGCTGAAAAGATCCTCTAAATGACCTTTTAGCGAGGTCACAGAAAACTCATCCTGAAGGATCAATCGGGCGGCCCCTTTTGCAACTTCATTCTCAGCATTTTTAAGCTGATGGTTATCCATTGCAAACTTGTAGGGCACCAAAATCGCGGGCCGACCAGACACCGTAAGTTCAGCAATTGTGGAAGCCCCAGAGCGGGTAATCGCCAGATGACAGTCGTTTAGTAATTCAGGAACATTATCAAAAAAGGCCGCGAGGGTCGTTGTCACTGATGTTTTCTGATAGGCCGCCTCGACACGGGCAAGATCTTCTGGCCGGCATTGCTGAATGACATGAAGCCGTGATTGCAAACTGTCTGGAAGATCAGCGATCGCCGCTGGTACAACATCTGAAAGCACTGTCGCCCCTTGACTGCCGCCCAGGATCAAAAGCTTGATCGGATCTTTGACGGTGGGTTCAGCGTATCCGCGCCCATGCAATGCAATAATTTCCTGGCGAACCGGATTTCCTGTAAAACTCATTTTTGAGGCAATCTCACGCGCACCGCTTTCTGTATGATGGAACGATGTCGCAATCTTCTTCGCCATACCGGACAGCAACCGGTTGACCCGGCCAAGGACAGCATTTTGCTCGTGCAAGATCAATGGCACACCCAAAAAGGATGCCGCTGCAGCGGGGGGCATGGATGGGTACCCACCGAAACCTACAACCACGTCCGGCTTTAACTTTCTTAGAATAAAAATCGATTGAAGCGTTCCAAGCAACAGCTTGAACCCTGCCACCAGCTTGCCCAACACGCCTCCAACAGAGGGGGACGCTGAAGTGACAGGCACAATCTTAACCCCGGGGAAAAGCTGTTCGTATTTTTCGCCCCGCTGATCAGTCATCAGTGTAACGTCCATATTGCGGGAGATTAACTCCTCGGCGAGCGCGCGCGCAGGGAAGATATGTCCACCGGTTCCGCCACTGGCCAGAACGATATGTTTGCGTTTTTCAGTCATTACACATCACCTGAACCCACACGGCGCCGGCTGAATGCCAGCAACATTCCCATCAGAAACGCCAATGCCAGCATGGAGGAACCGCCATAAGAAATAAAAGGTAGGGTCATGCCTTTCGTTGGCATCAGACGAAGGTTCACCCCCATATTGATAATAGCCTGCAATCCAAACTGCGTTAGCAACCCGGCCGCGGCCAACACGACGAAGAAGTTTTTCTCGGCGAGCAGCCGGCTTAAGCCTCTCAGAATGACAAAAGCAAACAGTGCAACAAGAACCAGACAGAATAGAACGCCGAACTCTTCACCAACCACGGCAAAAATAAAGTCTGTATGCGCATCAGGAAGAACCGTTTTCACCGATCCGTCCCCGGGCCCCACTCCAAAAAAACCGCCCGTTTGAAAGGCTTCCATTGCGCGCTCGATTTGATAATTTCCGCCGCCAGAAGGGTCCATAAAACGATCAACGCGGCTGGCAACATGTGGAAACAGGGTATAGGCCATTGCGGCACTGACTATGCCGATGCCAAGGAACATGACAACCCAGATAATTGGCAGGCCTGCGAGAAAGAACTGTGCAAACCAGACCGCTGAAATAACCAGCGTCATCCCGACATCCGGTTGGGCGAGCAGCAAGCCGACAACCATAACGAAAAGCCCCATCGAGATCAGGTTGCCAGGAATTTCGTCGCTTTTACGTTGCTGAGCAAACATCCAGGCAGCAACGACCGCAAAGGAAGGCTTTAAAAACTCGGTAGGTTGCAATGTAAAACTTCCAAAATGCAGCCAGCGCTTTGCGCCTTTCACTTCTGGGCCAACCAGCAAAGTCGCCACTGTCAGCAGAACACAAACGCCGAAAACAATAACCGCAAGCCGTCTCACCCATAAGGGGGACATCAAGGAAATTGAAAAAATAATGCCAATGGCCACAGGCAGATAAAAGAACTGACGTTTCACAAAGTGAAAACTATCCAGACCGATACGTTCGGCCACTGCCGGACTGGCAGCCAGCACCATCATTCCGCCCATTGCGAGCAACAGGCCCACGGCCAGCAACGTCCAACGATCGACAGTCCACCACCACCGACCAACAACCGATCTATCCAGCCGCGTAAATGTCGTCATGAACGCTCCCCTTCCACCAAAGTGCGAAACGCATCACCGCGCGCTTCGAAGCTTGGAAACTGATCGAAACTGGCCGTCGCGGGAGATAACAGGATCACGCATTCCTCATCAAAGGCCTTGGCATCGGACAATGCCGACTGGAAAGCGGCTTTCAACTCTTTACATTTTTCAAGCTTTACATGCCCCGCCAAGGTGGTTTCAAACTGGTCCGCGCATTCACCAATCAGATAGGCTTTTTGAATTCTGGAAAAATAGGGAGAAAGGCTCTCAATCCCTCCCGATTTTGCACGTCCGCCGCAAATCCAGAAGATATTCTCAAATGACGACAATGCCTTTTCCGCAGCTTCCGCATTGGTGGCTTTCGAGTCATTTACAAATCGAATTTTTCCTTTTTTGTCGATCTGTTCCATCCGATGGACCAGGCCGCCAAAACTTCGCAAGCCTTTTTCAATCTGCTCATTATCCAGCCCCAAGGAACGAACAACACTAACAGCCGCCGCTGCGTTCTGCCAGTTGTGGACACCTCTCAAGCTATCGACATTGCTTATATCAATGGACCAGCCCATGCCCCGTTCAGTCTTATCCGTCAAAATACCGTTCAGCACATAAATGCCGGTTTGCAAAGGACGTTTGGTTGAAATGGGAAGCACACGCTGAGCACCATTTTTAAGGATATCCTCTGCCATGAGCTGGCAGAACGGATCATCTGAATTTATGACCGCCACTCCCTCTGAGGTCTGTTTCTGGAAAATACGCTGTTTGACAGACGCGTAGTGCTGAATATCGCCATGCCGATCAAGATGATCCGGCGTAACATTCAGAATAACCGCAATATCGGCCTGCCATGAAGGTGTCAGATCCAGTTGATAGGAAGATAATTCAAGAACATAGACCCCGTCTTGCCCCAACTGCGGCAAATCCATAACCGGCGTACCAATATTTCCGCCCATTGCAGTCTCGCAATTATTCACAGCCAGGATATGATTGATCAGCGCGGTTGTTGTTGATTTACCATTGGTTCCTGTAATTCCAACAACTCTACCCGCCTCTTTTTCCTGCATAAATATTTCCACATCGCCGACGATTGGAATGTGGTTCTTCTGGGCTTTTTTAACAACAGGGTGGGGTTCAGGATGCGTCAGGGGAACACCAGGACTCAGAACCAGGGCATCGACAGAAGACGTTTCAGTGCCACCGAAGTTCTGAACAGAAAGGCCCATTTCCTGAGCCGCACTCCGCCGTCCTTCATTATCATCCCAAACAAAGACACGCGCCTGTCCCTCTTGCAACCGCAAAGCTGTTGCAAATCCGCTTTTACCAAGACCAAAAACGGCTATTTCTTTATTTTCAAACGCGTGACTTTTCATCATTCCTTTATCTCAGTTTCAACGACGCGAGGCCGATCAATGCCAGGATCACGGCAATAATCCAGAACCGAATAACGATTGTGGGTTCAGCCCAACCTTTCTTTTCATAGTGATGATGCAAGGGTGCCATCCTGAAAACACGTTTCCCTGTTAATTTGAACGAGGCAACCTGAACAATCACTGACACGGTTTCCAGAACGAACAAACCACCAATAACCGCAAGAACAATCTCATGCCGGGTTACAACGCTGATCGCGCCTAAGGCGCCCCCCATCGCAAGAGATCCCGTGTCCCCCATAAAGACCATCGCCGGCGGGGCGTTAAACCACAGAAACCCAAGGCCCGCACCGATCAAGGCACCGCAAAAAACGAGCAATTCTCCCGCTCCCGGCACCGTCCTGATCTGCAGATAATCTGAGAAAACCGTATTACCCACCAGATAGGCAATCAGACCAAACGAGGTTCCAGCAATCATGACCGGCACAATGGCAAGACCGTCCAGCCCGTCTGTTAAATTAACAGCATTGGACGCACCGACCATAACCAGCATGCCAAAAGGGATATAAAACCAGCCCAGATCAATCAGGACGTTCTTCAGGAAGGGAATGGTCAACCCCATCGCAATATCGGGATTACTTGTTTTAACAATCCACATCGTTGCAGCAAACGAAATGAGGATCTCCATCAATAGTTTGACTTTACCGGGGACGCCTTTTGGATTGTGCCGACTAACCTTCAGATAGTCATCGGCAAAACCAATTGCGCCGAACCCTAACGTCACCAGCAAAACCGACCAAACATAGGCATTTGTCAAATCGGCCCACAAAAGTGTAGCAGTACCAAGCGCAAGCAGAATCAAAAAGCCGCCCATCGTTGGTGTGCCCTGCTTTGCAATAATATGGGACTCTGGTCCATCATCCCGGATGGGTTGTCCTCTATGCTGCTTGCTTTTCAGCCAGTTAATGACCATTGGCCCGAAGATGAAACTGATCATCAGGGCAGTCATAATGGCGCCGCCAGTCCGAAATGTCAGATACCGGAACAGATTAAAAATTGCGAAGTCGTCTGCTAATGGATAAAGAAAATTATATAACATCCCTACACCCCTTTATCCGCGACTGCCGATACGTCTTTGGACCTTGCCTGAACGGCATCCAACACTACTTTCATTTTACTTCCCAAAGAACCCTTGATCAAAACGATGTCCCCAGCTGAAATATCGTGTAACAGCGGTGCCACCAGATCATTGGAACTGGTGCCATAACCGGCTTGTTTAGTGTTCGGAAGAACGTCAAATAAATACCGCATATTGGGACCGCACGCATATACCATATCAATGCCGTTCGCCAAGATATCATTTGCCAACTCAGCATGAATTTCAGGAGATTTTTCGCCCAATTCTCTCATATCTCCCAAAACCGCTATTTTTCTCCCGCCATGGGGGATTGTATGGCGCCCCAACACACGAAAGGCCGCTTGCATAGCGACAGGACTGGCATTGTAACTCTCATCAATAACCTTGAACGAACCACCATCACAGGGAACCTCAATTACCACCCCTCTGCCGCTCGGTGCGACCATCGTTCCCAAAGAGTGGCAGGCCTGCTGCAAATCTCCACCCAAGGATTTCACAATCCCTAAAACGCCCAAAATATTTTGCACCCAGTGACGTCCCGGAACGGACAGTGTAAATGCATGTCGTTCACCAGAGACATCTGCTGTAATACTGCTGCTAGTGGGCAATAATTCGACTTCTTCAAGGTGAATTGTGGCAGAAGGTGACTCGCCGAAATAAACGATGTCAAAACCGCCTGTTTTTTCCGCTTCTTTTGTCAAGACAGGACAATGGGTATCGTCAGCGTTAAGCAGAAGAAGCCCGTTCTCTTCGATACCCTCGCAGATTTCGGCTTTAGCCAGAGCGATTTCATCTGTGCTTTTAAAAAATTCTGTATGGGCGGCGGCAATTGCTGTGATCATCGCAATATGAGGGCGAACCATGCGCGATAACGGCCCAATTTCGCCTGGATGGTTCATACCCAGCTCGAATATGCCATATTCAGCGTCGGCAGGCATCCTTGACAACGACAAAGGGACGCCCCAATGATTGTTGAAACTGCCCACGCTGCAATGGGTCCGGCCCTGCTGCTTCAGAATATGCGCAAGTGTTTCCTTGGTACTTGTTTTACCCACACTGCCCGTAATCGCAACGATTTTTGCCCGGCTCCGCTGCCGAGACGCGCGCGCAAGATCTTCCATGCCGGCCTGAGTATCAGGAACCAATACAAGCCTGCGGCAGTACTTCGCTGACAATCCTTCTGGAATATGATCAACGATCGCGGCACTGGCGCCGTTTGCAAGCGCCTGCTCGACATAATCATGGCCATCGTTATTCGGGCCTACAATAGCAATGAACAAGTCTTCCTTTTGTACAGAACGGCTATCAATTGTCACGCCGTTTGCAAGCCAGGAAGTATCGTCACAGGCACCTTTCGTGGCGGCAAGTATTTCAGATGCTGACCAAAGGGGTTCTGCCGTCATTTTCCCGCCTCCAATCGGCTTGTGATCCGCTGGGCGACTTCTTTATCGTTAAAAGAAATAACCGTATCCCCAATAATTTGGCCGCTTTCATGTCCTTTTCCGGCAATCAGGACGATATCATCATTGGCCGCACGGCTTAGCGCTTCATGAATGGCCTGTTCCCGGTCAGCAAATTCTTTGGCTTGCGGACATGCGGCGAGTATCTCAGATCGGATCTGGGCTGCATTTTCAGTTCTTGGATTATCGTCAGTCACATAGACGATGTCTGCAAATTCTGCGGCCACTCGCCCCATTACAGGGCGTTTGGTTTTATCCCGGTCACCACCGCATCCAATTATTGCATGGATAGCGCCATGCGCATGCGGTCGCAATGCTTTCAGGACCGTTTCCAATGCGTCCGGTGTATGGGCAAAATCAACATAGACGTCAGCTCCGGCAGGTGTTTTAGCCACCAGCTCCATTCGGCCCGGCACATTCCCGATTGTTGGCAACACAGACAATGCGCTTGCGAACCCGCCCCCGGCACTTATCACCAAACCTAGCGCACAAAGCATGTTCATTGCCTGAAATTCACCAGCGACTTTAAGTTCAACCACGCAGCGGTTCCCAAAAGCTTCCAAAGTAATATCCTGCCCGGCGCCGTGTGACGTTACATCCAGTATTTTTAACTGATCGCCTGAACGACCGTAGCTGAGGACGGACAGACCGCGCATTTCGGCGGCATCCTTAAATCGGAAATATTCAGGAACATCCGCGTTAAGAACTGCTGTTCCACCAACAGCAACAACACGATCGACCAAGCCCAGCTTGGCTTTCAGATACCCTTCTTTGCTTTCATGGTAATCAAGATGATCATGAGTAAGGTTTGTAAACCCTCCCGCACAAATATCGATCCCATCAAGCCGGTTTTGATCGAGCCCATGGCTGGACGCCTCAATTGCAAGATGCGTTACCCCTTCATCAACTAAATAGGCCAACTTTTTGTGGAGTAAAACAGGCTCTGGCGTCGTGTAAATTAAGGGCAACGTCTGCTGTGCTGTAACAACGCCCAATGTCCCCAGGCTCGCCGCCTGTAATCCAAGCCCCTGCCAAATCTCCCGAACAAAATGCGCGACAGATGTTTTGCCGTTTGTTCCGGTCACTGCTACGACCGTTTGGGGCACCTTTTTGTAAAACCGTGCAGCAAGAAACGCGAGCTCCCGCCGGGGGTTATCAACCTGGTGACAATATAAGGGGCAATCCGACGGGTCATATCCGCTATCCGTCAGGATGGCAATGGCACCCTGCTCAACCGCGGATTTGATATAATTTCGACCATCCAGCCCCGTGCCAACGAGGGCGGCGAAAATATAGCCAGGGGCAACCTCACGGCTGTCTGCGGTCAATCCCTTTACGTCAACGTCATTTGCCAGATGGCTCGGATCTATTTGCAGGAGATCAGAAAGTTTCATGTTTCTTCTCCCGTGAGTAAATTGGAATATGCAAGGCTTTCTGGACAGAAGGGCTTTCTTCATCCATCGGCTTAATCTTCAAAATAGGGGCGATCCGGGTGATTACCCGACTGACAATAGGGGCCGTCGTCCAACCTGCGCTTCTGAAGCCATAAGTGGAGGAATTACCCTTGGGCTCATCCAACATAGCGAACACGACATAACGGGGGTCATTCATTGGAAACGCACTGACAAAAGACGTAATCAAAGCATCTCTCTTATATCGCCCATTAACCGCTTTTTCCGCAGTACCTGTCTTCCCGCCGACCAGATACCCAGTTGCAGCCGCTTTTTTACCGGTTCCTTTTTCCACAACAAGTCTCATCAACCGGCGGACAACATCTGAAACCTGTTTGCGAATAACCTGCTTGCTTTCCACCGAAGCGTCACTGTTCTTTTTCAAGATTGTTGGCTGTATCAATTGCCCGCCATTTACGATCGCACCAATCGCGGCACTAAGTTGAAGCGGGCTCACCGACAGGCCATGTCCATACGAAATAGTCATGGTCTCAAGCCTATTCCAACGAGGCGGCAAAATTGGGGCACCAACTTCAGGAAGTTCAATCACCGGTTTGTCCAACAGTCCTAATCGGCGCAAGAATGCCTTATGTCTCTTAGGGCCGATAGCCTCTGCCATTTTTGCTGTCCCGATATTGGACGAGTACATGTAAATTTCCGGAACGGACAACCATCTTTTCTTGGCGTGGTCATCCCGAATCCTGAATCCGGCGATCCGAATAGGATTGGTCGCATCATATCCATCGCGCAGGGAAACCGATCGGTGCTCCAGCGCCATCGCTGTTGTAAAAGTCTTAAACGTGGACCCCATCTCGTAAACACCAAGGGTCGTTTTGTTAAACTTACTATCAACCGGATAGTCTTTTGGCCGATTGGGATCGAAGTCCGGCAGGGATGCCATCGCCACCACTTCACCGGTTGTAACATCCAAAACCATGCCCGACGCCCCGATCGCCCGGAATACGGACATATACTGAGCAAGTTCATCTCGAAGGGCATGCTGTACACGCACGTCAACGGACAAGTTTATTCCGGCCTGCTTCGTGCCATTTTTGCCAGCCAGCTGATCGTCAAAATATTTCTCAGCGCCAGCGATGCCGTTATTGTCAATATCGGTATAGCCGATCATATGAGATACAAGTGAACCAAGTGGATAGAACCGTTTTTCCTCATCTTCAAAAAACAGCCCGGGAATACCCAAATCATTAACGGCCCGGTGTTGTGCAGGTGTCAAATGACGCTTGATCCAGACGAAATTCCGTTTTGCCGATAATTTTGTGGAGAGTGATGCTTCATTCAAATCATCAAATACGCCGCGCAGCTTTTGGACGGCATAATCAACATTTAGAATTTTCCGGGGATCCGCATACAAAGAAACTGTATTCAGGGTCGTTGCCAGCAAAACCCCATTTCGATCATAGATTTCCGCGCGCGCGCCCAAGGGTTGGGTAAGTCCTGATTTTTTCGGGGCAATATTGGCAACCTCTTCCTCAGTGCCAATCCCGCTCCAGGCAAGACCCACCAACCGTCCGGCAAGCACGACAAAGCAAAAAGCGAATAGAAAGCCCGCCACAACCAAACGGTTACGGCCCTGCTCCAACGTTTCTTTTGCACTGCCTTCCAAATGAATGGAGGGTTTGGTGCGGCTTACGGTGAAACGGCCATCCGCATCCATATTGCCATGGGTTAAAACGGGAAAAGGATCGCCGCTCATTTGACGATCCTCGCTGCCTGATTGTTTTTCTTAAATGACGCCAAATGCATAGGCCCCCGGACAGGTGGCTTGGACTGCCATTTTTTCAGGCCGGGGCGTTTACGTGGCACCGGTATCGCTTTCGTCGAAACCATATAAGGATCAATAGCTCTTCGCGGGACCTCTCCCAAGGTCGCCACCTGATGAGGCGATACGAGTAACAACGGCAGATACTTGGCCGCTAAGGCCTGTAATTTTTCCGGCCTGTTTTCATAAGCCCATTCAGCTTTCAAAATACGGATTGCCTGCTTGTTCTTGGAAATATCTCTCCGCAACTCGCTCAAATCCTTCTCAAGCTGCTGTGTTTCGTAATACAGCTGATAAGGAATGTAAGATACGATGGCGATGGCGATAACCATGGCAAGTGTAATTGTTCTTTTCATGCCACATCTCCCCAGACAGGAGCCTCGGTACGCACAGCGCCACGCAAGCGGGCCGACCGTGACCGGGGATTTTGTGACGCCTCAACTTCACGCGCCTTGATTGCACCGCGCTTCACCAATTTAAAAGACGGGGCAGGCCCATCTTCCCCTGGCGGCAAATGGCGAGAGGGATTTGCCCGCGCTGAAGACCGTTCCGTCAGGAATTTCTTCACCCGGCGATCTTCCAGACTGTGAAAAGACACAACAGCCAAACGACCACCCGGCGCCAGCAATTTCTCTGCCGCGGCCAACCCCTGATCAAGCTGGCCCAACTCATCATTTACAAATATTCTCAGGGCCTGAAACGTCCGGGTTGCAGGGTTAATACCCTTCCCCGTAGGACGCACCACTGTTGCGACCGCGTCGGCCAGCTCCAATGTAGTGGAAAAAGGCTTCTCCTGCCGTTGAGCAACCAGAACCTTGGCGATTGCACGGGACCGGCGCTCTTCACCATAGTGGAAAATAATGCGGGCCAGCTCGGCTTCTGATTCAGAATTCACCACATCAGCGGCCGTTGGCCCATCTGCAGACATTCGCATATCAAGAGGCCCATCCCGCATAAACGAGAACCCGCGTTCTGCTTCATCGATCTGCATGGAAGAAACACCAATATCCAACGCAATTCCGTCAACCGCAGAGACACCTACCTTTGCCAAAAGCGCCTGCATATCGGCGTAACAGCCCTCCAGCACTTGCAGTCGACCCGGAAACTCCTTTTCCATCACACGCCCCATAGCAATGGCGCGGGGATCCCGATCAATGCCGTAGACCTTACAGTCTGATGCTTCGAGGATCGCGCGACTGTAACCACCAGCCCCGAAAGTACCATCAACGATGACCTCACCGGAGGCCGGCTTCAAAACGTCAAGAACCTCATCTAAAAGAACAGAAATATGTGGATGGTCAGTCATTTGCACCCTCCGCCATCCGGGCTGACTTACGGGCTCTTTTTGCCCGGGCGCGTTCTTTCGCGGCCGCGATATTCGCCTCGTAAGCCTTTGGCTCCCATATGCGGAAACTGTCACCCCGTCCGGCGAAAACACAGGCATCCTGAATACCAACGGCACGCAACATTTCCAGAGGAATAACAATTCGCCCATCGCCATCGATCGGCAATTCGACAGACTCGGCCATCAACACATCCGCGTCAGAATCCTGCTCTTCTGAATACAGATCCAAACGGCCAAGACTCTCCAGCAGACCCTCCATGACGTCCATGCCACAAGCGTTGATCGCGTCGCCCCCAATAGTCGGAAACAGGATGACGGTCGTATAGCCTTTTTCTGCCAAGGTCGCACGAAAGCGGGCTGGCACGGACACCCTCCCCTTCTTATCAACCTTGTTTAAATATTTAGACAGAAACAGGGCCATTAAGCCTCACCCTCAAAAAACTCCCTCTCCCACCGGTCAAAACCGAAATATATGGTGCTGACATGGTATAATATGGAATATCATGGAATTATATGTCCGTCAATGGAGATATGCCGAAAAACCTTGGATTTACAGGCATTTCAAATAATCAACGAAGTAACGATTTTAAGTTTTTCTTAACCATTATTTTCACCACACAAGAACTTGTGCCGAATAATTACGTTTTCTCTAATTGACCACTATGTTCATCTTTTGTTCTTTTTAAATTGAGTGAAAAATGGAGTCCAAGTAGAAAGACGTTTCTTGACGCAAGATGTGAAATTTATTTTTTAGTGAGGGTTTAAAAACGAAAAAAAGACCCTAAATCTAGAATCATTCTAAACTAATTTTCTATAAGGAAAGCCAAAAAGGGGAACAGAATGAGCAAAATCGATATTGGCATTAATTCAAACGATATGGATAAGATTGCAGATGGTTTGAAACATTTGCTCGCGGATTCCTACACCCTGTATCTGCAAACCCATAATTTCCACTGGAACGTAACAGGGCCGAAATTCCGGGATTTGCATTTGATGTTTGAGGAACATTACACGGAACTGGCTATCGCCGTGGACGATATTGCCGAGAGAATTCGCACTTTGGGGGTCGCCGCCCCGGGCACCTACAAAGCCTTTAACGAACTCAGTGCAATCGAAGAAATAGACGGCGTCCCTGACGCCGAGGAAATGGTTTCAATCCTCACCAAAGGTCACGAACAAGTTGTACGAACCTGCCGGAAGGTTTTGGCCGTCGCGCAAGAGGCGGACGACGAGTCGACTGCGGCTCTGGTGTCGGATCGCATGAGGATCCATGAGAAAACCGCCTGGATGCTTCGCTCACTGCTAAAATAAGGGAAAAGGGCGCAGCACAACCGCTGCGCCCCTTCCTTTCTTTCTGGGCCAAACCTGATATAAGCAGTCATGACTGAAATTTATATCGACGCAGATGCGTGTCCTGTCAAAGACGAAATCTACCGCGTAGCCGGCCGCCACAACCTGAAAACGTTTGTTGTCAGCAACAGCTGGATGCGGATCCCTCCGAGTGAATTGATCGAGCAAATTGTTGTCGATGATGGTTTTGATGCCGCTGACAACTGGATCGCTGAGAAAGTAACGGATCAGGATGTGGTTATCACCTCCGACATTCCGTTGGCGGACCGGTGTTTGAAGAAATCAGCGATCGTCCTCAATTCATCAGGTAAACCTTTTACAAATCAGTCTATTGGCATGTCTTTGGCAATGCGTGACCTGAACGCACATTTGCGGGAAACTGGTGAAATCTCAGGATATAATGCCGCTTTCACGAAAAAAGACAGATCCAGTTTCCTGAACAATCTGGAGAATATACTGCAAAAACTGAAAAAAGGTCAGCGCCCCCGGTTTTAACGGTCAGGAGTTCTAATGGAGGATTTCAGACCTCTCATGGGATTTCCCATGCTTTTCTTCCTGTTCCTGTCGATAATCGCTTAACGTACCATCCAGGGTTCGTTCGATTATCTCTTCCAGCGCACGGGCAGTATTGACCCGCCCCATGTAAACATAATCAGCCCCCGCCTCGTAAATATCTTTGGCGTTCAGTGGTTGCTCGGCATTGGAAATAACAATAGCGTCCGGATTGATCTGGCGAATGGTTTGAACAAGTTTATGGTTGCTTGTGCCACGCAGAATATCGTCAGAAATCGTTGCGACAACGACCTTTGCTTTTTCAATGCCTGAATGACTGAGTGTTTGTTCACTAGCAAGATCACCATATCGCACCCCGACCCCCAGTCGCCGAATTGCAGCATGAATTTGCACATTAAAATCAATTACCAGGATTTTTTTCAGAAGCTCAGGCCTGTGTTCACTGATTTCATGCAATAACGACGAAGCGACACGATGAAACCCTAACAGCACGATCTCAGGATTAGCCTCAAGCTCATTCGATGAAACAGGCGGTTCTTTGAAACCCAGACGATGTAGAACAGGCGCCATATGGCCATAAAATCGATGGGCGTTTCGGTATAGAACAGGGGTCAACAACGCTGTCATAACAAACCCGAATATAATTGCACCCGACATATCACTTGAGATATGGCCAAGCTGGCTCCCCAAATATGCAATGACAAGACCAAATTCCGAAAGTTGCGCCAACCTTAATGATGTAACCTGAGCCAGTCGCTGGTCACCGCCAGTGATGTAGAACAAAGGGAAGAAAACAATTTGCCGGCTTAACAGTGAAAATACAGCGAGAACAACAGCCAGAGCCGGAACTATAAAGTTGTCCAGGACAGGTACACTCATACCCAAACCAACAAAAAACAACACGATAAAGAAATCGCGAACAATACCCACCTTGGCGATAATGTCCCGGCTGTACGGGAGAGCCGCAATTGTCATACCTGCAATCAGAGCACTCATCCCTGACCCCACCGACAATGTCACGTCCAGGTCGAAAATTGCCCCTGCCATAAGATCCAGGCTACTACCAATAAAAACGACGGAGAAACACCATCCAATAGAGGCGACAAAAATCATTTGGGGCTCTTTCGCAAGCCACTTAAAAGTCTGCGCAATAAAGCCCTTTGCCAACAGATAGGAAATAGCGACCAGCAAAAACATACCAAGAAACGAGATGAGGACAGTCGTTAGCTCAGGAGAGTTAAACGTTGGCTGCAACGTCAGAACAATAACCGCCCAGATATCCTGAAAGACCAGAAGGCCCAAAGAAAGATGACCGGATTCAGTATCCAATTCATAATTTTCCTGAAACATCTTAACAACCAGGAGAGTCGACGATCCGGCGATAAAGATTCCAAAGTAAAGCGCATCATAATCACCGGGGAATGCATTTGAAAAACCCAGCCATATAAGAGCTTTAACCACCAGAACACCAAATAAAACCGTCAGCGGATACTGCAATATTCCCGAAGTGATGATGACTTTTCCGCTCTTTGCAATTTTGCGGATATCAATCTCAACACCGATCATGAACAATAACAGGATGAAGCCCAGCTCCGCGATGGTCTCAATATTCCGCGGATCCGTGATTAACTTAAAACCAACCGGGCCCACAAGAATGCCCGCCAGCAGGAAAGCGGCAATACTTGGAATTTTAAATCGGGCAAAAAGGATGGCGAGTAGACTGGCTGAAAACAGGCAAATTCCAATATCATACACCAATGGTTCCAGATGACCGCCAGCGGCGTTAGCCGTCGACGTTCCAACCAGAGAGAATACCAGCACTTGGAAAAAATGCCGGAAACTGGTTTTCAATGGCGCGCTGATATTCACATTCTTCCCCGTCTTTTCTACCCTTATAAATCTGTCCCTGAAAGGCATCAAGTGTATCAAGACATGATAAAGACCAGATGGCCTGTAAGCCGGGTTTTGTCCTCGATTTCTCGATGGATGATCATTCGTCTAGGGTGCCTGTTACCAAACACCTCAAGCAACCAACCCGGACAGCAGCTCGGAAAACCAGCTTACGTAGCAGACATACATCCCTACATCGGCCGTCCCTATTTGGTTTTGCTCCCGGTGGGGTTTACCGTGCCGCCTCTGTTACCAGACGCGCGGTGCGCTCTTACCGCACCCTTTCACCCTTACCTGTAAAAACAGGCGGTTTGCTTTCTGTGGCACTTTCCCTAAGGTCACCCCCGCCGGCCATTAACCGGCACCGTATTTCCGTGGAGCCCGGACTTTCCTCTCCCCCATATCGGGGCAGCGATCATCCAGCCATCTGGTATGCCCTGCTTACCCCTGTCTGCTCAATTGGTCAAGCGAAGGACGCAGTTTTGTATGGATTTGGCCATTATACGGGTTTCCGCATCAGCAATACCGTCCACTTTCTCCTGTCGCCAGTGACGCTGAAACGCAGCTGTCACATCCTGTAGATTTTCACTTCCTACCTCATATCCGATAACATCCAGAGCATGCCGAAAGTCGTCGTCGGAAACGGGCCCTTCGCTTTGAACCGCTTCAGGCCACAATCCGACCCCGTTTTCAGCCAAGCGCTTCCAGTCAAACAATTCTCCGGGATCCTGTTTTCGTCCCGGGGCAAGGTCAGAATGTCCAATGACATTAAAACTGGCAATCTGATGCCGCTCAACAATCGATTTGGAAAGCGAAATAACCGATTGCATCTGTCTCTCAGAAAACTGACGATACCCGAATTCGTGCCCCGGATTAACGATTTCAATCCCGATGGAGGCTGAATTGATATCCGTTTCGCCCCGCCAACTCCCAAGACCAGCATGCCAGGCCCGCTTCTTTTCATCCACTAATTGATAAACGGCACCCTCTTCATCGATGAGATAATGCGCACTTACCTCAACCTTTGGATCACATAATCGTGCGAGCGCTTCCTGCGTATTTTTCATGCCCGTATAATGCTGCACCAGGATGGTCGGCGTTTTTTTATCGCGCCTTTGATTGAAGTTAGGAGAGGGGTGCCAGAGGATGTTAATGTCTGTGTCCGCCATCTCTAAATATTGCGATGCTTGCAAAGCTCGTCATAAGCGCTATTTATAATTGCCAATTTTTCATTGGCCACATCGACAAATTCCTGCGGCAACCCCTGTGCCATGACTTTGTCCGGATGATTATCCCTGATTAACGCCCGATAGGCTTTCTTCAGATCCGCGTCCGAGATATCTTTGGTCACCCCGAGGATTTGATAAGGGTCCCGGACGTCTTCACCCACATGATATCCCCGGAAACGATCAAAATCGTCATCGCTAAAACCGAAAATTAGGGCAATATTTTTCAAGTAAGCATATTCATCTGGATGAAGAACCCCATCGGCCATTGCAATGGAAAACAAACCATGTAGCAAATCTTCCATAACCTGAGGCGTGTCACGGAACATCTTTTCGACCTGCTGGGCATACCCCTCGTAGCCAGCTGTGCTTTGCCGCGCCCGATCGAAGACCTTTGCAAAATTTTTCTGTTCTTCCGGCGGGATACGAAAAACGCGCTTGAACGCGTCAACCTCGTCCCGGGTCACAACACCATCAGCTTTTGCAAGCTTGGCGCCAAGCGCGATAACAGCAATTGTGAAGGCGACCTGCTTTAGCCCCCCACCATCTGCAACACTGTCTCCCTCTGAATCAGGGCCTTCTCTATATTTATCAACGACATGTCCAGCAATACCGCCCACGAGAGCGCCCAAAGGGCCACCGAGCAAAAGACCTGCTGCACCGCCGAATATCTTTCCCCAAACCGCCATAAACTCACTTTCCAAACAACATGTTCTCACCATACTAACAGTGCAGGAATGAAACGGCTAGTCGACATCACTGTGATTATTTAGCGAACAGATCAGCAATAAGGCGCTTCAATTTGTCCGTTTTAAGGCATAAATTGACTTTTTGTCGAAAGATAGACGGTCACAGAATTTGATACACTTTCTGTCACAACTTTTAATCCCGGATAAAATGCATGACAGTAAAACAATGGCAAAAACCAGAATATCTTCTCATGGTCACCGCTGCGGGGTGGGGCGCGGGCTTTGCAACGTGGCTTGCTTTGCTCAACAATTTCGCCGTTGACGCCATCAATTTCACTGGCCGTGAAATCGGCATCCTGCAATCCTTACGTGAAGTTCCGGGATTATTGGCCTTTACCGTTATCTTTGTCCTTTTGATTATTGCTGAACAGCGCCTGCTGATGATTTCGTTGCTCGTTTTCGGGATTGGTGTCGCAATTACAGGGCTGTTTCCGTCAGAGATAGGCTTCTACCTGACCACAATTCTCATGTCTGTTGGTTTTCACTATCACGAAACCCTACGGCAATCCCTGACCTTACAACTTGTTTCAAAAGAACGTACGCCACTTGTTATGGGCCGTCAAATATCGGCACAGGCATTTGCCTCACTTGCCGTTTACGGCTTGATTTATTGTGCGACAAAATTTGCTGGACTGGATTTTGCCATCATTTATGCGTTAGGCGGTGGTGTTGCTGTCTTTACCGCTTTGATCACCTGGTCGGCCTACCCGTTATTTGAAACCAAAGTGCATCAAACCAAAACCATTGTGTTGAGAAAACGCTATTGGCTATATTACGCCCTGACCTTCCTGTCTGGTGCGCGGCGGCAGATATTTATGGTTTTTGCAGGCTTTATGATGGTCGAAAAATTTGGATACGCCATATCCACCATTACGGCCCTTTACCTTTTGAACCATGCCATCAATATTTTTCTAGCACCTAAAATTGGTCGCCTGATTTCCCATTGGGGTGAAAGAAAGGCTCTTATTTTTGAATATGTTGGTCTCATGATGGTGTTTACTGGCTACGCGTTTGTAGAAGATAGCAATCTGGCGGCCGGACTGTATGTCGTTGACCATTTATTCTTTGCTTTTGCGATCGGCATCAAAAGCTATTTCCAGAAGATCGCCGACCCGAAAGACATGGCTTCCACGGCGAGTGTCAGCTTTACCATCAACCACATCGCCGCGGTGGTCATACCGGTTCTGTTTGGTATTTTGTGGTTGACGTCACCCGCCAGTGTTTTTCTGGCCGGGACAGCAATGGCCGCGTTCTCTTTGATATGTTCATTTAACATTCCCAGGCAGCCAGCACCAGGGAACGAAACAATCAAAGGCCCACGCTTCCCGCAGGACGATGTTTTGATCGCCGAAAAAATCTAGTCTTCGTCTTCATCAAATAAAATCCGGTTGGCGGCGCCATCCAGATCATCATACTGACCGGATTTTAAGCTCCATAAGAAGGCTGCCAAGCCAAGCCCCCCCATGAATAACGCAATCGGGATCAGGTAAATCAGGGCACTCATACCATATCCTTTTTATCCGACAATTTCAGACGCATGGAATTGAACACAACAACCAAAGAGGACGCTGACATTGCGATAGAGGCAAACAAGGGGGTTACAAAACCCATCACGGCCAATGGAACCGCAATAGCGTTATACAGAAAGGCCAAACCGAAATTCTGAATCACGAGGCGATGCGATAGCCGGGCAACTTTAACTGCCTCTACAACCGCCCCAAGATAGCGCCCCTGAAACACAAAGTCTGCAGCAGTTTGGCTGATATCTGAGGCCGTTGACGGCGACATGGAAACGTGGGCCGCCGCCAGGGCAGGCGCGTCATTCAGGCCATCACCCACCATCATTACTATGGATCCCTGCTCTTTCAAGGCTTCCAGATGCGCAACTTTACCTTCAGGCTTTATCCCCGCTTTCCAATAATCAATACCGGCGGCATGGGCAATTTCCGAGGCTACTTCATTTCTGTCACCGGACAAAAGCTCGATCCGTAACCCCATCGATTTAAGTTGTGAAATCGTTTTTCGAGCATCCTCACGCAAGCGATCTGAAAAAGAAAACTGAACCGCGTCAGAACATGGGCGCTTCAGCCACATTTCAGGCCCGGTAGGGATCGGTGCATTTTCACCATCGACACCACACCATTCACGGCTTCCCAGCCGAATTTCCCCGTCACCGAAATCAACCGCCAATCCGGCGCCCGGATGTTCTGTAACACCTTCGCATCCAGTTGCACCGCCCGCGGCACGAACCACGGCCTGCGCCAAAGGGTGGCGACTGGTCAGCGCTATATCAGCGGCGAGTTTCAAATCCTCATCGGTGACAGTGCCGCCATTAATAAATTCGAGTCGCCCTTCCGTCAGCGTCCCTGTTTTATCAAAAACAATGGTATCAACCTTGGCCAGCTTTTCCAGGCCATCTGCGGCCTTTACCAAAATACCTTTTCCCAGCAAACGGCCACTGGCAACGACCTGTACGACAGGAACAGCCAGCCCCAAAGCGCAAGGACAGGTAATGATCAGAACCGCGACCGCCTGCAACAGCGACAATTGCCAGTCATTTCCAAGCAACCACCATCCCGCAAATGTCAGGGCAGCCAGAATATGAACAACAGGGGCATAATATTCTGCGACCCGGTCGGCAAGCCGTACATATTTCGCCCGGCCCTGTTCGGCATTTTCCATAAGTCGGACAATATCCCCAAGAAGGGTATTATCGCCGGTTTTCGTGGCCTTCACCTGAACGGGTCCCGTCAGGTTTAAGGTGCCTGCAAAAACAGAAGCGCCAATCCCGGCCTCTTCAGGAAGACTTTCGCCGGTCACCAGACTATTATCAATACTGGTTCGGCCCAGAATGATATCTCCATCAATCGGGAACCGGTCACCAACAGCCACATGAACACAGGTCCCCGGCGTCACTGCGTCTACTGGTATGGATTTATGGGAACCGTCTTCCTCTACAACAGTGGCGGCAACCGCTTTCATTAACAATAGGCGCTCCGCTGCTGAGCGGGCTTTACTTCGCGCCCGGTTATCCAGGAAACGTCCAATCAGCAGGAAGAACAGAAGGGTTACAGCAGCATCAAAATAGGCATATTCACCGCTTTGAATTGTCTCCGCCAGGCTCATTCCAGTGGCCAATATAACTGCCAGGGAAATAGGGACATCCATATTAAGGCGACCCGCCCGCAATGCACCGATTGCAGACTGAAAGAAGACCTGACCAGAATATGCAACGGCGGGCATCGCAATCAGTGCGGAAATCCAATGCATAAAATCACGGGTTGCGACCCCCATATCCTCAGAAAACAGCCCCGCCCAAACCGAAACAGACAAAAGCATAACGTTCATGGCGGCGAAGCCAGCGACACCCAGTGCTTTTAAAAGGCGGCGATCCTCATCCTCAGAGGCCGACTGCATCATTTCTGCGTTATAGGGGGTCAGTGGATACCCAAGATCAATAACGGGCTTGACGATATCAGCCGCTTCCGCGGCGTTTTCATCCCAGCGCACCAGCAAGCGTCGAGTAGAGAAATTAACCCGACCATCGAGAACCGCTTCCTGACGGTTCAAGGCCTTTTCAATACTGCGAATACAATTGGCGCAATGCATATTTTCCACAAGAAGATGCAACATCGCATACCCATCTTCATCATGGGTCACAAAAGCCTTGGGATCTGCCGATACGAAATCCAAGTAATCGGCTTGCGGACCCGATGAACGGGCCAAGGCAATTGCCCCGCCAGCACAACAGTTTCCACCCCCGTCCCGAAAGACGTTTGAGGATAAGAGGCTTTGGGAAGGCTGCGTTACTTCACCCATATCCGTTTCTCCACACGGTAAGGTTTGTCAAATCCGCCACCTTTCAGCGTAATCAGCAGATCCCATTGGCCCGGCTCAGCAAACGTGGTTTCCAACTCAAACCCTGAACGGGTCGGAACCATAGTAAAAACCTGATCCTTGTCTTCTCTTGCAGGTCGGCTGACCAACAGGAACGCTCCGATATCGTTGACCTTCTGATTTTGCTTGTCGGAAACAGTTAAAGAAAGGAATACTTTTTTGTCTTCCAGAATGTCAACGACCAGATCAGTCTTCCAGCCGCGTGCTTGTTGATCCTCAAAGCGGGAAATCTCTTCATTATAAGACAGACCTTTTTTATAGGCATCCTGCACAGAAATACCGGAAAAACTGGTCAGTGCGAAATAAACGAAGACACCGTTCACCGCGAACATGACGCCAAAAAATCCAGCCAACATGTAAAAAACATGAATGCCTTTGAGTTTACGAGGGATCGCTGACTCCATTATTTCGGTCCTTTAAAGGTTGTTTTCTGAATTTCAGTCAGTCCATTCATGAGGTCTTTTACAACGATCGAAATATCCTGACTGCTGTCCGTCAAATCACTGTCAGGGGCTGAAACAAACAGTTTCACACTGGACAAAGCATCACCCGGCACAGGGACAATCATTTCAGGGTGTCTTGGGCCTTCTACCTGTAACCAGGCCGATGAATTGGGTAGCCCTTCAATGGTTATCTGAAACCGCCGGTCTTCATGTATTTTGTTTAAAATCTTGACCGTATATCCGTTTCGAATTTGCCCGTCCGAAAGGGTAACAAACAGTGGGTTCCGATCGCGGATCACGTTCACATCCAAAACCGACCGGTTCAGCAATGTAAACAGCATAACCCCGCCCACAACAGACAACAGAGCAACATAGGCAAGCGTCCGGGGACGGATCAGACGAACCTTTAGCTTTTTATCCGGCGTCTTATCGAATTGCCCTTCATGGGTATCATAACTGATTAACCCTTTTGGAAGGCCAACCTTTTCCATCACACTATCACATGCATCAATACATAGGGCGCAAGTAATACATTCCAACTGGGCACCGTCGCGGATATCAATCCCCATCGGGCAGACCGCAACACACTGGTTACAGTCGATACAGTGTCCGCGGCCTTCCCATGTATCATTTTTCTTATGAGGGCCGCGAGGTTCACCGCGGGGTGCATGATAGGTAACCGTCAGGGTTTCCTCATCAACCATAGCCCCCTGGATACGCGGCCAAGGGCACATATAGGTGCATACCTGTTCGCGCATCAATCCGCCAAAAACATAAGTCGTGGCTGTCAGGACTGCCACACTGGAGTAAGCGATAACCTGCGCTTCTCCTACCAGAAGTTCTTTTAACAGGGTCGGCGCATCTGCAAAATAAAAAACCCATGCACCGCCTGTCAGCAACCCAATAAGCAACCAGACGCTATGTTTGACAAACCGTTTTGCAAATTTGCCACCGGTCATTTTTGCCTTATCAAGCTTCAGACGCGCATTTCGATCACCCTCGATTGCCCGTTCGACGAAAATAAACAAATCTGTCCAGACAGTTTGTGGACAGGAGTAACCGCACCATGCGCGGCCAAATAACGACGTAACCAGAAAAAGGGCCAGTGCGGAAAGGATCAATATCCCCGTGATATAATAGACTTCCTGTGGCCACAGCTCGATAAAGAAGAAGTAAAACCGGTTATGATGAAAATCAACCAGGACGGCCTGATCAGGGGCGCCAACACCCCGATCCCAACGGATCCAAGGGGTGATATAGTAAATTGCCAGAGTAATCCCCATAATAATCCACTTAAGACGCCGAAATTTACCGGTCGCCCGTTTGGGTTGGATTTTCTCGCGTTTCTTGTAAAGGGACCGGTTTTCTTTTTTATTGACGGCTTGAACGTCAACTTTTTCCACGGGTGTGTGCACCACGGTTTTACTCCAGTCGGTGTGCGTCTCACAGGAGACGCACACACTTATCTAGCATCAGATAGTCGGACTTCTTTCAAAGGGCGGCTTATTGACCACCGCCCAATGAGTGTACGTAAAGGGTAATCTGGCGGATAACCGTATCATCCAGTCGATCTGCCCAAGCGGGCATAACATTTGCCCGACCCTTTGCGATTGTTCTGGCAATCGTGTTTTTATCACCACCATAAAACCAGATAGCGTCTGTCAGATTAGGCGCACCCAATTCAGTTGAGCCTTTTGCGTTCTCTCCATGGCAGCTTGCACATTCCTCGGCAAAAATCGCCTTGCCGCGCTCAGCGCTCTCCATGTCACGCCCTTCCTGAGAAAGGGACAGAACATATTCTGTGACATCATTAATCTGGTCTTTCTCCAGAATTTCATCCGTCAAGAAAGCTGGCATTTCACCAGAACGCGTGTCTTCATGGTTAGAACGGATACCGTATTGAATAGTTTGATAGATATCTTCAACACGTCCTCCCCATAACCAATCGTCATCGTTCAGATTTGGAAAACCAGCGGCTCCTTGGGCTCCGGATCCATGGCACTGTGAGCAATTCACAGCGTAATGGGACCGCCCACCAGACAACGCAAACTGATACAGTTCAGGATTTGTTTTTACATCCGTAATCTCTGTATCCTGGAGGGTCTGAACAATATCGGCACGACCTTCCTCGATTGCCGCTATTTCTTTTTCCAGATTATCCCGGGAAGAATAATTCAGATAACCCTTCGTGTAATCGCTGACCATCGGCCATGCGGGCATAACGATCCAGTACCCGATCGCCCACAAAATTGTGGCATAGAATGTCCACAACCACCAACGCGGCATTGGCGTATCCAGCTCCCGAATACCATCCCACTCATGACCGGTGGTATCAGTGCCCGACACTTCATCTCTTTCAATTTTGGACATTGTTACTCCTTCTCATCAAGCGGAATCTTGGCTGCATGATCGAACTTTTCTTTGTTCTTCGGCCAAAGTGCGTAAACAACCACGATCAAAAACAACACAAACAAATAGACCAGCCCATATGTTTGCGCGAAGACTGAAACCTCTTGAAAACTCATATCGGCCCCCTATCTCTTGCCAGCTTCTGCATCATAAGATGTAAAATCGACCAGTGTGCCAAGCATCTGCAGGTACGCAATCAGTGCGTCCAGTTCAGAAATTTTACTTGGATCCCCATCAAAGTCGCGCACTTGCGCTTTGGGGTAACGGGCCAAAAGATCATCGACTTCATCCGCGTCAGGATTAACCTGTGTCCGCAAATCAAGTTCCGCGACAGCAATCATTTCATCGGTGTAAGGTACACCAACTCGACGGTTAGCAATCAAATCTCCAGCAATATCAGGAACATTCAGCTCTGTTTTTGCGAGGAAAGAATAAGCTGGCATGACAGACTCAGGCACCACATCCCGCGGGTTTTTCATGTGGGTGACATGCCATTCATCAGAATAGCGGCCCCCGACACGGGCAAGATCGGGTCCTGTCCGCTTTGATCCCCACTGGAAAGGATGGTCATACATACTTTCCGCTGCCAGGCTGTAATGACCATAGCGTTCTGCCTCATCCCGAAGAGGACGGATCATCTGACTATGACAGTTATAACATCCTTCCCGGATATAGATGTTACGACCCGCCAGTTCCAATGGACTATAGGGTCGCATTCCCTTTACTTTTTCAATGGTACTTTCCAGATAAAAAAGTGGAGCAATCTCGATCAAACCACCGATGGAGACAACCACAAGGGTCAAAACCAGCATAAGGATGGAGTTTTTCTCAATGACTTTATGACTAATCATTTACTTATCTCCCCGCTGCGAATTCGGCATTTGGAACAAGCTGTTCCGCTTCAGATTGCCGTACATCGCCACGTGCAGTCCGCCACAGATTATATGCCATGATCAACGCGCCAATGAGGAACAATACGCCGCCCATCGCCCGAATAACATAGAATGGATGCATTGCTTCCACTGTTTCACTGAACGAATATTCAAGGAAACCGAAGGCATCATACGCACGCCACATCAAGCCTTGCAGGATACCTGAAACCCACATGGAGGTGATGTAAAGAAGGATACCAATCGTGGAAATCCAGAAATGCATATTGACCAGTTTGTCGGAATAAAGCGACTTGCGGTTCCAAACAACAGGAACGAGGAAGTAAAGCGCACCAAAACTGACATAAGCAACCCAGCCAAGGGCACCGGAATGCACATGACCAACCGTCCAGTCCGTGTAGTGGCTGAGCGCATTCACCGCTTTGATCGACATTAATGGGCCTTCAAATGTACTCATACCGTAGAAGGCAACCGATGTTACCAGGAAGCGAACAACCGGATCGGTTCTTAGCTTGTCCCATGCCCCGGACAACGTCATCAAACCATTAATCATGCCACCCCATGAAGGCATCCAGAGGATAATGGAAAATGTCATTCCCAGTGTCTGCGACCAGTCAGGCAATGCTGTATAATGCAAGTGGTGAGGTCCGGCCCAGATATATAAGAAAATCAGAGCCCAGAAGTGAATGATCGACAACCGGTATGAATAGACCGGACGGTTCACCCGCTTCGGAATGAAGTAGTACATGATGCCAAGGAAGCCGGCGGTCAGGAAGAAGCCAACCGCATTATGGCCATACCACCACTGCGTCAACGCGTCCTGAACTCCTGAGAACAAGGAGTAACTCTTAACCCCTGTAAGGCTAACCGGCATGGACAGGTTGTTCACCAGATGAAGCATCGCGACAGTGACGATGAACGCAAGGTAGAACCAGTTCGCCACATAAATATGCTTTTCTTCACGTTTCCAAAGGGTTGCGAGGAAAACAAACAAATAGGTAACCCAGACGGCGGTGAGCCAGATATCAACATACCATTCTGGTTCAGCATATTCTTTGGACTGAGTCACACCCAGAACGTAACCAGAGGCCGCCAGCACGATAAACAGCTGATAACCCCAGAAAACAAACCAAGGTGCGATGTCCCCAGCAAGTCTTGCTTTACAAGTCCGCTGCACAACATGGAAAGAGGTCATCAACAGGATATTGCCGCCAAAGGCAAAAATCACGCCGGACGTATGCAATGGCCGCAGGCGCCCAAAACTTGTCCAAGGCAAATCCAGATTTAGTTCAGGAAAAGCAAGCTGGAGGGCGATTACAACCCCGACCAAAAAGCCGACTATTCCCCAGAATGTAGAAGCAATAACACCGGCTTTTACGATCTCGATGTTATAATTTACGCCTCCGGTTTCTACGACAGTTTTATTGCCAGTGCTGTAGTGCCTTGAAATCAAGGCATACGCGGCAAGAACTGACGCCAGCGCGAATATTGCGCCATGGATCATCATACCTTGGTCCTGTGCTTTGGCAGAAAGCAGAAGTCCCAAGATTGCCCCAATGATCGACAAGGCTATCCATAACAGGTTCATACCAGTCATCCGTTTGTTTTTCATTTAATGCTAGATTAAAGAAGCCGCAATTTGCCAGACGCTCGCCTGAAAAACACAAACTCCCCCACTCTTTACTATGTCCCTCAGGCGCTCCGTGCATTGATTTGGGTCAAGAGTGTGCACTCCGTCTACAAACCGCGTGAATTGCCCGCATGGTTAATCTTAGCACAATTTGTTATATTCGTTAGAATTTTGCTAAACTGCCCGCGAGTGTTTCCCGGGCCCGTTTCCAAGATAGGTATCAAAAACCGCACAAATCGTACGAACCAAATACCGCCCTTCTTCCAGAACAAGAATTTTTCGCCCCGAAATATCTATCAAGCCATCCTCTTCAAAAGACCGAAGCCGCAGAAGTTCATCGTCCAGATACTCAGGCGTTACGTTATACCGGTTGGCGACCTCAGCCAGATCAACAGCCAGATCACACATCAGTCTTTCAATAATCTCACGGCGCATTTTATCATCCGTTGACACCGCGACCCCTTTGCTAATTGCAAAGCCATTATTAAGAACGCGCCGCTCATAATCCGGTATACTGGTAATATTCTGAACATATCCCTGAGGCAGTTTTCCAATTGACGACGCTCCAATTCCAATCAAGGCATCAGAGGAATCCGTTGTGTAGCCTTGGAAATTGCGCTGTAATTCCCCGTTTTTCAAGGCAAGGCTCATGTCATCATCCGCCCGGGCGAAATGGTCCAGTCCAATTTGAACGTATCCCAGCTCAAGAAGAGCATCAGCAGCGGCTTTCGCCTGTGCGATCCGTTCTGAGGTTCCAGGTAGATCAGCGTCATTAATCAGACGCATATGTTTCTTCATCCACGGCACATGGGCATACCCGAAGAGCGCTATACGATCTGGTTCAAGTGAATGAGACAAGGCAACTGTCTTGCGAACATCTTCGACGGTTTGTAAGGGCAAGCCATACATAAGATCAAAATTCAAACGTTCGATACCATTAACCCGAAGACTATCCACTGCCGCTTTTGTGGTTTCAAACGACTGGACGCGATTAATCGCTCTTTGAACATTAATGTTAAAATCCTGCACTCCAAGGCTCGCACGATTGATGCCGCCCGCAACCATCGCCTCAACAACAGAGGCATCAAGTGTACGAGGGTCAATCTCAATGGCCCGTTCAGCGTTTTCCGAATAATCAAAATAGGTATTGATCATGTTCATGATGCTGGTGAAATCATCAGGCGCGAGAATACTTGGCGTGCCGCCCCCCCAATGGACATGGGATACTTTAAAACGTCCGGGCAATGCCTTAATGACCGTTGCCAATTCAGCCCTCAACGCGGCTGCATATTGGGCAATTGGCTCATCTTTTTGCGAAATTTTGGTATTACAACCGCAATACCAGCACATCTGCCGACAAAAAGGAACGTGCAGATACAGTGATAACGCTGTATCCCTGTTCAACGTTTGCAACCACCCCCCGTATTCTTCGCCGTCCTCCATTGGCTGAAAATGCGGAGCCGTTGGATAGCTTGTATAACGCGGCACAGGGGCGTCATATTTTCTGGCCAGATTATCAGTCATTCCCTTTTCCCGCTTAGCCTTCGCCGTCCGCAAGCAAATGAAGCTCGCTAAGATCATGAATTTCGATTTCCTGAGATGAGATTAAAGAGATAACCCCTTGCTTACGCAGCTTGGTAATGGTCCGGCTCACAGTTTCAATTGTCAGACCAAGAAAGTCTGCAATATCTGTGCGGCTCATAGGCAATTTAAGAACGACCGAATTTGTTTCTTCAATCTTACCAATGCGTTTAAATTTCTTTTGCGCCCGTTCGTATAAAAAATTAGCGATCTTCTCAACAGGCGTTTTGCGTCCAAGCAGAAGCATATGATCCTGCAGACTGATCACCTCCGCCTGCATCATCTGCATAAGGCGAGATTGAATTTCCACATGCTCCTTCATGGACCGGTTCAACCGGCCAACGTTAAACTGACAAACAACCACTTCATCGATCGCTTCAGCATCAACCGTGTATTGCTTGCCTGCACTAAGACCTACAAAATCACCGATTGATTTAAAGCCGGTAATCTGACGCCTGCCATCATCAAGCATTCTGGATAATCTGATTTCACCAGAAACGACGGTATAGAAATTATTTGCTTCGTCATATTCGCTAAATAGCATTTGACCGGGCTTGAGGGTCTTGTGGGTGCTGTCATTTCCAAATTCAATGAGTTCTTCACCTTGAAGAGCGGAACAAAGGGCCAATTCATGAGCCGCACAGTTAGAACAATAATCAGTCTTTGGCTGATTGCCCTGCCCTGCCGTAAACTTAAACTTCGTGCATCCGTCAGATACAGAAGCATCAAAAGCCTGACCTGTTACTTTTTTACGCTCGATTGTATTTTCTGGGGCCATAATATCCATCCTTATCTCCCGCTCATCTCCACACCCCGATCATCGACCCGTCCCCTTAATGCCTCAATGCGGTAGGATGTCGCAGGGATCAATTATCGCTGGGCGCTAAAGGTAACGCCTCCCAGGAAGCCCGGTTTTCCTCACCTTTTTCAAGAAAAACAAAAATCATCAAATCAGCGCGACAAATTGACACGTTAGAAAAAACAGCGCCATTCAGGCGCTGTTTTCCTCGGATATTATTCCTCAGTTCTGTTCTGTTTGTATCTTCGAATTACAGTGACAGTAAGTCAGATGCTCGTTCCAACGTCACCTTTTCTCCGGACAACAGGCAATTTCCTGCCTCTACTTCAAACCGGCCTTCCCCCTGGCGCAATGGATCGAAGGGTTTTAATTTGCTGTCAATGACCAGACGGGAAAGCAGCAGTCGGCGCGCGTCCTTACCGGCCGCCCCCAAAGCGGCGCCTTCAATTGCAAAAAGCGTTGCCGTTGTTGCATGATACAGGGCATTTGACGCCTGACGGGCCAATGTTTCATTTTGGGTATCCGCAACTTCCTCGGCAAAATCCCGTGCCCGGTCTATCAGGCCCGACAGTTCTCCCGCATATTGCCCCGGCACCCCGTCAGCTTTATCAAGACGGGCTTTCAGATCCTCAGCTAATGGCAGATGAGCCCGGGCCTTTGCTACGGCTCGGGTTGTAATATCAAGGGCATTTATATTGGATGTTCCTTCCCACAGAAGCCCCGTGTAAGCATCGCGAACAAGCTTTGGATTAACCCAGTCTTCAATAAAGCCACATCCCCCCCGCACTTCCAGGGCACCGCCAGCAACCTCAACATTGTCCCGGCAGGTTCTGAATTTCAATAAAGGTGTCAAAATACGGTTAAGTGCTTCAGCCTCCTTATCCCCCTGATCAGATTTGTAAAGCTGGGTCGCAACATGCATCATCATGGACAATGCTTGCTCGGTTGGCAGCATGAGCTTCAATAACTGCCGACGCATCAACGGTTTTTTCAGAATTTCCTCGTCAAATACTTCCCGATTTTGTGCAACCATCAGGGCCTCGTTCAGGCAGCGCCGCATCATACCTGCCGCCCGCACCCCATGGGAAAGTCGGGACATAACGACCTGATCCATCATTTGCCGCAGCCCCGGGTTGGGTTTGGCCCCCACATCCCCAAAGGGGTAACCAATCGCTCCATCAAAAATGATTTCACCCGACGCCATGGATTTGGTTCCCATTTTATCCTTTAACCGAACAATCCTGTAACCGTTCCTATCCCCACTTTCCAAATGCCGCGGTACCGCAAAAATCGCTAAACCACGGTTGCCTGCGGGAGCCCCTTCCGGGCGAGCAAGAACCAGTGCAACTTCCGCATCGGCGCAGGAACAGAACCATTTGTCTCCATACAAGCGCCAAACCCCATCTTCATTTTTGGCTGTCACTTCAAGATTGGCAACTTCTGATCCGCCTACCTTTTCCGTCATGAATTGGGCGCCCATATGGATTTCATCCATATCCTGACTAAGCATCTGCCAGCCAAACTTGTCGATCGCTTCTTTTGGTCCATGCTTTGCAAGCAACCCATAGGATGTATCCGTCACCGAAATGGGACACATCAGGCCAAATTCCGCCTGAGTGAACAAATAGGTGAAAATATACTTGGCCATGGGGGGCATTTTTTCAGGCCAGCCGTGGACACCTGCCTTATGGGACATGCAATGAATACCAAAATCCCCATAGGCGATTTTCTCCATTTCACGATAGGCAGGATGAAACTCGATCCATTCTCGGTCCCGTCCCCGGGCATCCCGCGGATGTAAAACCGGGATATGACGATCCGCTATTCTTGATAACTCGTCCAAACGATTGCCTGCAATTTCCCCCAGATTGTGAAACACCGGTCGCATATGCTCCCGAAGATCTTCAGGAAGATAAATTTCCATGACATCCTGCAGGCTCTGATCAATTTCAAAGAAATTCAGACCATGGCAATCTTCAGGCACCCAATCTTCCAGAGTGCGTTCTTCCCGCTTTTTCAGTCGGCTTTGCTGTAGCATTATTGATCCTCAAAATATCCAAGAATTAGAGTGTCAGAATTTGACGGGCATCTTCAAGTAAAACCGGCGCATCATTCAGAAGACAATCAGTTGCCTGCTCATCAAACTGTCCTGCCTCGGCCGACAAAGGACTTGCTTGTCCCAACTTATGATCTGTAATCATCCGCGACAGAAGCAACCGACGCGCATCTCCGCCCTCTGCGCCCAAACGCGCGCCTTCAGACGCCATCAAAGTGGCTGTTGTCACATGAAACAAGGCAGTCGACGCTTTACGCGCAAGCGTTTCCCGCCCTTCCTTTGCGACCGTTTCAGCCAGATTGATCGCTTGATCCACCAGCCCCTTGAGCTGCCCTGCGAACTGACCCGGTATTTCTTTAGTGCCATCGATCAGATCCGACAGCCCCTCCCCTAAGTCAACATGGGCTCCGACTTTGGCGACGGCCCGATTAACCACATCCAGCGAGTTGATGTTGGAAGTCCCCTCCCACAAAACGCCGAGATGAGCGTCTCTTACAAGACGCGGATTTACCCAGTCTTCAATATATCCGTTTCCACCGCGGATCTCCATTGCGCCTGTCGCCACACGCACGTTGTCTCTGGCGGTCCGGTACTTCAGCAATGGGGTCAGAATACGGGTCATCCGTGCCGCCTTCTTATCACCAGCGTCCCCTGCCTCCATCATCTTTGCGGTGTACAGATAAAGCGAGAGCGCCTGCTCGGTCGGCACCATTAGCTTCATTAACTGTCGCCGCAACAGGGGTTTTTCAATCAACTTTCCGCCAAAAGCGCGGCGATATCCTGCCACCGCCAGAGACTCGTTCAAACAACGCCGCATCATTGATGCAGCCCGGACACCATGGGACAGCCGGGACATATTCACCTGATCCATCATCATTTTTAACCCACGATTTTCGTGAGCCCCAACGTCCCCCAATGGATAAACAGTTGCGCCCTCAAAGATGATTTCGGCTGATGCCATGGATTTACTGCCCATTTTATTCTTCAACCGCACAAGCCGATATCGATTGCGGCTGCCATCTTCAAGATGCCGCGGAAGCGCGAACAATCCAATACCAGCGTTGCCAGAAGGCGCGCCTTCTGGACGGGCAAGCATCAAGATCACATCAGCATCCGCGCAAGAGCAAAACCACTTCTCACCATAAACGCGCCACTCTCCATCTTCAAAACGAGCCTGCAGCGCTGTGTTCGACACATCGGAACCGCCCGGCTTTTCTGTCATGAATTGCCCCCCTTTCAGGAGTTGATCCATATCCTGCGACACCATTTTATTGAAGAACAGCTCCCGTATTTTTTCGTCGCCATACCGGTTAATCAACATGGCTGTTGTTTCCGTGGCCGAGATTGGACATAACTGGCCAAATTCCGATTGCCCAAAAAGATACTGGAACACATATTTGGCGACCGGTGGCACCTTGTCCTGCCAGCCCAATACACCGCTGCGATTACTCATGGCATGTAGCCCAAAATCTTCGAACGCGACCTGTTCCATCTTACGGTAGGACGGGTGAAATTCGACCCAGTCTTCGTTTCTTCCACGGGCATCGCGAGTATGAAGCTGTGGACTATGTCGATCAGCATCACGGGACCAAATGTCCATTTCGTTGCCCGCCAAAGCGCCAAGACGTCGAAAATGTGACTCCATGTGAGCCTGCAAATCCTTTGGCATATACAGGTTCAATAACTGCCGAAGCGATAGATCAATGTCATAGAAATTGAGACCGTGACAATCAGGAGCGACCCAATCGGACAACTCAATTGGATTGAAGGTTTCATCAGTTTTGTAAAAGTTCATTTCGCAGCCACCTTCTAGTGAGTTTTATTTTCTTTGATAGTGCCTGTATCTGCTTTTATCGACAAACGAATAAAAGGCTGTTTATAATTGAGAAAAACTCAATCTAAAGGAAGATGAAGTGCTGACCATACCATCAATATCAGGGCTTAGAGCCTTTGAAGCGTCATGCCGGTATTTGAGTTTCAATCAAGCTGCGGAAGAACTGAACGTTACTCCGGGTGCGGTCAGCAGGCAAATACACAGCCTTGAACAGTTTCTCGGCAAAACCCTCTTTCACAGACACCATAAACGCATCGAATTAACCGCCGTTGGGCGTCAGTATCTGGCGGAGATAAATCTGCCATTGGAAAAAATATCTGCGGCAACCAATCGATTAAGAAGCGAGCCCAGGCGCAACGTTATTTCGATTTGCGCCTATCCGACTTTTGCTATTCGGTGGCTAATCCCCAGATGGGCGGCTTTGTATGACGCCTTCCCTGATTTGGATATTCAACTGACAACATCGCTAAATCCTGCAGATTTTGATGAACAGAATTTTGATATTTCGATCGATGTCATGACGATGGGCAGCAGCCGAAAAGGCTGTCAGATTGATAAATTACTGGATGTTGAGACCTATCCTGTCTGCAGCCCGGAACTGGCAAAGGAAATTACAAGCTTTAACGATCTGAACAAGGTTACATTGCTTCATGAAAGCCCGCGCCCCACAGATTGGCAACGGTGGGCGGCGGCGGCAGATATATCCGGCCTTGACACCTCGCGAGGCATGAATTTTGAAAGTGCCAATATGGCGCTTCATGCAGCCATTGAAGGACTTGGTGTTGTTATTGGCATTGACGCACTTGTTCAGGAAGACATTAAAAAGGGGCGGCTGGTCAAGTTATTCTCGGTCACACGGGTTTCCCATTTTCCGTTCCAATTAGTAACTCAAAACCGCACAGCGATGCACCCGAAATTACAGGCCGTGCGTCAGTGGCTCCTTGAACAGGCTGGCGTGAAAAATTGAACTTTGCTATAACGGCGCAAACAAACAGTTAAGGAAAAGCCTGATCAGGCTGGATTTAGTATGAAAGCAGTCATCATTCCGGTAACCCCGTTCGCCCAGAATTGTAGCCTTATTTGGTGCGAAGAGACAATGAAAGGGGCCGTTGTCGACCCTGGCGGTGATCTCGACCATATTTTACAGGTTGCTGAGAAACAGGGTGTAGAGATTGAAAAAATCCTGATTACACACGGCCATCTTGATCACGCAGGCGGCACTAAAGAATTAAAAGACAAGCTAAATGTGCCCATCGAAGGCCCTCATAAAGACGACAAATTCTGGATTGACCAATTACCGGAACAATGTGCGCGCTACAATTTCCCTGAAAGCCATGCCTTCACACCAGAACGTTGGCTAAACGACGGCGACACAGTAACTGTTGGTAATGAGACCCTGGATGTTATTCATTGCCCCGGCCATACTCCGGGGCATGTTGTTTTCATAAGCCAGAAAGAACATGTGGCTATCGTCGGGGATGTTCTCTTTCAAGGCTCCATCGGGCGAACAGATTTCCCGCGGGGCAATCATACAGACCTGATCCATTCCATCCGGGAAAAATTATGGCCATTGGGTGATCATATCGCCTTTATTCCCGGTCATGGGGATATGTCTACCTTCGGTCAGGAGAGAAAGACAAACCCTTTTGTAGCTGATATGAACTTCGGATAAGGCGTTAAGAAGGAACAGCCCAAACCGATACGGTTGCTTCACGGCCTCTGATTTCCTGCAGGCCACAGCTTTCAAAGCCTGCTTTTTGGGCGACTTCCGGGCCGCCCGCTGCCTCAATAACGGCATCACTCGCAATAATTTTGGCCCCTACTATTCGGGTGAGTGCTTCCAGACGGCTTGCAACATTAACAACGTCGCCAAGAACGGCAAATTCAAGGCGGCGTTCTGACCCGATATCGCCCAGAACCACATCTCCAAAATGCAACCCAACGGACAGCTTAATCTCAGGCTGTCCCATGGCTTTACGAACCTGGTTCCACTCATCCATCGTTTGCTGCATGGCCACAGAACAATTCAAGGCATTGATCGCATCTTTATCAGATACATCAGGCGTCCCAAACGTAACCATCAGCCCATCGCCTAGGAATTTATCCAACGTCCCATTATGATCAAAAACGGCTGTTTCCATTCGGGAATGAAACTCCCGCAAAACAGATACAACCCTTTCAGGAGAGCTTTGCTCAGCCATTTGAGTAAACCCGACAATGTCGACAAACATAACAACAATGGGTTGGGATCTCACTTCGCCCAGCGGCTGATCACGGCCTGCCAGATGGTCGACAATATTAGGCGCGAAATGACGTGCAAGATTTGCCCGCTCCCGCGCGGCCGCGGCCTGACGAATTAATAACCTCCGGGAACGCCAACTGTTCAACGCCAAAATGCCGGCGACAATTGCAAAAATCAGTACTTCCTGTATCCGCCCTTCAATTGAAATATGGTTCGGATCAATAAATTCCAGAATTTCAGCATAGTTCGTATAGTTACCCTGCAGCCATTGGGAAATTTCTGGCACGACAGCAGGTTGTGAGGAGGCCCAAAAATAACCAAGCGTCCAAAGACCAGTTGTCCAGGTCGCGAAAGCAAAAAGAGTTCGCCATGAATAGGCTAATGTCGCGCTGGCCAGCAAAATGTAAAAATATGGGAAATTAGCATATTTGTACTGCATGGACGCAGACCAGATTTCATCCGATAGCGGATTAGGAAAGACACAGACGATTGTCATCAATGCCAAATCCATAAACAGCAACAGAAGCTCCATCCTGGATTTGCCAACGCGCCCGACCCGTATCTGCGCAAATCCAATGGCCATAAACCCAAGAACAAGAACTTCATAGTATAAAACGCTGATATCCGGGATAAGGAAGACCAAGAAAACCGCGATGATGGACAATGCAACAAATCGTGCTTTGGCTGCAAGCAACAGGCCTTCTCGTTTATCTATCTCCAGTGCTTCATCCAAATACTTGTTGGACGGGCCCTCATCTTCGGTAAAAGGTCGCAACTTTGTCGAAACAGGCACGGAAATATCAGCCATCTTACCCCACTCTGTATGGTCATTTCCCTATATTGGCTATCGCCTCACCTTATATAAAGATCAGCGGTGCAAATTGCTATTAGATTTCAAAAATATGCATTTCACAATTTGGGCGTATCAAGCTTCTTCAGCAAATGCGCCATATTCTCTTTCGCCTTTTCAACAGATGCTTCTTTAACCGGCCCGTATCCACGAATAGCAGCCGGGATGTCAAAAATTTCCTGCGCAACCCTCATGTTTTCAGCATCAATTTCTGGCGCGATCTTTTTAAGCGTCGTGGCATACCAGTCGATCAGGGCACGTTCCATCTTTCGCTCAGCCGTGTATCCAAACGGATCCAATGCTGTTCCGCGCAATTTTTTGAAAGACCGCAATCCTTTAAACGCGGTGTTCATCCAAGGACCGAAATTTTTCTTTTTCGGGCGCCCTCTTTCATCTTTTTTCCCGGACAACAATGGCGGTGCCAGATGATAGTGAATACGGAAGTCCCCCTCAAATTCTGAGGCGATTTTTTCCAAAAAAGCAGGATCACTATGCAATCGGGCAACCTCATACTCGTCCTTATAACTCATTAATTTGAAAAGATTTTTTGCAACAGAACGGTTTAAAACCTCTTTTTCGTCGGGGCCTATCTGTACTTTGCTCATAATATCCTGAACGGTCACGCGATACATCTGTGCCCATGAGTCATCTTGATATTGAGTCAGGAATTCTGCATTTCGGTCTATCAACTGCGATACCGATGGGGCCGTCTCTTTTATACTTTCCAGTCGATCCATCATTTGCGTCTCTGGCCGTGCAAAGAGAATACGCCCCCAGTTAAAGGCCTTTTTATTTTGCTCAATTGCGACACCGTTCAATTCAATAGCTCTCAGCAACGCATTTTTGGACACCGGAACAAGCCCCTGCTGCCAGGCAAACCCTAACAACAGAACATTTGCAAAAACGCTGTCGCCAAGGAACTGTTCCGCAGCCGTATTTGCGTTGACCGTTGAAAGATGCTTCTGGCCAAAAAGATGAGAAAGATGTGAAAGACGGGTGTCAATTTTCACATCAGTGTCTGGATTGAGAGTAAAATCACCAGTGGGCATGACCGACATATTCACTGCCGCTTTCGTATGACCCTCAGCGTATGTGGCAGAGGCTTTAGGGGACGTGCTGACCACGAGATCACACCCGATCAATGCGTCTGCCTGCCCCGTGTCAATTCGCACCTGATTTATCTGGTCTGGTTGACTGGCGATCCTCACATAACTGATAACCGGCCCGAATTTCTGCGCAAATCCCATGAAGTCAAGAACAGATGCCCCTTTTCCTTCCAAATGCGCAGCCATTGTTATCAACTGCCCAACCGTGATGACCCCTGTTCCGCCGACCCCTGTTACAATGACATTAAACGGGGTATCAACCGACGCCAGAACCGGATCCTTAATCGATGCTAACGCTTGGCTATAGGTTTCTTCATTACCGGTCGCAGAAGGTCGGCGCCTTTGCCCACCTTCAATTGTAACGAAACTTGGGCAAAATCCGTCAAGGCAGGAAAAATCCTTGTTACACGCATTTTGATTAATCCGGCGTTTGCGGCCAAATTCGGTTTCCAACGGTTCGACAGACAGACAGTTTGAAGCAACAGAGCAGTCCCCGCATCCTTCGCATACGGCTGGATTTATATAAGCAAAGCGCGGGACATCCTCCATAAGGCCCCTCTTCCGACGGCGGCGCTTTTCTGTGGCGCAGGTCTGTTCATAAATCAGTGCCGTGACCCCTGATATATCGCGTAGTTCCCGCTGAACATTGTCCAACTGGCTGCGATCATCAAACGTCACTCCTGCTGGAAATTCTTTTGGATCAAATTTGTCAATTGCATCAGAAAGAAGCGCAATCCTCTGAATACCTTCGGCCCGCAAAGAGTGAGCAATGGACTGCACACTCATCGGTCCGTCGAAGGGCTGGCCTCCGGTCATCGCTGTGGCGTCATTATAGAGGATTTTAAAGGTGATATTGGTTTGCGCGGCAATCGCCTGACGGATCGCAAGACTACCGGAATGATAATAAGTTCCGTCGCCCAAGTTCTGGAAAATATGACGACCCTTGTTAAACCGGGATTTCGCAACCCAGTTAACGCCTTCACCGCCCATCTGGATAAGATAGTTTGTATCCCGATCCATCCAGCTTGCCATAAAATGACAGCCGATGCCTGCCAGCGCTTCCGAACCTTCCGGCACCTTTGTCGATCTATTATGCGGACATCCGGAACAAAAATAGGGCGTTCGGGTCGCCCCTTCAACGTTAAGCGATATCACTCCCTTTTGTAGAATTTTCTCTGCTTTTTCAGAGAGGTTCAATCCTTCAAAAACAGAGTCTATTCGCCGGGCGACGATGACCGCCAGCTGTTTTGGAGAGAGTTCACCCGTCCAGGGGATTAGCCGCTGTCCATATTCATCATTTTTCCCGACCATTCTTTCCGGTTTTGCGCCGGGAATGTCATAAAAATATTCTTTGAACTGGCTTTCAATAATGCCCCGTTTCTCTTCGATCACGAGAACTTCTTTCTTGCCCCGCACAAAATCGAGCGATGACTTTTTAGCCAGAGGCCATACCAACCCGATTTTATAAATATCAATCCCGATTGCCCGCGCCTCAGCTTCACCAATACCAAGCAGGCGCAAGGCCTCCATCAAATCAAGATGCGCCTTACCTGTTGTAACGATGCCGTAAGTGGCATCCGGCACCTCATAGATATGCCGGTCAATGGGGTTGGCATCGGCAAACGCTAGAACCGCGTGCTTTTTCGCTTCAAGGCGCTCTTCAATCTGCGGGCCGGGAAAATCTGGCCACCGATAATGAAGTCCGGTTGGCGGCACATCAAAATCAGGGGTAACAAATTCTCTAGGGGGCAGCAGGTCAACCGTCATGCCACTTTCGACCGCTTCAGTCGCCGCCTTAAAACCAACCCACATTCCACTAAAGCGGGACAATGCATAGCCATATTCACCGTAACTGAGATATTCAGCCACATTCGAAGGGTTCAATATGGGCATAAAAAAAGTCAGGAAGGCAGCATCGGATTGATGCGGCATGGAAGAAGATACACTGCCGTGATCATCACCCGCGACCACCAGCACACCCCCGGTCGGGGAGGCTCCATAGGCGTTACCATGTTTCAACGCATCGCCCGCCCGATCAACACCGGGGCCTTTTCCATACCAGAGGCCGAACACGCCCTCAAACTGGCGGTGAGGATCTGTCTCAACCTGTTGGGACCCCAAAACGGCTGTTGCCGCAAGCTCTTCATTTACCGCTGGAATAAATTCGATATTTTTCTCATCGAGAACATCTTTAATATTCCACAATTCCTGATCAAAAACAGCCAGAGGTGATCCTCTATACCCGCTAATAAAGCCCGCCGTCTTTAATCCCGCCCGCTCATCCCGTAATTTTTGCATCAGCGGAATGCGCACCAGTGCCTGCGTCCCTGTGAGGAATACCCGACCTTCTTCCTGCGTATAACGATCGGACAGGGAATAGTCTGAAATTTTGGTGATTTTGAGATTGTTTTCCTGTTTCATTCAACGTCTCCGCGCGGGTCATTCATACCCTATCAATGTACCAGCACCCCAGTGAAAACTCTTTTCAATCCAGCCAATATTTGCAGCTATTTCGGTTGTTTGTTTCAAATGAACTAAATTGATGGTTAAATATTCCGATATCCTCTATAATTATAAGATGATTGATGAAACTGACCGAATAATCCTGAGCCTTCTTCAAGAAGATAGCCGAATTACCAATTCTCAGCTTGCGCAACTGGCCGGACTTTCTGCATCTTCCTGTTGGCGGCGCATCAAGAGCCTGGAAGAGATTGGTTTAATAAAAGGATATACAGCAACACTGGATCGAACGATTGCCGGCTTTGGATTTGCCGCTATCATACATGTCGGTTTATCCCGCCAATCTGAAAATTCGGTTGCTGAATTCTGCAGAGCGATCGAGGAGCGACCCGAGATTCTTGACTGTTACGCAACAACGGGGGATTCAGATTATCACCTTCGTGTCGTTGCACGGGACATTGCTGACTATAATGACTTCCTGGATAATTTTTTATTCAAATTAAAGGGTGTTGCCCATGTTCGGTCCAACATCATTCTAAAAGATATAAAATCCGGTCTTCAGCTCCCTCTTAACCAATAAGCCCTTGGCTAAAGGATCCGTCTGAAAAGGTAAGACATTCCTGACGGCACTGGTCAGCGACAAAAGAACAATGCACCCATCCGCTATTTGGATCGCCCGGTTTATAACATTCTAAAATAAGCTGATCAAACTGAAGGTTTTGATACATCCATTCCGCTAAATCAAAATTGCTGACCCCAGGCACCTCAATATCAACGGCCTGCCCTTTTACATGTTGCGAGCTGTCTTTCGATTTAAGGGCACGGTTAAGCGCAAGGCACCGATAGCCGCTATTAGGCCTGAACGGTTTATTATAATGCTTCCGGACGGGCTCCAGAATATTTTCCGCCAGTTGTTTTAGGCAGGCAATTTCCTGCGGTCCCGGGGTATTATCAATCTGCAGCCGTGCTGCAAGATCACTGCGTGTCAGTTCACTTAATGAAAAATGTTCACTTAACTGCATCATCCCCTCCTGAGATTGCGATAAACACATCTACCGGGCTGATTTGCTCGCCAACTGTACACGTCCATCTGTATATTTTTCCAGATGCATTTCCATACTGCCAAGGTCGGTCTGAACCTGCATGCGCACCGGAACCGGACGTCCGTCTTCAACAGGCTTGGCAACCCACACAATAAGTTCTTCGTCTTCATCAAGTTTATAGTCTGCGTCGCGTTTGAACCCGCCCTTCTCAATAATATTGATACGACAGCCTGAAGCTTTTCCTGAAAAAACTGAATATTTTGAGGGTTTGAAGACTTTTTCTCCGGCATCCGTCAATTTTACATCATACCGCCGCCGACCATCAAAAACCGGATAATATCCGTCGCATCGATTATCCGTTTCATAAGACAAGACCGCCGACAGGATCATCGACATGGGATCCACACTGTTTCGAAGACCATCTTTTGGAAGCGGCGTGTATTTTTGAAGATTGGTATTCTTCTTGCCAACCAGCTCAGCTTTCACATCGCCGTCAGCGTCGAATGTAAGCGTCGCCCCTCTTTTCTTATCATTCCACGCACTTTGGTGAAAATGATAGTCAGGGACGACTTTGTTTTTGAAAACCGTGCCACTGGACGTCGCATTCGCAATCCATTCAAACATCCAGGTAAGGGAACTGTTAGATCGGGCTTCGCTCATGATGGCGTAGGTATTTCCTGCCTCGCGAACGTCTGTTTTTACACTTCCAAGATACAGCCCCCCCAGATAAACCGAGTGCTTTAACCGCAAAGGCTCATTTGCACTTGTTTCTGTTGCAAAACTCATCGTCAGCATCGAAAAAATGAATACGGGTAGAGAACCTGTCGCAACCAGCCTTCTGACCATTTTGCCCCCAAATGACTGTTTGATGATCCTAATATATGGGGAGTTTGTGATAAATATTCAACGGACGGGTTGTTACGTCAGCAAATAAAAACCAAATAGTCCGCAGGCCAAAACAACCCGATAAATAACAAAAGGCATAAAGCCTATTCTGCCAATCCAGTTCATCAGCAAACCGATAACCAGATAGGCAACACCAAAAGAAACCACACCGGTTATGAGCGCATCCAGACCAAGGTCAACATTTTCTGCCTTCAGCAAATCAAAGGTCAAAACAACACCGGCACCCAATATTACGGGTATAGAGAGCAGCATGGAAAATCGCGCGGCTCCTTTTCGGTCCACCCCACAAAAGCGGGCGGCTGTCATCGTAACGCCAGAACGGCTTGTCCCCGGAAGAAGGGCCAGAATTTGAAACAGACCAATTACTAGCGCATCCCAATTGGACATCCCGCTCACAGTTTTTTTGTCTTTACAGAATTTATCAGAGATACCGAGCAAGACACCAAATATCAACGTCGTCGAGGCGATCATTAACAGGGATCGCATGTCCGTTTGTAGAATGTAGAAAAGCGCCCCCCCTGCCAGAATCGCAGGAACCGAAGCGATCACCAGATGGCGAAACAACAAGCGGGCTTCCTTTACCTCCGTTTCAGTGCCGATCTTAAAGACACCTTGAAGGATCTCGATCAGGTCGGTCCGGAAGTAGGCGATAACGGCCAACAGACTACCGACATGGGTTGCAACATCCAGCATCAGCCCTTGATCGGGCCATCCCGTTAGCAGCGGCACCAGAACCAGATGTCCACTTGACGATATCGGGAGAAATTCAGTTACTCCTTGTACAATCGCCAGAACCAGTATTTGCAATATTTCCACGGGATGCCTTCTAACCGAACTGTTAGTAAGTAAAGTGTTGAATTGAAAGAAACATACTCACCAATAACGTCAGAAAAGTGACACTCTTTTTAGTGTTAATCCATTAAAAAATTATTGATATTTCATATTCTTATGACCGTGCCACCGCTGGTGCCGGGTTTGAGTGCGCCTCCAGAATAACGACATACCGTCGATCTGTATCAGGATTTAACCCATCAAAAGGATAGCAAGTTACCAAAACCAGCAATGACCTTTCGGAAAGATGCGGAACCGACAAATTTTCGGCCGGTATGATGTGGGTCTGCATGACCTTATAGATTTCTGCTTTCCCCGATTGGCGTTCCACCGTTGCAGTGTCACCAATAACCAGATCCTGTAGAAACTGGAAATGTGTGTCTCGATGCCCAAACAAGATAGTTTGATTGTCGTTGGGGTATAGGACTGGGCCAAATGCCAGATTACGTGCGTTATCACCCGCCAGAACAAATCTTTCGATCTGCAATGCGGGAACTGCGAGACGCGCCACAGGAAAGCTGTCCGCCCATGGCCACGGTTTTTCAGACCGTCCAGTCTCGCGTTGCTGTTCCCAAGCCTGCTTGATCAACACAGGGGCTGCCCACGCTTTCGCTGCCAGAAGACCTGCCTGTCCCAATTGCCACATCGCCAGAAGCAATAATCCGCCGAACAAACAGGTTGTTAACAACCGTTTCATGATCACACTCCCTCCCTTTTTCGCCAAAAAAGTAAGGACACGGCTGCGAGGAACGACATCAATCCACCGATCAACAAAAGGTTCATAGGGGTCGCAGTCTGAGGTCCATAAATCTTTTCCCAGGAGGTTCCTTTGGGAAGGTTCCCGGCAATCTTCATCTTGCTCATAAAATCTTCCTTAATCCGGGCAGGGGTCTTATCGATAGCAATAAAACTTGTAAAAGGACTCATGATTTGATGTTCCAGAGCAACATCCAGAACGGCTGTTCGAACAATTTCCGGATCCATTCCACGGGCGGAGGCATCCATCAGGCTTTCCACTTTATGGGACGCCCATAGCTTTCCAATATCCGTTGAACCTTTCTGCTGGGCATTGGGTAAAACGAAAGAGGTTCTTTCTCCATTTGGCAAGGTCCCCGAAACTGTCTTAGGACGATCACCACCTGTTGTTTTTGCAACATACACAATTGGCCGCCGCCCAAATAAATCTGGTAAAATCTTTGGGTAGATTTCGACATCTGGTCCAAGATCCAGTCCAACGTCTTGTAATGTTGGCTGAGACATATCTTCAAACAGGGAAACCAACTCGGCTCGGGCTTCATTCAGGTTTGAAATCTGCACATATGTACCCCGCCCGAATTCGGCGGCTTTGCGCATGAACCAACCATTTGGCGCACTGCCAACACCCACCGTAAACAGTCTCCTGCCGTCCAGTTTATCGTTCACAAGCTGAAACATATCGGCTTCATTCGTGACAGCACCATCAGTTAAAAACATAATCTGCTTTTGAAAGCCTTCAATTGCTTGATCAGATAACGCACTGGCCAATGCCGGATACATTTCCGTACCGTGTTCTGCCATCAGCTGGCCGACAAATTCCTTGGCGACGACGATGTTTTGAGGTGTGGCGGGTCGACTATTCCCGAACAGACGGAAATATTCACTATTAAAGGCGATAATTTCAAACCGATCAGCCGGTTTTAACAAGTCCAGCGCGGTGGACAATCCCGCCTTGGCCTGATCCATTGCCGTGCCGTGCATCGAGCCGGATATGTCAAGAATAAAGGTTACATCCCGCGGCTGCTGATGAAATACTTTTCCCTTTTTAGGCGGCAGTATAAACCCCATACTATATTCAACATTCCCATACTGCTCCTGAAAAACAACCGGACGAACCTGATCCCCCAAGGCGAATGACCAATTGAGAATGAAATCCCGATCGGCAGGCACGCCCCCTTTTTCAAGGGCAATGCGTGCGTCCCCTTTTTTGTCAGGGGAACTGACAATTGCGTGTGAGGGACTGGTAATTTCCTGATATCGATCAGCCTGTGCAACAACAATGTCAAAGCCGGTTACATTTTCGTTGCCGCTAGCACTGAAATAGTCCTGACTTGGAAATACATTCGTTTCAACATTTTGAGCCCCCGGCTCGGCGTCTGTACCAACCGTTTGAACAGAGGCACCGGAGACAGGACTGTAACGGGGAACGATCGCTTGCGGCATGCGCCAAGAAAAGTGAGTGCCGGATTGCCTGGCCAATGACTGAAACGAAATATCGACTTGAACCTGCCCACCCGGCTCTATATTGGCCACCCGCGTTGAGAACATGTTTGGCCTGTATTGAGTGAGCAAGGCACTTACTTTTCCTTGAGACGCAGCTTTGACATATGCCCGCCTTGCAACTTCTTTTTCTTTAATCTCTGACACAATGGTGCGTTCGCCAATCGTGAGTTTCATCTGATCGACGGCAGCATCGTCAGGAAGCGGGAAAAAATACATTCCTTCCACCCAATCATTCGTGGGGTTTCGATATGTCTGCTGAACTGTTGTTCTGACAACATGCCCCGTAATACGGCTTGTGATGTGGGATGTCAGAAGAGAGGCTGAAACCGGTGCAGCCCTTTTTTCAGTAAGTTTCGCATTAAACCCGTTCATGGGTTGCAACAAGAGCTTAGCACCTTCCTGTTCCGCCGAGGCCGCAGAGGCCCAGATGCCCAACAGCCCGACAATATTCAGCAACAGCAACGTTCGGATAATACCGCTCATTCCCAAGAAATTTTTTCTCAGGAACGGTATGAATATATCAGTTTCAGCGTGTTCTCTGAACCTTGGATTGCTATTGTTCATTGTTTTTACCCCGCATTTCGAATAGGGGCATAATCACAAGCAAATGCGGCCGGACTGAACCGGGAACAAGGAATTATTGTGGAAAGATTAAGGCGGGTCCAGACTGGCTTATCACAAGGATGCCTTGAATTCAGATGGCAGCATACCAATCGCTTTTTTAAATTCTCGGGAAAAATGGGCGGCGTCACTAAAACCGGCAAGAAAGCCAACTGCGGCAAGATTGTCAATTTTCTCAGTCATATAAAATATGGCCATTTGGCACCGGACAGCCATGATACAATCACCGAACCCTGAGCCTTCCTCTGATAAGCGGCGCTGTAACGTCCGCTCTGTCATATTCAACTCAAGAGCGATCTGCCGAACAGTCCAGCGCCTGCCCAGATCACGTATTAGCACGCCCCCAACTTTGCGCGAATAAGGCCCCTGTCCGGCTTTGGTGAGGCTACCTAACAGCGTCTCTTCTCCCTCAAATGCTGGAAGATTAACTTTCTGAATACCCCGCCAGCTAAAATGAAAATCCGTGGTTTTCTCACTAATCTCGATTGCCTTGACCAATTGGCCGTCTTCAAGGATCTGACTACCATCAATTGCCAACGACAGCGAGAGACAGCCATAAAGCTTTAACAGACCTGCCAGCAGCCCCGCGATAAATAGATCTTCAGAAGACAAAGGCGCTTCAGGCGTTTTTGAAAAATGCCTTACCGTCAATTCATTGGCGGATTTTGCAAGGATTTCAGTCCCGTGCCTTGAATGAAAATAACGTTCAAAACGAGAAAAACGATCTAACAATTCATCAACAGACTTGGCCCTCAACAAAAAATAGGCAAACGGGCTGTCATAAAGCGTACAAATGCTTAGGCCTGCTTCTAACACGCAGTTCACACCATGACGGGAAAACCCGTTTTCTAGAAGCCTTCGTTTCAACTGGAGGCCGACTTTGGGCCCTAAAGAGTTGTCTGGGCTGAAACCATTTTGAACATCATCCAAAATTCTTTGACGAGCAAATGACCTGGTAATCAATTGCACCAGAATACCACTGCTAAAATCCTCAACTTCAGAATTCATTTGGCTCATGTTACCGGCAATGAAAGAATGGTTTCACCTCTAAGGAGAGACATCGCATTTGTGATGGCCGCAGCCCCGGAAACAATTGCTGTCTCTCCGGCTCCTGTCGGTGGTTCATTCGACTTGATCAGATCAATTGTCATTGCCGGTGCCTCCTCGTAACTGGCCCAAGTGTAACTATCAAAATTGACAGATGAAACTGAATTTCCATCTCTGCCGGCGTCTTCATGCAAGACGGACCCCAGACACCACATTAAATTGCCCTCGACCTGTGCTACAACCTGATCCGGATTAACGACAATACCACAGTCATGAACAGACCAGAGCTGGACAACCGAAAGCTCACCACTTTCTCGTTTGCGTACTTTTGCGACAGTTGCAGAATACGACATATCTTTGTAGATACCGCACGCAACGCCATAGGCCGTATCTTCACTCTCAGATCGGTTATTCCAGCTGGACAAAGCTGCAGCCCGTTGCAATACCTTCTGCAATCGCAGGTGCCTTCCAGACAGTTGATCCATCCTGAATGCCAAAGGGTCCTTGCCCGCCAGAACGGCCAGACGATCCAACGCTGTTTCAATCGCCCAACAATTTGGCATGGCCCCTAAACCTCGCCACGGACCGGTGTCTATCGGCAATCGAACATCTTCGAATTCGATCATCTGATTTGGAACATCATAAGGCAGGAGCGCGCCCCGCGCGGCTCCTTTATCGGCAATCAGGCTGGTCACAGACTGCATCCAGTCTGGCAGGAAAGCGGAACTGAAAATAACATGACCAGACTTGAATGCATGCCACCAGCTTTCAATCCGCCCCTGATCGTTGAGCGTTGCCCGAATTCGATGCTGCGAAGGTGGCCGGAAATATGTTTTTCGAAACTCATCCTCGCGTGTCCATTGAAGTTTAACCGGCTTATTTACGTGTTTCGCCAAACGCGCGGCGTCCAATTCGATACCGCTGAAAACCTTTCCACCAAATCCGCCGCCGATCCGCTGATTATGAATAATGATTTGATCTTCGCTGAGGTCAAAAAAATCGGCGATTTGGCGATGAGCAATCGTTACATCCTGAGATCCCGTCCAAATTTCGAGTTGCGGATGTTTACTCTGTTGATAACGCGCAATGGCTGTTCTTGGCTCCATCGCAGCATGGGCGGCCAATGGTACGGTCAGCGTTATATCAAGTTGGGGCTTACCCTTCCCTATGTCACCCTGATGCGCCAGCACATGTTCTAGAGATCCCGGTTCTGTGTGACCAGATAACGACAAACCGTCGTTCTGCACGGGCTGGGCAGGCAAATCCCAACTCGCCGTTCTCAGATATTCCGCGTGAACCCTTTCAAGACTGTTTCGGTTTGTAGCGACGACAGCCAACAAACCGTCCTCCTGCACAAAATCAACATACCCCGGGATGTCCGGCGCTTTATTCTCCGCAATGGAGGCCAAGCCCCCGTTCGAATTCGGGGATGTTAAAAGGCGGGCATAGACCATATCCGATAAATTGATATCATCGACAAACATAGGTTGAGACGCCGTCACCAATGACTTTATGAGAGGCGTCGGTGTTGCCTGACCTATGAACCGCCCTGTTCGCCCGGCTTTGAAAGAAACCGGCTTTGCCTGACCAATTAGATCTTCACTCAGCAATAACGGCTCTGCCAGCAACTCAGCCAATGGAATTGATTGTTTGTCTGGCAACTTGAACGTTGCACCATGAATAACACCTTCGTCACCCGATCTGCCCAGTTTGGCGTCAGCGCGCCCAACAAGCTCCTTCCGAATGGCCGCAGCAGCAGCCGCGATCACTGGCCCGAACGAAAGAATTGATTCAGACCCCACGGTCGCCTTTACTGCGTTAAAACGATCGGTTCGCGGATGAATATACCGAACTTGATGGAGGTCAATTCGAATTTCTTCAGCAATAATCTGTTGGATTCCAATGGAAATACCCTGCCCCATCTCCGCGCGCGGGCTTACAAATTCCACGGTGCCATCTGGCAATAAGGCGATCCATAACCTTGCCTCTTCCGCAGTTGGATCATTCCTATGCGGTAGCGGCGGAAACGCACATCCGTTCAGGCAGGTTGCAGAGATACCGGCGGTAGACCAGCCGAGTAGCTTTAAGAACTCTCTTCGGGACGCCTTGGAGAGGTTGGATGTCATTTTGTACCTCCCATTTTTAACTGAGCCTGCCGAAGGGCCTTTCTTATGCGCGGCTGGGTTCCACACCGGCACCGGACCCCACTCATTTGCTCTGTGATTTCTGCCTCTGTCAACGGTGGGGTTGATGCCAGTAACGCCGCGCCGGTCATAATCTGACCATTTTGGCAATATCCGCATTGCGGAACATTTTCCTTTATCCAGGCTTCCTGAACCGGGTGCAGATCATCAAGAGTGGCCAACCCCTCCAATGTGACCAGATCACTGTTTTCGATGTCAGATACTGTTAGGGAGCAGGATCGTTCCACATTGCCGTCCACATGGACACAGCACGCACCGCAAACACCAATCCCACACCCGAATTTTGGACCTGTAAGCTTAAAATGATCTCGCAAGACCCATAGCAACCGATAATCTGACCAGTCATTTGGCACTGTGACAACGGTTCCGTTTAGATTGAAATTCATCGCGCACCCTCCTTGAATAAACAGAAGGTACCCAATTCACATTCAATTTGATTGAACGATTACGCCAAAAAATCAGCTTCGTTTCAGGCGATATCTGGCTTCCGAAACGTAGCTATTTAGCAAGCGCGTAATTCAAGATCTTATAAGCGAGTTTCGCAGCGAGAAAGTTTGGCGCAGAGAAATTCGGAATGGGTGCCAATTCATTGATGTCAGCACCGACAATTGTTCCCATACCAGAAGCAGCCCGAATAATATTAATCGCCTCCGACCAAAAGAAACCACCGGGCTCCGGGGTGCCGGTTGCAGGCATCAGGGAGCTGTCAAAACCATCCAGATCAAAGGTAAGATAGATGGGCCGGCCTTTTAAAGGTGAAACAATCTCATCAATATTCCAGCTTTCACGATCTTTTCCCCAGTGAACTGTAATACGATGGCTGTTGGCCTCCAGAAACGGGATCTCTTCTGCAGAAATATTTCGAATGCCGACAGACACAATTGAAACCGTAGGATGATCCAGTACCCGGCGAATGGCTGCCGCATGCGAAAAATGTTCACCCTCATAACCATCTCGAAGATCAGCATGTGCATCAAAATGCAGGATGATCAAGTCATCAAACTTCTTTAGAAACGGCCTTATTGCTCCTGGAGTGATGGAATGCTCCCCACCAAAAACCAGCGGAAATTTCCCGGTCTCTAAAATCGCATGTGTAATGTTTTCAAGCCGGGTCAAAGCCGCCGCTATATTTCCGCTTTCTACGGGCTGATTTTCCAACGTTGTCAGCCCGTATTTCCGAAAAGGCTCGCACCAGAATTCCTCGTCAAACAGCTCAACCTGATGACTTGCTTCAATCATAGCGGCAGGCCCCTTGGAAGTACCCCCACCATAACTGACAGATGCCTCCAGGCCAAAGGGAACGATCACAGCCTTTGCATCAGATACGGCATGACTGTCTGATTCTGGCAGCCCCAGAAATCCATCTTCTGAGGGCATAAACGCAAGGTCTGTGATCGACATAAGAGTTACTTTTCGAAAAGTTTTGCAAAATTCCGACGCGGTCGATCTTTACCGCCGCCATCATGGTAAACAGAGGAGGCAAGCAAAGGAACAACCGTTGTCGCTTCAGCATACACCATCTGCTCCAGGGCCGTATCAACCTTACCCCAACTGGATGCCTCTTTTAAAGTAGAAGACGAACAGGCACCATCACGCACATCAGCAACAGTAATCTGCACTGCGTATTTATGCATATCAACTTCTTTACCCAGAATTTCCGCGCAAACGACGGTGTCTTGGACAAAGTTTTTAGGAACACCGCCGCCAATCATCAACAGCCCGGATGTACCCGCCGCCATTTTGATTTCCGTAAGCTCCCTAAAATCCGCAACGCTATCGATGCTCATATAATTGCCGGGATTCTCCACCTGGTGTTTCACAAGACCGAAGCCCGCGGAACAATCGGAGAAAGCAGGCACAAAAATCGGCACATTATGGTCATAGCAGGTTTCGATGAGGCTCTCTTTCTTGACAGCGTTCTCCTTCAACCAGCGCCCCATTTCCCAGATAAATTCCCGGGAAGAATAGGGACGCCGCTCTAAACTGTCTGCAATGACTTTTGTTGCTTCATCGCAGGCCTGAAGCTGTTCTTCATCAATATAGGTATCGTAAATTCGATCAATGTAGAGATCTCGTAATTGGGTATCATCCGCAAACGGGTCGCCTTGATAATGCTTGAACCCAAGAGCCTCAAAAAAGTCCATATCAACGATGGACGCGCCGGTCGATACAATGGCATCAACCATGCCAAATTTCACCAGATCCCTATATACGTCCATGCACCCGCCAGCAGAGGTCGACCCTGCAAGGGTCAAAATGACGGCACAATCCGGATCCTTCACCGCCATTTCAAAAATCCGTGTCGCACGCGCCAGATCCCGGGATGAAAAAGACATATTTTCCATGGCCCGCACAATGGGACGGGCGTCAAAACTCGTGATATCGATATGCTCGACGGGCTTGATCAATAAATCAGATTTTTTTGTCATACTCATGCGTTCCTTAATCGATCGCAACAACTGTTTCTGAATAAAACCCGTTAAACTGGGTCTGCATGGCGTAACCGTACGCGCCCAGATTCTGAAACAGGATCCAGTCTCCTTCGTTGATGGTTGCATCCAGCTGGAAAGGTCCGCGCATCACATCAAGGCTATCACAAGTCGGGCCATACAATTGAAAATTAGCGCCGGGGCCCGCCTTTAAAGCACCTTCGCTTGAATAGACTTCCAAAGGATAGGGCCATTTGGAAATGCCAGCATCGAACAAAGAGCCATAGGTCCCATCGTTTAAATAAAGCGATTTCCCTTTTCTAAGTTCCACCCGGACAGCCACACTGCCGGCTTCCGCAATAAGGGCTCTACCCGGCTCACAAATAATATCAACATCCGCCAGACCTGCTGACTGGATAGCAGTGTCAATCGCATCAAAGTAGGATGTGAGTGGCTGCACGTCCATGCCCGGATAATAGACAGGAAATCCACCCCCTACATCAAGCCGATCAATAGGGATACCTGAGGAGGAAAGCATCGCCGCAATCTGATGAATGGACCTGCCATAATCCTGAGGGTCCATACACTGCGATCCGACATGAAAAGTGACGCCAATTCTTGATGCATGCAAAGAGGCCCTTTGCAGCAATAAAGGGGCTTCATGAATGGACGCACCAAATTTACCGTTGAGCGGATGGACGGCTGTTTTCTGTTCAACCTGAACCCGCAAATACAAATGAAGCCCTTCCACCTGAGCGGTTTCGATTTCAATTTTCTTCAGCTCTTCCAGACCATCAAAAGCAAAATGCCGAACACCCATTGCACAGGCTTCACGAATGGCACGGCGGCTTTTCACCGGATGCATAAAATACAGCGTTGCTTCTGGAAAAAGACCAAGAACATATTTCACTTCCCGAAGGGAGGCGACTTCAAAATCACGAATGCCTTCATCCCACAATAATTTCAGAACAGCCATATGCGGGTTGGATTTAACCGCATACATGCTTTTTCCTTTAAAGTGGTCCCTGAAAAGAGATGCCTGCATCCTGACTTTTTCGCGGGAAAGAAGATGCAACGCGTCCTCGCATTCTTCTGTGACAATCGCATCAGAAGGGCTTCTATAAACGCGCAGATCAGTCAACGCGCAGAGATCGGATGCACGGTGAAGAGAATTCTCAAAAGCAACAAACTTTGGTTGTGACGGTCGGACCATGTCAGCAAACCCCTCAATCAATCCAGCCGAATAATTCGGCAAACCAAAAAAGGACATTTGCGTCGTTGCCCGTACAATATCTCAAAAATTGAGGAACGCGTCGTGGCACGTGCGCTTAAACGTCGAGGCACTTCTGCATTTAAACAAATTCAAAAGCAAGCGGTTTTTTACCGGATCAGTTGTCTCTAGTCAGACAACAGGATGACAGGGGAATTGACAAGTCTTTTGTAAGGCAAGCGAATTTCAACACGAGTGCCTTCATTTTCCCGGCTTTTTAATTTCAGATCGCCATCATGCATTTCAATGATGGATTTTGAAAGGGGCAGGCCAAGGCCCGTTCCTTCAATAGAGCTGGACGTCGAAAATGATGTCCGAACAAAAGGTCGCATTACAGAATTAATCTCTGATTCTTCTATTCCATGACCATTGTCTTCGACAATAATACTGAAGTAATCCTCGCGATCAGCCGAAACCGAAATCTTTACATACCCATTTTCAGGCGTGAATTTTACCGCATTACTCAGCAGATTAATCATGACCTGCTTCATTTTTCTCTTATCCGCCAGAATGCGGTAATTGGTTTGCTCGCAGACGTCAATTTGGATTGATTTTTCTCGGGCCTTTGTTTTCAGCATGACCACAGTCCAGTCAATAATTTCGGCCAAAGAAAATTCTTCTTCATCCAGTTTCTGTTCTCCCGCTTCCAGACGGGAAAAATCAAGAATATCATTGATCAGCGACAAAAGATGCTGTCCGGACGATAAAATATTTTCAGAATATTCATGGTATTTCGCGTGGTGGATCGGACCAAATATTTCCTTTGCGATTACTTCGGCAAAGCCAATGATGGCATTTAACGGCGTCCGCAGTTCATGGCTCATATTGGCAAGGAACAATGACTTGGCTTTTGTGCCTTCCTCCGCTTGCAATTTCGCATCTATCAGTTCAAGTTCTGCGAAATGTTCCTGCGTTATGTCCTGCAAGGTCCCCCCCAGCAAAACGGGCTTTCCGCTTTTATCAAAATGTAACCGTCCAATTTCCCGAACATAGATCATTGTCCCGTTCGGACGCACCATCCGATATTCAATTTGATAATCATCATGATTTTCAATTGCCCATTTGACAACGGAATCCATGCGCTCCAGATCATCCGGGTGGACCCTGCTGCGATAACTTTCCGCCGCCGGCTTTATGTCTTCCGGATCGTATCCCATAATCCGTGATGTTTCTCGCGACCAGTCATAGAAATCGCCGTCCAACTCGTGAATCCAGTTTCCAATATGGGCAACGGACTGGGCTTCTTCGAAACGCTCGTTCAAGTGTTGAAGTGCTTTTTCCCGCTCTCTGAGTTCCGTAATGTCCGTCCGAATTGCAACAGTACCGCCAGAGACAGTCTTGAATTCTGACAGCCTGTAAATCCGTCCGCCTTCGAAAATCTGTTCTTTTGGTTCAGACGGATTTCGATGCTCATGAAGTCGCGCCTGCACCCATTGTTCGGCCGCGTCAAGATCAACAAAATAATTAGACTGTGCGGCTTGATGACGGATAAGCTCTTCGAAATGCACACCGGGTGCCAGAATATCCTCAACAGAAGAAAAAAGTTCTACATAACGCTTGTTAAAGGCGACAACCCGATCATCAACATCAAAAATAATGAACGCATCCGAGATGGATTCCAGTGCCTCCACTAGAACCTTTTCTGCTTTTTCGGCGCGCGATTTGGCGATTTGCAAATCCGCGGTTTGGGCCAGAAGTTTTCGCTGCGTAACCTCCTGGCTTCCCACTTCCGCATTTAGGGACGCTATTGCAGGCAGAAAAGCCGAGATACCAAAGGAAATGAAAATCAACCCCGGCAGATACCCGAAGATCCGCCAGATTTCGATAAATTCCTCACCGGAAAGACTGACAGGCGCTGCGAAATTGGGTCCAACAAAAAGAAAATCGAAAAAAGACGTAAAACTCACCAATCCCAAGCCGATGGTCAACAAACTATGGCCAATTTTTACCCGCGAAAACTTGCTTCGCTGAACTATAAAATAGGCAAAGGAAAGGAATAAGCACAAAAACAGTACAAGTTCGCCAAACACCATCACTGTTTTACATATTCCTTATCTGAGCGAGGTCTAGACCTCGCCGTTATTTTTTTCGACAGTATGACCTGTGAATACCACAGCAGCAATCTAGATATACAAAATATGTTGCTGAGTTGTTAAGAAACAAGTGAATTCACCTTTTAGGTTTTTTGCGAAAGGCAAAGAAGGATTGTTGAAAAAATCCTTTTTCACTGCGTATTATTCTGTAAGCTGTGATCCAGCACGATAAAAAAACGAAAAAGAAAAGGAACGCAGATGCTGAATATTGTTGCCATGATTACCACAAAACCCGGGAAACGCGCCGAAGTCCTGGAAGCTTTTAATGCTAATGTTCCTGCCGTGTTGGCAGAAAAAGGATGCATCGAATATGCCGCGGTCGTTGATGCCGAAGACATCGGTCCCTTTCAAGCAAAACTGGGCGAAAACTGTTTTGCTGTTATTGAAAAATGGGAAAGCAAAGAAGCCCTTATGGCTCATGCGGTTTCACCACATATGAAAGAATACGGCAAGAAAACTAAAGACATGGTCGAAGATAAGGCCATTCACATCTTGTCAGCAGTCTAACCAGACCCCCGGGGTATGCAGTGCTCTGGATATCCCTTACAAGCATTCCAGTTCGCCGACCTTGAACGCTTCAAAGCTGGCGATAACATGTTCGCGCACAGCTTGAGCGACCTTGTCAAGGTCTGGGCGCGCACGCAACCGGATCTGATAGACACCGAGATCCTGAAACCCTTCTGTCTCAGTTAAACGAACAATTGGCTCATCGATGAAGGATCTCGGGGCGACAGCAACAGCCAGATCCGACTGGATGGCGGCTCTTTGTGCAACCGTCGAAGAGGTCATATACGCTGATCTGTAGCTTCTGTTCATCCCTTGCAAGGACCGGATCGCCAATGCCCGCCAGACGCATCCCGCTTCCCACATGGCAATCGGCAGAGGGTCTTGCAGATGAGCATGCCCCCCTTTCAATCCCACCCATACCAACGGCTCTTCCAATGCAACGATTTCATCTTTATGCATTGGTTGATCAGGAGAAGCTGTCAATAATATAACATCCACTTCTCGTTCTTCCATTCGCTCAATGAGGCGCTCGGTTGTATCAATAACCACATCTACGGTCACCTGTGGATGAGTACAGGCAAATTTCCGCAAAATAACCGGCAACAATCGGCTACCATAGTCATCAGGCGACCCCAGTCGCACAGTCCCTGTCATTTCAGGTTCTAGAAAACGCGCCAATACTTCATTATTCAACGCCAGTATCTGTTTGGCATAGCCCAGCAACATTTCCCCATCTTCGGTCAATCTCACTGATCGCGCATCTCGCACAAATAATGAAGCTCCCAGCGTATCTTCCAGTTTCTTTATCTGCATGGATACTGCAGACGGTGTTCTAAAGACCTGTTTGGCTGCCTTTGAGAAGCTTCCAACTTCGGCAATGGCGATGAATGTTTTCAAAAACTCCATATCCAAACTTGACAGCAATTGATCTTTAAAAATTTCGGCTGGTTTCATGCAACACCTCCGTGTTCAAAAAAATTGAACGTTACCTTCAAATCTATTCGTTTGATTGAACCATCAATATCATTAAATGTCCAGTTATAGAAACTCTGATGAGAGGAGAATAAAAATGACATCCCCAGTATGCTGCGACAATGGTTATGGAAAATGCCACAATGCCGAACCTCTGAACCCGACTTTGAGGATCTGGGAATGGGCAGCCCGGACCTTGAAAAAATATCGTGATAACCGAGCCAGTCAGAAAACGTTCAGTTTATTACTCGAACATGATGATTATATACTCCGGGACATCGGGATTAACCGAAATGACATCTACCGCCTGAGAGCGCAAAGTTTCGATTACGATCCTATTGTTGAGTTACAACGCCTGCGACGCGAACGGCTCCGCAATCCTACGGATTAATCACCGACCGGGCATCACCCTTGGCACAATCACACCAGCTGACTTTGGGGGGGCTCATCCCCAAAGTTAAGAATGATTTGTTGTCCCCAACTTGGTCCGCACCGTTTCTTCAATTGAAATGGTGCCTACCTTTTAAAGACTGACCCTGCACTGTCATATCCAGCAAGGACGATCAATCATACGGGATAAATCAGTTTGCTCTTCCTCCCCTTCTCGTCAATACTGATACAAAAAGGAGAGCAAAATGGCTCAGAAAATCCTGATCCAGAAAGACGGCCCGATCACCATCATCACGCTTAATCGGCCAGAAGTCAGAAACGCCCTTGATCACGAAAGTGCTGACCTTCTTGCGGCCGCATTGCAGGAATTTGATCAAGATGGTGAGCAGCGCGTTGGTATTATTACAGGCGCAGAAGGGAGTTTTTGCGCTGGTGCCGATTTAAAGGAAGCGGCCGAGAATATTAATTACAAAGCCTGGGCCGGTCATCCTGACGGCCCGCTGCACAAGCCTTTATCCAAGCCTTTGATTGCCGCTGTCTCTGGCGCGGCTGTCGCTGGGGGTCTGGGTATCACCTTATATTGTGACATTCGAATTGCCGATGAAACCGCTGTTTTTGGGGTTTTCTGTCGGCGATGGGGCGTCCCGATGAGTGATGGAACGCCGACCCGACTGCCGCGGCTGATCGGAATAGGGCCCGCGATGGATATGATGCTTACAGGCAAAGGCGTGACTGCCGGGGAAGCGAAAGAGCTTGGTCTGGTAACCCGATTGAGTAAGTCGGCACACCTTCTGGACGACGCAAAGAAACTGGCTCATCAAATTGCGGCGTTTCCGCCTCTCGCGATGCTGTCAGACCGTCATGCTCTACTGGATCAGGAAGGCCGGACTGAAGCAGAAGCCCTTCAACGCGAAATGGAATTTGCACAAGAAGCACAGTTCAATGAAGCTCAATCTGGTGCAGACCGTTTTGCTAAGGGAGAAGGCCGACATGGACGATTTCATTAAAGTACCTCCTGTAAAATGAATGACAGAGGGCAAGTCGTCAATATAGACGGACCAATGAGGAGAATAGCCCATTGTTTGTGGAAACCGGCAGATTCATATGTATGGCGAGCCTAACACTCACCCTGTCAGGCTGCACGAATGTGGCTCGCGTTGAAAGTGAGCGCGCAAAAACGGACTTGATAGGCCTGACCAAGACAGACTTGATGACCTGCGCTGGCGTTCCTGAACGTGTCGGGCAAACCACTGATGGACAGGAATTTTACAGTTATTCCAGCAAGAAATCTGTTCAAGTACCCTCAGATGCAGGCTATCCCGGATTTTATCCGAGTGTCGGGCTCGGGGGCCGGCGCCACAATATGTTTGGGACTTGGCACTTTTATGGGGGAAGTCGCACCGAAACGCGCGAATGCGTTGCAACGATTGGTCTAAAGGATGACAAAGTTGCATCGATTTCCTTTCGGCAAAATGATGCTGATGGGTTTGCTATTGCACAATGTTATCAGATAATCCGAAACTGCCTTCCGCCTGCCAAAAACAAGCAATAGCCGCAAACACCTTGCGAATGTCAAAAAGAGTAGCCTTTCCTAAAGTGCTCCTTATGCTGTCCTAAACCTATTTCAAAATCTGGCCAATTACTGGAATTCGGATCGCTCTTATGTTTTTAACGTCCAGCACATTGCCATTTCTAATTCGGGAATGGCGGTTTTTACTATTTGGCCTGTTGCTTACTTTCTGGTCCGGCCCGGGGCAGACATTTGTGATCTCATTGTTCGGCAAACAGATCCGCCAGGATTTTTTGTTAAGCCATAGTGAATACGGCGCTTTATATACCGCAGGCACGTTACTAAGCGCCCTTTGCCTTTGGAAAGCAGGTCCGCTTGTCGATCGAACTCCCCTCAGACAAATCGCTTTTAAAATGGCCGTCTTAATGGTTGTTGTGACGGCTTTATTCCCCTTCGCGTTTGACCTCATCAGCTTGTTTCTTGGTATCTTTGCCTTGCGCTTCTGTGGTCAGGGAATGCTCAATCATATCTCGCTCACTGCCATGGCACGCAGGTATGAAAACGAGCGAGGACGGGCCCTTGCGATTGCCGGTCTCGGGTTTCCTCTAGCAGAGGCCCTGCTGCCCCCATTGATCGTTTACGGACTTGCCATCACTCAATGGCAGACCCTCTGGTATCTTCTTGCAGCCTGCATGGCCCTGACATTACTTCCCCTTATCCCATATCTGATTGTACGCACCCCTGATCAGGACGGCGGCGGAGCGTCCACGGCTGATGGACAAAGGGAAGATCAACAGACAAATTGGACAAGGGCACAAATTCTGAAAGACGGTCGGTTTTACCTGATTGCCATCACACCGATGATGCAATCCGCTGCCATCACTGCGTTTTTCTTCCATCAGGTCTTTTTAATCGAAGAAAAAAACTGGTCCTTTGGATGGTGGAGCCTGTGTTTTACATTTTTTGCGGGCTTTAGCCTGCTCGGTGGTGTTTTTTCGGGCATTCTGGTGGACCTTTTCCGAGCACGCCGGCTAGTGCCCTTCATCCTTCTCCCTCTCGCGTTAGGGATCTATCTTTTCGGCCAATCCGAACAATCGTTTATGGCAGCGGTTATTATGTCTACCTTGGGCTTTGGTGCCGGCATGACAAACCCTGTTATGTCGTCCTTGCTACCCGAACTATATGGCACCCGCCATTTAGGAGCGATCCGGGCAGCCGCGACCGTTGTCATGGTGTTTGGATCCGCCCTTGGACCAATCCTTCTGGGATGGGCCTTGGATGCGGGTTTTGATATCATCAATATTTCCAACAGTATTGCAGTCGCTGGATTAATCAGTGGGTTACTTTGCTACATTGCGGTTAAGCAGGATCAGCCGTAATCCCGCCCCGCGCGCCCTTTATACCTTGGCAATGACCATCCAAGTGCTATCCCGCCTGCTCGGATCAGGAAACCTACCAATATGGCAATAAAGACAGCGAAAACCTGTGCAAGTCCTGCATAGGTAAGGCCAAGATAACTTCCGGCCGCGAATAAAGCCGCCGTTACATAAACTTCGGGCTGTAACAGCAACGGTTTTTCGCCAGCAGCAATGTCGCGCGCCAATCCGCCAAATGTTGCTGTCATAACCCCAAAGGCGACAGAAGCCAACGGAGATGCCCCACTTTTCATCGCAATATGCGCGCCCATCACACCAAAAGCGGACAGTCCGACCGCATCTGCCCACAACAACGCTACATAGCGTTTTTGAAGTTTATGCGCCGTAAAGAAAACAAGAACGGCAACTCCAAAACAAACGACAAGATATCTTTGGTCCGTGATCCAAAAAACCGGGCGATCCAAAATGAGATCCCGCAAAGTACCTCCACCAATACCGGTCAATGTCGCCATCAGGGTAAATCCGACGATATCCATTTCCTTGCGGCTGGCGACCAGGCTCCCGGACGCTGCAAAAACGGCAACTCCCACCAAGTCGAGTATCGAAATGAGCAAATTTAATTCCATGGTCAAACTATGGCATAGAAGCTTCAGCAGGAAAACGCTTGATAACAAAACAGCACCCGCTAAAGTAAAATAACTCAATAATAATACTTTTCCCCACCATCCGGGAGGCAACATCGCATGAGATTTCTGACATTCGCCGCCATTTTATTGCTGTTCTCAGGTCCCGTAATTGCCGAAGAAACAACACCGCCCGAAAAAGTTGGATTGTCGTCAAAGCATCTTGAAAAAATTGACCAGGGCCTGAAGGACCATATCGCAGAAGGAAAAATAAACGGTGCCTCTCTCTCCATCATGCGTAAAGGAAAATTGGTCTACCATAAGGCCTTTGGTACCCGCGGCGGCGACGCAGCTAAAGGGCCATTGAAGGTAAACGACATCCACCGGATCTATTCGATGACCAAGCCGATCACCTCTGTCGGCATCATGATGCTCGTTGAAAAGGGGAAAATAAACCTGAACGATCCGGTGTCCCGATACATTCCTGCTTTTAGCAGATCAAAAGTTTTGAAACAGGGGCAGCTTCTGCCCGTGGAGAAGGCCATCACCATCAAGGACCTGCTTCGTCACACATCCGGTATTGTTTATGGTTTCTTTGGAGATACAGAAGCACGAACAGAATATAAAAAGATAAATCTATACGATATAAACAAACCAACTGCGCAGATTATTGATGAGATTGCGTCTCTGCCGTTAGAGCACCAACCGGGAACAACATGGGAATACAGCCATTCAACAGACGTTCTTGGTCATATTATCGAAATTGTTTCGGGCCAAAAACTGGACACTTATCTGTCAGAGAAAATTCTGTCCCCGCTTGGAATGAAAGATACAGCCTTTTCCGTCCCGCTTGCCAAGAAAAACAGAGTTGTTGAACCAACCTTTCAAGGATTAAGCGACCCTTTTGCGGATCGGAATTACCTCTCAGGCGGCGGTGGATTATTTTCAACATCAGAAGACTATCTTAAGTTTACCTCAATGATGCTGAACAAAGGCATCTATGACGGCACCCGTTACCTCGAAGAGAAAACCATTGAGATGATGACAAGCAATCAACTGGGCAGCATCAGACCCGGTAATTATGATTTGCTTGGAAAGGAAAACGGCTTCGGTTTGGGCGTTTCTATTCGGCTCACCAAGGACGGGCAACCCGCAGGTAGCAAAGGAGATTATTGGTGGGGTGGTTACGCCGGCACCTATTTCTGGATTGATCCACAGAAAGAAATGATCGCAGTGTATATGATGCAACAACCGGATCAACGCCGGGCCATGCGGTCATTGATCAGAAACTGGGTCTATGCTGCACTCATGGATTAATACCAGTGGCGATAGGGAAAAGGGCTACTGAAGGCCCTTTCCCTATCCAATTGTTGAATTTGACGCACCGCCGATCAAATGGGCTCGATTGGCACGCCGCCACGAACCCAGAAGTAGTGGAAGGGCAGAAAAAACGCCATAGGCCACAAAGCTGGCCGCAATACAGTACAACAACGCCATAAACGAGAACGTTTGCGCTACAACCAGATGGCCCAAACCGACAGCGATAATCAGCCGACCGATGCCAGCAAGGACGGGCCAAAGAACAGCGTGGGCGCCTTGTGAAGCAAAATATAAAGAAAGACCAAGCCCAAAGAAAAAATAACAGGGACCAACGACCGCAAGATACTGTCCTGCAAACCCAAAAACAGCCATATCTTCAGTAAACAAACCCGCCCAGCTTGTTGGAAACAATCCAACCCAAAGTCCAATTCCCCCACAGACACCCGCCGCGATACCGCCGCCAATCCAGGCGATCTTCTCTGCACGCTTGACCTGCCCGGCACCAATATTACTGCCGACAAGAGAGATCATCGCGGCCCCCAACCCAAACACCACAGGAACCAGCACAAATTCAAGCCGTGCGCCAATACCAAACCCGGCAAGAGCCTGCTCACCAAACGTTGCGACCAGTGAGGTCAGAAAAACAATTGAGGCGATCGATAAAAACGGATTGAGCGAGGCAACCATTCCTACCTTAAAGAAATCACCCCAAATGGACCGGTTCATTTTGAAAAATTTCTGTTCAAAAGAAATTGTAGATTGCCCTGAATGAATTTTCAGAAACACAATTAATGCGCCGATCGCGTTCGCAATGACCATCCCCCATCCAATACCCGCGATACCCAGATTTGGCATGCCAAACCATCCCTGGCTCAATCCCCCTCCACAAAAAATTTGAATAATTGCAGTCAGGATCATTGCCCGAGCCGGAGATTTCATATCGCCAGCGCCCCTCAATAGGCTACACAAAATATTGAAGAACCAGACAAAAACCACGCCTGTAAACAGTGCTTCTGCATACAGAACCGCCTGATCGAGGCTCTCTCCTTTTCCGCCGACAAGACCAAAAATTTGCACACTGAAATTCAGGAATATCAACGAAAATAAAACCGGCGCGAAAACGGCGACGACACTAGCATGCCAAACAATGGCCTGCGCTTTCGCATGATCCCCGGCACCAAGAGATCTTGCCAGAGTGGCAGCTATAACACCCCCCATCGACCCGGCACTCAACATCTGCATCAATATAACCATCGGAAAAGCGAGAGCCAAACCAGCAAGCGCAGAAGTCCCCAACTGACCAACGAACCATAATTCGGCCATCGTTACCAACGCCATAATCACAAATCCTGCAATATTGGGCGCGGCTAGTTTTAGAAGCGTCGGAACAATGGGCGCCGTCAAAATCCTGGTAAGGGGCGGCACCGTCATTTTAGGGGGCCGTTGGTCGATTTTGGGTCTGGTCATTCCAAGAACGCTCCGTAAGTTTATTTTTTGTACTCACTACATTAATGAACAAATCCACATTGTCAATCACTCACCGTGTCTTGTTTATTAAATTTAACCGGTTTATACTATTTTACATGAATTACATTGAGGGCAATAAAAAAGGCGCCAAATTTCGGCGCCTTCTTCTTAATGATACTCGTTCAGGATTAGTTGTTGCTCCAACCACTAACGGATTTCACTTCAAGGAAATCTTCGAGTCCCCAAACGCCACCTTCGCGACCATTACCGGATTGCTTGTATCCACCGAAAGGTGCTCCGGCACCGCGCATCTGACCGTTCATTTCAACCATGCCCGAACGCAACCGACGTGCGACCCGGCGAGCTTTGTCCATATCCGTTGTCTGAACATAATTGGTCAAACCGTAAACAGTGTCATTGGCAATTTCTACCGCTTCCTCTTCCGTATCAAACGGGATCATTGCCAGAACAGGACCAAAGATCTCTTCCCGCGCAATTGTCATCTCGTTATTGACATCCGCAAAAACAGTAGGACGCACGAAATAACCTTTTTCAAGTCCTTCTGGACGCCCTAACCCGCCAGCAACAACTCTTGCACCTTCAGAGATCCCTTTTTCAATCAATCCCTGAATTTTATTGAATTGGGCTTCGGAAACAACCGGTCCAATATGGCGACCTTCTTCAGCAGAAGGGCCAACAGCAACACCAGCAGCAACTTCTGCAGCAATATCAACCGCTTTGTCATAAATTGACCGCTCGACCAACATACGGGTCGGTGCATTACAAGATTGGCCAGTGTTATTCATGCATTGGATGATACCGCGCTTGACCGCTTTTTCATCCGCGTCGGCGAAGACCACGTTCGCGCCTTTACCGCCGAGTTCCAACGCCACCCGTTTGACGGTATCCGCAGCGTTCTTCGAAATGGCAATACCAGCCCGTGTAGAACCGGTAAAGGAAATCATATCAACGTCTTTGTGGCCAGAAAGCTGGCTTCCAACGCCCATGCCATCACCGTTCACCAGATTGAAGACACCGGCGGGAATGCCTGCTTCGTCTACAAATTCTGCAAATAACAGTGAAGACAACGGTGCAATTTCAGATGGTTTCAAGACAACAGTACAGCCGACTGCCATTGCTGGAACTGCCTTCAACGTCACCTGGTTCATTGGCCAGTTCCAAGGCGTGATCAGACCACACACCCCCACCGGCTCATATAAAATCTGATCGTTGGGCGCATGCGCCCCTAGTTCACGGTCGAATTCAAAGGATTTGAAGGCCCGGATAAAATTCTTGATATGCGCGTATCCAGACCCGGACTGAGCAGTCTGTGCCAAAGAGATGGGGGCCCCCATTTCCATGGAAATGGCTTCACCCATTTCAGCGCTGCGTGCTTTATATATCTCAGCGAGCTTTTCGATATAACCAATGCGCTCTTCTGCTGATCTTTCGCTCCACGGAATAAAGGCATCTTTAGCCGCTTTAACAGCAGCATCTGTGTCTGCCTGACTACCCAGTGAAATAACCGCACACGCTTCTTCCGTAGAAGGGTTAATCACGTCCAGGTCATTTTCCTTGGCCGGTGAAACCCACTGACCATTGATATAAAATTTGCGTTTGTCTAACACAATTCGGCTCCCGTTCTTTTTCATTTTTCTACACCAGCATTTTAGCCTTCATCACATATGAGATGAATTCCGGTCCAAAGGCTGTCGATAAATAGCTCGTGTTTCTGATAGACTAAAGGTGCAACTAATTACCGCACTGCACAAGTCAAAATTTCGGATTATTTATGTAAGGTCTGCAAATCATCTTCAGAACAGGCCTATTTCCAATCACACATATTGCAGCCGTTTCTTAGGATCAAAAACCGGCTCGTGATTATAAACCAAAAGCCTGAGCTTGTCTTTGCTGGTCGTTGCGTAGAAATCATCACCCGCTTGATCCCATTCCCTGTTGCCGCCTGTTAATTTATTGTCTGCCCGGCGAATGGAATGGCAGGGCCGGTTACCTAAAAAGGCAAGGCGCGCCTTGCGGTTGTTTCCCCACACTCCCATTCCCCGGAATTCGGGCCGCACCGCGACCCAACAGGATTCAACACTATAAGGATTATACATTTCGATAGCGCCCGCCCTCTCAAACAGATGACGATGATAGGCTTCCTGTGCGAAACGAACCGCCCCAACGCCTAAAATATGAGAGGTTTCATCAATGGTCAGAAACAGCATCTCCGACATCGGTAATCCCCGCTTCAGATTTGCCAATGGGACTTCACCGCTGGCCAGAACAATTTTCGCAAACGCATCCAGGGCTTTTTCCGGGGCATTTACAGGACGCACACACAAGGTGCGTATTTTTTTAACCTCTACCATCGGGCTCTCTCCTCATTCCGGGGAACAGCTTTTCAGGAAACCTGTGTAGTCTCACTGTAGGTATGCAATTGCGACAACATAATCTGTTTTTCCGTGTCGCTCAGCCATGAACCGCTAAACGCATTTTTTACTAACGTTGTCACGTCCTGCTTTGTTAATCCTGCGTCCCGTTGCGTCGCAATCAGATTTTCGTTCATGTAACCCGGAAAATAGGCAGGATCATCTGAATTGATCGTGACCCGCATTCCCTTTTCAAGCATTTTTTTAACCTCAGCCGTTTTACGGCTTTGTGTCACATACCCATTTGAAATTGGGCAGACGGTCAGCACCATTTTTCGCTTGACGAGTTCCCGACACAAAGCCTCATCTTCCAAAGAATTCACACCGTGATCAATTCGATCAACGCCGATCTCGTTCAGCGTTTGCCATATATGATCAACGGAACTCATTTGATCCACATCACAGTGCATGGTCAGTTTATATCCCTCATTCCGGGCGTTTCGGAACACCTCTTTGAATTTAATTGGTGGATTACCTGCTTCATCAGAGTCCAGCCCGACACCGACAATCCAGTCCTTATAAGGGATTGAAGCCTCCAGGGCATCCTGCGCCGACGCAGCGTCCATATCCCGCAAAAAACACATGATCAATTGGCTCTTCACGTCCCAGCGTTCCTCAGCCTCCAATTGGGCCCGACGGATCCCTTGAATTACCGTGTCAAATGATACACCACGTACCATATGGGCCTGAGGGTCAAAAAAGAGCTCGGCATAGATGACATTCTGTTCAACACATTTCTTAAAATAAGCCAGTGTCAGATCATAAAAATCAGTTTGCGTGAGAAGGACACTCATTCCCTCGTAATACACTTTCAGAAACGAGGGCAGATCATCAAATCCATAAGCCGCGCGCATCTCCTCAACCGTGTGGTAAGGCAGCTTGATGTTATTTCGTTCAGCGAGTTGAAACTTGAGTTCCGGTTCCAAAGTTCCCTCAATATGCACATGCAACTCTGCCTTTGGCATCTGACTGATATACTGATCCATTTTTGACATTTCAAAATCCTTCTACTGAACGACCGCACTGTAAAACACGAAAACAGTGAGAGCAATACGAAGTGCCAACCACCAAAAAACAATTTAATGGGGTTTTATATTTAAAAAATACACCTATATGTTTTTTAATGACTAAAAACAGGAGCAAGATTGATGGAGCCCCTTCACCCATCTGACATATTCCCATCGAAAACCCAATCTTTGGAAAATCAGATGAACCAAATTCGAGAAGACCTCGAAAATGGACGGCCTGCCGGCACTGTTCTTGTCTATTTGATCACCCTTGCTAAAGCCTTTAATGCAGAAAACGCCGATCAGGAGAGGAAGGAAGCGGGCAACAAGAGCGAAGCCTTGCCACCACTAGACTCGTTTCTGATTGGACCGCGCCACGTGAACGAAATTGTAATCATGCGCGTTGAAAAAATTGTGGAAAAGATATTGTGGGGCCTTGATGGTTGGCTGGATAAACGTCTTCTGTGGATAGCCGCACAGAACGCCCCCCAAGAAACCAGTTTTCCCAATCAGGAGCAGAGACAGGACGAACCTCAATCATTGACATTCTCCTATCTACAATCGTTGCTCAACCAAATGGAACAATTATCCCAAGACCCCTTGGAAAATGACGCCTTAAATCAGCTCATTCATCTGCAAGATCTGGTTACCGGTATTCATCAGAAAATCATCCGATTAAGACAAAAGCTGATACTGCTTGTCTGGCGAAGCACCGCATCGCATTTCCCTATTGACCTTCACCACCAACTCGGAAACGAAACGATGACTCTCATCATGAGTTATTTCCTGGATGATATACCCGCAAGGAACCTACCGGACAGATCGGCATTGGAACCCCCTGGTGCCCGCTAAAAATATGGACAGCAGCAAGCGAAACAAATACCCAACCCGCCCTGTCAAAAGACGATCGGTTTTGGCGGACAATCTTGAACTGCAAATCCTTTTCACCTTAGGATAGGCGCCAACGCAGCAGATATGGAAAACTAGGAGGTCACATGATCAACAACAGAATATGGCTCTTGTGTGTTCCAATATTCCTTTTGATGATCTCCTCTTCCTGGGCGAAAGGACCTGAATATCCCGGTCCCTACTCGGCAGAGGTTTATTATATCACCGATGGTGATACATTTTTCGCACGGGTCAATCTATGGCCAGGCATCTATACTGACGTCAGTATTCGCATCCGAGGTGTAGATACGCCGGAAAGTTGGCGGCCTAAATGTGATCAGGAGAAAATTGCAGGAAAAGCAGCAACGGACTTTCTGATCAATCGTTTCAATAGTCCGTATCGAGGCGCCGTTTTAGGAAAACCAATGGCCAAGGTTACCTTAAAAAATGTTAAGCTTGGCAAGTATGCCGGCCGAGCCCTGGCAGATGTACTACATGATGGCGAGGATGTTGCAAGCCTTATCATCGAAGAAGGCCACGGCAGGCCTTATCAGGGCGGTAAACGTCAAAGCTGGTGCTTACCGGACGATGACTAATCAGGTGCTTACCGCAGATAAACCGTTCAATAGGACCGATGCTATCACGGGCCCTATTGAACCATTTCCCACAGTTTATTTTTTAGGTAAATACTGAAGCTTCAATCCCTTTGCAGTCCGATTGGCAAAGCCTTTCCAATAGGTATGCTCCGGTTTCAAAGTACCGTCTTTTTCGGCGGCATAGACACCCTTTTGCGCATCTTCCACTAAGTCCAGATAGGGCTGCATTTCTTTATCTGCCCGCAAATATTTTCCGAAATACGCCGTCGCAAAATGCTGCGTAATGTTATTCATGCGAAGCGTATCCCAAACAGCGTCAGCATAATGGGCAAACGGAATGAAGTCTAAATGCTCGCTTGGTTTCCAGGCCTCTGCCGGGGCAGGGATTGGTGCCGCTGCATTATGATTTGCGTTCTCAAACGTCAGCAAATACCGATCAATATTCACGGTATTTTCAAAAATAGCCTTTGTCCCTTTTTCGTAGCCAGAAACGTCATCAACACTGCCGGCCATAAAGAAGATGGGAACACGAACGCCTTCTAGTCCCTTGGCATCCCAAAAACCAGTATTCATTCCCCACGGAGCAATAGAAATTATCGCCTTGAAACGATCATCCATCAAAGCCTCATGCTCCTTTGATCCCGCCATCATCCGCGTTAAAGTTCCATCAGGTGCCCCCCACTTATATTCCGTACTTGCTTTTGTGACGCCGCCGCCTGCCGTGATCACCGATCCGTATCCGCCCATAGAATAACCGATCAAGCCTGTCGTCGACGCATCGACGATACCCTTCAAGAAATGACCGTCCTGTTTACTGAGCCGGTCGATTTCGTTTAGTACGAAATTTTGGTCCAATGCTCGGTTAACCAGCGTGCTGCCAAAGGCGGCTTTGTAATCATAGGTACTTTCCGTATGATCGATGGATACGACGACATATCCCTTGGACGCCAGATTTTCACCTAAATGGCTCATCAAAAAGCGGTTTCCCGGATATCCGTGCGAGATAAGAACCAACGGGGCCGGTGAAGCTGGCTTTACCGGCTTTGCATCGCGAACGGCCTTACCATGGAGGGTGACCTTTGTTTTTCCGTCGCGAATATAAACATTTTCATACTGTCCCCCTTCCCGGTTCTCCGCCGAGGGATACCAGACTTCCACTGTCAAAGGACGATCATAGGTTGGATGCGGTTCGCCTACTTTTACATTCAGGATGTCGGTCTGTTCTTTGTGGACCAACTGCAATGTCCGCACCCCAATTTTCTGATCTCCCGGCGCGGCCAGCTCCGGCGCATCCGGTCGCAATCCGTCAATTCGATTATCTGCCGCCACCCCAGTATTTGCGATTAAAATTCCCAACGCCACACCCATCACGAGTTTTTTCATCAAACTCTCCCATAGTTATTATTCTTATATGCCAAGCCATACGAGCTTAGTCTTTTCACCTTGATACTGGAATAGAATTTTTAGCCACCACAATGAAAAGCGAACGAACCGAAGGAGCATTCTGTGCGAGCAGTCGCTGTAGGCAGCCGCCTTTACATAAGAAGAGGACAATATTAATCTGTGCTTCCCATACAATAAACGCACAGGGTGCAAAAAAAGGAATTTAAAGGCTATGGAACAAATCAACATTCAGTTCACGTTATTCTCAGCCTTTTATTCTCCCTTGATTTGCACGATCGCCGGCCCCTTTTTAAAAGAAGAAGGCCTGACACCCGATTGGTCTGTTGCCGCCCCCGGTGTGTCGGCCATTAGCGCTTTGGAAAATGGTACAGCCCATGTCGTACAATCTGCACTGAGTCAGGGTTTTAGCGTTCTAGATCAGGGGAAGGTGCCAACAGCCGTTCATTTTGCCCAAATCAATGAAATGGATGGATTTTTCCTAACGGGACGCAACGCCGATCCAGACTTTACCTGGAACAAGCTGGAGGGTGCTGACGTCATTTTGTTCGGGGGTGGACAACCTCTGGCGATGTTTAAATATGCCTGCCACAAAGCAGGGATAAACTATGAAAAAATCAATGCCCTGCATGTCGGCAATGCAGTTGAAATGGATAAAGCTTTCCGGTCAGGGAAAGGGCAATATATTCAGCAACAAGGCCCGTTCCCACAACAGCTGGAAGCCGATGGCATTGGGCATATCGTCGGGCAGGTTGGAACATTAATTGGTCCGTGTGGTTTCTCAAGCCTTGCGGCAAAACCGGATTGGCTGGCCAGTGATATGGCGGGGGCATTTATGCGCGCCTACCGGAATGCCCGTCACTACATAAATGACGCCCCGGCGGCGGCGATTGCTAAACTGGAAAAACCGTTTTTTCCTGAAATTGAAGAACCTGTTCTTGCCAAATGCATAAAGAGTTATCAACAGCTAGGATGCTGGACACCTCATGTAGAGATCACCCAAGACGCATTTGACGCCACTGTGGAAATATTCGCGTATAACGGCCTTGATGTTAAGAAATACAGGTTCGATCAGATTTGCGCATCAGAACCAGTTGGTTGAACAGGCCTAAGCGATATAAAACGCTGGACCATCCAGTTAATGTTTATTTGATATAAACAGCCATATAGGCTACCCTGACGCCTTTATTATTGCCAAAAAAGTTAGCTTGTGTACGTGAATTCGGATGAGTCAAAAAAAATAATAAACTGGCAATATGGTCTCTGCCCTCTGACCTCAGACCCAAACCTTTTTGGACCCTTTGAAGGCTTGGTGTCTCTTTGGCAAAGCAAATGTACCCCGACATCACTTCCGCATAGAAAAGATTTTGACTTTCCGGATTTTCGGGGATGGTGGGGTAAGATTGCGATCGTAAAGTTTGAAAAAGACCCCTTTAACGTGCGTTTTGTTTTATGGGGCAGCCAACTGACCGAATGGTGGGGCGTCGACTACACCAACAAACTTCTGGGAGAAGAATCTCTTTCGCCCGCTATCTGGGAAACGGTAGAAGGGCGATATTTCAAGGATATGGTGAAAAACCCTTTCATTGGCCTTGTTCAGGGACAACTGGATCAACATGACCGCTCGCACAGGAAAGTTGTTGGCGTTGACCTCCCACTAATTGATGGCAATGAAGTAACGCAGGTAATTCTAGCTCATTTAGAACTCGAAGAGGGAACGACATTTGATGACCTTTTCCCCAATGATCCAAGCACGCGATACTTCTGACAGGGTTTCCCAGTCTCCTCGCCATGCACCGACGTTTATCCAGAATATCCTGAACAGTACTTTTATTTTCCGAATATTTTCATGATCCTGACGAAAGGGTTCGGGAAAGAAGTCGCGTTGCCAACATACATGCTTTGTGTGGCAGGGCCGCTTACTGCCTCTGTTAAACACCATTGATGAAGGCGATGCCTTTAATACTCTCCCACCACTTAAGAGCCCCGAACCTAAACCATTTGCGCCCCTGCTACGTATACAGTTCGAGCAGTAATGAAATTCAAATGAAACAAGGATGTATGAAAGCTTTCTATCCCTATCTGACCTTGTCAGGCGCACTTCCTTTTATTTTCTGTTCACTCCTGCTTTTTGCCGGGGTAGACACGGTTCCGTTTTTTGGAAACACTGAACATGTTCTAAAAACCTATGCTCTCATAATTGCATCTTTTCTAACAGGCATTCACTGGGGACAGCATTTGAGTCTGACAGGAAAATGGAGCCGTTATCTTCCTGTTTTAAGCAATATCAATATCATAGTGCTTTGGCTCTTATACTTAATGCTGCCGTTTCAAGCTTTGCTCTTTGCTTTTGTCCTGAGCTTTTTGACGTCTCTCGCAATTGACCGAAAACTGTATCAAGAGGCACTTATTACGCCGGTTTATTTCAAAACCCGCTGCAGCGCATCCGTTCTTGTCATTCTCTCTTTAATAGCGTCAGGATTTTTCATGTGATCAACATCGCAATCATTGGCGCAGGTCTGTCAGGCCTGACCGCTGCAAATATGTTAAAAGACCGGTTTTCAATTACACTTTTCGATAAATCGAGAGGTGTCGGCGGACGCTTGGCGACACGGCGTTCACACCCTTATAATTTTGACCATGGAGCACAGTTCTTCTCTCCCAAAACAGATGACTTCAAAGCCTTCATCGCACCGATGATCCAAGCCGGTGTCATTGAACCCTGGGAGGCGCGGTTTGCAGAAATTGACGGAAGGAAGGTGACGCAGCAATGGCAATGGGACACACAAAAACCTCACTATGTTGGTGTTCCCGGCATGAACGCGATTGGGAAATATTTGGCAAAGGGCCTAGAGGTCAAACTGAACACACCTGTAAAATCTATAAAGCAGATTGGCGAAAACTGGCACCTTGACGATGAACATGGCAATGCTTTGGGGGCCTTTGACTGGGTTATATCAACAATTCCCCCGAAACAGGCTGCCCAACTAGTTCCTGCCAATGACCCTGTACAACAAATCCTGGAGGCAACTTCAATGAGCGGGTGCTTCTCAGTGATGCTCGGATTTGAAACACCCTTGCCGCTTGCGTTTGATGCCGCTTTGGTGGTCAACGAGAATATCAGCTGGATTTCGGCGAACCAAACCAAACCCGGCAGAGAAAATAGCTATAGCCTTTTGGTTCATTCAACAAACAAATGGGCAGATGCCCATCTGGATGACGACCGCGAGGACGCCTTGAAATATCTATGCGAACATGCCAGTGAGATTGTTGGTCACGACCTAAGCAAGGCAGTACACAAATCGATCCACGGCTGGCGCTTCGCCAACATTGAAAAGCAATCAGGGCCATCGCATTTTTGTGATGCGCAGAGAAAAATCGCCCTCTGTGGCGATTATTTCATTCAAGGCCGTATGGAAGCGGCGTTCACCAGCGGCAAACAGGTTGCACAAACTGTTCTTTCGGCTGCATCGCAAGGAAACACTAATGCCTGAAAACATCGTCATCATTGGCACTTCTGGCGCAATCGGGAGTGCTTTTACACGAAGAATGTCTGCTTTGCACCCGGCTTCAAAGATCCATGCGTTTTCTCAATCGTCAACGCCAACATCTGAGGGTAATATCACCTATCACCCGATCTGTTATGCTGACGAAGCCTCCATACAGGATGCTGCCTCACTTGCCGCAGAAACGGGCCCGTTGGACACTGTCATTGTTGCAACCGGTCTATTACATGAGGGCGATATTAGACCTGAAAAATCACTCAAAGACCTGTCGGCGAAGAAATTCATGAAAATTTTTGAAGCAAATACCATTACTCCGTCCCTTCTTGCGAAACATTTTATACCCAAACTAAACAGAGACAACAAAGCAACCTTCGCAGCAATCTCCGCACGCGTCGGCAGTATTTCTGATAACCGGCTAGGGGGCTGGTACGCCTACCGCGCTTCAAAAGCAGCGCTGAATATGATCCTTAAAAACGCCGCATTAGAAACTGCCCGGCGCAATAAGAATGCGGTCATTATTGGCCTGCATCCCGGCACTGTCGATACTGACCTGTCAAAACCGTTTCAGGCAAATGTGCCATCCGGAAAACTCTTCACGCCTGATTTCGCAGCAACAAAAATGCTAAAAGTCCTAGACTCGCTGTCACCTCAACACAGTGGTAAGATTTTCGCCTGGGACGGTCAGGAAATTTCCCCCTAGATCTACAAAAAATCAATATTGTATTGGAGGTTCATTGACGAACGTCAGAACCACGATCAACAGGGCCTGTCAGCCTCATCAAGCGTTCCGGATATTGATTTAGTTAGTGTTTGGATTTATCGTCATCACCCTAATTGATCTGGACTATACGCTTCCATCTGATAGTCCAGTGCCAAAGGAATAAGGAGCATTACGATAAATGCTTTCAATCAGCCTGAGACCGCAGCCGATAACAATCCTTCAGTTCTTATTGATCTTTTTGATTGGCCTTGCGCTATCGGCGGCCACTCAAGCAAAACCTCTTAATAAGTTTCAACTGATAACCGAACATTGGGCTCCTTATCAGTATGAAGAGAAACAGGAGCTAAAAGGGTATGCGGTTGATGTTGTAGTAGAAATATTGAAACGGGCAGGTTCCTCCCAAACAAAAGAAGAAATACAGTTACTTCCGTGGGCCAGGGCCTACCGCCAACTGGAAACCACTAAAAACACTCTTTTATTTTCTGTGACAAGAACACCCGAACGTGAAAATAAGTTTAAATGGGTTGGCCCTATTTTTTATAATACGACCTATTTGATCGCACTTAAAGACAGCCACATAAAAATAGAAGACGGACATTCTTTAAATAAATATAAATTTGGAACAATTCGAAACGATGTGAGCGAGCTGTATCTTAAACGGTATAATGTCGCCCCCCGAAACTTCTCCCATCATAACGATACAAGATCAAATCTGGAGATGCTCATGCGCCGCAGGATTGACATGATCGTGGTGGGGTGGGAAGCGTTCAAAAATGATGCCCAGTCCCTCGGCCTAGAGCCCGATAATTTCGAAAAGGTCTTTGAATTGGACAATTCCGAAGTCTCAATTGCATTTCATCCAGAGACCCCTAACTGGATAATCGCTCGCCTTCAACGCACGTTGGATGAAATCAAATCAGAAGGTATATTAGAAAAATTCAAACAAAAATATGGCATACAAGAACCGATAATGCCTCATTAAAAAACGCAGGAGCAGTTTGCCTGTTTTGTTTGACTAACGTTGATAAATAAAACGATAAGTTGGCTAAAATGAATGGCAGCCAACGAATAAAAAAACGCCGCCAAAATCAAATATAACAAATTGAAAAACCACTCCCCGGCCCAACAAAGAACCGGGGATATGAAAAGTGTCCTATTGAACAGAAATTAAAAAGCGCTTATCAGCCAATAATCACGTTCAGAACCTGCTTTGTTTTATCTGCTAGCCCATGCGGTGGAGGGCGCAGATTTTATTACCTGAAGGATCGCGCAAATATGCAAGATACAAATCACCTTTAACGCCTTCACGCACGCCCGGAGGATCTTCGCAAGTCGTACCGCCATGTGCAAGGCCTGCTGCGTGCCACTTGTCTGCAGCTTCCGGATCCGCCGCAGTAAAACCAATGGTGCTACCATTGCCGTGGCTGGCGGCCTTTCCGTCAATGGGTTTCGAGATGGAAAAAATACCTTCTCTTGTGAAGTAAAAGCACCGCCCTTTGTCGTCCATTACACCTGGTTTATGTCCCAACGCGCCAAGGATAGCATCGTAAAAAACCTTTGCTTTTTCGACATCATCTGCCCCGACCATAATATGACTAAACATCTAAATTCCTTTTTCATTCTTATATATTCTGGTATTCCGCGGGCATGTTAATATGACTGACTTAAGATTACGAACATTTTACGGCCCGACTAGAATATTTTAAGAAATACCCCCCAAAACTCAGGCCCTTCGTTATGCTGTGCCGGAGTTCAACGTGCTCGCCCGTGTTCCATCTCTCGTTCAGACCGTTTGAAAAATTTTGATAAAACCTGGCTAACGAAATTTGCGGGCATAAAAACAATCGCGTTGCCCAGAAGGACGATGATGATGCCTGATGTGGCAACCATGTTCCAGAAATACCCCTCAAAAAAAGAAGAGAACACCAGCGCTATGACAGGAAATAGCACGGTGGAATAAGCCGTCTTTTCCGGACCAATGCGTCCCACCAATGACAAATAGGCTGTAAAACCAATCACCGATCCCGGGATCGCCAGATAAAACAGGGCCCCAATATAGGAGAGCGAGAAATCAATTGTCAGAGGATCTCCAAGGAAAATTGTGAACGCAAAGAGGACGGACGTGCCATACAGCATCGCATAGGCGTTGCCGGTTATTGTATTCACATTATTGGCCGCGTTCCACTTTCCAATCATATTGCCCAACGAAAAGAAATAGGTACCGCAAAATGCCAGAAGCAATCCAATAAACATGTCTAAAAAACTCCGACTTCCATCCAATGTCGGCAGTAACAGCAAAATAAGACCGATTAACCCCAATGCGCCGCCGAACACTGTCTTTAAAGAAATCGCAGTGTTGAAAAACAACCGGCTATTCAGCACGTTAAAAATCGTCGCGAGGGAGAATACAACAGAGACAAGCCCGCTTGGAATGCGATCTGTCGCATAGTAGAAGCACATGAAATTAAGTGAAAAAAGGCACAGCCCCTGCCCAAACAACCTTAAGTGAGCCTTTTGAGGCAAGCGCATCCCCTTTCGCATAATCACAAGGCCGCTGAATAAAACAATCGACGCCAAGGCAAACCGATAGGCGATTGATTGCGCGACAGGGACAGTTCCCAATTGCAACGATATTGCGAACCATGTTGTCCCCCAGATCATTACAGTCAAAATGTACAAAAAACCTGACATAAAACACTCCTTAAACAGGGCTGCTGTCATGCCAGAACCGTTTGCGCCGTTCTTTCACCTTCTTGCATTTTTTACATATTCTTGCGGTTTAGTGACGCAGACCAAGAGCCGCCTATTGTCACCGGTTTCCATTCGCCGTATTTAGAGAGGGAAATGTCAACAAATGGACCCCAATGAACAACCCAGTTTCTGATCAAGATGTCTTTGGTATATTGAAGGATGCAGGCGCGACGATCCTGCGATCCGTGGACATTGGCAACGGCCTGTCGGCCGCTCAGTGGTTCAATCAAAATGGTGAAGCGGCGTATGATCAACCGGGCCATCACACCTTCAGTGTTTACTTGAACGGCGGCGAAGCGGTAGAGCGTATTGACAAACATGGCGCACATATTGGTGGCGCGCCCGGCAAGATCTGTTTGTTGCCTGAAGACCACAGATCTCGATGGAATATTCCGCAGAAACTGGAAATGTTTCACCTGTATTTTGACTCTCAAAAGATTAAATCGCTGGCGTTACAGGCTTTTGATCGGGACCCGCGTCAAGTAGAATTGCAAGATCTGACATTTGAGGCAGATACCTATGCAGAAAACATACTAAAGCATGTCATCCTTCCCTTGGATTGGTCGGAACGGGCAAACCGACTGGCATTATCAAGTGCAGGCGACCTGTTGCTCATCCATATCCTGAAAAACTATTCACAAACACCGCTAAACTTGCCTCCTGTCACAGGCGGCTTACCGCCGTCAATTCGCAAAAAAATCGCCGATTACCTGGATTCACATTTCGGCGACCCCATCAGCATCGACACCCTGGCCAGTCTTGCCGGATATAGCAGCTTCCATTTTGCTCGCATGTTCAAAGAGAGCTTTGCCCTCCCGCCTCATCGATATCTGGAAAAAATCAGGATTAAAAAATCAAAAGAAATGCTAAGGGCTAACGATACACCTTTGGCACAAGTCGCCATAGCTTGCGGATACTCTTCACAGGCTCACTTTACCGCTCGTTTCAAAAACGCTGTCGGTCTCACGCCAAAACAGTTTCAAAAACTGTAGTTCGGAATGGAGCCCTTGCAGCAAGCCGAAAAAACAAACATCCCGGATGGCAGTTTCATGCAGGTTTACGACAAAACACCCGGCTGTTTAACTGATGCATTCCGCTGCAAAGTCGATTTCTCCGTTAATCTGGAACATTTTATTCAAGCTTTCTTTGACAGCTCTGTTTTTAGGCTGGAACGGCTACTGATCCAGATCCTTACCCGCAAGCAGGCGGACTTAACACAGGTAAAAAAACTGGCCTCTGGCACAGATAAGACGTTTGCCGTCTGGCAGGTCGCACAAAGATCCAACTTTGAAATACTGATGAAGGTCGGTACCGGCCCAATTAGAAGCTGGCTTGCAGCCTATCCGGATCAGGATGGAGGGACATCCCTCTATTTTGGCTCCGCTGTCCTCCCGACAAAAGGGGACAAAAATGGAAATCAGCAGGTTGGTTTTTTATTTCAGGCAACAGTTTGGTTTCATGAATTTTATTCTCGTCTGCTTTTAAAGTCAGCAGTAAGAACCTTGACGAAGCAACCGGCCTAACGCTAGGGCACCCAGAACCGAGACTTGCCTGAACGACATCAAATACATCATATCGGTGTATTGTATTTTAATTTCACTAGTTTAAGTTATGTTGCACCTCACCTAAGTGCATTCCTTTAGCGCAAAAAAGGTAATGCCATGAAGCCACTCACGTTATTTAACATTTTCATTGAAACCAGATATCCGGATGATGTCCCTCTCGGGACAATTTATGGCGATCTTTGCTACGGCAGATCACCTGGTGAAACCCTTGAGCAACTCGCCCGCCTTGGAAATGGAGAAGAAGCCGTCCAGGAGGAAAAAGACGATGCAATCGACAGCGCAGAGCTGGACCTTCCTTCCTTCCCTCGTCTTGGAAAATCCAGTATTGAGGCTATGGTCGCCCTGAACAGCAATGGTATCCTGGCGCAAATGCTGGGCGGAATAAATATCTGGCTTGAAGAATGTGACAATTTATCAGATCAGGAACTATTCAATGCCTTCATGAGAGGGCAAGCCGGTGACAATTACGAAGATGAACTGAACCCTTACGAAAATCTGAACTTTGCCTATCTGAGCTATCTCGCCGGTCAACTCAGAACCGTAGGAAGGCTCTTTCGCGCCCGCGACGTTGAAAATGAAATGCAGGAAAGGCCGATTGCCCTTCTTCAACTGACCCAGAGGCTCGTTCACCGAATCCGGCACCGTCTTCCCTTCGTTCTTTGGCAAAATGCACGACCAGAAGTAAAGGAAAATCTGAACCCGACGTTAAATGATGACATTATGAACATTATCCTGGGTTATTGCATCGATGATGAATTGGCCGCTGTAATATGCCCCCCTGCCCCTTCATCTGCCGGCCCTTCAAGATCGGCAAGGCGCATGGCGGCTGACCTATCCCGATTTAAAAATGAAGAGGGAAAAGAAGACGGCCCCGAAGACGACGGAGGCGATGGTCCCGCACAAGGCTAACCCCACTCCCACAGAAGGAAGCTCATCCGAGCTTCCTTCCCGTTTTTTGACCATCCAAACACCATAAGTTAGATTTCTAGTTACGAGTTCTCTCCATCAAAATGGATGCAACCAAAAGACCAATGGCCCGACAAGCGAAGAACCTGACATTGAGGAGCGCAAGCACGCGGGAGGAGGAGGGTAAAATGACAAAAAACAAGAAAATGAAATGGCCCGAAAATCTCTCTGATGAGGAGAGGATACAAAAAGCGAAAGAGTTGACCGACATACTTGTTGATCACGCTCGCGCTTTATTGCCGGTTCAGGCAAACGCTCAACATATTGTCTATTCCTCTTCATTAGCCAACCAGATCCCCATGTCATATGCAGCGAACGCGTTCATCACCTTGCAATATAGTGTGCATTTTTTTCTACTCGTACGTCTTTGCGCAATTTGGGATAGCGGGGCAATTGACCGTGAAAGTATTTTAACGGTCCATGCACTTATCAACACACCGCAGATAAAAAAGAAGATCGTCGAAGATATCTGTCAATGGCACCTCGATGATCGGCAGTTCCATCCAAATTCGGCTGATGATACTGAAATTTTCAGAGCCGAACTCTCACTCGATCAAAAAAATGCTCAACAACCCTCAGAAACAATAGAAGGCAAAACAACACAATGGCTCGAAGATGTGACCACCAGGATTGAAAAAGCAAACACCCGCTATGTCGATAAAAAGCTCAAGGCAAATAGGGACATGTTCATTGCCCACAATCTGGCATTGGCTGTGGGGCACAAGCAATTTCCCGAAAAAATTAAATATGGTGATGAAAAACCGCTACTCGCTGAAACAATTAAAATTATTACCCTCTTGCATCGGGTGCTCAACAACGCGGACTTTGATTGGGACAAGGCCAAAAAGCAGACCGACCGGAATGCAGAACAGCTTTGGTCAAACTGTACTTTTTCAATTCAAAATAAGCATTGAAGCAATAACAGACAGACGAGGCCCAACAACTCCTTAATCGCAATCCGCTTTTCTTGAGACTGGATCATACTGCGCATCTTGAAGTTTTTATGACTTGCTCTTTATTTTATATTTTTCTAATGTAAAATTATGCCATTACATTGTTGATGGCTATAAAACGGTTCTGGGGGGGAACAATGAAAAATATATTCAAGCGAATTCCCGTATATTTAGCGTTTTTCTTTATACCGTTATCAGCCTGCGCCCAACAGCCTGTTCCAGATTCTACTGGAAAGCCATGGCAGGCAATAACACCAACCAATTTGGTCCTTGCAGAAAATTTTGACCTGGCAGCCATGAGGCCTGCGAAACCCCGCGCGCCAATGCCTGTCAATAAGGCGCTTTCAAGTGAAGAAAACCTGGTTGAAGCCCTGAAAATCTTTAATTCGATCAAAAAAGGCGATGACAAGGCAGGTTATTCGCTAACCCAGTTGTGGAACGAAGTCACTACGCAAAATGTTCCGCGTACGCAAAATGGAATTGGAGGCGTTCCGTCTTATGCTTTTTTATCGGCTGCAGGAAAGGCACTTCTATTAACGACCGATCCTGGAGGGCCCGTGAAATTTAACAATTCTGTCCGTGTCAGGCTTTCCATGTCCGGCCAAATACTGAACTACAAATTTGACAAAATGACAGGCAGCGGCGTGTTGATTGCTGCAACCTACCTGACCACAACGGTAACGCCCGTTGTCACTATGACAAATCCTTTCTCAAACTCCCCGAAACCCGAACCCGTAATGGGACAGGCAAGTGTCGAAGCTGAAGCCTTCATTTGGAAAGTCCGTGTAAAACCGGGTGGATTCACGATTGTCAATAAATGGCGCGATGATGATCCTTTTCCCGGAACAATTCCTTTTACGCGTGAAATGGTGGCAAGATCAAATGCATTGGGTCACAACTACAAGCTTTGGGCGAAAGGTAAAAAAATAAGGATCAAGGATGTCTGGCATGCTGAGATGTTGAACGGAAACTGGAATTGGGAAAGGGTCGATAATTCAAGCTCGTCCACCTCTCCCTATAAGCACCTTTACACCTCTAGCGACGACAATTGCATTGATATGCTGTTTCAGGGATACCCTCCAGCCGATCTGGCAGACATGGCGCCGCCGCTCTATTGTCTGGGCCGATGCACGAACCCGCTTATCGTCAATACAGGCATGTAAGCCATCCAGCACCGAGTTCACCATGGCTTTCACTTTAACGGCTCATTCGTTTGATGGGCCGGAAAGATTGATCATCGCCAATCTCAATTCTGCTCACCAAGGCCGCCATGCCAGCCCCTAACCGGCTGGGATTATCGGACCTTTGTCAGTTGATCTTTTGCAGCAGACGGGACTGTAAAACAACGCCGTAATATGCTTCAATTCCAGAGGCAAGCTTTGCGATCTTCTCTTCTGTAATTGCGTTGGTTCGCGCCGCGTTGATCAAGGCGCGTTGCTCCAGCGCCAAAGCCTTTTGTTGCCTGGCAACAGCCATGGCCTTGTTCAGACAATCCTGTACCAAAGCAGAACCCGGATTAACCGAATGGGTAAACTGGCTCATCAAGCGCAAGGTTTCCGCTTCATAAAAGCTGACGTCGGTTTCGCTGTTTTCAACCAAGGCCTGTTGCAACAATCCCAAACCCGTTTCATATCGGCCCGCCCAGCCGTGGATCTCGGCCTCCAGCGTCAGGCTGTAGGGCTTAATCTGCAAGGCCCCGGTACTTTCATATATCGCCTGTCCCTCGCGCAATATCTTTAGCCCCTCATCGCACTCCCCCGACCCGGCGATAGACCATCCGAATATAATCGACGCCCACCCCAACCAATAGGGAAACGAAAACTCAGCCGCAATCTCTCTGGCTTCAGACGCATACTTTTGGGCTTTTTTATAATCCTGATCTGTTTGGCAGACTGAGGAGGCAATCGATTTTGCATATGCCGTGCTGAACGGATGATTTAGTCTATCCGCAAACGCGATTGCTTCTTTCATCTGCTTATTGGCCTCGCCGGTCTTACCCAAAAACCAATTTGCCCAACTTCTTACGCTGACGGCAATGACGTTTGGATCCGTTCCCTGATCAAAAGCCTGAACGCTGTGCAATTTCTGATCATACAGTGAGATAGCCTGAGACAAGTGATCCGCCGCATATCGAAAATCACCTGCAAAAAATCCACACATGCCAACAGATCGATGTCCCCCCATCAATAACGTCTGATCATTTTGCTCGATCGCTGTTTCCAGTTCCTGATCTGCAAGCGTTCGGGCATCGTTGATTTTACCGTTCAGGAAAAAGACATTGGCAAGTCCATGCGAAGCGGCCACCCGTTGATGGATCGTTCCAACCTTCTTCCCTAACGTTGCGGCCTTGTCGTAGTTCTCTTTGACGTCAGACGCTGACCAACCATGTATCGCCAGTAAGGATGCCCCGAGGGCAAGGCGGATACCCAGCTCATATTCGTCCTGTTGGACATCGACAGTAAAATATTTCAATTCACGCAACGCTTTTTCAAGGTTGAACACTGCTTCTTGTTGTTCTGACCTTTCAGCCGCCCGCTTACCCGCCAATATCCAAAAATCTGCCGCTTCAACAGGTCGGTGCGCCTTGGAAAGGTGATGGGCAATTTGCTGTGGATAGTCTGAGATTACTTCAGGATAGTCGCGGATATACACATCCGCAATCTGGCTATGATAGGTCAGCCTTTTGCTTTTAAGAAGCGCTTCATATGCGGCGTTTTGAATTAACGCATGCTTGAAAACATAATGCACGTCCCCGCCATGTTGATGTTCCGTCACCAGGCCGGAGCGAACCAAAAGGCGAAGCGTGTGCTGGATATCCTCTTTATACATTGGCACCAGCATTTCAATTAACGTTCCGCTGAATTCACGCCCGATAACCGCTCCAATCTGGGCAACAATTTTCCCTTCTGCCAGACGATCCAAACGCGCAATGAGCGACGCCTGCAGGGATATCGGTATTTTTTCCGTTTTCGATCCATTGTCGAGCAACGAACGGGTCATTTCCTCCACATATAGTGGAATACCTTCCGCTCGTTTAGCAACTTCCTCAATGACCTTGGGCTTTAAGACATTACCCCCAAGTCTGTTGGCTATCTTCCTGCAATGCTCCATTCCAAGGCGCTTGAGATTGATTACTGTTGTCGGTGTTTCACTGCTGGAAGGAGGGGTATAATCCGGGCGATGGGAAACTATCATCAGAATAGGAAGATCTTTTAGAAATGGCATGATTTCCAAAAACAATGTTTCCGTTGTCGGATCAATCCAATGAGCGTCTTCCAGCACGAACAGTACCGGCTGCGACTGAGCGCATTTCTTTAATTGATTTACAATGGCGTCCATCAACAGAACGCGCCTTTGATGAGCGGGCAAATTCAACGGCTTGTATTGTCCGAGATAAGGTAATGAAAGAAGCGAAGCGAAAAGAGGGACATCTCGCGGCAGATCTTCTGAAATATCCTCCAGCAACATCTCGAGTTTATTAAGGCGATTTTCATTCGTGTCGTCATACGTAATATTGGCCGCCAGTTTAATGCGCTGAATGATGGGGAAAAATGCACTATTTGCATGAAAAGCCGAGCATTGATGCTGAAGGTCAAGGTGGCGCATTCCTCGTATCTCATGCCGGATCTCTTCAATAATCCTCGACTTCCCAATTCCCGCTTCCCCTGAAATAATCAGAAACTGGCCCTGCCCATGGCAGGCCCGACTCCAGGCATCTCGGATAATCGACAATTCCCGTGTCTGCCCTACAAATTCTGATATCATTTTTTCATGAAAAATGCTGAACCGACTCCCCACTGACGCCTCTCCAACGACCAACCACATGGGGACTCGCTCTTCAAATCCCTTTAAATTAACAGGAGCCAATTCTTCAAGGATGAAAGACTGCCCAACCAGCTCCTTTGTCATGGCACTGATTGCAATTTGATCTGGTTTCACCGCGCTTTGTAGACGAGCAGCCAAATTGGGGGTCACTCCTGTGACCTCACCGATACCCCGCTCTGTTTCACCGTCCAGATTACCGACGACCACTTCTCCCGAAGCGATACCAACGCGCGTTCTCAGTTTCAGGTTTCCAATGACCGATAAATCCTTCACCGCCGATATAATATCCAGACTGGCATATATGGCCCGCACGGCCTGATCTTCATGGGCCAACGGCCACCCAAAATATATTAACGCGCCATCCCCCAGAAACTTAGCAACGAACCCGCCATACTTTTTCACCACAGTGATGATGGTATTTTCATATTGATTTATGAGATGGCGAAGATCCTCCGGATCAAGCTGTTGTGATAACGCCGTAGACCCAACAAGATCACAGAAAACGACTGTCAGAAGCCGACGCTCTGCTGCGGTTCGCGGGATCTCTGCCAACCCTTTTAAAACAGATCCAGTGCTTTTATCTGGTGTCAGGCCTGCTGGATTTACCGCGCGCAATATTCTTTTCCGAGGACCCATTGGCAGTCCAAGTTCTTTTAAATCCGCATCGTTCAGATCCGAAACATCCTCAAAAGTGATCTCATTTTCCCGAAAAACCTCGATATACTTATCAAGGTCAAGATCAGTCAGCCATTGTCGTAAAGTATCGGACATCGACATTTCTCTTTATTTTGACGACAGGAAAGAAATTTACAGTTGGAACAAGCGTATATTCAGGGGAACTGTAATAATAAGAGTAGTAAATCGCGCCTTATACTTCCCGAACAATATTCTTTATATCAGAATTAAAGAATATAGTTAAGATATCAAGTAGAACCCCAATTATCCCGGATGTTAAAAGCTTGGCTTGGGCAATTCTCCAGTCGCAAAAGGGGCACCTGTCATGGATATCAACAGATGTTCGATTGCCCTTGATCTACGTCAGTTTCATTGAAAAGGATCAATTCTGTTTCAGATCAAAGCATGGTTTACCCGAAGATTTGAAGGGTAGCCCTCCAAAGAATGAATTTTGTTCTGTAACCATTTCCGGGCCAGACACCGGGATATGACAATCAGGGAGACCGTTTCAGGAGTACTTAAAACCCGCCTGTTTCGACCAGATTGAAACGATTTCGTGGTCGCCATTCGGCTTCCTATTCAGGGTGGCCGGCCTTACGCAAACCTTCCATAATGTGATCAAAATCATCCGGTGCCAGGTTCCATTTATGCATTTCAGCGGCAACGGAAATATCTGGCTTCAGTTTGTTCATCTGATCAAGCGAGCGCGCCGCTTCCTCTCGGCCCAATTGACCCAAGGCAGCCGCATTCAGAAGATGTGTCCAGTAAAAATCAGGCATGCTGATACGGGCAATATCGACAAGCGTCTCTTCATAGGCGCCTTCATGATAATGGAACCGGGCATTAGCAAAATGATACCACCCCGGATGCAGTGGGTTTAATGCCTGTGCCCGTCTTGACAACTCGGTCCCGCGATCAAATTCTCCCATATAAGCAAGGAAATGACCAATATCGGCTAGAATTTCTGGATCATTCGGATTGAGATCCAAGGCCCGTTTGGCCTCAGCCTCGAACTTTGCGTTGTCTTTTTGGAAAAAATGGACAATTGCCAACCAGCAATGAGCGTAGGCATTTTCTGGATCGAGCCGGGTAGCCGTAAGCGCCATCCTCAAGGCACGGTTCACAGGGTCAGGCCGCGGGTTGGCATCAAATCGATATTCTGCGAGATAAACATTGGCAAGCAACGCATATGCATCAGCATAATTCGGATCAAGCGAAATAGCTTTTTCCAGGAGATCGCGCGCCTCGGCATGCATTTCCTCGTTAAGTGTTGCGGTGTAGCGCCGGGCCCGTAGCAGGCAATCATACGCGTCAAGGTTCGAAGGACTTTTTTCAAGCGACCGCGTCAACGCAGCGTTTTGAATTTTAATGCCCAGGGAAGCAACAATCATGTGGGTCACGGCATCCTGAACAGCGAACAGGTCCGACATTTCCCGATCGTACCGATCCGCCCATATGGAAACACCACTGGCGGCCTCAACCAGTTGAACGGCAATACGCAATCGTTCTCCGTCACGCCGAACGCTCCCATCAACGATGAAATCGGCCTGCAGTCTTTCGGCGATTTCAGAGGCTCTCAATAACCGATCTTTAAAATGAAAGGACGACCCTCCGGCAATCACGCGAATTTCACTGAAATGAGTTAGGTTGGAAATTATGTCTTCGGTCAAACCATCACAGAAATACTCATCAAAGCCGTTACTTGATTTCTTGAACGGCAAAACCGCCAGTGTTGTCGTGACCGTTGCTTTGCAAGGCGTTACGTCAGGCAGAGGCCACAGAGTATCAGAACTTGCCGGATCGCTTGATGCCTCGTTCGCAGTTACCTCGCCGACAAACCGAAAACCACGACGCGGAATGGTGCGAATAAGGGCTTGGGTCCGCCCCGTATCGCCAATGGCACGCCTGGTGGCAAAAATTCGGCTGCTCAACGTGGTGTCAGAAATTGCCCGCCCATCCCAGATTGCGCTAATCAGCTCGTCTTTTGACACGACACGATCCCGGTTTTCGACAAGATGCTGAAGCAAACTGAATACTTGGGGCTCTATATCCAGTGCCTCTCCGTCGCGGTTGAACTCAATTTTCACCGTATCCAAATGGTATTCGCCAAACCGGTAAATCATTTTTTAGCCCAATCATGACCAGAAATCATTGGAATCTGAATGTAATCTCAATCTTCTCTTCAAGCAATGGTTGCTGATTGCTCCTAACGTCGGATGGTCATTCTTACTAAAAAAGGAAGAAAACCATGTCCTGGTCACTAAGCGGTACCTATTTTGAAAGCTGTAACTGCAACGTTGTCTGCCCGTGTATTTTCTTAGGCCCGCCAACCACCGGTGAATGCACCGCCCTTGTTGGCTGGCATATTGACGAGGGGGATGACGAAGGGGTTTCACTCTCAGGCTTGAATGTCGCGCTTGCGGTCCACACTCAAGGAAATATGGCTGAAAACCAATGGAATGTCGCCGTCTATGTTGATGCGCGTGCCGACGAAAAACAGAATGCCAGTCTCATGAAAATTTACGGCGGTCAGGGCGGCGGACACCCGGCCCGTCTTGCCAGCCATATCGGCGAAATTGTCGGGGTCAGACAAGTGCCCATTGAATTCACATCTGCCAACGGCAAGCATTCTTTAAAAATACCCGAAATTGCGCATACCGAGATTGAAACCAGCACCGGGCAGGGAGATGGACCAATTTCAATATCCGGCCATCCTTTATGCATTGCACCGGGACAAACCCTGACAGTGGCAAAATCAAACAGCTTTTCCTATGCTGATCATGACATGGCGTGGGAGTTTTCTGACAAAAGTGGTCTTTTCTCGCCGTTCAGCTATCAAAGTGAACAATAATGACCGACGGAGCAAAAGCCAGCACGGGTTCGCCCTCCTCTGTCGCCAGACTAGCCCTCGTGACAACCGGACCGATTGCCATTGCAATTGGCAGCTGGATCTATCTAGGGGTAATGATTGCCGATATGTCTGCCATTCCGGGCATGTCGGCAATGATGATGAACCCCGCAATGCTCGATCCACTGCAACTTTTCGGGTTGTTTTTAATGTGGGCGATAATGATGGCTGCCATGATGCTTCCGACAGCCGCACCAATGATCATCGCCTATGCCCGCATGCAGATGGTGGATCGGAATAATGGCGCAGGCTGGATGCCCGTCTTTATGTTCTCAGGCGGCTATGTTGTCGCCTGGGCAGGCTTTAGTCTGGTGGCGGCAGTCATGCAGGCAGGCCTTACTGAATTTTCCGCGATGTCACCGATGATGATGAAGGTGGCCGCGGGCCCGATTGCCGGCACAATCGTTATCATCACCGGAATATATCAGTTTACGCCACTCAAACAATCGTGCCTGCGTCAGTGCCAATCGCCGATCAGTTTCCTGATGACCCGATGGAAAAACGGTAGCAGGGGCGCTCTGCGAATGGGACTTTCGCACGGTTTGTTCTGTGTTGGCTGTTGTTGGGCGTTGATGGGATTGCTATTCGTCACCGGTATCATGAATACAGGCTGGATCATCGCCATTACCGCCTATGTATTGATCGAAAAAATCGTGCCCAGCCCCCAACGTCTTTCAAAACCAATTGGGGCAGTCTTGATTGCCGCCGGGCTTTGGATGGTATTCTGAAACGCCCGGAGATCTCTCTGCCGGCATCATCTGTAACGGCGCCCGCAAACGAACAGTGACCACCGGACAAAAAAAGCTTGAACATACTGTCTGACGAGGGCTTGCAGCACCCTTACGGTCGTCGATTAATGCACCAGTATTGGATGCTGACTGCGCGTCCAAAAATGTCTTGGTCACAAAAAGAACACAGGGCACGCAAAAATTGTATATCAGATAAGCTTAACCCCTTTCATCCTTTCATAACACTGATAACGTGGGAACATCCAAGCGTGATGACAGACAGGATACCCCATGAAAATTCAATGCCAGTGCGGCAAGGTTCAGGCTCAACTGACAGGCTTTCCAAGACACACACCCGGTAGGCTTGTATGTTATTGTAACGACTGCCAGAATTTTCTGGAAAAAATCAACCGTACCGATCTTTTGGATGAGTACGGCGGAACCGAAGTCATTCCAGTTTACCCGAGTGAAATTGAAATTCTAAAGGGCAAGGAATTTTTGCGGTGCAATCGCCTTACTCCGGAGGGCCTAAACCGATGGACGGCTGACTGCTGTAATTCACCCATTGCAAACACCAAATCCAATTTTCCTTGGGCGGGTTTAATGCACTCAGTATTTACGGTGGAGGATCCCAATTTTCTCCAAAATTTCGGCCCGATCCGCGCCCGGATCATGGGGCAATACGCAAAGAATAATCCGGCATTTAAAATTTCAGACAAAATAAGCCTCTTGGATATGCTCAAAGTTTTTCCCTTCATACTCAAAGGAAAAATCCTGAAAAAACACAAACACTCACCATTCTTTGAAGACGATGGCACAACGCCAGTTTCGCCGCCAAAACTGCTTTGATCGTTGGTGGGTCGTCCTCCCCCCATCTCCAGATCGGCCGCCGAAGGTTCCGTCAACGATAGGATAAGTAGCATTACGAGAGGCTATTCGCTGTCAATAAAACCGGGCGCTATTTAATGGGTGGGAATATTAGCTATACTAACCTAACGCATATTCGCTCAAGCACCTCTCCAACACCACACTTGGTTTCGCTGTTGAATATACACCTTCCGAATTCCACTGGACTTCTTCGCCCTTTTTCCCAACATTTTCTCGAAATATATCCAGTAGAATATCGTGTTCTACGAGATACCATCGCTTCGCTTTTTTTATCGGAAAAGCAATGCAAATGTCTTTATCCGTATATTTTTTAGAAACAGTTGGTCGTGCCTTTAATTGTACTTTTAGTGTTAGATCCCCATCGCAATGAACGGCTAAAAAATCTGCACCGCCCCAATCGTCTGAAAGCTTTATGCAATTGAATCCGTATTCAGCCAATTGTCCAGCAACAACTTGAAAATTGTAGATTTCTTTTTGCTTCGCATTGAGTTCTTTATAGTTGATCTTGGTAAGCTTCATTATGGAATTAGGCCCCAACCCATTACGTGCACAAAGGCATCTCAGACACCGCAGTCAGAGTGTACACAGCCAGTGCCCAACGAACCAAAAACACCCGCACGGCCATCGACATTCTGGAACAATAAGACAACAAAAGTGGAAAACCATAGTGGAAAACTACAGCAGCTATACTGTCGCATATTTTGATAAGTGATTGAAAGTATTGGTAGCGGAGGAGGGACTCGAACCCCCGACACGCGGATTATGATTCCGCTGCTCTAACCAGCTGAGCTACTCCGCCACACGGTATATGAAAACATATACGAGGACACCCGAAGGTGTGTCTGGAAGCCGGTTTTTAGGGTCTTTTTACAGCGCTGTCAAGCGCGTAAATCAAGAAAATGCATGCTTATTTCGACGGTATCCTGTTTTTTACTTCTCAATTTCTTTTGGATGCCTATCCTAATAGAAATCAAACTGAAAATTTTACTAAGGCAATTCCCGTTCATGGAGCAGTCAAAAGATTTTTTTGCGTCTTTAACGCCCGTTTCAGAATTTTCTGCCGTGACCCAGAATGATGCCTATACGCCTTTACCTAAAGACTGGATCATTGTTCTTGCTGATGTAAAAGGATCGACCAAAGCCATTCAGGAAGGTGCCTACAAGAACGTCAATATGGTTGGCGCGGCCTGTATAATGGGCATTCTTAATCTGCTTGATGAAACGGACCTGCCCTATGTTTTTGGCGGCGATGGCGCGACCCTAGCGATCCCTGCCTCTTTTCAACAGGTCGCAGAAACATTTCTGATCCAGATCCGCGCTCTGGCCGCCACAAATTTCGGCCTCAGCCTGCGGGTTGGGATCATCCCGGTGTCAGATATTCTGGATAAAGGGCATTCCGTTGATGTTCTTAAATATGAGGTCAGTCCGAATTTATTCCTCGCAATGTTCTCTGGCGGTGGCCTTCTGGAAGCTGATCGTCTGCTGAAGGATGAGTCCCCGGACAACCCCTATATCATTTCTCCCGAGGCGAAACCTGAAACACCGCCTGACCTCCATGGCCTTTCCTGCCGCTGGGAGCCCATCGTCTCGCGCAATGGCCGAATGGTCAGCCTGATGATTAACAGCCCCTCAGGAAGTGCGGACGAGAAATCCCGCTTATATCGTGACATTCTTGAAAAACTGAACAGCATTCTGGACCAGAGAGTGGCCGCCTTTCGGCCGACGACCGAACAAAATCTTAAACTGCGCTGGCCCCCGCGCGGTTTGTGGGCAGAAGCCAAGCTCACCGCGCAAAACCAGAATGTGCTGAAGGTCTTTGCCGGATTGATCTGGCAAAGCTTTATCCATTACGTTCTGGATGCATCCGGTAAAAAGGCAGGCAGCTATGACGGCACGGTTTACCGAACAGAGCTGATCGCCAATACTGACTTTCAGCGTTTTGACGACATGATCCGACTGGTCTTGGATTGCCGCGAAAATCAGATCGCTGCAATGGAAACCTATCTGGATGCGCTCCATGAAGAGGGGAAAATTGTCTATGGTATGCATCAATCAGACTCTGCCTTGATGACCTGCCTGATTTTCAATCTGGCGAAAGGCGCCCATATTCATTTTGTTGATGGCGGAGATGGCGGCTTTGCCCTTGCCGCGATAAACATGAAAAAACAACTGGCAGAGCTCGCCCAAAAGAAGGTGTCTAAGCAGACTGAGAAACCGTAACCGGTGCTTCCGTACCGGCAATCCACCCGCCGCCTAAAAGACGCTCCCCGTCATACATGACGCACGCCTGCCCCGGAGAAACGCCCGCTTCCGGATCCGCTAACCGCACTTCAGCCCATCCATCGGGCGCACCGAAAACAGTCGCTTTCATAGGCTCCTGCGTCGAGCGCACCTTGACCATGACCTCTGTTCCCTGGTCAGAAAGCGGAGTGTCACCAATCCAATTCATCTCCCGCAGGGAAATCCCGGCAACAAGAAGGGCTTCAGGCGGACCAACAATCACACGGTTCTGAACCGGATCCAGACGAACCACATAGATCGGTGTCCCGGTGGCAATGCCCAAACCCCGCCGCTGCCCAATTGTGTAATTAATAATACCAGAATGCCGGCCCAGTATATTGCCGGCCAGATCAACAATGTCGCCTTCTTTGCCCGCACCAGGGCGGATCCGTTCGATCACGCTGGCATAATTTCCGTTGGGCACAAAACAGATATCCTGACTCTCCGGCTTCGCCGCCACAGACAAATTGTATTTTTCGGCAAGCGCCCGGGTTTCTTCTTTCGTCAATCCCCCCAACGGAAAGCGCAAATAATCTGCCTGTTCCTGTGTTGTTGCGAACAGAAAGTAGCTTTGATCTTTTATCGAATTCTGCCCGCGATAAAGCCTGGCATTTTTAAGCCCGCCTTCCCGGCGAATGTAATGACCGGTCGCCAACGCAACCGCCCCCAAATCCTGAGAGGTTTCCAGCAAATCGCGGAATTTAACAGTTTGGTTACACCGAACACACGGCACCGGGGTTTCTCCGCGCAGATAGCTATCCGCAAATTCATCCATTACGCTGTCTTGAAAGCGATTTTCATAATCCAGCACGTAATGGGGAATACCGATCGCATCGGCAACACGCCGCGCATCGTGAATGTCCTGACCGGCGCAACAGGCCCCTTTTTTCTGAACCGCAACGCCATGATCATACAGTTGTAGCGTGATCCCGACGACGTCATAGCCCTGATCTTTCAGCAGGGCAGCCGTAACCGAGCTGTCCACGCCACCAGACATGGCAACGACAACGCGGGTTTCTTCCGGTGCTGTATCAAAACCTAATGAATTCATGGCGCGCACTATAGGCCCCATTTAGCAGGATGCAAGTTTTCTGAGCGCAGGCGTTATCGCCATCACATTTTAAGGCCTAAAAAGCCCTTTAACGCAGGAAATTAAGAAGACTAAGCCGGTTTACCTGACTCAATACATTATAGGACGCTTCCAGCGCAAAATTCTTCTGATTGAGATTCGTAATAGCCTCTGCCGCATCGACATCTTCAATATTACTGATAAACACTTTTGACTGGTCGATCTGCGCATCCAGTGAAACAAGTGTCTCATCAACAATCTTCTGGTTAAGACCATTAATACCCCGTTTTTCAGCAAGATTTTTTACCAGATCTTCCAAATTCGCGATTTCACCGGTCAGGAAAGCCTGATCAGAAGCACTCAGCGGCGTTGATGCTGGTCCTGCCGGACCGGCCGGAACCGGGGCGGTCGATGGAACAGTACCATTTTGCCATAAAACGATGCGTTGGATGGCCGTCATGATTTCAAGGCCGACATCATCCGCCAGTATGCCCAGCTCGATCGACCGGTTTTCATCAATTTTGATTGTCTTTTTCAAAGAGTTGTTTACGAAAATATCAGTTGGAGGCTCTGCCGCTGTTAGCAAGTCACTCACCTGTGTGATATTCAGCGGCGATGTATCCTGTTTGGAGCCACTGAACAAATATCCTTCACTGGTCTGACTGTTCAAAAAATTCATCGTTGCCTCAAAGGCCCCTTCAATCGCAGCATCAAAACCCAGTGCCGTCGATGAGTTAATCGCGCCGATGACAGCCTCTTTCACATCCGTACCCGCCTTTTCAAGCCCGCCCAATGCTTGATCGTAGCTGAAGAGTGTCGATTTGATGACCCCGCCATTTTCTTTATGCTGCTCCAGGCGAGCAAGCAACGATTTTGCGCCCGTCAGGCTTGCCGTATCCTGATAAATATCCTTGTAGAAGTCCGCGACATGACCCGTGGACACCTGCCGTTGAGCCTTGTTCGCGGCCTGCTGGTTCTGCAACATGTCGTTTAACAGAAGCTGACTTTGCTGAAATGTTGAAACTCGTGTCATTTCTTTTCTCCTACAGGGCCCACTTAAACAATATTAAGCAGGATATCGTACATATCGCGCGCTGTTGTAATCACTCTAGCCGCCGCGTTATACGCATTTTGATACACAATAAGGTCTGCCAGTTCCTCGTCCATATTGACGCCGGAAATCGTCGCGAGCTTGTTTTCCAGTACCCCTTTTAACGCTTCACGATCTGAATAAAGGCTATCCGCACGGGCAGCATCCAGTCCGGCTTTGGCCAGAATTTGAGAAGCGTATTCTGACAGGGTAACATTTGATCCCGGCAGGCCACCGACCGTGCCAAAATTGGTTTTTGTCGATGTCAGGTTTTGAAATGCCAGTGCACCACGGTTATCAGAAAGGGTAATGGCCGGGGAGCCGGTTGGATCGATGTCGGCAAGTGCCATTGTCATTGGCAACACCAGAATATCGGACCGCACGGTAAAGCCCAACGCCTGATCTCCTGGAAAACGTAGACCAACACCAAACATATCGGGGAAGGATAAATTGGTGGCGCCACGCACAGTTGAATCATTTGAAACAGATAGTGTGTAGTTTTCGTAACCCGTTGCATAACTGATCTGAATGGAACCGTCGGAGGCAAGTGATGCGGTTCCGGCAGAACCAAGCCCCGTATTTATTTCTGTGATCACATCGTTCATCGTGGCCCCTATTGCGCCGAAATCCACCGTAAAAGTTGATGAATTTTCGCCGTTTGGACCCCGCACGATCATTTCTGTTATACCGGTAAAACCATGGCCATCCGTGCCTGACAGGCCGGTTGCAAAACTGGATTCTACTGTTGCTTCAACAAGATCGTTCATTCCGAAAAAATGAGAAAAGCCTTTACCGCCACGTTCTGAGGGCGTTGTTGCATCTTGCGCCATTCCAACGCCCGTTGCACCGCCTTGCGCGGTCATTGCCATGACCCCATTGGTCAGCGTCAAGGTTCCCGCGCCCAACGCACCATTTACTTCTGCCATTACATCAGCAACTGTGACCGTCCCGACATTATCAAAATCAACGGTGTAAGAGGCCGCGATATCATTATTGGCATCAAAGCTGTAAAAAGTCGCCTGCCCCGTAAATCCATGTGCATCAGTCGACAAAACACCAGAATTCTTTCCCGTCAATGTTGCCGGTGGCGGCACGGCGATATTATCGTTATGAACCGCATTGAACTGTTCTGCAGTTGCCGCAGCAAGGGTACCGATCTGATTATAAAGCGATGGCAATTCCACATTGCGCATATCAAGCCAGCCACGCAGCGAACCACCTGTCAATTCCGGGTCCAGTGGCAACCCGGTTGGTTCAATTGTCTGCGTGATGGTGTCGTATATGTTCAGGGAAACCTGATCAAAAACTGTTTCTGATGTTACCGTCGCAGCCGCATCATAAACAAGCTGCCTTGGCTGAAAATCAAGCAATTGCTGACCCGCGTTAGTGACGATCGCAAGTGATCCATCGCCTTGCGGGTAGGTTTTGACATCAACGATTTTCGAGATTTGATCAATGGCCTGATCCCGTTGATCTTCAAGTTCCCCCGTTGGCTGCTCTCCAACCGTTGCTGAAACAATCTCCAGGTTCAGCTCATAAATTCTTAAAATGGCCTGATTTACTGTATTGATTTCATTTTCAATGCGATTGTCAGCTTCTTTTCGAAGGCTCTGGATTTGCGTTTGCAATCGGTTGGTTTCAATTCCAAAGTTTTGAATTTCAGTCAGAGCTGCCGTGCGGGAAACTGACAAAGAGGGATCAACTGTCATCGCCGCAAAGGACGTGTGAATGCTATCCAGCTTGCCTGTTAAAGAGGTGTTTGCCGCTGGGTCCCCCATAAGCGCCTGTAAATCGCCATAAATCTCAGACATTGCACGATATTGTTCTGAACCAGCCGTTGATAGTCTCAGCTCTTTGGTAATGAACTGGTCTGTCACACGCCGGACATCTTCAACATTAACGCCAGATCCAATGCCGTTCAGCACCACAGAGGAATACAGAACCTCTTTTCTGGAATAGCCTTCGGTTTGGACGTTGGCAATATTGTTAGATGTAACGGACAGGGCCTGCTGATGAGACAGCATACCACTGACGCCAGAATTCATAATTGATGACAAGCTCATTTCAGGTTCTCCCGACTATTGGATCATCGCTAGGTAAAAAGATCCCTGAAATCTGTGTTTGACCGAAAATGTCATCCTGACGGCAGTTTTTTCCACACTGAAAAAACCGGACCCTTTCCAAACCAACACATTGATTTTCATATCTTTTTTTCAAAACAAACCTATTTTCTGATCCATAGATAACGACACAAATGTCGCGCTTTGACCTTTACAATGCAAAGAAGATGCCAAATCGATCTGTTTTGAGGAAACGCCAATTTTCCCTCTCACACGCCCCTATATATAAAGAGTGAAAACGTGATTTCAGAGGCGACATTTCCTGCCCGGCAGTTTTGGGCAATGATCCGGAAGTTTTTTCCCGCACCTCACAAACAGGGCCAGGTTGCTTTCACAATATTTGCCTGAAATGCCCGTAAAACTGCCAATTTAATTTTCTTCCCAAAACTGGCCCGCAGTTTGCATTAGTTAGGGCGAGACACAGACCGCAATAGGTAACTTGTAGAGAAAGTAAGAAAATGGATGTATCACAAACAGGAAAAAGTGAACGCACCCAATTTGCATGGGACATCGCCTATAAGAGTTCGCACACTGAAGATTTCTCCTCTTACATCAAAGAGGATCGAAACGCAGACGAACCTGTGCGTGAAGCCAAAGAAAAGCCAAGATATGACGATCGGCTGGAAGACGAACAGGATTATGATAAATCTGATGACGATCGTGACGCAGATCCCAGCGCCGCTTCTGACCAGCAGGATCTTAAAACCGACCCTGCTTATTCATCCATAGCTGCAGCCGCCCCAGTAAATACGGAAAGCACAGATAAATCAGCCACCTCTGCTGCGAACGCAGCCCCAATAACAGGCGCGGCAGAGAAAACAGCCGCCCAGACAGCGGCGACAGACGTTAAAGGTGCCCCATCCGGATCGGCGGAAAAAGCAGCGTCCGCTCCTGTCGCACAACAGGGCTTGACTGCCGGCACGACAGACCAGACGGCGGAACAAATGGCAGCCGCTTCCCAAAGCGAACCAGCCGACAAAGCCAAAGGCCCGCAGAAAGCAGCTGAACTGGGTTTGGCGGCCCAAGGGAACGCCGCAACAAACGCGATGGTTGGAAATGCAGCCGCTGCGGCGCAGAAAAACAATTCAAAAGCCAAGGGTGTTGACACAGTCACAAACCCGAATGCCGCATCTGCCCCAGGAAAACAGAGCGATCTACCGGTTAAAGCAGCCGCCGCTGAACACTCTTCTTCGGCAAAACAGGCTGAGTTACCGGCTGGGACTAATAAAGAGCAACCCAACGCATTAGGACTATTGCGCGCTGATGAAATGGCAAAAATGTCTGAAAAGGATGTTCTTTCTGCAAAAATCACTGAAATGCTCAACAGTGCGAAAGGGAAAGTCTCCCTGACCAGCACGCAGCCTCAAACAGCTGCGGGATCGAATTCCACCTCCCTGTTAAGCAACCAGACAGCCTTCTCTGCAACATCAGCCGCGACCCAAAATGCTGCGAACGGATCCACGGCAATAGACACGGTAACGCAGGCTGCACAGCAGGCTGAAACCCCTATTCACGTTCAAACCCCGACAACAGCCCCTGCTCCGATTATCCAGCAGGCATCAACGGACCCTTCATTAACAGGGAATTCATCCATGCAGGGTGCCGCCATTCCGGGTGTGGAAGCATCGTCAAGCAGTAGCAATAGCCAAGCAGCCAATAGTGCCCGTGCGACAATGCATGGAGGAAGCCCTGCTGAACAGGTTTCCAGACAAATTACCGCGGCCGTGAGAGAAGGAAATGACACGCTTAAAATCCAGCTCAACCCGGCAGAGCTCGGCCGCGTTGATATCAAACTGGAAATCGCACAAGACGGCAGAATTCTAGCGGCCATTGCGGCCGACAATCAGGACAGCCTTGATCTACTGCAACAAGATTCAAAAGCCTTGGAAAAAGCTTTGCAGGACGCTGGATTTGAAACCAGTGAAGACAGTCTGAGCTTTAGCTTGAACCAGCAACAACACCAGGACCGTGACTTTGATACCGCGCAAAACGGCAACACAGATGGAACGGAGCCCGCATTGGAAGAAACTGACACCAATCCAACCCCTCAACAAATTGCAAACCAGCTGAGTGACGGCGGTTTGGATATCGCGGTTTAAGATGCGGATCCGGAAACAGGAGTAACGTTAATGAATATTTCCGAGGCAAATGCCCAATACTATAACGAGGAGTCGAAGGCGGGCCAATCTGCGGTCAAGCTTGCCGATAACTTCGATGACTTCCTGACCCTGTTGACAACACAACTGCAAAATCAGGATCCGCTGAACCCAACAGATTCAACTGAATTTACCAATCAGCTGGTTTCCTTTACACAAGTTGAGCAAAGCATTGCGTCCAACCAAAATCTGGAAGCACTTATTAATCTGCAGTCGATCAGCCAGCAGAATAATGAGGCAACCATTCTTATTAACTATCTGGGCAAAACCATCGGATCGAACCTCAATATTGCAGGGCTCGACGAAGGTGAAGCAACCTGGAATATGGAGTTTGGCGCTACCGCTGACGAAGTCTCTTACTCGATTTATGATGAAGCGGGTAACAAAGTTTATACCATCGATGACACGGATGGTGTGGGCAAAGGACCGAATACCTTCACTTGGGATGGTACCATTAATGGCGGTGGACAGGCCCCGGAAGGTACTTACTTCCTAACCGTCGATGCCAAGACTGAGGGCGGCAGTGTTCCTGACGTCACCTTTAACTTCAAGGGACTTGCAACAAGTGCAGAAACAGTCAATGGCGTTCCCGTTTTGATGGTCAATGGTCTTCCAATCGGACTTTCAAATATCACCTCTGTTGAGGTTCCAGATTCATCAGGAGGAGCATCCTGATGTCATACACATATTTAAAATTGCTTATGGCAGGCAAGCAGTATTCTAAAGGAGTAAAAAAATGAGTCTTACAGCAGCAATGTTTTCCGGTGTATCCGGCTTGGCAGCACAATCCATGTCCATGGGAATGATCTCAGACAATATCTCCAACGCCAATACAATTGGCTATAAGGATACGCGCGCTGTCTTCTCTACCCTGGTAACAGAAAGCGCAACAGCCACAACTTATAGTCCGGGTGGTGTTACAGTTCACCCGACATCCCGTGTGGATCACCAAGGGCTGGTAACCGGATCATCCAACAGTACCAATATGGCCCTCGCTGGTCAGGGGTTCTTTGTTGTGCACACACTGGCCGACACCACTCAGTCTGGCGGTAACTATCTGTTTACCCGCGCAGGAACGTTTGAGCCGGATAGCGAAGGCCGCCTGAGAAACGCGCAGGGTTACTATCTGCAAGGATGGGAAATTGATCCAAACGGAAACATTCCAACCAACCAGTCAGATCTATCTGCATTGGAGCCAGTAAACGTTTCAGGTTTGACCGGTAACGCCGAGCCAACCTCTACTATTGGCCTTAAAATGAACCTGGCAAAAACTCAGGCAAGCTTTGGCGCGGGTTATGTTGCTGGCGACATGACAAACGGCACAACGACACCTCATTTCGTCCGTTCTTTCCAAGTCTACGATAGTGTTGGCGCGGCTCACTCCGTCAGTTTTAATTTCCTGAAAACGGGAACAGGTGCCACACCGAACGAATGGACTGTGGAAATCACCGCGGATCTTGACGACGACGGCACAGAAGATGTTTTGTCCACAGAGGTCGTGTCCTTTAACACAGACGGCACCCTTGATCTTTCTTCTGGTAATACGACCCAGACGAATACGATTACAATCCCGTGGGCCGCCACATTAGGTATTACAAGCCCGCAAAACATCACCCTTAATTTCGGGTCAGATGATCAGTCGGACGGCTTCACCAGTTTTGCTGGGAACTCGGAACTGGTTTCATCAGAAGTAAATGGTGCGCTTTTCGGAGCCTTTAACTCTGTATTTATTGATGAAGAAGGTAACGTTATTGCGAAATTCGATAATGGTACATCCCGTTATATCTATAAAATACCGGTCGCGACCTTCCCCAATCCTAATGAATTGACCAATAAGGACGGGAATGCGTATGACGAAACCCCTGAATCAGGGACCTTCACCCTGCGAGAGGCCACGCTTGGCGGTGCCGGTCGAATAATCTCCTCGGCAACGGAGGCATCGACGGTGGATATTGCGGAAGAATTTACCCGAATGATTGTCACCCAGAGGTCATATTCAGCGGCAAGTAAAATCATCACGACAGCTGATGAAATGCTTGAAGAATTGATCAGAATTAAACGATAACTTTTAACCTATTGATTTAATTAATGTTTCGCTCTCTTAAGTCAGAAAAAGGGAGCGAAACAAAAAATTAACCAACCTCTTTAGCGGTTTGTTAAATCCACGGCGGTACATTGGCCTCATAGGAAGTTAAGTCGGAGCAAGGTAGCGCCAACATGCAGTCCCAAACTGACATAAAAATTAGCCAGATCATTGGATTGGACGGAAAGCCCATGACAATAGAGGATCTGCCACCAAAGAACACGAAGAGGTGGGTCATTCGTCGTAAAGCAGAGGTCGTGGCCGCTGTTCGAGGCGGCCTGATCAGCCTGGATGATGCGTGTAATCGGTACAAACTATCGGTTGAGGAATTCTTATCCTGGCAGAAAGCTATTGATAAGCACGGCCTCCCCGGTTTACGGACAACCCGTTTACAGCAATACCGTCCCCCCGGTTTTCCGGTCGTCGGCGATTAACCTCGCCCATTACCATAACGAATTCATCCGCAAGATTATAACCCGGCGTCTAAACGTCGGGTTTTTTGCGTTTTATTTTACTTATCTAATTCAAACACTTACACAGATAGGCAAAAATTTCCTGTTACTGGGCAAATATTGCCGCTTGTTAACGTTCTGTTTATCAAGTCAGTCTAAATTCCGTTCTAGAGGATAGTCTTCGACGTCAATACTTTTTGCTTATAGGTGCCCGCGTGAACGGTTTAAACCAATTACTCCAAAGCCTCGGAACAGTGCGAATAGCGATACTTGCAGGTGTCGCTGTTGGTTTACTCGCATTGATAATGTTCATGGCAACCAGAATCAGCAGCACAAATTACGAATTATTATATGGGAATTTGGAAGCTGAAGATTCAGGCGCGATTGTCAGTAAGCTTGAAGAATTGAATATTCCCTACGAATTAAGCAATAATGGCCGAAGCATTTTAATTCCGTCGGATCAGGTTTCTCGTATTCGCCTGCAGATGGCACAGGATGGTGTTCCAAACGGTGGCTCGGTCGGATACGAGATCTTTGACAGTTCAGATACCTTCGGCACGACTAACTTTGTCCAAAATGTTAATCTCATTCGCGCTTTGGAAGGCGAATTGAGCCGGACCATTCGTGCCATGAAAAATGTCTCTGCTGCACGTGTACACCTGGTTTTGCCTAAAAGAGAAGTCTTTAGCCGCGAAAAACGCGAAGCATCCGCCTCAATCGCCCTAAAGCTAAAAGGTCGTTTGATGGAAGAACAGGTTACTGCCATCCAGTATCTGGTTGCAGCGGCTGTCCCAACGCTGAACACCAACCGAATTTCAATCGTTGATGATCGCGGAAATCTGCTGGCGCGTGGCGATGGCAAAGATACCCCCGGCAATGGTATGGGCAGTCAGACTGATTATTTACGCATTACCCATGAAAGCCGCTTGAAAGACCAGATTGAATCACTTCTTGAGCGGTCTCTTGGTAAAGGCAACGTGCGCGCTGAAGTAAGCGCCGTCATTAACTTTGATCAAAGAACAGTTCAGTCTGAAACCTATAACCCTGATGGACAGGTTGTTCGCTCGACACAGGTCGTCGAAGAAACCAGCTCTGCAAATGAAGGGGAAGGCGGAAATGATGGTACCGTAACGGTTGCCAACAATCTTCCAGAAGCAGACGCTGGAAATGGCGGCGGGACGACCAGCCAGAATTCAGCCAGCAGAACAGAAGAAACCGTCAATTACGAAATTTCCAAGACCGTAACGACCGAGGTTCGTGAAGCCGGCCTCATTCAGCGGCTTACCGTGGCTGTTTTGGTGAACGGGCGTGCCGTTGTCGATGCTGACGGCAATACGACTTATGAGCCATTGGATAATGATGCGCTTGAACAGGTTTCCGCGTTGGTCAAATCCGCAATCGGGTTTAATGAAGAACGCGGTGACGTGGTGGAAGTGGTCAATATGCCCTTTGTGCAGATCCCAACCGAAGTTATTGAAGGCGACCCGGCGGAAGAAGAAATCTTCATGGGCTTGAACAAAAAAGACCTGTTCAAAATGGGGGAAATGGCTGTTCTCGCGATCGTCGCAGTCCTTGCATTGTTGCTGGTTGTTCGCCCTCTTCTAAATCGCGCCTTGAATATCGACAGTACAGCAGACCCCCTTATTGGCGCTGACGGTTCAATGGGAGCCCTAGCCGGTGCGCTTCCAGGTGGTGGAACCGCTGCCCTCCCGGGAGGTGGTGGCGTTGATGGCGGCAATGTGCTCACTGGACCCGACGGCGAAGCTGGCCTGCAGTCGGAAACACTGACAGAGCTCGACGAAATGATCGACATGGCCAAGGTCGAAGGTCAGGTAAAAACATCAGCCCTTAAAAAGGTCGGTGAAATCATTGAAAAACACCCAGATGAAGCGGTCACGATTGTTCGTAGCTGGCTTTACCAAGACAATTAATTCAGGACAGAATTATGGCTATCTCAGATATTAAACAACTTTCAGGTCCCGATAAAGCCGCCGTCCTCATGCTGGCGCTTGGTGAAGAGCATTCTGCAACCATCTGGAACCGTTTGGACGACGAGGAAATCAAAGAAATTTCACAGGCAATGTCTTCATTAGGTACGGTTCCAGCTGAAGTTATGGAAGCCCTGTTTATGGAATTTGCGGGCAGCATCTCGTCAACCGGTAACCTGATCGGTAACTATGAAGCCACCGAGCGTCTTCTGCTTAAGTCGTTACCAAGTGACCAGGTCGAAGGCATCATGGAGGAAATCCGTGGACCAGCCGGCCGAACCATGTGGGACAAACTGGCGAATGTGAACGAAGCCGTCCTCGCCAACTATTTGAAAAACGAATATCCGCAAACTGTTGCTGTGGTCATGAGCAAAATTAATCCAGATCACGCGGCCAAGGTTCTCGCAACACTGCCCGAGGACTTTTCGTTGGAAGTGGTCAACCGGATGCTTCAGATGGAGTCTGTACAAAAAGAGGTTCTTGATAAAATTGAAGACACCTTACGCAGTGAATTCATGAGCAACCTTGCGAAGACCAGCAAAGCCGACAGCCATGAGATGATGGCCGATATTTTTAATAACTTTGACCGAAACACGGAAGGCCGCTTCATTGCCGCCCTGGAAGAGAGAAACAGAGATAGCGCCGAAAAAATCAAGGCGCTGATGTTCACCTTCGAGGATCTGTTGAAACTGGATCCTGCTGGTGTTCAAACACTGCTTAGAAATGCCGATAAAGACCGTCTTGGCATTTGCCTGAAAGGTGCCTCTGATGCAGTAAGGGATCTATTTTTTACCAATATGTCTGAACGCGCGGCAAAAATCCTGCGCGAAGATATGGAAGCCATGGGCCCTGTTCGCCTGAAAGACGTAGATGAAGCACAGATGGAAATTGTCTCTGTCGCAAAGGATTTGGCAGATAAAGGTGAAATCATGCTTGCCGATAGTGGCGGTGATGATGAGCTGGTTTATTAAGGTCATTAGTTTATGAGTAGCAACTCCAAATTTCTGTTCGATACTGAGTTCGGGACGGCTTCAATTCCTTCGAAGAAGACGGAAACGGAACCGGAAGCGCCGCCCTTATTGTACACCGAAGAAGATAAACAGGCATTGTGCCTGGAAGCACAGCAAGCCGGATTTGCCGAAGGTCAGGCTCAGGCCTTGAACGGTGTTGAGGCCGCGATTACGCAAGTGCTGGAGAATATGAACCAGCAGTTGCAGCAATTAAGCCAACAGCATACTGGACAGCTGGAAAATATGAGATGCGAAGCCGCAAGCATGGCCTATGCCATCGCTGACAAGCTAGCACCGGCCTTGATCAGTCTTCATCCTGAAAAAGAAGTAATGAAGATGATCGAAAACTGTTTGATCGATTTACACGACGAGCCGCGGATCGTTGTCCGCGCCAGTGAGCCTGTTTGTAATGCCCTATCCGAAAGAGTAGAGACACTCACTCAGGCAACCGGGTTTCAAGGCAACGTTATTTTGCTTCCCGATGATACCAAACAAAATGCGGATTGCCGTGTTGAATGGGCCGACGGCGGCGTGGAAAAGAACCTGGACGACACCCGGGAAAAAATCAGTGAAATTGTTGACCGGTTTGTTCGGTCTGGCGGCAACACCAATTAGAAAATTCACCAATATTCGACTTGGTGCTTAAAGGAGAAGAACTGTGGCAGATAATGAAGATCTAGAATTGGACGAGCTCACAGCGGAGAACGCTGGTGACACCACAAATATGGATCCAGACGCTGAAGGCGGTGAAAACGCTGACACGTCCAATATGGACATGCCATCAGATGATTCAGAAATTTCAAGGACAGCCGCCGATCTGGAAGCCGTGTTCGATATCCCCGTTCATGTATCGGCCGTTCTGGGCAAATCACGCATGCAGGTCAGTCAGCTTTTAAAGCTTGGCCGTGGCGCGGTAGTAGAGCTAGACCGCAAAGTCGGTGAAGCGATTGATATATACGTTAATAATAGATTGGTTGCCCGTGGTGAGGTTGTTGTGGTTGAGGATCGCCTTGGTGTCACGATGACCGAAATCATCAAATCGGACCGCCGATAGGAAAATAACAAAAATGAATCTTGATTTCGCAACACTCTTTGGACTTTTTGGCGGCTTCGCTGTTGTTACAGCGGCTGTTATTGTCGGGGGCTCTATGACAGCCTTCTACAATCTGCCCTCTGTCCTCATCGTTATCGGGGGAACCTTTCTGGTTACGATGATGAGTTTTTCAATTCTGGAAGTTCTGAGATCGCAAAAACTGATTTTCAGAACTCTTCTGACTGCAAACCGAAAAGCAAATGACATTGCGGTCAATATGCTTGAGCTTGCTGAGCAGTGCCGGGGCAAAGGCGTCCTGCACCTGCAAAACCATTTGCAGTCTGTGAGCACGGAAAGCTTTCAGCATAAAGCCCTTCAACTGGTCGTCGACGGATTGCCTGCAGAAGAAGTAAACCGTATCCTGATGAACGATTTAAACGGCATGATGGCCAGGCACTCGTCGTCTGCGGGGATCCTGCACAGAGCCGCAGAAGTGGCGCCTGCAATGGGATTGATCGGCACATTGGTCGGCCTGGTTCAAATGTTGAGCAATCTGAACGACCCGTCGGCGATTGGCCCGGCGATGGCTGTTGCGCTATTAACGACATTCTACGGGGCTGTGTTGGCAAATATGTTTTTCAGCCCACTCGCCACCAAGCTGGAGCGGAATTCCGCTGAAGAAGTTCTAATGAACCGTATCTATATCGCTGGGGCGACGTCTATTGGACGTCAAGAAAACCCACGCCGCCTCGAAATGGTACTTAACACATTGCTGCCGCCTGAAGAACGCGTGCAGTTTTATAAATAAGTTGTAGGAGAGTAAGCAGATGCGTTTGCTTATAATTGGATCACTAAACGGTCAAATCGGTGCTGCTAGTCAGATTGCAATGTCACGCGGGGCAAAGGTAAGCCAGGTGGACGATATTGAAATGGCATTATCATCCCTGCGTTCTGGTAAAGGGGCCGATATGGCAATGATTGACGTCAATCTTGCGATCAGTCATCTTGTCGAAAGCCTGATCAATGAGCGGATCAATCTTCCTATCATTGCCTGCGGGGTCAATACAGAAGCCACTGCAGCCGCCAATGCAATTCGGGCCGGCGCAAAAGAGTTTCTTCCCCTGCCCCCAGATCCAGAACTGATTGCCGCCGTCCTTGAAGCCGTCGCGGAAGAAAGTTCTCAGCTTGTCTTCAGTGACCCGGCAATGGCCGAAGTTGTCAAGTTAGCCGATCAAATTGCCCCGTCAGCGGCTTCCGTTCTCATCAATGGAGAAACCGGAACCGGTAAAGAGGTTATGGCGAGCTACCTGCATTCGAAAAGCAACCGCGCGGACAAACCTTTTGTCTGTGTGAACTGTGCTGCTATTCCAGAGAACCTGCTTGAGTCAGAATTATTTGGCCATGAAAAAGGGGCTTTTACCGGCGCGATCGCTCGGCGCATTGGTAAATTTGAAGAGGCCAATGGCGGCACGCTTCTTCTCGATGAGATCAGCGAAATGGACATTTCGCTCCAGGCCAAATTGCTACGGGCTATTCAGGAACGCGTGATTGATCGTGTCGGCGGCACTAAGCCGGTCCCTGTTGATATTCGCATTCTCGCAACGTCAAACCGCAATCTGGCGGAAGCCGTGCAGGAAAAAACGTTCCGCGAAGATCTTTTGTTCCGCCTTAATGTGGTGACCCTTAAAATTCCACCGTTGCGCCAACGGCCTTCTGATGTCGTAACGCTGTCCAAACATTTCGTGAAAAAATATTCCGAAATGAACGGTATTGAATTACGGGAAATAAGTGACGCCGCTATGGCCAAACTGAAAAAGAATCCGTGGCAGGGCAATGTCCGGGAGCTGGAAAACAGCATTCACCGCGCCGTTCTATTGGCAACCGGTCCGGATATCGGCCCGGAAGCAATCTTAATGCCTGACGGCAGTGACATCCCCTCTTCTGCGATGAGCAGCACTCCTTCCGTCACCTCGGCGAGCGGATCTGCTGGCTCTCCTGAGGGTCAGGGCTCTGAGGCAGCGCTGGTCGGCCGAACCGTCGCGGATGTGGAAAAGGACTTAATTCTGAATACACTCGAGCATTGCCTTGGAAACCGGACACATGCGGCTAATATTCTTGGCATCTCCATTCGGACGTTGCGCAATAAATTGAAATTGTATTCCGGTGAAGGAACCCCTGTTCCTCAAGCGGGAACTGCCCAGCGGGCACTCTATTAAACTCTGACCTTCGGTTGGAAACAGAAAGTCCTGATGTAAATGAGTGATAGCCAACAACAGCCTGCTGGAGACCAAAAGGGGTTATCTTTTGGAAAACTGGCGAGGATTATGGGACAGGGCGATATTGGCCTGGCCCTCGGTGTGGTCGGGATCCTTGTGGTTCTTATTCTGCCGATGCCAAGCTGGCTTCTGGACTTCAGCCTGGCGATCTCCATCACCTTCTCGGTCATCATTTTGATGACCTGCCTGTTTATCAGCAAGCCCTTGGATTTTTCGTCTTTTCCAACGGTTTTGTTGATTGCGACCATGCTTCGCCTATCGCTTAACCTTGCATCAACACGATTGATTTTATCCGAAGGCCATACAGGTCCCGGGGCTGCTGGTAGTGTTATTGAAGCCTTTGGTGACTTTGTCATGGGCGGTAATTTCGTAATTGGTATTATCGTCTTTGCCATTCTGGTGATTGTAAATTTTGTCGTTATTACAAAGGGTTCAGGCCGTATCGCCGAAGTCGCAGCACGGTTTTCTCTGGACGCAATGCCCGGTAAACAAATGGCGATCGACGCCGATTTGTCTGCAGGGATGATTGATGAAAATACTGCTCGGGCCAGACGGAAAGAACTGGAAGATGAGAGTGCCTTTTTCGGATCGATGGATGGTGCTTCAAAATTTGTTCGTGGTGACGCCATTGCGGGCCTGCTGATTACATTCATCAACATAATTGGCGGCATCATTGTCGGCGTTGCACAGCAGGGAATTACTTTCTCTCAAGCAGCAGAAAGTTATACTCTTCTTACCGTTGGCGATGGTCTGGTCAGTCAGATTCCAGCACTTATCGTGTCTGTTGCCGCAGGTATGCTTGTATCCCGCGGGGGTGTTGTCGGAACGGCAGACAAGGCGCTTATCGGGCAGCTTGGCGGCTATCCACGGGCACTTGGTGTCAGTTCATTTTTATTGATTTCCCTTGCCCTGTTACCCGGCATCCCGATGCTTCCCTTCCTTCTGCTGGCCGCAGGAACTGGCTACGCCGCCTTCGTGATGTCCAGACAACGAGAACAGGTTGCAGAGGATGAACAGCAGCAACTTCTGGAAGAACAGAAGGAGGCCGTGCCTGCAGAAGAGCCGATCTCAACGGCATTGGCCATTGACGACTTGAGGCTAGAGCTCGGTTATGGCCTCCTAACACTCATCAATGACAATGAAGGATATCGCCTGACCGACCAGATCAAGGCTCTTCGTCGGCAGATCGCAAGCGATATGGGATTTGTGATGCCCAGTGTCCGCATTCTGGATAACATGCAGTTGCCAGCCAATAACTATGTCATTCGCGTGAAAGAACTGGAGGCCGGTGAAGGCAACGTCCGCCCGAACCACCTGTTGGTTATGGACCCACAAGGTCTTCCAATCGACCTGCCGGGTGAAGAGACAACGGAACCAACTTTTGGCCTTCCTGCCGTCTGGGTGGACGAAGGACAACGCGAAGAAGCCTCCTTCCGTGGCTACACCGTCGTTGACCCGGCGACCGTCATCACCACTCACCTGACCGAGCTTATGAAAGACCATATGCCTGATCTGCTCTCTTATGCGGAAACGCAGAAGTTGATGGATGAACTTCCAAAAGCACATCAGAAACTGGTGGCCGACATGATCCCGACAATGATTTCTGTAAGCGGGGTTCAGCGTGTTCTTCAGAACCTTTTGACGGAGCGCATCTCTGTACGGGATCTGGCGACCATTCTTGAAGGAATTTCAGAAGCCTGTGGGTACACTCAGAATATCAATATGATTACTGAACATGTACGCGCACGCTTGGCCCGCCAGATTTCTGCGACAAATACTGCGATGGATGGTTTTATTCCGCTTGTCACCCTGTCCCCGCAATGGGAACAGAATTTTGCAGAAAGCCTTGTTGGACAAGGTGAAGAAAAACAATTGTCCATGGCCCCTAGCCTATTGCAGGAATTCATTGGCAATGTACGCGAAATTTTTGATACCCTTGCCCAGCAGGGGCACAATCCAGTTCTTCTGACAAGCCCGGGAATTCGCCCTTATGTTCGCTCGATCGTTGAAAGGTTCAGGCCGTCAACTGTGGTCATGTCGCAGAACGAAATTCACCCAAAAGCAAAACTTAAAACACTTTCGCAAGTCTAGGGAAACTAAAGGATGCGTATAAAATCCTTCACTGGACCAACGGTTACAGACGCCATGAATAAGGTTCGCCTTTCTCTGGGTGATGAAGCCATCATTCTGGCGACTCAGGATCTGCCTACCGGAGAAATTCAGGTAACGGCGGCGATTGAACAACCGGATCCGACACCGCAAAAAATAAAACTGGAAGATAATTGGGCTTCCGGTTGGGATAGCGACTGGAAATTGGAAGCGGATCAACAAAAGCCAAAGAAAGCGGCGGCAACGAAAGTAGCCTCTAGGCCAATTGATCCAACACCTGAGCCGAAGCCCTTTGTTACGGCGAAGCAAACCAAGACTGTCCAAAAATCGCGCGACGTGGCGCCAAAAGCGGCCCCTGAAAAGCCTAAGGCCGAGGCCGTCACGCCCGACATGGAAATGCTGGTTCGCGCAATGGCATATCACGGCATTCCAACGCTGCTTGCAGAACGCATTTGCAGAACAGCCCTGTCGGTTGAAACCGATGATCTGGCATTGGCGCTGGCTGCCTCACTGGATCGCCATTTTAAATACTCACCGCGATTTTCTGCCCGCAAAGCACCCTTGATGTTAATCGGGCCTCCCGGGGTTGGTAAAACGATGACAATTGCAAAAATGGCAGCGTCCGCGAAAATGGAAAACCGGGATGTCAATGTTATTACAACGGACATGAGCCGTGCTGGTGCCGTCGACCAACTGAAATCGTTCACCGATATTCTGGGTTTGCATCTGCACGTGGTTGAAAATGCTGAAGCCCTTCATAAACTAATGCAGAACAGGAAGTTTAAGGACGGCACCCACACCCTTATCGATACGGGCGGCATTAATCCATATGATGAAGAAGAGGTTGGAGACCTGACCGCCAAAATCATCGCAGCACAGGGTGAAGCCGTCGCTGTGCTGGCGGCTGGAACCGACAGCTCCGAAATGAGTGACATGGCAAATCGCTTTGCTTCAATTGGCGCGAAACGCCTTATCGCAACACGGTTAGATACAACCCGCCGGTATGGTGGATTATTTACCGCCGCAGATACCGCAAATTTAAGCTTTTCCTACGCGAGTGTGTCCCCAGCAGTTGCGACAGGATTACATGCAATTACCCCCGTCAACCTGGCACGACTGATCCTCAGAGATCCGACCCAATCTGACATCAGTAACGAATTTAGCAAGGCAACAAAATGACAGAACTAGAAAGCCCAATGACACAACGCCCTGATGCGCATCCTGCGACACAGGGAACCGGGAAAAATCTAATCACCGTTGCTTCCGGTAAAGGGGGCGTCGGTAAAACAATCCTGTCCACCAGCCTTGCACATGCGCTGGCAAATGCCGGTAAAAAAGTATTGTTATTCGACGGTGATGTTGGCCTCGCTAATGTGGATATCCAACTGGGACTCATGCCGGAATTTGATCTGGCGTCGGTGATTGCCGGGGACAAGAAATTATCTGAAGTGGCCTTTCATTATGAGGAAGGTAATTTCGACATTATTGCAGGACGGTCTGGTTCGGGGTCGCTGGGTACTCTCGATAGTGAGCATCTTAGCGCTATCCATCAGGAACTCATTCGCTTGGGAAGTGTCTACGATTTTATTATTCTTGATCTTGGTGCTGGTATTGATGAAGCGGTTCGCACATTAGCATCGGCCTCCGGACCAAAGCTGGTCGTCACAAATGGAGAACCGACCTCTCTTACAGATGCTTATGCCTTCATCAAAGTGACTCATCAGCAACAAAACGGTTCTGATACCAGAATTCTAGTAAATATGGTAAAGTCAAAGAATGACGGGCAAAAAGTCTATGATAAACTACTTACCGCCTGCCGCAATTTTCTGAAATTGGACCCACCGCTTGCCGGTATTGTTCAACAGGATGATAGGGTTGCAGGTGCTATTCGGTCGCAGGCCGCATTATTAAGTCGTTATCCGACAAGCCCGGCAGCAGCTGATATCGAAGCCATAGCGGCTTCGTTAATCCGGAGTTCTGTTTAATGACAGAAAGGCACTATGAGCGGGATAAAATCGACACCTGGTGGTGCAGTCACACCGTCTGTTGACACCAATAGAGGGGCATCTTCTACACAACAGCAGATCACCCCGGTCACACCCACATCCCCTACAGGAGGGGGAACGGGTTCGACGATTCCACATGCCTCCAGCGTTTCTGATCTTTCTGAAGGGGCGCGAATTGCGGCCATTGTAACCGCCCGGGCATCCGGTGGTGATACCATGCTCCATGCAGAGATTGGCAACTTCAGAATGACAACAGCAAACCCGTTACCGGTTGGCGCGCACATCGTTCTGGAGGTCGACACGGTTGACGAATTGATCGTCGCCAGGATTATTGCGATCAATGGTGAAAAGCTCGCCGCACCTCCTTCTGTCAAACTGCTGTCCATTGTACCGGCACGAACTCCTCTGGAAGGATATGGATCCGGCCAGATTCCAAAAACCGCCGACCTGCCTGCTCTTTCAAAAAACCTTGCGGAAATTTTGGGGCACAAAACACCCTCGTTGTCGCAAGCACACCCATCGGCATCGGCGGCGGCGGCATCAACGTCATCCACGACAACAACAGCACCGGCTCCGTCACAGGCAACCGCTCAGACAACAGCACCAGCACCAACGCCCGGAAGTAACTTTTCGAATGTTTCAGTGCCGTTGGCATCGATGAATGTTGGCGACGGAAAGGTTCCTGGCGGACAATCTGCTCAGTCTGGCGTCGCCGCCTATGCACATACCAAATCACCCGGCATTCCCTTTATACCGCCATCTGTTAATCCCATGGCAACCAGAATGGATCCGATCCCTGAAGGTTCGGTTATATTGGTGCGGGCAACCGTGCTTAATACTGATCAAAACCCTCTTACACGATTTGGCGCCCTGACCAGCGGCGAAAAAATATCGTTATCCATCGCGCCGAATTCAGCAAAAGCCTCCCTTCCGGCCGCGTCACTAGCTTTAAACGGCGTTATAACAAGCGCGACGACGCCAAAAATTACTGGAATGGGCCAAAATATTGCTGTGTCAAATGTTACGGCGCTAGTTCAAGGGCTTGGTAATGTTCAATATTCGGCCCAAACCGCGCCGCAAGTGGGCGTACAGATAACGGCCGCTTTTCGGGAAGATTTGCAAACTTTTCCACTTACAACACCTCCCACAGCCACAGGCATCTTTAAAATTCCCCACTTGGCAATTCTGAACGATTGGGAAAATCTGCGCGCAGCAATGAACCTGCTTGCGCTGCAAAATCCAGAGCAGGCAGCCGCCCTGATGAACACCCGAATTCCAACGGCCAATAACCAGCTTGCCAGCAGTCTTCTGTTTTTAATTTCTGCATTAAATGGTGGATCTATGGATAAATGGCTTGGTCAGGAGTTCAGGCGGTCGCTTGAAAGTACGGGCAACAGAAATCTCCTTCAAAAGCTCGACGATGATTTCTCAACATTTGCGCGATTGAACACCGATAGTGGTGGTCAGGACTGGAAACTATTTTCATTTCCCTTCCTTCATGAACACGCGTTACGACAGATCAAAATGTATTACCGCCAGCATCATGAAAACCCGGACACCAATGAACGCGAATCAACCCGGTTTGTTATTGAACTGGATTTAACGAAAACTGGTCCTGTGCAATTGGATGGCTTATTCAAGGATGCCCGTTTTGATTTGGTTTTCAGATCTCAGCTTCCTGTTGAAGACACCTTAAAACAACAAGTGGGCGAAATATTCACGACGAACCTTGAAATAACAGGAATTAAAGGAAGCCTTGTTTTTCAGAAAATCATGCCGTTCCCGGTTCATCCGACGGAAGAATGGGAAAATACCGGGCCTGAATTCATTCGCACATGATGCTCGCTATCCGCTGACCATCTTCCGGCGATGCATTTCGATGGACAGGGCGTCCATTTCTTCCTGTAGTCGCTTGTTTTGCTGCTCTTTTAGCAAACGCAGGCGGGTTTCCTCAGAAATTTCGTACTTTTTAAGATCCTGAAAGATTTCGGCAACTTCTTCTTGTGCAATCGCGACCATCTGTTCTGTTTCTTCAATGCTCGCAATCAAATTCTGCCGACGCGCCTTTGCAGCTTTCGCATAATTGGCATAGGCAAAACCCGTCTCTGCACTTTCTGATGCTATCCGTTGCTCCACTTCTTGCTCTCGATCGAGCTTAGCAAGCTGGTCCTGAAAACCGGCAAGCAGGTGCTCCATATCGGAAATTGCCCGACGTTTTTCGTCCAATTTCCATTTATGGATGCGGATCAGATTTGTAATGCCATTTGCCACCAACTTATGCCTCCGCTTCGCCTTGTAATAACAGAATATATTCTTCAACCTGCTCTAGTTTCAGCTTTGTATCCGGATTGTCCTTTTTTAAGCCCGCATATATTTCTTCCGCCGACTGACCGCTTCCATATCCCTTAGCTATTTTGAGCTTTGTTTGCTCCCGATTCTCTATCGAACTGGCAACAGCAATGCGAACCGAGGCATCCTTTGCTTCCAGCAGACGCTGCAAGGCAATCATTTTTTGCGGATGATCCGGCAACGCATCAACAAGTGAATGCGCCAGCGTGTGAAAAGGCTTGCTGAACTGCTGGAGACTCGTCGGTAAATGCCCATAATCAAAAAATGAAAGCATATCCCGATAGGGAGCTTTGCGAATTTTAGCGTGGCGTTTCATGATCCCCTCGAGTTTGTCAACATCTGACATTTTCGCATTCCTTTTCACTGGGCTGTTCACTAGCAACAGTACGCAACGATGATTTCCAAAAGGTTATCAAGGCAGGAAATAATTTTTAGTTTTGTTGAAATTCTTCCTGCTCAACCGTCATTTCTGTATTCAGAATGCGAGCAAGTTCAGCGTAGCAGTCCTCAAGGCTGGTATTTTCTTCTTTTTGCTGAGACATGAATTTTTCCAACAAGGGGAAATAGAACATTGCGGCATCAACATTCGGATCTGTTCCACGCCGATACGCCCCCAGGCGAATCATTTCTGACATGTCGTCATAAGTGGACAATAACTGTTTTGCGACACTAACAATCTGGTTCTCTTCTTCATTGTTACAGCCAGGCATTGTGCGCGACACAGATTTCAAAACATTAATTGCCGGATACCGGCCCCGTTCTGCAATTTTCCGTTCCATTACAATATGCCCATCAAGGATACCGCGTACAGCATCCGCGACCGGCTCATTATGATCATCGCCTTCGACCAAAACAGTAAACAACCCTGTAATGGTTCCTTTACCGGGTCCAGGCCCTGCTCTTTCAAGCAGCTTGGGCAATTCACTGAAAACAGTAGGCGTGTAGCCTTTGCTGGCTGGTGGTTCGCCCCCGGAGAGGCCAACATCGCGCTGCGCCATGGCAAAACGGGTTACACTATCCATCAAACACAGAACATCCTTATCCAGATCCCTGAAATATTCAGAGAGCGCAAGGGTCAGATAAGCAGCCTGTCGGCGCATCAGGGCCGGCTCATCAGATGTAGCAACAACAACAATACTGCGGGCAAGGCCTTCAGGACCCAAATCATCTTCAAGAAATTCCTGAACCTCGCGTCCCCGTTCCCCAATCAGGCCAATCACATTCACATCCGCGGCTGTATTCCGCGCAAGCATGGATAAAAGAACTGATTTACCAACACCAGAACCAGCAAAAATGCCCATCCGTTGGCCCCGGCAGCAAGTCGCAAATGAATTTAGCGAGCGCACACCCAAATCGATTTTTCCGCCCACCCGTTGCCGGGAATGCGCAGGCGGCGCGAGACTTTTGAGCGCGACCCCAATATTTCCTTTTCGAAGCGGCGGCCCCCCGTCTACCGGCTCACCCATGGCATTCACCACTCGGCCAAGCCAACTTGCATCGGGATAGATGACAGGATCCTGTTCTGCTATCAGCGCCTTGCACCCCATGCCGATCCCATCCAGCGATCCGAACGGCATCAGTAAAGCCCGGTCATTTCGAAATCCAACAACTTCACATGGCACCAGATTATTCCCGCGAGCCAACAATTCAACGCGACTACCAATGCTTAAGTGGCGCTGAATACCGCCCACCTCGACAAGCAGTCCCTGAATGCCCGCAACCCGGCCATAAAACTGTTCAGGACTCACTCGATGAATTTCAGAAATTACACTTAGCACGACGTCTCCACAGCACCGTTAATAGGATTTCTTATCGAATGAGAGCATACTGACATCTAATTTTTAAGGTTTGGTTAAGGATAAATCCGCACCCCCTGTTAATTTTAGTTAATTTTTATTTATGGCATTTACCTTTTATTAAGTTAAAATGTTAACAATATCGCCTTACAGGAGGTTTATCTCAATGCGGGTATTATTGATCGAAGACGACAGCTCAATGGCGAGAGGCATCGAATTGATGCTGAATGCAGAAGGGCTCAACGTATATTCCACGGATCTCGGCGAAGAGGGCGTGGATCTTGGTAAGCTGTATGACTATGACATCATCATTCTGGACCTTGGTCTCCCTGATATGTCCGGTTACGATGTTTTAAAGAAACTGAGAACAGCTAAAGTGTCGACACCTATCTTAATCCTGTCAGGCATGTCTGAACCGGATGATAAGGTTAAGGGGCTGGGCTTTGGTGCAGATGATTATCTAACCAAACCTTTTAACAAGGACGAACTTGTGGCACGGATACACGCCATCGTCCGACGCTCGAAAGGTCATGCACAGTCCACAATTAACACAGGAAAACTGACTGTTAATCTTGATTCTAAATCTGTCGAGGTCGATGGGCAGCGCCTTCACCTTACCGGTAAAGAATACGGCATGCTGGAGTTACTCAGCCTTCGCAAAGGAACGACCCTGACCAAAGAGATGTTTCTAAATCATCTTTATGGCGGTATGGACGAGCCTGAACTGAAGATCATCGATGTATTTGTCTGTAAGCTCCGTAAGAAACTTGCATCGGCCACAAACGGCGACAACTATATTGAAACAGTCTGGGGACGTGGTTACGTGTTGCGTGATCCGGATGAAGGCAATCAAGCCAAGGCCAGTTAAACACCAATTCAATCAAAAAAAACCGCATCTGACACTGTCAAATGCGGTTTTTTATTGAGCAAATTCTAGAGTTAAGCAATCCAGCGGAACTTTGAACACAAACGAAACATCAAGAGGCGGCCTGTCGTTCTACGCCTACCCTGTTTGCGCCATCATTCCGGCTGACGCTGATGTATACACACCTTTCAGGCCGGTAATCGGTTTAAGCTCATCGCAAATACCCAAGACAGTCTCGGCACCCCCCAAGAACAACGCACCGTCTTTTTCAAGAATTTTGTGCATTTGGGTAAGCACTTTCCCTTTGGTTTCATGATCGAAATAAATCAGGACGTTACGACAGAAGATCACGTCGAAACTGCCAAGAAGGGCAAGGTTGTCCAAAAGGTTCATTTTCTGAAATTTGACCATCGCGCGGATAGAGCTGTCAATCTGCCACATTTCGCCCATCTGCTGAAAATATTTAATCAGCAGCTGGATCGGCAGGCCCCGCTGCACTTCGAACTGAGAATATAATCCGGCTTTGGCTTTTTCCAGAACCTCATTGGATATATCAGTAGCAAGAATTTCTACGCGCCAGCCTGCCATCTTGGCCGCTTCTTCTTTTAGAAGCATTGCCACCGAGTAAGGCTCTTGCCCAGACGAACAGGCCGCATTCCAAATCCGTAAGGATTTCTTTGAACTGCGGGTTTCTAGCAGGCGGGGCAGTACAGTTTCCTTGAAGATGTCGAACGGTTTTGTGTCTCTGAAGAAAAACGTCTCATTCGTCGTCATTGCTTCAGTTATTTCTTCTTTCAGCTTCTCGTCATTCGTCCGGCGAAGTTCGTTTGCCAGATCTTCAAGGGTGTTCATTCCTCTTTGACGGGCCAACGGAACAAGGCGGCTTTCAAGAAGATAAACTTTTTCTTCTGTCAAAACCAAGCCGGACCGTTCAAAAACAATACCGCTTAAAAGTTGGAAGTCCTGAGTGTTCATAGAGGCCTCCCCATAACTGCGTTTTCAATTGCTGCTGGAATATCCTGTATTGGAAGAACGGAATTGCATAAGCCGGCTGTTGCGACGGCTCCAGGCATGCCCCAGACAACACTTGACGCTTCGTCTTGTGCAATAAGGGTACCGCCAGCCTGCGAAAGGAGTTCACTTCCCTTTAATCCATCATGTCCCATTCCTGTCAAAATTACAGTCAGAACGCGAGATCCGTAAACATCGATCAGGCTACGCAACATTGGGTCCACTGCGGGACGGCAGAAATTTTCAGGGGGGTTTTGATTCAAACTCAGAACCGTGTCCGTACCGTCTTTCTTTACCGTCATATGCCAATCTCCTGGCGCCAGATAAACTCTATTGCCAACAACCTTTTCTCCATCAATGCCCTCTGCAACAGGCAATCCGAAGATTTTGGTCAGGTGTTCGGCAAGAATTGCTGTAAATGTGGCAGGCATATGTTGAGTTACAAAGATGGGCAAAGAAATTTTGCCTTTTAACTTTTCGAAAACCGAAAATAGTGCCTGCGGTCCACCTGTGGATGACCCGATTGCCAGCGCCTGCGGCAATCCAATCGCTTTATTCGGGCGTAATGTTACCGTTGTATTTCGATATAAACTCTTCTTAACCGGCTCAGCAGAGGCCGTTGGCCGTTTGACCTGCCCATCTGATGAAGGCGCCGCCTGACCAGATTTTTTGCGACGGGTTGCCCCCAGCGCCTTGATCTTCTCAACAAGTTCCCGTTGGAAATTGTCTTTGTCTTTGGCTTCGCGTGTGCTTTCAGGCTTTGGAATATAGTCTGCCGCGCCTTTGGCCATTGCCTGCATGCTGATATTGGCATTTCGTAAGGTCAAGGTTGACGCCATGATCACTTTTACATCGGCATCCATCTCGATCAATTTTGGCAGGGCAGTCATACCATCCATCTCTGGCATCTCAATGTCCAGAACAACGACTTCAGGCCGCGCCCGCTCAAACTCACGAAGGGCATATACGCCATTACTTGCAGAAGCAACAACTTCAATTGACTCTTCGTCTTTCAGCCATCGGGTCAGAAAACCTCTGATCACAGCGGAATCGTCAACGATCATTACCCGATAGGGATGTTGCATTTTACCATCTGTTTCTTTTACTACGGGTGTCCCCAGAACGCTCACTAGAGTACCCCTACCTGAGAGAATTTTGCTTCGATAATCGCTCGGTCGAACGGCTTCATGATATATTCATTGGCACCGGCCGAAATGGCTTCACGGATGTGGGCCATATCATTTTCTGTTGTACAAAAAACAACGACCGGATCGGCACCTCCTTCGGTCTGCCTAAGAGAATGCAGAAACTCGATGCCGTTCATGACCGGCATATTCCAATCCAGCAGAATGACATCTGGCATCGTTTCAAGGCACTGATCTAAGGCACCCCTGCCATCTTCCGCTTCCAGAATATCAAATTTCAGGTCTTCCAGAATACGTCGGGCGACCATTCGTACCACTTTTGAATCATCAACAATCAGACAAGAAGCCATAATAACTATCAACCTTGTTTTGTGTTAGGCAGCGACATTTGCACCGACGGCAAAGTCCAGAAGACGGTCAATTTGAAGAATTACCAACAGTTTATCTTCCGTCCGATAGATACCAGAGGAGACTTCGCGCCAGCGAGCATCCATCGTGCCTGGATTCATTTCCAGTTTATCCTGGCGCAGGCTCAATACCTCTCCGACTGAATCAATCAGGAGACTATATGGCTCTCCGTGATGTTCAACGACCACGCTCATTGGATTTTTATGTTCCTCTGAAGGGCTCAGGCCAAGGCGTTTGCGAACATCGATGCAGGTCACAATCCGACCGCGAAGGTTCAGGGCGCCGGCAACTTCAGGCGGTGCCAAAGGAATATTTGTCAGTTTTACACTGCCAAGGACATCATGCACCTGCAATACGGGGATACCAAATCTCTGATCAGCAATCCTAACGGTTACATATTCCTGCATTTCAGTGTTACTCATTTTGCACCTCCACTCGCGCGCAACGTCTGCGACAATGTATTCATCAAGGCATCCCGATCAAATTTTGCGACATAATCAGAGAACCCGACTTTGCGCCCACGATCAAAATCCTGTGGTGTTGTATGAGAGGACAAAGCGACAATCGGGGTGTCGGCCCAGCGTTCATCTCCCAACACTTCTTCAGCAAACTGGAAACCATCCATTTCCGGCATTTCAATATCACTCACGATGACGTCAAAATGCTTGCCCGCATCTCTCATTGACAATGCTTCCAACGGATTTTCTGCGGTACTGACTTCATATCCAGCAACAGACAAAAGAGGGACCAGCATGTTACGGAAGAACGGACTGTCATCGACGAGCAAGACACGTTGTGACGAAGACTGGCTGCCATATGCGGCGGTTTCACCAGATGCAAACCAATCACCAAAACATTTCTGCAGGTAGAACCCGACATCAATAATATCGGTCGCCTTCCCACGAATGACCGCGCTACCAATCGTACCTTCAACGCTTGATGCCATCTCAACGTTCAGTTGCTCGTCCACGATGTCGACGATTTCATCAACAACCAGCCCCATCGTCCGGTCATTATCGCTGAACACCAGAATAGGCTGTCTGCCAGTTTCGACAATCTTCGCATCTTCGTTCATTGTAACCAGTGGCATGATTTTACCGCGATACTGAACGACCATCCGACCATTTGTCGTTTCAATCGTATCAACGTCGACCTCTTCCAAACGAGCAACCAGAGACAGTGGAACTGCTTTTGGCTCTTGCCCGCCTGCCCGGCAAATCAACATCGCAACTTTGTCATTTTCAGCCGAAACGTGTTGACCTTCTTCTTCAATAGAGTGATCACCCACAACATTTTCTCCGGATTTGGCAGCAATACCATTCGGATCAAGGATCATAATAACGCTACCATCACCCAGAATTGTATTTCCAGAGAAGATAGACAGATCCCGCAAGATCGGGGCAACCGGTTTCACAACAATTTCTTCTGTGTCAAACACACGGTCAACAACGATACCAAACGTATAGGCACCAACCTGACTGACAATAATGAACTCTTCAGAGCCTTTATTTTCACTTTGTTCGGCGACTTCGTCCGCTGCCGTTTCAAGGCGAAGAATATCATTAAGGTGGACCAGTGGCAGTAGTCGATCCCTCAATCTCAGGACTGGACTGTCATTGATCATTTCAATTGTGTTATCACTACGACCATCTGTAGAGGCGCGGACAAGCTCCACTACACTGATCTGAGGAATAGCAAAACGTTCATGGCAACATTCGACGATCAGGGCGGAAACAATTGCTAAGGTCAGCGGGATTTTGATAGTAAAGACTGAACCCTTACCATCTTCTGATTTAAGCTCGATTGTTCCGCCGATTTTCTCAATGTTGGACCGGACAACATCCATACCAACACCACGGCCCGAAACGTTTGTTACTTTTTCAGCAGTCGAGAAACCGGCGCGCATGATAAAGTTCTGAATTTGCTGGGTGTTCATTCCATCCAGTTCAGCTTCAGAAGCCAGGCCATTTTCCATAACCTTGGCTTTAATTTTATCACTGTTCAAACCGCGACCATCGTCAGAAATGGTAATGATGATGTGACCACCTTCGTGATACGCATCCAGTACAATTTTACCCGTTTCTTTTTTACCAGCAGCCAGACGCTCGCCCGGTGTTTCAAGACCGTGATCAGCAGAGTTCCTCACCATGTGGGTCAACGGATCTTTAATAAGTTCCAGCACCTGTCGATCAAGTTCCGTTTCGGCGCCATGCATGATCAAATCAATTTTCTTGTCCAGATCATGGCTGAGATCACGTACAATACGCGGTAACTTCGACCAGGCATTCCCAATCGGCTGCATCCGGGTCTTCATCAGACCTTCCTGCAATTCTGTTGTAACGTGACTTAGACGTTGCAACGGCACCGTAAATTCGTTGTCATCCATACCCCGAACCATCTGAAGCAGCTGATTTCGGGTCAGGACCAGTTCACTCACCATCGTCATCAGATTTTCAAGCAATTCGACGTTGACGCGAATACTCTGATTGGCAAGCGATGTTTCTTTATGGGCCACTTCAGGGGCAGCTTTTGCCTCTTTGGCTTTTTCTGGAACAATCTTTGGAACAGGCGCGACTTCGACTTCTTCTGCAACAGGTTCGGCAATTATCGGATCTGCTGCAACATCGTCTTCGGGGCCAGGTGCGGCTGCGAAAGCGGCTTCCAATTCGGCTTCAGAAACTTCTCCAGGACGCAATTCAGGCTCACTTTCTGCAGCAAGCTCCTCTGGTCCTGGGGCCGATGCAAACGCGGCCTCCAACTCAGCTTCAGAAACTTCACCGACCTTCAACTCTCGTTCCTGCACAACCGGTTCCGGTGTTGGCTCAGGCTCTGGTGCTGCGGCAGGTTTTGCCGCCGCGCCGCCGCCATAAGCGACTTCGTTCAAACGTGTAATAAGATCAGCATCGTTCCCTTCTGGTTCCGCTTCCGTTTGCTCCAGAACTTCAAGAACGTCTTTAATGACATCCATTGCTTCGAGAATGATGGTGACGACATCAGCGGTAACCGCAAGTTCGTTGTCTCGTATTTTACCTAGAACATTTTCACCGGCATGAGCAACGGCTTCCAATCTTGGAAGGCCCAAGAACCCGCAGGTTCCTTTGATGGTATGTACCAGTCGGAAAATATTATCGATCTGTGTACCGTCATCCGGATTTTGCTCAAGCGCAACCAAAGCCGCATCTACAATACCGATATTCTCGTTGGTTTCGGTCAAAAATTCGCTTAACAGGTCATCCATGGTGCTCTTCTCTCCCTACTCAATCGCAGGTCCGCAAATAAACAATTTAGTCTTCCCAATTTGCGTTAGAATGCGCGAAAGAGGTTAACAAGCAGTTACGGTAAACGGATCGAGAAGCAGAAAAATCAAACTTATCTAAAATATTGTCTATCCCAAGGGAGTTGAAGCGTAATGCGGGCATTAAAGGGCCTAATTAGCGGCTCAATCTGCAATCGACATAAAAAAAGCCTGACAGAATGCCAGGCTTTAAATCAGTAAATGTGAAAAAACTTAAGAAGACGCCACACTCAATACAACTTTATCTTCTTCAATAGAATCGATCGCAACCTTAAATCCATTATTTGCAGATAGCGCCATTATATATTGGGCGGCCACATTCTGCGCGGTCAGCTGTTCTTCATCATAGCCATCCAGCAATGTACGGGTAATTTCTTCCCGCAAGCCCGCCCGTGGTCCTGTTGCTGTGATGGAAAAGCCCCAATTTTCTGATGTCACGTCCCCGGCAACCACCAGATTTCCGCCCCGTGGCAGGGCTCCCGCCGCAATTGCCACAAGATTACAGACGATCTTCACGGCATCTTTTGACAGACTGTCTGCGGCCCCAGCATCATCGGGCCAATCTAAGGTAACTTTGCCGTAACTCATAAATTCGCGGCATAATGTGCGACCATCACGGATCGAAACCTCTGCCCCCAATCCACCTGCCATGCCAAATGCCAATCGGTAAAACTGGAGCCTGGCGGCTGCTTCGCCAGCACTTTGGCTAACAAGATCCATTGCCTGGTCTCGCATATCAGCATTAGATTCGTCATTTAAAAGCTCCACGCCATTGTTAATGGCACCCACCGGCCCAATAACATCATGGCAGAGTTTCGAGCTCATCAAGGCTGCCAGCTTTAAATCTATCATTCTTTCACCATACACATGACCATTACCTATGAGACACAATGGAACAATTTTTGTCGTCTCGGCAACAGTTTGCTACACTCCCTATGTAACAATCAACAGAGTGATGTAATTATGTTAGCTTTTTTTTCGCCGGGACAATATGTCAAGCATCCTCAACAACCGGACTGGGGGATTGGACAGGTTCAATCCTGTGTCGCCGACAGAATTACAGTGAATTTTGAACATGCTGGAAAGCAACTCATTATTGCCAGCGTAATTGAACTCGTCACGGTAAGTGAGGAAGACGTTCGCAAAGAACGAAATTAGACATTTACGCGGCTGGGTAGGGAATAAGTCTATGGGCAAGTCTGCCTCATTTCAATTAAGTTCAAAGGCGCCAGGCCTTGGAAAACGAAAAGCCAAACACTATGCGAAAGGGCGCCAGCCAAAAAGCGACGCCGTCGCCGATGTCAAAGCGCTATTAAGCAATCAACCGTCTGGGCGTGATCAGCTCATTGAACATCTCCACCTTCTGCAGGATCATTTTGGGGCGCTCACCCACGATCATCTGGTCGCCCTTGCGCAGGAAATGAAGCTTGGCTTGGCTGAAGTGTATGAAGTTGCAACTTTTTATCATAATTTCAACGTTGTCGGAAACCTAACCGACATTCCTGAAATGACTATTAAGGTATGTGACAGCCTGACCTGTGAACTGGCAGGTTCCAAGGCACTCAGAACAGAACTCCACCAGATTTATGGAGATAAAATCAAGGTTACGCATGGTGCCTGCATGGGACGCTGTGACAAGGCCCCCGTTGTCCGACTGAAAAACCAGTATGTTGAAACGGCGACAGCCACAAAAACAAAAGATGCTCTGGCCGAAGAAGGAACACCACAGGATCCCCCTCAACCGACTGTCTCTTATTCAGACTATTGCACATCAGGCGGCTTTAGCGTTCTGAAAGATTTACAGGCCTCAGCCCTTACCGCCGAAGAAATCATAGAACAGTTAAAGACCAGTGGTCACCGTGGTTTAGGCGGGGCGGGCTTTCCCCATGGCGCTAAACTTGAATCGGTTCTGTCCATCCCCGGACCAAGATATATGGCCGTGAACGCAGATGAAAGCGAGCCCGGAACTTTTAAAGACCGGCATTACATGAACACCAACCCTTACCAGTTTCTGGAAGGGATGCTCATCGGCGCCGAAATCGTCAAGGCAGAGGCTATATATATCTTCCTGCGCGATGAATATCCTGATACAGCCCGGATTTTATCCAAAGCAATTGAGACCGTTCAAAGCGAAGGACTGAACAAGGAGCGTCCTATCTTCTTGAGGCGAGGGGCTGGCGCCTATATTTGCGGTGAAGAAAGTGCCATGCTGGAAAGCCTGGAAGGAAAACGCGCACTGCCCCGCCATAAGCCCCCCTTCCCTGCACATGTAGGGTTGTTCGGCCGTCCGACCCTGATCAACAATGTGGAGACGCTTTATTGGCTCCCTGAAATTATTGCAAAAGGCGCAAACTGGTATCAGCAGGGCGGACGACACGGATCAAACGGATTTCGAACATTTTCTCTGTCCGGACATATCAACAAACCCGGCGTCTATTTAACACCCGCCGGTATAACAGCTCAGGAACTGATTGATGAATTCGGTGGGGGCATGAAAGACGGCCACAGCTTTAAAGGATATCTGCCAGGCGGTGCCTCTGGTGGTATTCTGCCTGCCTCAATGGCCGATATCCCGCTGGATTTTGGCAAACTTGAACCCCACGGGTGTTTTGTCGGATCTGCCGCCGTCATCATTCTATCCGATAAAGATGACCTGAAATCGGTCGGCCGAAACCTGATGCGTTTCTTTGAAGATGAGAGCTGCGGACAATGCACACCTTGCCGGGCCGGCACTGAAAAGGCTTTGGCCCTTATGCAACATGAAAATTGGGATCAGGACCTGTTGATTGAATTAAGTGATTGCATGAGGGATGCCTCCATTTGCGGGCTGGGCCAGGCTGCTCCGAACGGCCTGCTCTCGCTTATCAAGTTTTTCCCGGAGGATTTGGCATGACCGATTTAGTAACCTTCTCCTTGGACGGAAAATCAGTAACCGCTCGCGCTGATCAATCCATTTGGGATGTCGCCAAAGAAAAAGGAACCTTAATTCCCCATCTTTGCCATGCTGACAAACCAGGCTATGAAGCCGATGGAAACTGTCGGGCCTGTATGGTTGAAATCGACGGAGAACGTGTGCTCGCCGCTAGTTGCGTTCGCAAGCCTGCAGAAGGCATGGTCGTCTCGACTAAAAGCAATCGCGCCAGCAATGCTCGAAAGATGGTGATTGAACTGTTAAACGCGGACCAGCCCAAAGGGGCGCGCGGCTATACAAACGGCAGTCATTTTGCAAAAATGGCAGACCTCACGAACACCCATGGCAGTCGGTTCCCCCGCAGATCTACACCTGCCGCGGATGTCAGTCACCCTGCAATGGCCGTCAATCTGGACGCGTGCATCAATTGCAATCTGTGTGTTCGCGCCTGTCGAGATGTTCAGGTGAATGATGTTATTGGCATGGCTGGCCGGGGGGCGCATTCAAAAATCGTTTTTGATTTCGATGACCCCATGGGATCAAGTACCTGTGTTGCTTGCGGTGAATGTGTTCAAGCCTGCCCAACCGGTGCTTTACTCGAAAAAACGATGTTAGACAGCCCTGGAACTGAAAAGGAAATTGATAGCGTATGCCCCTTCTGCGGGGTGGGGTGCCAGCTGACCTATAAAGTGCGGGACGAAAAAATTGTAGCCGTTGAAGGAAGAAATGGACCAGCCAACGAGGGACGTTTATGCGTGAAAGGCCGGTTCGGTTTCGACTATATTCACAACCCGGAACGGTTGACTAAACCTCTTATTCGTAAAGAAGGCGTGGCAAAAAGTGACGTCTCGACACTTGATCCGGCAAACCCCTTCACCCATTTTCGCGAAGCAAGCTGGGAGGAAGCGCTTGATATCGCGGCCAACGGCTTGAAAAAAATAAGAGACGAACAAAACGGAGACGCCTTGGCGGGCTTTGGCTCAGCAAAAGGGTCAAACGAAGAAGCATACCTGTTTCAGAAACTGATCCGGACTGGCTTTGGTACAAACAATGTCGATCATTGTACTCGTCTGTGCCATGCATCCTCGGTTGCAGCCCTGCTTGAAACCGTTGGTTCTGGCGCCGTATCTGCGCCGTTTAACGAGGCTGCCAATTCAGACGTGATCCTGGTGATAGGCGCTAATCCAGCCGTCAACCACCCAGTGGCAGCAACCTTTTTCAAAAATGCTGTGAAACGAGGGGCGAAACTCATCGTTATCGACCCTCGCGGCCAACCTTTATCCAGATTGGCGACCCATGAATTGAAAGAAAAACCAGGGTCTGATGTGGCATTGCTGAATTCAATCATGCATGTGATTGTTGAAGAAGGTCTGACCGATGAAGATTATATCTCTCGCCACACAGACGATTTTGTGGCATTGGCCGATCATCTAAAAGACTATGATCCAATTCGTATGGAAGAGCGAACGGGAATTGCAGCGGAAGAAGTCCGAACTGTTGCTCGCCTCTTTGCCACTGCGAAATCGGCCATCATTTTCTGGGGAATGGGCATCAGCCAGCATGTTCATGGGACCGATAATTCCCGTTGCCTGATATCACTGGCCCTAATGACAGGACAAATTGGCAGACCCGGAACCGGCCTGCATCCTTTGCGGGGGCAGAACAACGTGCAGGGGGCATCCGATGTTGCGCTGATCCCAATGTTCTTACCAGACTATCAATCCGTTGAAGATCCTACGATCCGGGAAAAGTTTGAAACCTTCTGGGGCACCAAAATTCCGGAAAGAAGCGGACTAACGGTTGTTGAAATTACCGAAGCGATCCACAAAAAAGAAATTACCGGTATGTATATCATGGGCGAAAATCCGGCGATGTCAGATCCCAATGTCACCCATGCTCGTGAAGCCCTATCCATGTTGGACACCCTCGTCGTTCAAGACCTGTTTGTCACAGAAACCGCCGCCTATGCCGATGTCATTCTACCCGCATCTGCATGGCCTGAAAAGGATGGCACTGTTACAAACACAAACCGTCAAGTCCAGATGGGCCGTGCTGCTGTTCCTTTACCGGGGGATGCTCGCCAGGACCTTTGGATCATTCAGGAAATTGCCAGAAGAATGGGTCTGAACTGGAACTACACGCACCCGAAAGAAGTGTTTGATGAGCTTACCCAGGTCATGAACAGCATAAAGGGACTTAACTGGGACCGTGTTGACCAGGAAGATGCGGTTATTTATCCGTGCAAAACTACCGAGGATCCCGGGCAGGCCATCATTTTCACCGATACATTCCCGACCGTATCGGGGCGGGGTAAATTTGTGCCCGCAAGTCTGATTTCACCGGATGAGACACCCGACAAGGACTATCCTGTTATTCTGACGACGGGTCGCTTGCTGGAACATTGGCATACCGGATCTATGACCCGGCGGTCCCATGTGCTGGACGCCGTCGAGCCGGAACCTACCGTTCAGATGCCCCCATCGATGTTCGAAGAATTGGGCATCAATGCCGGAGACAAGGTCTCTATATCATCACGGCGGGGTCATTTGAAAATAAAAACACGCATGGATAGCGCCGTTCAAAGTGGCATGGTTTTTATCCCCTTTTGTTTTACAGAGGCAGCCGCTAATCTTTTAACGAACGATGCGCTTGATCCATTTGGTAAAATCGCTGAAGTGAAATTTTGCGCCGTAAAAGTTGAAAAATTAGCATAATGAAGAAAACAGTTGGTATTTTACGCACCGGATATATTGGTGGCTCTCTGGGCGCTGATCATGGCGAATACCCAGAAATGTTCATTTCAATGTTGGGCGAAAATCGGTTTGACTACAGAACCTATTCTGTTGTTGACGGAGAATTTCCCGATGCACCAACGGACTGCGACGCCTGGATTATCACAGGCTCCAAACACGGTGTTTACGAAGATCATGCCTGGATACCGCCACTCGAGGATTTTATTCGCCAATTGGCGGCAAGCCAACAACCGACTGTCGGGATCTGTTTCGGCCACCAAATCATGGCGCAGGCACTGGGCGGAAAAGTTGAAAAATCGACCCGCGGCTGGGGGATAGGACCACATGAATATCTGAATGTGCGTTCCGGAGAAACAGTGAAACTTCTCGCGTTTCATCAGGATCAGGTTGTTGCATTGCCGCCCGGAGCAGAAATCACTCACCGGTCTGATTTTTGCCCCTTTGCAGGTCTGCAATATTCAGAAACGTGCTATTCTTTACAACCACACCCGGAGCATACACCCGACTTCGTTGCTGATTTGATTTCCGAACGACGGCGCACCGTCTTACCCGATGACCTTGCGGAACGAGCTTTGTCCCGCCTTCCCCAACCTAACCATCAGGATGAATATGGGCGGAAAATCAGCGCTTCTCTGGACAAATAATTATAAGGCTTTGGACCGCTTTTGCTCACGGTAAAAGGTATAAATACCCATCGCAACAACGATTGAACTGCCGACGATTGTCCACTGATCGGGATAGTCACCGAAAAGAACGATCCCAAGCAATATTGACCAAAGTAAAATCGTATACCGAAAAGGGGACACGAAAGCGATTTCCCCAATCCTGACCGAGGACACGCTTAAGACATACCCAAAAACGACGAAAAATGAAGCGGCCATTAAAAACGATACATTATGAACAGATAATGGCGTCCACTCTGAAAATGGAAGCAGGGCACCGGCAACAATCATTATGGCAAGTGATGTAAGAAACGAGACCATTAACGAAGAAACAGACGATGATATTCTTCGGGTAGATAGATCACGAACAACGATAAACCCAATGGCAGCAATAGCGTAAAAAGCATAGCTGTTAAAGCCTTCAGCGCCCGGCCGAACGATAATCAGAACCCCGGTAAATCCGATCAAGATCGCACCATATCGACGCCAACCAATTTTTTCCCCCAGGAACAGACCTGCGCCCAGCGTCACAGCAAGAGGCAAGGACTGTAAAATCGCTGTTGCATTAGCAAGCGGCATATTAAAGATGGCGGTCAAAAAGAAATAGGCCCCGCAAACCTCCGCGGCCACACGCACCGCGATTAATTTACGGTCTTTAGACGGCACCACCGACTTGAAGGCCCCCTTATAATAAGCAAATGCCCCGATTAGAACAGTCGTGAAAATAGATCGGACAAAGATTGCCTGAACCAGAGAAAAATGGTCTGAACCCAGCTTCATCAACGCATCGTTGATCCCAAAAGCCGCCATGCAGGCAGCCATAAAAAAGGCCCCGCGAATATTGTCTGAATTTTTTTCTATCATTTTGTATTAGTCTGCCAGATTGTATGAAAGCGCAACTTTATTTGGCAGGCAGGAAAGCCTATCCTAACGCATAAGCATGAATTTCTCGTCTGTAAAGGTTCAACATGTTATCCACCCTCGCTTTTGATGCTGACGACACTTTGTGGGAAAACGAAGAGATTTTTCATCTGACGGAAGCGCGGTTTCATGACCTGATCGCGCAGCATGTCGATGCGGCAGATCTGTCAAAAACATTAATCGCCACGGAAAGGCGCAATCTGGGTTATTACGGCTATGGGATCAAAGGATTTACTTTATCCATGATCGAAACCGCAATTGAAGTCACGGGCGGTCAAATCCCCGCGCAGGATATTCAGGAAATCATACAGGCAGGACGAGAAATGAAGGACCATCCAACGGCCCCGCTTGCTCATGTTGAAACTGTTTTAAAACAGTTATCTGACGATTTTCGACTGATCGTCATTACAAAAGGCGATCTTTTTGATCAGGAACAGAAGCTGGCGCAATCCGGTCTCGGTGACTATTTTGACGGCGTTGAAATTGTCAGCGAAAAGTCAAAAGAAACCTATCAAACTATTTTTGATCAATATGGGGACGGCCCGAAACGAAGCATGATGATCGGAAATTCACTAAAATCTGACATCCTGCCCGCCCTTAACGCTGGTGCCTATGGCGTTCATATACCCCATAGCAAAACCTGGGCCCTGGAGCATGCGGAGACCCCGGAAGACAGCCATCATTTCTGGCAACTCGATTCTATAAGCGCGTTGCCTGCCCTCGTTCAGAAACTTATGAAAGCCTAGCCGTCACTTCGATTTCTATCTTCATATTCGGATCCATCAACCCCGCAACAAACATGGTGGCCGCTGGCTGCGCCACGCCTAGATTTTCCCGAATAATTGGCCAGCAGGCAGGGAAATCATCCCGGTTGGGCAGGATATAGTGAACCCGCACCACATGATCTAGCGACGAGCCGGCATTTTTTAGTGCTTCTTCTATATTCTTAAAACAAAGCACCGTTTGTTCCTCAATGCTTTCAGGCAAGGTCATTGTTTCATAGTCAAACCCGGTTGTACCCGAGACGAAAACATAATTTTCATCCACGACAGCCCGGGAATAGGCAATGTCTTTTTCAAACGTTGAACCAGATGTGATTTTTTTTACCATTCACCCCTCCAATAAAAATCCCGGACAAGCTACGCCTGCCCGGGATGATATCTAGCAGAATAGCTGACAGATGTCAGGATTCTCGGATCATATTGATTATACCCGAGAAATCGGCGGCTTCGCCGTCTCCAGAAACGTAGCTCTTATACAATTCTGTCGCAGCTTTACCCAAGGCCGTTTCGGCATCAAAACCATCGGCAGCTTCTTGAGAAAGCATCAGGTCTTTCAACATATTCTGCGCAGAAAATCCTGGCTTATAATCGTTGTTAGCCGGTGAGGCCGGCACGGGACCCGGAACCGGGCAATAACTTGTCAATGACCAGCATTGCCCTGATGCGGTGGAGGCAATATCGAAAAGCGTTTGATGTTCAAGACCCAATTTTTCGCCCAGAACAAATGCCTCAGAGACTGCGATCATGGAAATACCCAAAATCATGTTATTACAGATTTTGGCAGCCTGTCCGTTCCCTGAAGCGCCCGTATGCACAATATTTTTGCCCATCGCTTCAAGGATAGGTTTCGCCGCTTCAAAAGCGCCTGCTGGACCGCCAACCATGAAGGTAAGGGTTCCAGCCGCTGCCCCGCCAACACCGCCACTTACAGGCGCATCGACCATCAGCATGCCTTTTGCCGCCGCAGCGCCCGAAACTTCGCGTGCTGTTGCAACATCAATTGTCGAACAATCGATAAACAATGTGCCTTCGTCTGCAGCTGCAATCGCTCCGTCTTCGCCAAGATAGACCGCCCGGACATGATCCCCTTTTGGCAACATACTGACAACGATATTAACGCCTTTTGCGGCGTCAGTCGCACTTTCGGCGGCGACACCACCTGCATCCGTGCAAATCTTGACAGCTTCTTTTGACAGATCAAAAACCGTAACCGAATGACCCGCTTTCAATAAATTGAGGGCCATTGGGCCGCCCATGTTACCGACACCAATAAAACCGATTTTTGCCATGATATCCTCCCGAATTGCTTTACGCCCCGGTCATCCGGAGCGTAAAGCATATCAACTGATGTTTATTTATGCGTCGGCATCACGAATTCTGCACCGGCTTTAATTGAATCCGGCCAGCGAGACGTTACAGTTTTAACTTTCGTGTAGAAACGAACACCTTCAGGGCCGTGCTGGTTATGATCGCCAAATGCAGACGCTTTCCAACCACCAAAGCTGTGGAATGCCAGCGGAACAGGAATAGGAACATTCACGCCGACCATACCAACTTCAACATTGTTCGAGAACGCACGAGCCGCGTCACCATTACGGGTGAAAATAGTCGTACCATTTCCAAATTCGTGCTTATCGATCATTTCGATACCGGCATTAAAATCAGGCGCCCGAACGACGGACAGTACTGGTCCAAAAATTTCTTCTTTATAGATGCGCATATCTGTCTGAACATTATCAAACAGGCAACCGCCCATATAGAAGCCATTTTCATAACCCTGCATAGAGAAATCACGGCCGTCGACCACAAGGTCGGCACCTTCTTCGATACCAAGATCGACATAACCCTTAACTTTGGCAAGATGTTCTGCGGTTACCAGTGGTCCCATATCGCCATCAGCGGCACTCGGTCCAACTTTCAATGCGCGCACGCGCGGGGCCAAACGTTCAACAAGCTGATCACCGGCATCACCGACAGCAACCGCGACAGAGATTGCCATACAACGTTCACCGGCAGAACCATAACCAGCACCAATCAACGCATCTGCGGCTTTATCCATATCAGCATCCGGCATGATCAGCATGTGGTTTTTAGCGCCACCCATTGCCTGAACGCGCTTGCCAGCGGCGGCTGCACGTGAGTAAACATACCGCGCAATAGGAGTGGACCCGACAAAGCTGATCGCCTTTACACGCTCATCGTCAAGCAACGTATCAACAGCGACTTTATCACCATGAATAACGTTCAGGACACCTTTTGGCGCGCCCGCTTCCAGCATCAGTTCAGCCAACCGTGTTGGCAGTGAAGGATCTTTTTCAGAAGGCTTCAGAACAAATGTGTTACCGCAGGCAATGGCCACAGCAAACATCCACATTGGAACCATAGCCGGGAAGTTAAAAGGTGTGATACCTGCAACAACGCCCAAAGGCTTGCGCATGGAGTACATGTCAATGCCAGAAGAAACATTATCAGAGAATTCGCCTTTTAGAAGATGCGGAATACCGCAGGCAAACTCAACGACTTCCAGCCCACGAATAATGGAGCCTTTCGCGTCGGAATGTACTTTACCGTGCTCAGAAGAAAGCAACGCTGCAAGGTCATCGATATTGGCTTCAACAAGTTCTTTAAACTTGAACATCACACGGGCGCGGGTAATCGGCGATGTTGCCGCCCAACCCGGGAATGCTTCCAGACTGTCCTGAATGGCATTGCCGACTTCTGCTTCTGTCGCCAGTGGTGTTTCCGCAGACTGTTCACCTGTGCTTGGATTATAAACCGGACTAAAACGCCCTGATGTACCGGCAACATGCTGTCCGCCGATATAATGCTTGATCTGTTCTGTCATTTGTTTCGCTCCCCGCGAGAGATTTCGATTCTTCGACTTTACATGGGTAAAAATGCAAAGTAATTAGATAAGATTGCACAAGCTATGTGCATATTTACACACTGAAGAGGGGCACCATGTTCGACTGGAATGACATACGATTTTTCCTCGAACTCTGCCGGAAAGGCCGCTTAACGGAAGTCGCAAAAGCCTTAAAGGTGGACCATACTACCGTCAGCCGCCGCATCCTGTCTTTAGAAAAACAATTAGATGCCAAATTGTTCGAAAGCACAACCCGCGGATATGTTTTGACACAAGCGGGTGAACGGTTGCTTCCACATGCCGAAGCAATGGAGAGTGCGTCTGCAACCATTCAGGATCATGTGGGCGGCGAAAACCGAAACCTTACAGGTGTGGTTAGACTTGGCGTTCCAGAAGGATTTGGCAGTCAGTTCTTATCCAAGGATATGCCTTCCTTTCAGGCCCTGCATCCGGAAATCGAGCTGGAATTTGTTGCCAATGATCGGTTTGTAAGTCTTTCCAAAAGGGAAGCCGACCTGTCCATCACCTTGGAACGGCCACGTTCAGGCCGGTTGATTTCAAAAAAACTGACCGATTACAGTCTTCGGCTTTATGCAAGCCGCGATTACTTAGCAAAACATCCCCCCATTAAGACGGTGGAAGATCTGAAGGATCACAACTTCATTTCCTATATAGACGAGCTGGTACCCGATCCACAGATGCTATACTTGAGCGAGTTTGTCGCAAGCCCCAATGTGACTTTGAAAAGCTCAAGCATCGTTTTTCAGTTTCAAGCGACTGTCGCCGGTGCCGGGATCAGTATCATGCACTGCTTCGTCGCAGACGAGCACCCCGATCTTGTGTGTTTGCTCCCTGAAGAGATAGAGGTGAATAGAACTTTTTGGCTGAACACACCGGAAGATATTCATGATCTGGCACGAATAAAGGCTGTAACGCAGTTCTTGACCGAACTTGTGGATCGCCAAAAGAAGAAACTCCTCGGCGTGCTCGAATAACAATCAGAATTAAGGCAGCTCTTGATAATAGTTTTAATTTAGATTTTTATGATATAGTTTTAATTTCAGATAGGAGGAACGCTGAATGCTTCAAATTGCTGTCGAAAAAGTCTGTGATCTGATTATCAACTCTTTAGCCTTGAATGCGACATTAGACTCAGGCGGCGATGATTTCAGTGAAATCCCTACGATTGATGAAACAATCGAATTTTCACCCCCAAAGGATGATCGATATCTCGATCTCAAACGGATTATAGATAAATTCAACGAAGAAGAACGGCAGCATCTGGTTGCTCTAGCCTGGCTTGGGCGCGGAACGTTCTCTCTTGATGAATGGGAGGATGCACTGGAAGAGGCGACTCAATTGGAAGATACTCATATTTCTGACTATCTGGTTCGAATGCCACAGTTGGGAGACTATCTCGAAGAAGGACTGGCTGAACTTGGCTATTCTTCTGAGGGGTTTGAAACTGGCATTCGTTGATTCCCAGCGCGTCAAGGCCCCAGCAGTTTTTCCGCTTCAGAAAAATCTTCTGGTTTATTAATATTATAAAACGGATCCCCTTCCTCTTCTTTCCAATACACTTTGCTAAGACTATACCGTTCCGCAAACACCAAAATCTTTCGAAGATCCTCTTTACAAATAGCTTTGCGCAAGGCCCCTGCCAATGAGAAGGGCCACAAAGCAACGACGGGATGAATGCGCCCTTTCGAATAGGCCATGACAATGGCGGGCGACGATGAAGAAAGACCCGCCTGCAAACGGGTGACCAGATTATCGGGAATAAACGGAGCATCAGCGGGAATGCTCAACATATGCGTCCCGGCATCCCCTTTTTCCAGAAAATACTCCAACCCTGTCAATATCCCGGCCAAGGGTCCCAAATGCCCCCCCAGACAATCAGGCACAACAGGGTAACGCATTTCGTCCAGATCAGAGTTGCTACTGATCAGAATATCGCCAACCTGCGGCTCAATTGTATCCAGAACATGATCCAGAATTGATCGCCCCCCAAGACGTTTCAGGAATTTGTCTCCCCCTCCCATCCGGCGCGACTGTCCACCCGCTAACACCAGGCAAGGAATTTTCGTAAACTCTGTCATAAGCTGGACTTTCTTTTATGTTTCTTTTCTTCATCCGGAACGAGATCCGGGTTTTCATCATACAGCAAACGTTCAGGGGCAGATAAACAGGTAAATCGTTTTCCTTTCGCGCGACCAATGAGCGTGAGATTAGCCTGACGGGCCAGATTAACGCCCCACGCCGTAAAGCCACTTCTGGAAATCAGAATCGGAATTTGCATTTGAACCGTCTTTATGACCATTTCCGACGTCAGCCGACCTGTCGTATAAAAAATCTTGTCCGGCGCCGAGATTTTGTGTTTCCACATGTAGCCTGCGATTTTATCAATTGCGTTATGACGCCCCACATCTTCCATATAAATCAGTGGTGTATCGCCGCAACATAAAACACACCCATGAATGGCCCCTGTTTCAAGATACAAAGACGGTTGCAGATTTATTTTTTTCGACAATTTATACAACCAGGATGTTTTAAGGGTGGCGTCAGGGGACAGAGAAATCTCGTCAAATTTTTCCATCAAATCGCCAAAAGCGGTGCCTTGAGCACATCCAGAAGTTTGTGTTTTCTTTTTGAGTTTTTCTTCAAAATCCGTTTGCCGGACAGTCCTGACAATCACAACGCCGAGATCGTCATCATAATCAACGCCTGTCACTTCGTCATCCGCTAGCAACATATTCTGGTTGATAAGATAGCCCAGCGCCAGATATTCAGGATAATCACCGATCGTCATCATGGTGACAATTTCCTGCTTGTTTAAAAACAGCGTCAGCGGTTTTTCCACAACAACCGGAATTTGGACGGGATTTCCCAGATGATCAAGGCCGCTGATCGTTTCACTCAAAGCGGGGTTTTTTGGATCTGGTGTCAGTTCAAACTGTTTCATATAGTCTAATCAATCCAAAGGCCGAAGGATCTGACAATCAACAGGTGACAGATCAACAGATATCGATATTGTGCAGCTTATCGCAATGCCTATGAATGCAGGAAGCCCAATGTTGAGTGATCGAAAAAAATTATGTGAAACCATCACTGATATTGCCCTGAAAGCCGGGGAAAAAATCCTGTCGATTTATAACGAGGATTTTGATGTCTCACTGAAAGGTGATCAGTCACCTGTCACTGAAGCTGATGTCGCGGCTGAAAAGATCATCATCGACGGATTGCTAAAAGCCACACCAGAAATTCCGATCCTCGCTGAAGAAAGCGTTGCAGGTGGCCATATTCCCGACTTGTCTGGTGGCACCTTCTGGCTGGTTGACCCTTTGGATGGGACAAAGGAATTTGTCCATAAACGCGGTGAGTTCACTGTAAATATCGCGTTGATCGAAAATGGTAGGCCGACGATGGGCGTCATTAATGTGCCTGCGAAAGACATTACATATTTTGCTTTCGCAGAAGGAGAAGCGTGGATGTTCAATGGCGCAGACACACCAACCCGGATTTCTGCTCGGACGGCGCCAGCCAACGGCCTGACAGTCGTCGCCAGCCGATCCCACCGCACGCCCGAAACAGACGCCTATATTGCCAAGTTCGAAGTTGCTGAACTCGTCTCTGCGGGATCCTCGTTAAAGCTATGCTTGCTTGCTGAAGGCAAAGCAGACCTTTACCCAAGGCTCGGCCGGACAATGGAGTGGGACATCGGTGCCGGCCAAGCGATTTTGGAAGCGGCGGGCGGATCCGTTGAAACGCTGGAAGGCGCTCCGCTGAGATATGGCAAAGACGGCTATGACAACCCTGATTTTGTAGCAAAAGGCAAATAAGAAGCCTGCGCCCTTAACAGGACCGCAGGCTAATCTATTAAAGCGTTTCCTGAAAGCGCACTGGTTGACCGGCTGACGATCCAAGCAATTGACCGTCGCGCATTACCTGCCGGCCCCGAATAATGGTCCCTACGGGCCATCCGGTAACGGTTTTTCCAGTAAACGGTGACCAGCCGCATTTTGAGGCAAGCCAGCTTTCTTCTATTTTCTGTTTTCGTTTTAAATCAACCAGCGTGATGTCCCCATCAAAGCCGAGGGAAAGCCTGCCCTTTCCGGCGATACCATACACGCGGGCTGGCCCCGCCGACGTAAGGTCCATCAGATGCTGCAAGGACAGTTTGCCGTTGTTACAGTGATCGAGCATCAGAGGAAACAAAGTCTGCACCCCAGGCATACCAGACGGCGACTGAGGATAAGGTTTTGCTTTTTCCTCTTTGGTATGCGGAGCGTGATCCGATCCAATGACATCCACGACACCTTTTTGCAAGGCTTCCCAGAGGCCTAACCTGTGTGTCTCTTCCCGAATTGGTGGGTTCATCTGCGCATAACTTCCCAATTCTTCATAACAATCCGGGGCCTGCAAAGTCAGATGCTGCGGGGTCACTTCAACGGTTGCGACATCCTTGTATTTGGCAAGCAGTGCCATTTCTTCTTTCGTTGTAATATGCAGAACGTGGATTCTGCGACCGGTTTCACGGGCAATCCGCAAAACCCGCTCTGTCGCCAGCCTTGCACATTCCACATCACGCCATACCGGGTGATTGACGGGCGTATCGACCGCAAGATGCTGGCGTGCCAGCAACCGGGGCTCATCCTCCGCATGAATTGCCACGCGGCGAACACCATTTTCAAGGACTTTGCGAATATCTTCATCCCGGTCAACCAGAAGGCTTCCTGTAGAGGATCCCATAAACAACTTAACACCAGCAACGCCTTCCTGACGTTCCAGCGACGGTAGATTTGGAACATTTTCTGCGGCTGCACCGATGAAGAATGCAAAATCAGTCCACGCCTTTTCCCGGCCGCGTCTTACTTTGTCGGCCATATCCTGGGCTGTCAACGTCAAGGGTTTGGTGTTTGGCATTTCAAAAATTGCGGTAACACCGCCCATGGCTGCAGCGGCCGTACCGGTCGCCAGATCTTCTTTATGCTCCAATCCTGGCTCGCGAAAATGAACCTGACTATCAATAACACCTGGAAACACATGCAGTCCGGATGCATCTACTTCCTCGCTGGCCGACCAGTTGGATAAAGATCCGATTGCAACGATTTTCTCGTTTTCAATCGCAATATCTGCTTGTTCAATTCCGCGAGCAGAGACAACGGTTCCGTTTTTGATCAATAGATCGGCACGCATGTGTTTAGCCTTTCAATTTAGAATGCCCTTTATTACCCCCACCGTCACAAAATGCCAACCCCCCAGCCCTTGCATACTGAATAAGGGATGGTAGGATACCCACGCCCTGCATTTCAAAAAAAGAAGCTGTATTATGTCTGTCGCATCCATTGCAAAACTTGAAAACCGTTGCCTGTTGTCTCTCGCTGGAGAGGACGCTTTTGCGTTTCTGCAAAACCTTGTGACCAATGATCTAACGCTTTTGGAAAAAGCACAGGCTATTTATTCAGCGCTCCTAACACCGCAGGGTAAATTCCTGCACGATTTTATCATCAGCAAGAAAGAAGATGCCCTTTATCTGGATTGCCCGGCAAGCCGCAAAGATGATTTAATCAAACGGCTGACGATGTATAAACTTCGGGCAAAGGTCGACATTCAGGATGTCACGGCTGACTTTCACCTTTATGCACTATTTGGAGATACTGCACAGGCTTTGGCAACATCCTACCATGATCACCAGGGCGCACAGGAGGATAAGAGCAGCCTCCTTTTTGCGGATCCCCGGCTACAGCAACTGGGCTATCGTTTCTATTGCCCGGTCACAGCGGCACAACCCGACTTTTTTTCAAGCGCCGCGCTTGTCCCCTTTGACGACTATACGAAATTCAGATTGGCCCTTGGTGTGCCTGAGGGCGGCAGCGACATCGAACCTGAGAAAAATTTCCTGTTGGAAATTAACTTTGAAGAGCTAAACGGGGTCAGCTTCTCAAAAGGGTGTTATGTGGGACAGGAACTGACAGCCAGAACCAAGCACAGAGCAAAAATTCGCAAGCGCCTGTTTCAGTTTACAAGCGATGAGAATATTTCTGTCGGCGACGTTTTCAAAGTGGACGGTAAGGAAGCCGCCACTGTTTTATCCTTCACCGCCCCCTTTGGTCTTGCCCTTACACGACTGGATGCGTGGGAAAAAATTGAACAAGGTGCCCCCGTTAGCCCGGAGAATATTGCAATTAGCAAGCCGGCTTATGTTCATCTGCCGGAACATTCTGAGTAAATATTGTTTGCGAAACACAAAAATTAACGATAATTATTTGCTGAGAACAAAAAAAGAACATGAGGATTAATCCGTAATGCTTGGCGATGTAAACGTAGATGCGAACGGAATTCGGCGCTGTAAATGGTGTGGGGATGACCCACTTTACCAAGCCTATCACGACACCGAATGGGGCGTCCCGGTATGGGATAGCCGTGCTCTTTTTGAAAAACTCATTCTGGATGGTTTTCAGGCCGGTCTATCCTGGATCACCATTTTAAAGAAACGGGACAATTTCATTGCTGCCTTCGATGGATTTAATCCCGAAATCATCGCCCGCTACACGCCGGAAAAAATTGAAAGCCTGATGCAGGACAAGGGCATTGTAAGAAACAAGGCCAAGATTCTGGGAACAATCACAGGGGCGCAGCTTTTTCTGGAGATAGAAGAAAAAGAAGACGGTTTTTCAAACCTCCTTTGGAATTACCTTGATGGTGTTCCCCTCCAAAACAGCTGGACCAATATGGCAGAGGTGCCGGCTCAGACCGCGCTTAGCCAGCGCATTTCAAAAGATCTTAAGAAACGTGGGTTCAAATTTGTCGGACCGACAATCGTGTATGCCTTTATGCAGGCAGTGGGAATGATAAACGACCATCAGGTTGATTGCTTTCGCCATACCGAAGTCAAACCAGAGTAGAGGAGAGTTTTAATGAGCCGTCATGAACGCTTGTCTTTTACACTTTGCCAGCACTACCAGAATAAATACGGACCGGATGTTTTGGAAAGGCTGGAACAGGACGCTTCGTTTTGCGAAACTCAAAATGATCTGAGACGGCGAAATTTGTTGCTTCGGGTACGCGACCAGATCCTGCTTGAGGAAGCAACCATTTCCCCGTAGGGTCTGCCGGATTTACAGAATGATCGGACAGGAGATCTTATGGAACCGCGACTGAAAGCTGAGATTTGGATAAAAGCGCATATTCGTAAATGCAGTTTTCTAAACATCCCTGTTTTTGTGACCAGACGCGGAGATGAAACAGCTGGATCCGCGCTCATAAAAGTAAATCGACTGAACAATCAATGTATGGTCTTAACCCCAACAACCAACTTTGAAGATGGCTCTCGCAAATGGCTACAGGGAACCGGTGCCAACTGGGTCGATGAAGAAACCGCCGATCGCTATATTGAAAAACAAATCAATTTCGACAGGGATTTATGGGTTTTGGAAATTGAAGATACCGAGGGCCGTCACTTTCTGGATGAAAAAGTAGAAAGTTAGCGGGCAAAATGGGTTAAACGCTCGGCTAACGCATCGTCCAGCTTTTCAATGTCTTTTAACAAACCCCGATACCAGTTTTCACGCTCGGTCAGATGCAGGGAAAGCAGTCTGTTCTTCCGCACATACTGCACGCCGTTTTTCTGAAGTCTCTGCCGTTTTTCAGTATTGTTTAATAGCTCCGCGACAGCCTCCCCAAACGCCTCGTCCTGATGACAGATGATCGAAAATTCACCCTCTGGGTCACATGCAGGATAGACCACTGCACTTGCGATTGGCACCGCGCCATGCCCCGCAGCTTCGACAAATTTCAAGTCAGACTTCATCCGGTTAAAGGTCGTGTCCTGCAAGGGAATGAGCACAATATCCGCCTGTCTTAAATGAGACTTGTAAAGATCATAATGACAAAGTGGTGTGAACGTCTTCTGATCTGTCTCCAGAGCTTCATAAAACTCTCTGTCCATCACAACATCGACCCAATAGGATGCCTTCGCCTCTGATAGTGCCTTGTTAAGCGATGGCATGATTGGCCGCCAATCATCCCCGCGGTTGATCGCACCAAAGAACAGCCGAACCGGCGCTTCACTGGACTTCTGGTGTTCAGAAGGTAACCGATCCAATTGGTTTGCAAATATCTTAACAGTCGGATTAAACTCTCGAAAATACTTGGCGAGTTCGGGCGTGGTTGTCTGAACAGCATGCACTCCCCGAAACGAGAGATATCCATTTTTTTCGATTTCCGGCCACAGAGAAGGGTAATCGTCAAATTCAGTTATGATAAGATACCCCGCTTCGCGCATCTTTTGTATCTCAGCCAATGCAGGCTCGATTTTCAAAATGGGCCGGTGGAGAAGAATGATTTTATCAACATTCGCTGGTTGCGGCTTCAAAACAACCTGCCTAGACGCATGACAAGTCACCCCCGGCAATGACGCCATCGCGCGCAGCGGCTCATTTATACGGACATCGTTGACCCCGCCCACAGGTTTGAGAACCTTCGCCTGAATTTGCAAGCGGGAAACAGGGTTTGGTGTAAGGCGATATAAAAAAAACGGAGCACAAAGCAGTTTTTTCATCTGAGGGGAAAGCCCGCTCTGGATCGCATAACCATCCATCCACGCTCCAAATTCCTGGACCGAGCTGCGCGATATCCGGGTCTGGTCAACAAAAAAACCACTGTCCCCCAACCCATCCAAAATGTTCTTTTTCGTATGGGCCCATTGTTTTTCAAGGGCGGTCGATTCCCATTTTTGGCCCGGCAGCAATTTGAAAAACAGAGGGTTTTTTATTTCCAGAATACAGACGCCTGATCCTGAAATAACAGTTTTTGCATGCTTCAATATACCCTTTAAACTCTGTGTTTGTGCCGAGCAGCCGAGGAAAAGAAGGCTTTCGAAGGAGTGAGTAGGATCGTCATTCAAGGCCGCCGGGTCAGGTGTACATGTCACGTTACCAACTGGGTTGATCGACCTGTATTCCTGTGCGAGCAGTTCTGCTCCCGTGCCGACAATCCCTACAGATAAGGCGTTATGAGGCAAAAACCTTAAACAGTTTTCCGCACGGGCTGTTGCTTTGACGCCTTGCTTCTGCAAATTCATTAATTGTGAAATTTCCCTACTTTTTCTGAATAAACGATATTATGCACTGTCAGAGAAGTCGCAAGTATTCTATCTTGCTTGCGAGTAAAATTTTGACCGAAAACTTCAAGCACAGAAGAATTATGCAACAGTATCTGGACCTTCTTAAAACCGTAAAAGAAACTGGAACCTACAAATCCGATAGGACCGGTGTCGGTACCTATAGTATTTTTGGTCACCAAATGCGCTTTGATCTGAGTGAAACATTCCCTTTGCTGACGACCAAGCGGCTGCATTTAAAATCAATCATCCACGAATTACTTTGGTTTTTAGCAGGCGATACCAACATAAAGTATCTGAACGATAATGGTGTTCGCATCTGGAATGAATGGGCCGATGAAAATGGGGACCTAGGGCCCGTTTACGGATCACAGTGGCGATCCTGGCCCGGACCAAACGGGACGACGATTGACCAGATAAGCAACCTGTTAGTGCAACTTCAAACCAACCCTGATTCCCGGCGCCATATTGTGTCCGCCTGGAACCCGGCAGAAGTTGAAAACATGGCATTGCCGCCCTGTCATTGCCTGTTTCAATTTTACGTGGCCGACGGAAAACTCTCTTGCCAGCTTTATCAGCGCAGTGCAGATGTCTTTTTGGGGGTGCCCTTCAATATTGCATCTTACGCATTGCTCACACGCATGATTGCACAGGTTTGTGGATTAAAGGCTGGTGAATTTGTTCACAGTTTTGGCGACACCCACCTCTATGCCAACCACGTTGATCAAGCAGAACAGCAACTATCGAGGAAACCCGGTCCCCTTCCAACGTTGCATATCAATCCGGACGTGAAAGATCTGTTTTCGTTCACATTCGACGATTTTGAAGTGCGTGATTATATTGCAGAGCCGAACATTCCGGCGCCAATCGCGGTTTAACAGCAGGGTATCCCGATGATTATTAGTGCTGTTCTGGCAGTTTCGGAAAACAACGTAATCGGATCTGACAATTCCCTTCCGTGGCGTCTATCCAATGATCTTAAATGGTTCAAAAGCAAGACACTTGGAAAGCCAATGATCATGGGCCGTAAAACATTTGAATCGCTTCCCGGTCTTCTTCCCGGAAGAACCAGCATTATCCTGACCCGTGACACCGATTATTCAGTGGACGGCGCTATTGTTGCCCATGACATGGATCAAGCCCTCACACTTGCCGAACAAGATGCAAAGAAAAAGGGGGGGGATGAGATCACAATCGTTGGTGGCGGTGAAATTTACAAACTTTTTGCCGACAGGATCGACCGCTACTATCTGACGCTCGTCCATACAAACATAACCGGCGACACTTACTTTTCTCCCTTAAACGAACAGGATTGGCAAACGATCTTTTCTGAATTTCATGTAAAGTCAGAAAAAAATGATCACGACCATACGTTTTTCATAAAAGAGCGCCGTTTACAGCCCATTTGAAATTTCCAAACTGCCCCCTTTCAATCTGTCGAGCAAGTATCTATATTACGCTTGTTGGGTAACCAACTATGGCGATAAACGTTGCGTGGAATAAACGTTGCGGACCCGGGGGCGGTACCCGGCGCCTCCACCAGAAAAACAGGGGAAAAAAGTTCTGTTTTTCTGCTGGGGGCGAAATAGGTTCGACGCGCGCAGTAAAGATGTAATTTTCGCTCGGCATGATACCACCGTTACCGGGGTCAATTTTACAAATGCTAACGATAACAACGAAGCATTTGCCGTAGCCGCCTAACAGCCGCTACACGGGGTTCGGAGGGGCACCTGGCAACAGAAGCCCCTCCACTTGATTGAGAAGAACATACCGCAACTGCGCCGAAACGCAGGTGACACGAGAAAGCTGGAGTAAGGTTGGCGTGATGGACGGCGAAATAAATTATAATCAACTGGTTGAAAAAGCGCTGATGGAAGTTGTCAGGGAATCCCTTCGCTGTGCAGCCAAGGACGGACTGGTTGGTCAACAACATTTTTACATTACCTTCAAAACAAATTATCCCGGTATTAACCTGCCCGCACATTTACAGGAACGATATCAGGACGAAATGACAATTGTTCTTCAGCACCAATTCTGGAACCTGACCGTTGAACAGAATAAATTCAGTCTTGAATTAAGCTTCAACCATCAGAGGGAACTCCTTGAAATTCCGTTTGACGCAGTAACAGCGTTTGCCGATCCGTCTGTACAATTCGGCCTGCAGTTTAACCTAGGGCCTGATGACACCCTTGAGACTGCGGACGCAACAGCGACACAGAATGATGAGGCGCTAGAAGATGTGTCTGCAAGTGACGAAAAAGAAGAACCAAAAGCGGGTGAAGTGATCACTCTGGACGCCTTTCGTAAAAAATAACAAAAGACGTTGAAGGCCATTTGTCGTTTTCAACTGCTTGCGAAACCCAATTAATTTCCAAAACAGTTACGCCAGGATGAAAAGAGATGCCAGAATTTCAATATCAGGAAATGTTCCAGCTCGGTGAAAGTGCGACTCCTTACCGCAAACTCACGGATGACTTCGTTTCCACAATCGATGTGGACGGCAAGCAAGTTCTCAAGATCGAGCCTGAAGCACTTGAACTTCTATGCGCCGAGGCAATCCGGGATTCTTCTCATCTTCTTCGTCCTGCTCATCTGGCCCAGCTTGCCAGCATTCTGGAAGATGACGAAGCGTCCGAAAATGATAAATTTGTCGCCACAGAATTACTGAAAAATGCCAACATCGCAGCGGGAATGGTTCTGCCCAGTTGTCAGGATACAGGCACAGCGGTCATAATGGGCAAAAAAGGCCAGTATGTCTGGACCAGTGGCAATGACAAAGAAGCATTGTCAAAAGGCGTCTTCAAAACCTTTACCGAGACAAACCTTCGCTACTCTCAGCTTGCCCCGATCAGCATGTTTGACGAAAAAAATACCGGAACAAACCTTCCGGCACAGATCGATATTTACTCGACAGACAGCGATATTTATGAATTTTTGTTCATTGTTAAGGGCGGCGGATCTGCCAACAAGTCATTCCTCCATCAAGCCGTCCCAAGCGTTCTGTCCCCAGATCGGCTGCTCCCATTTATTGAAGAGAAAATAACTGAATTGGGAACCGCGGCCTGTCCGCCCTACCACTTGGCCATTGTAATCGGCGGCACCTCTGCCGAAGATACAATGAAGACCGTGAAACTTGCCTCGACCAAATATTATGACGAGCTTCCAACCACAGGAAACGAACTCGGCCGCGCCTATCGAGATGTCGAGATGGAAGCTGCTATCCACAAGATTTCCCAGAATATTGGTATTGGCGCTCAGTTTGGCGGAAAATACTTCTGCCATGATGTGCGGGTCATTCGCATGCCGCGTCATGGTGCAAGTGTCCCGATTGGAATTGGTGTTTCCTGTTCCGCAGACCGTCAGGTTAAAGGCAAGATTACTAAAGAAGGTGTTTTTCTTGAACAGCTGGAAACAGACCCGGCCAAATACCTGCCAGAGATCTCAAGCCAGCACTTGAACGAAAATGTTGTAAAAATAGACCTTAACCAACCGATGGATGAACTGCTGAAAACACTCAGCCAGCATCCTATCCGTACTCGCCTAAGTTTGACCGGTACGATTATCGTTGCACGCGATCTTGCACACCGGAAACTTCGGGAGAGATTGGAAGCCGGTGAAGATCTGCCACAGTATTTTAAAGACCACATCATTTATTATGCAGGTCCTGCCAAAACGCCTAAAGGATATGCCTCCGGATCGTTTGGGCCAACAACCGCCGGTCGGATGGACGGGTATGTAGATCAGTTTATGTCCCATGGCGGCAGCATGATCATGCTGGCAAAAGGAAACAGAAGCAAAATGGTCGTTGATGCCTGCGCCAAACATGGTGGCTTCTATTTGGGCTCAATTGGTGGCCCAGCGGCCATTCTTGCGCAGAACAATATCAAAAAGGTTGAAGTTCAGGAATTTGAAGAACTTGGCATGGAAGCCATCTGGCGCATCGAAATCGAAGACTTTCCAGCCTTTATCGTAACCGATGACAAAGGCAACGACTTCTTTGCCCGAAAAAAATAAAGACAGCCAGCCTGATATGCCCGACGAAATCATCAAAAGATCAGTCAGCATATCAGGCCATCGCACCAGCATTTCTGTCGAAAAAGAATTCTGGGATTTGTTCTGCCAGATGGCAGAAGATCAATCAATCAGCATAAACACTCTGATTAGTCGTCTGGATGAGGAACGATCGGGGAACCTCTCCAGCGCCGTGAGGCTATATGTTTTGCGCAAACTCCTTGAAATGTCCGAATAATGTGACCTATTTGTGGCTTAGCTTGCATTTACCTAAAAAAATTCTAATGTTGAATGAGGGGTCGTTTCACACAAGGGTCAAATCGTAATGGGTGATGTTGTTAATCTGAATAAATTCAGAAAACAGAAAGCAAAAAAAGAGGAGGAAAAAGTCGCCTCTTCCAACAGGGTGCTCTTTGGGCGAACCAAGCATTCAAAAGAAATCGATAAAAAGAAGCAGGAAGCTTCCCGCAAAAAACTGGATGACCTGAAAATAGACCCGACAGAAACCGATAAATCTTAACGCGCCCAAAAACCCGGCGATTTAAAGTCTGTGCCAGCCTCATATTTTCTAAACAAAATGTTCATAAAAGCGTCGCATTCCATGTGTACTTGAGAGCCATCGAATTTAGATGGCAAAGGAGCCACACGATGAAAAGCGATGGTCACATACATTTAGAACCCAAAATAGATGAGATATTTTCCGACCCTATTTTTCTCGCCGTTTTGAAGAGAGATGGCCTGACAATCGATGATGTTGTTCAGGTTATCGAAACCTATAAACAGAACAGGTGTGGCAAACCGAATTAACTACGCTTCCAAATTAGACACAAAAAAGCACGGCCAAACAGCCGTGCTTTTTTGTTACGAAACACCAACGACTAAGCGGTTGGAAGCTTGTAGTCTTTGAAATCTTCGCGCAGCTTCGTTTTCAATAACTTACCTGTTGCTGTGTGCGGCAGTTCGTCAACAAACACAACATCATCAGGCAACTGCCATTTTGCCAGTGTATTTTCCAGATGATGGATAACATCCTCACGGGTGACAGAATGTCCACTTTCCTTCACTGCAATAACCAACGGGCGCTCGTCCCATTTCGGATGGGGCACAGCAATTACGGCGGCTTCGACAATACCAGGACAACCAACTGCTTCGTTTTCGACATCAATGGATGAAATCCACTCACCACCTGACTTGATCACGTCTTTGGATCGGTCTGTGATCTGCATATAGCCATCAGGGTCCAAAGTGGCAACATCGCCTGTATCGAACCACATATCCTCATCAATGACATTACCGCCCTCACCCCGGAAATACCCGCTTGTGATCCAAGGACCGCGAACCAATAACCGGCCGAACGCGACGCCGTCACGCGGTTGCTCAACCCCTTCATCATCGACAATTTTCAGATCAACACCAAAAACGGCGCGCCCCTGCTTGAGGCGAATGTCAATTTTCTTGTCTTCCGGTAAATCTTCATGCTTCTTGAGAAGGTTGCCCGTTGTACCCAGCGGACTCATCTCTGTCATGCCCCATGCATGAACAACATTAACCCCATAATCATTGACAAAAGTTTCAATCATGGAACGTGGTGCTGCCGATCCGCCGATGACCGTCCGGTTCATGGATGAGAACTTCAGATTATTTTCTTTTACATGACCCAACAGCATCAACCAAACGGTTGGAACACCTGCTGAGAGGGTGACATTTTCAGCTTCCATTAGTTCATAAATAGAGGCACCGTCCATGGCGGCGCCAGGCATTACCATTTTCGCACCAGACATGGCCGCAGCATAAGGAATACCCCATGCATTGGCGTGGAACATCGGGACAACCGGCAAAATGCTGTCCTGATTGCAGATACCCAACCCATCATTGGTGCAAACACAGAAACTATGCAGAACTGTTGATCTGTTGGAATATAAGACACCTTTCGGATTACCGGTTGTTCCTGAGGTATAGCACAAGCTGGAAGCGGTATTTTCATCGAAAACGGGCCATTCATATTCCCCATCTTCCGCTTCCACCAATGTCTCGTAACAAAGCAGGTTATCCAGCTTGCTCTGGGGCATATGGGCTTCGTCCGTCATGACAATAAAGCCTTTTACATTCGGCAGATGCTCTGCAACGGCTTCTATCAATGGCACAAAGGTCAGATCGACGAAGATAAATTTGTCTTCTGCATGATTGACAATATAGGCAATCTGCTCTGGAAAAAGGCGAGGATTAATCGTATGGCAAACAGATCCCATGCCCGAAACACCAAAGTAGATTTCGACATGGCGATAACCGTTCCAGGCCAACGTTCCAATACGATCACCTGTTTCGACGCCAAGCTTTGCAAGCGCCTGAGCGAGCTTCTTTGCTCGAAGATTTACTTCACGGTAATTGGTCCGGTGAATAGGACCTTCTACAGATCGTGAAACGATCTCAACATCTCCGTGATAAATTCCGGCATATTCAATTAGCGAGGATATCAGCAATGGCCGATCTTGGATAAGACCCAACATAGTTTGTTCCCATATCAGTTTATTGGTTTTTGGTTACACGCAACATAGGCAAACTGCCAAGATTGGTAAAGAGTAATCGCACAGAAAACGGCGATATTGCAGCAATATGGGCATGCCCCTACGTCAGGCGGGCAAACCAATCGGTTTCACTAAATACTAGTTGTCTCTGGCCCATAAAATTGGTGATAATACAACATGACAACATTCTTATAGGCGGGCTTTATGCAGATTGAACCCTATATTCTGATTCCGGCGGCCGCTCTGGCGGTCCTAATTATGATCGGTTTGATCCGCCTTATTTCGGGTTCCAAAAACTTATTGCTCAGTGAAAAAGCAATCAGGACCCATTTACGGTTTGAACAACCGGATCTCGAGATCCAATCCATTTTAGTGAGCACGGACAAACACGCCGCCCTTGTCGTCCCCGTTCAGGATAAGACCCTCCGTTTGGTCAGAAGCTTTGGCAATAAAATTGTAATGCAAATGGTCGAACGTGATGGCCTGCACCTTACTGCAGCCTCCCCCACCACAACCCTCATCGACCGACAGGACTGGGGGCATCCGGCGCTCAAACTCTCATTTGAGGAGAAAACCATACAGTCTCTTAAAAAGTTGCTTTTGGAGGAACAAAGCCATGTCTCTCCCTGATCCGGTTACCTTTGCTATTCCCGCGTTCGTTCTGCTTATTATCATCGAAGTAATTTTGGGACGTTTTTTCCCTCGCAAGTCAAATTATGAGACCCGAGACAGTGCCGCCTCTCTTGCAATGGGACTTGGTAATTTCGCAATTGGACTGATTAATCTTGGTATCGTCGCCAGCGTTTCGCATTGGGTCTATCAATATCGTTTCTTCGATATCGGGTATCACTGGTATGCCTTCGTTCTGATCTTTTTCGCTGAGGATTTCTGCTATTACTGGTTTCATCGGCTCAGTCACGAGCACCGTATTTGGTGGGCAGCTCATATCAACCATCATTCTTCACAATATTATAACCTGAGCACAGCCCTCCGCCAAACCTGGACCGGCGGTCTGGCTGGCACCTGGGTGCCTTGGCTTTTACTCTCTATTTTAGGCTTCCCCACGGCGCTTATTGCCTTTCAGCAAGGTATTAATCTTGTTTATCAATTCTGGATCCATACTGAATGCATTCAAAAGATGTGGCGCCCTTTTGAATATATCTTCAATACGCCATCGCATCACCGTGTCCATCACGCGATCAACCCGCAATATCTGGATGCCAACTACGCGGGAACCCTGATTATCTGGGACAGAATGTTTGGCACATTTGTACCTGAAGATAACGCCGAGCCTTGCCGATACGGTATCGTCAAACAGATTGCCAGTTTCAATCCGATTGTTATTGCGCTGCATGAATGGGCAGGTCTCTTCAAAGACATTCTTTCTGCACGGAGTCTGAAATCATTTTGGATGTATATTTTTGGCCCGCCTGGATGGAGCCCCGACGGATCCCGCCTAACATCAAAACAAATCAAGGAAAAAGACGCTGCATTTAAAATAAAAAGGGCCGGAACACGCGCCACCTAATCGATGAACGAAGACAATCAAGTCAGGCTGATCTGATGGAAAGAAACACAATGCATAGTGCTCCTACCTACTTATTTGACGCTCAGGAAAAACCATCCCTCCCCTTGTGTGATGTCCCTTTGGTCCGCGCAACAGAAAAAACTGTCCGTGGTTACGGTATGCTTGTCGATAGCCCTGACGATCTAGACATCGAAATCGTCCGTTGGCCGGCGCAGGGCTGGCGTCCTGTCGACCCTGATACAGGAGACGAAGGAGGATTTGTCGAAGGGGTTTTTTCCGGGCGTTGGGAAGGCGATGTTCTGATGGGGCGCAATGACGCCGTTTCTGGTGAATATGTTCTCGGTTGGGCCTGTGACCCGCAGCAGGCCTCGAATGAGGCACCAACGGTTGCGCGAAATCAGGTTCTTCTTTGGCATATGAATTACCACCCGGATGGCGGCCAGCTTTTCTTTCCATTGAGCAACCAGCCTTTTGTTGTTCCCCTCGCACTTCCGGGGGACGATATCAGCCCTGACAAAGTTGTGGCTTTCTGGTGTGATGGCTCGCAAGGCTTATATATTCACCCGAATATCTGGCATGAAGGCATCTTCCCCATCGAAACTGAACAACGTTTTCTGGACAGGCAAGGTCGGGTCCATGCTCGGGTTTCCTGTGATTTTGGAAAAGAGTTTGGCGTATATCTGAACGTTCCCCTCTTCCTTTAGTAAATCACGTTTTACAGCAAACAATTCTGGTTCGCGAATACGGTGCTCTGTGTTACAAGAAGATTACAAATCAGTTTCGAGAACCGGAAGCATTGGAAACAAAGCTGTATGATTAAAAAAATCCTGAAAGTAATCCTATGGTGCATTGTCACATTGGGTGCCTTCAGCATTCCGATTTTCTTTACACCGTTGGGCGAGATTCCACTGACGGCGCTGCTCCGTGTTGGCGATGTTGAGCCCACTAATTTCGAAACGCTTCAACTATCTGAAAACCCCAATCAGTTTCTGATCTGCCCCCCCTCTGCCTGTATCGCACAAGAGCAACAAACCAGTCCGGTTTTTAACGTCCCGCTTGAGGAACTCAAGCGAAACTGGGCAGCAATGCTGAAAGAGCAAAAACGGATCGAGAAACTTACAAAACTGGGGACCAACAACCAGCAGGACCTGGTGCAGAGAACCCGCCTTGTCCGATATCCCGATATCGTATCCGTTAAGTTTTATGCGCTTGGCAACGGGAAAAGCAGCCTCGCAATATACAGCCGTTCCGTTTATGGCCGTTCGGATTTCGACGCGAACAAAATACGGATCGAAACGTGGATCAAACGCCTGAAAGAAATGACACGCCGCTAATTTTGCACCGTTTTCTCAATCCAAGTCAGTAAATCTTTCATGACCTCATCCCGATTGGTCTCGTTCAAGATTTCGTGCCGCCCCCCGACATAGAACCGATGCTCGATATTCTTGAAGCCATTTTTTTGATAGGCTTTAAGCAGTCTCTCGACCCCTTTAGTTTTCTCACCCACCGGATCTTCAGTTCCAGAAAAAACGTAAATCGGCATTTCTTTGTCCATTTGCGACATGGCCTGATCCGACCCAATACGGGTCAAAGCATCCAGAAGGCCGATCCATGTCGCAATGGAACAATCAAACCCGCATAAAGGGTCTTCGACATACATATCGACTTCCAGTTCGTCACGGCTGAGCCAGTCGAATTCTGTTCGGTTGGGTGCAAACGCTTTGTTGAAAGCCTTAAACGACATGTTGGCAAGTAACGTACTGTGTCCTTCATTGCCATTGCGCAACTTTTCAATGCGAGACACAAGCTGCGCAAGCTTTCCTAAACCGCCTGGGGGACCGTTCGTCGCACTTAACGCGGCTCCGGCGATTGTATCCCCATAGCGCGCCATATAGTCCTGTACCATAAAAGACCCCATGGAATGCCCCATAAGGATGACCTTCTTATTAGCATGGCGCCGCCTGATCTCTTCATTGATCAGAGATAAATCATCCACCGCCAAACGCCATCCTCCTTTATCCGCCATATGCCCGGGCACTTGACCCTCAGGGATTGTCAATCCGTGGCCGCGATGATCATTTGCATATACCGCATAGCCTGCGCCATTTAAAAATTCAGCGAGACGCTGGTATCGCGCCCCATGCTCTGCCATGCCATGTGCGATCTGAACAATGGCCTTGGCCTCACCTTCGGGCAACCATTCGTGGACATGAAGCGACAAACCATCCGCTGACGTAAGTTTAAGAGCACCCATCAAAATTCCCCTCTTTTTTCACTATTTACACATGTTCTGATTTTTCTGGCAACCGCTCTTCCCCAATTGACGACCTCAAGACAGAAGAGTAGCCTGAACGAAAACATCAAGTAACCCACCAAGAAAGATATCCAGATGAGCAGCTCCAATTTTACGCAAGGCAATTCTTTAGCCAGCCGTGATGTCCGAAATGTAATCCATTCCTACACCAATCTGTCTGCACATGAAAAAACGGGTCCGCTCATCATCGAAACGGGTAAAGGCATTTATGTTTATGATGATAACGGGAAAGAATATATCGAAGGACTGGCAGGGTTGTGGTGCACGTCTTTTGGTTTTGGTGAAAAAGAGCTGATCGACGCCGCAACAAAGCAGATGCACAAACTTCCCTATTATCATTCCTTTGCCAGCAAATCGACAGAACCCGGTATTTTACTCGCGGAAAAGCTGCTCGAGATAGCGCCATCAAGTGATCTGTCCAAAGCTTTTTTTGTCAATTCCGGTTCAGAAGCCAATGATACTGTCGTAAAGCTGGTCTGGTATTATAATAATTCAAAGGGTCGCCCTGAGAAAAAGAAGATTATCAGCCGGCAAAAGGCCTATCACGGCGTAACCGTGGCAGCAGCCAGCATGACGGGTCTGCCACCTTTACATAATGACTTTGACCTTCCAATTGAAAACATCACTCACACCAGCTGTCCGCACTACTACCGTTTTGGGTTGGACGGCGAAAGCGAAGATGAATTTTCAACCCGCATGGCGGTCGAATTGGAACAAAAAATTCTGGCCGAAGGGCCTGAAACGGTGGCCGCGTTTATCGCTGAACCAGTGATGGGAGCCGGGGGTGTCATTGTACCGCCCAAAGGTTACTTTGAGAAAATTCAGGCGATTTTGAAGAAGTACGACATTCTGATGATTGCGGATGAAGTCATTTGTGGCTTCGGCCGGACCGGAAATATGTGGGGATCGGAAACTTTTGGCATCAAACCAGATATCCTCAGCTGCGCCAAAGCACTATCAAGCGCGTATCTGCCCATTGCGGCGGTTCTGGTGTCACAGGAAATTTATGGTGAACTCGTTCGCCAAAGCGAAAAGCACGGTGCTTTTGCACATGGATACACCTATTCGGGTCATCCTGTTCCTGCCGCAGTGGCGCTTCGGACATTGGAGCTGATGGAAGAAAGAAATATTCTGGAGCATGTCCAACAAGTCGCTCCTTTGTTTCAAAAACGCTTCAACGACTTACAAGATCACCCCCTTGTTGGCGAGGTTAGGGTCTGCGGCCTCGTTGGTGCTGTTGAAATTGTCGCTGACAAGAAAACGAAGGCCTCCTTCGATCCGAGCCTGACTTTAGGCGCAAAAGCTGTTGCCTATATGCAGGATGAAGGGTTGATCAGCCGGGCCGTTGCCGGTGATAATGTGGCTCTGTGTCCACCCCTTATTATAACAGAGGACGAAATCAACACGATGTTCGACCGGTTTAAACGGGGTCTGGATCGGGTTGCGGCCGATGTGGATGAGAATAACTGGCGCGCAGGCTAACCAGTGATGTGGGCAGCATTAAACATGTTGCCCACCATTGATATGAACCTCAGCCCCAGTGACATAAGAAGACGGTGCATCACATAAAAAGTAGATCGTCGACGCAACTTCTTCAGGGCGCCCTAAACGCCGAAGCGGAAGCTCTTTCACCATTTCTTCTGTCCCAGGCGACAGAATAGCGGTGTCAATTTCACCGGGTGCTATTGCATTGACCCGAACTCCAAATGGTCCAAAATCTGCGGCCATTTCACGTGTCATGGCCGACAACGCGGCCTTTGATGTACCATAGGCGGAACCGGCAAAAGGATGGACCCGGCTGCCCGCAATAGACGTCACATTAACAATGGCGCCTTTAGCAGCCACCAGTTCATCAAACAATCCTTGCGCCAATAAAAGCGGGGCAAACAAGTTCACGTTGTACACATGTAACCAATCCGCATATCCGGAATTCAACGTGCTGAACCGTTCTCCATTGGGTCCTTTAGGTGAAATTCCTGCGTTATTCACAAGGGCATGTAAAGGGGAGCCGTTCAATTTTTCGCGAATGGTTTCAATCCCGGCCGCCAATCCATCTGTGTCTGATAGATCAAGCTGAACATGGCTTTCTTCGCCACCCTCCCAGGGACAATGCTCGGAAAAAGTCTGTCGGGAAACAGTTAGAACCCGCCAGCCTGCAGCACTAAATCTTTTAACAGTGGCATGGCCTATTCCGCGGCTTGCGCCTGTGAGCAGTAAAACTTTTTGAGGATTTGACATATAAGGGGCACCGGATCCAGAAGTTAAGATAATCTTAAATTTTCCCGTTAATAGTGTATTTAATTATTGTAACACGCATTAACAACTAGTGTAATATAATATCGATAGCCCAATTGAACAAAATTGGCAGGAAACAGGATAAAAAAATGAACGATATTCCTGACGATGAAAATAGGCGCTTGTATCACAGAAATACGGCACCGCGCGTTGTGGTCATTATTGCTGAAAAGGCTTACCTCGCCAAAGACTGGTCACCCGCCGGTTTTTGTATCGAAAACACCGAGGGCAGCTATTCAGTCGGAGAGGATATCTCCGGTGAGATTGACATATTTGGTGTCAATGGAAAGGGCCAGTTTACCGGAACAGTCGTCCGCAACACTCCTTCTCCAGAAATTGCCGTGAAATTCGAGCATCTCAGCGCACATTCACATCTTGCATTATGTACACGCATTTTTCTTGAAGACAGAGATTTCGACACAACAATCTAAAAGCTTCAGGCCGCTTTATTACTCGGAAAATTCAGACTACAGGTGGTTCCGACGCCCAGTCGGCTGCTAATATCGAAAGCCCCCCCGTGGAGTTCAACCAAGGAAGCGACAAGAGGCAGGCCCAATCCTGTCCCCGGATACTTCCTGTTGAACGCATTTTCAATTTGTCCAAATGGCTGCATGGCAATCTCAAGCGATTTATCTTCCATACCAATCCCAGTATCCTTGACCAGGAGAAGAACATCGCCGTTGGTTGATATATTCAATACCACGTCGACAGCACCGCCATTTGGTGTGAATTTGATGGCATTGGAGAGCAGATTAAGCAGGATCTGACGGACTGCGTTTTCATCTACCCGAACCAAACCGACTTTAACCATCTCGCTAAATGACAGGGTTACACCCGCTTCATCTGCTTGCTTTTGACAGTAATTCAAAGTGTTCTGAACCAGATCTGAAAGATGGACGTCCGTTTCCTGTAGCTCAAACTTTCCTGCTTCAACCTTTGATAAATCCAGAAGATTATTGATCAAATGAAGCAAATGAGAGCCACTGTCATGGATATGATGAACATATTCAACATACTTTTCATTTTCAAGTTTGCCGAAAACCGACTTATTGATCATTTCAGCAAAACCAATAATGGCATTTAACGGGGTCCGCAGCTCATGACTGACACTGGCCAGGAAGTTTGTCTTACTGACACTGGCGGCTTCAGCCCGTTCTTTTGCAAGACAAAGTTGAACTTCCCATTCCTTTTGACGGGTAATATCGGTGAAGGTTAAAACGAACCCACCGTTCTCAATATAATTTCCAGAAACGCTGATCATGTTGCCACTTGCGCAGCGATGCAAATATTCAAAATCCTCTGTTACTTCCACCCAGGGGCATTTCCCCTGCATCCGATCCGCAACATCACCACGTTCGAACAGATAGTCATAGATGACTTCAATCTTTTGACCTGTGTGGAGCAAATCCGCAGGAATATTCGTCAGGGTCAAGGCCTTCTGATTGAATTCCACAATCTCCAGATCGGCATTTAGCAGAACTATTCCTTCGTTAATATTCTCAAAGGTAAGCCGCAGGCTATCAGAGGTTTGTACGGATTTTTCCTGAGCATATAGGGCCCTGATTGTCTCGCGCGAGTAAGCCGCCAGAATAAGGACAATATCGCGATCATCTTTTGTGAAAACCATATCCCGCTTCCCATGAAGAGAAAAGATACCGATCATTTCACCATTCTTTTGAGCAAGAGGATAAACCAGCATATTGTCAGCCTTATACCCCTCCCAACCACTTGTCTTATAAACATTCCCGGCCTGACCTCCCGTGTGAAGATACGGCTCTCCTGTTCTGAAAACCTGCTCGAAAATACTTCCTTCTTCGAGCGGGACAGATAATTTCATCGGGGCATGCCCCGGATCCAAAGAATGCACCTGCTTCAAATGGTCCCCTTCGAGCAGATAAAAACTGCCGCCGGTTGCCCCTAATACAGATCCTAATTTTTCCAACAGCTTTGTACAAACCTCATGAAGAGACCCGCATTGTGCCAACTCGCCAGCTGCCTTTACAACTTCACGAACCTTGAAATTTAACGGACTGGCTGTTTGCATCAGCGCGTTGTTGGCCGACGCCAATTTAGGCGCTGGCATTGTTAGCAGACAATCCAGACAGGATTGACCGACCTGTTCTGCCAGCCCCTCAAATTTTGAATTGAGAACAATATAATCATCAACCCCCATTTTCATGGCGCGAACAGCACGTTCAGGGGTTGCGGCATAATCAAGAAAGAAAAAACCGGCGTTAGGCGCCAGCGTGCGGAACTTCGAAAAGGTGCGAAGAGACAGATCGATGTCAGACTCGCCAACATGAAAAAACACCAAATCCATCGAACTGATCTGCGCCCGGATGTTTTGATCATCCCGAGGAGAGGTAACTGAAAAATCAATGGCTGGATCGTTCAGTTGGTCAGTCAGAACAGCCAAAGCTTCCTTCTCTTCAGACAAAAAGAGTAATGAAACACAGGCTTTGTTTATTTTTGGTAATCCCATACTGATCTCTTTTTATTCCTGAGAACCATCTTCAACGATCTATCGGTTTTGAGCACCAATAATTTCGAATTAAGGAGCGCCAGCCTGTGCTCCCTCTACAAAGAAATTGGTTCTGCAAACGCAAAAGATAGGGTTGAACACCCGTCGATACGTTCATTTTTAGATAGAATTAAGTAGAAAAATATGAAAACAGACTTAAAATATCGTTAAGGAGATAATTTAGCCGAAATGCATTCAACCAAATTTGTTCTCCCATCACTCTCAGTTATTTATTCAGAATACTATGCTTCTCTTCCAATTGCGTCAGACGTTCTGCAAGGTAACTTGACGGTTTACTGAAGCGGGCGAGTAGAAGGTAGAAAACCGGAACAACACCCAGAGACAAAAAGGTCGAAAACAGGACGCCACCCATGATGACAACGCCGATCGCTTCCCGGCTTTCCGCCCCGGCACCCACCGCCATTGCCAGCGGCACAGCCCCCAGCGCTGTTGAAATAGTGGTCATCAATATTGGACGCAGGCGGATAACAGCGGCTTCAACAATCGCCTCTTTTAACGCCTTCCCTTCGTCCCTGAGCTGGTTGGCAAATTCCACGATCAAAATGGCATTCTTCGCCGTCAGACCAATCAGCATGATAATGCCAATTTGACTGTAAACGTTTAAAGACAGGCCATACATCAGCATAGCACCCATCGCACCGGTAACTGCAAGCGGGACCGACGTCATAATAATAATCGGGTGAATAAAGCTTTCAAATTGTGCTGCAAGAACCAGAAAAACGACAAGAAATGCCGTTATAAAAGTAAAAAGCAACGCTTTGTTAGAATCTTTAAAGCTTCGACTAACGCCTCCGAAAGAAATACGCGCCTGATCGCTCTCTTCACGAACAAGCGTTTCCAGATAGGTCAGCGCCTCGTCAAGTGTATAACCATCTGCCAAAGAAGCAGTTATCCGAACGGCCCGCAAGCGGTCGGAACGCTTTAGTTCTGCCGATCCTGCAGTTTCTGTCAGACCCACAAAATTCGAAAGCGGGATAAGCCTGCCAGACTGGTCTGAACGGACATAGACTTTGTCCAGATCCCCCTTCGAGCTTCGGTCTTCCTGCCGGGCGCGCATGATCACATCATACTGTTTGCCGCCCTCTTCATAAGTACTGACTGTCCGCGCACCCATGAGTGTTTCAAGTGTCCGCCCAATCGTTTGAATTGAAACGCCAAGATCGGATGCCCTGTCCCGATCAATATTCAGCCGAATTTGAGGGAGGTTTTCAGAATAGTCTTTGTCCACATTCAACAGTTTGGGGTTTTCCTGAGCCCGCTCTATGACCCGATCAACCCAAACATTTATTTCATCATAAGAAGGGCCACCAACGATCACATCAACGGGCGCGCCAAAGGATCGCTGTCCGAGACTCGCTGGGTTAATCGCAAAGGCCCGCACTCCCGGAATGGATAACAGCCCTGGAAAAATCGAGCTGACTATCTGCTGCTGAGACCGTCCCCGTTTTTCCCAGGTTACTAGGCGGGAAAACATAAAGGCTGTATTCACAGGACCGGGTCTCGAAAAACTGCCCACCAAGGCGAAAACACTCTCCGCCTCCCCATTTTCAAGAAGTGGATTGAGCAATGCTTCAATTTTTCGAACATTTCGTTCTGTATAATCAAAGCTGGCCCCTTCAACGGCTTTGACGGGGATATAAAAAAATCCACGATCTTCCGTTGGTGCAAACTCTTTTGGCAGCTGATTATAAAACTCGTAGGACAGCGCAGAGACACCGATCGCAATGGCAATGACAATCGCAGGCGTGTTCAGGGCGAATTGCAATCCTCGCCGATAAAGGGCCTCTAGTCCGTCAAAAACAAATTCAGTAGAACGGTAAAAGAGTCCTTCCTTATTTTGACTGACAAGCAACCTCGAACACATCATTGGTGTAAGGGTGAGCGCCACAAAACTCGAGAACATGACAGCCGCAGCGACCGCTAGGCCAAACTCTCGAAACAATCGACCTGTTGTGCCTTCCAGAAAGGAAATTGGCAGGAACACAGCGACCAGAACGATCGTCGTCGCGACAACGGCAAAAGCCACCTGCCGCGACCCTCTGGCTGCGGCAAGCAAGGGAGGTTCCCCCATTTCGATACGCCGGTGGATATTTTCCAACACAACAATGGCATCATCAACCACAAGCCCGATGGCCAGCACCAATGCGAGCAAGGTCAGTACGTTCACAGAGTAATTCAGCGCTGCCAGAATAATCAGTGTTGCGATAATGGATACGGGGATCGCAACGGCCGGAATTAAGGTTGCCCGCACAGATCTCAGAAAGAAAAAAATCACCAGGACGACAAGCGCCATGGCAATACCAAGTGCGATGAAAACTTCGCGTATTGACTGGCTGATGAAAATTGACTGATCGTAGGAAACTTTGAGTGTCACCCCTTGAGGAAGTGACGTTTGAAGGTTATCAACAACAACCTTCACATTATTTGCAACCTCAAGCACATTGGCTCCGGATTGACGAATAATACCCAGGCCGATGGAATCACGGCCATTTACGCGTAATCCTGTTCGTTCATTTTCAGCGCCAACAACAACCCGTGCCACATCCCCCAGTCGAATAACACCCCGATCATCATTTTTAATGATCACTCTGTTGAATTCATCCGGTGTTCGTAAATCTGACTCTGTCTGAATGTTAAATTCCCGTTCCACAGATTCAATCCGACCGGATGGCAATTGCACATTCTGTGCCTTGATTGCCGTTTCCACATCCTGGACCGTCAGGCTATGAGCTGCCAGCGCTTCTGTATCCACCCAAATACGCATTGCGTACCGTCGTGCACCGCCAATCCGCACACTTGCAACACCATTGACCGTGGAAAGCGGGTCGACAAGAGTTCGTTCTGCAAAGTCCGTCAGCTCCAAAGATGTGAGACCGGTACTCGCCATCGACAGCCACATTATCGGCCGCGCATCACTTTCTGTTTTGGAGATACGCGGCGCGTCCGCTTCATCCGGCAGTTTTGAGATCACACGTGATACCCGTGCACGCACATCATTTGTCGCACTTTCGATATCTCGGGACAGATTGAACTCTACATTGATAGAAGAAGACTCTTCCCGGCTACTGGAATTAATGCGCGCAACGCCCCCAATGCCGGCGACAGCATCTTCCAGAACCTGCGTGATCTGGCTTTCAATAATTTCGGCAGACGCCCCTCGGTAGGTCGTACTGATCGACACATTGGGTTTGTCAACGTCAGGGTATTCCCGCACGCTTAAGGACTGATAGGAGAAGGCGCCAAACAAGATTAAAACCAGCGACATGACGATCGCCAGCACCGGCCGTTTAATGGCAAGATCAGAGATAATCATTCTGTTGCAACCTTACCCAATTTCTTTTTTCCGTCTTTAGCCGGGTTTCCCTCTGCCATGATCCGCACAGGTTGCCCGTCTCTCACCTTTTGAAGACCTTCTGTGATCAACACTGCATCGCCAGAAATTCCCTGCAAGGCTTGCGCCCAGCCTGGAATTCTTTCACCAATTTTGATCCTTGTCCGATGGGCAACGTCCTCTTTAACAACAAAAACAAAATGCCCTGCGGCTGAGACCACGATTGACTGCTCTGGAACCATCACAGCATTTTTCTGCAGCCCCGTTTGAAGACGGACAGACAAAAACATGCCCGGCTTCAATAATCCGTCTTTATTGAAAAGAAGACCCCGAACCTGGACGGCCCGGGTAACCGGATCAACACGTGTAGAAATAATCTGGACCTTGCCATCAAATAACCGATCAGCATAAGCCACGCTGATGGCCTGGAAATCCTGTCCTTCGCGAATATGGGCCAGATAACTTTCAGGTAGATTGAAGTCCAGTTTCAAACTCGAAACGTCATCAAGGGTTGTGATTACGTCACCCGGCCGAACCAGCGATCCCGCACTCACCTGACGAAAACCAAGCTTTCCTGAGAAAGGTGCTTTCACCTCATAATCATTAAGGCGCGCCTTGTTGGCGGCAACCTTTGCTTCGGCAATTTGCAATTCGGATAACAACAAATCCACCCTGGCTTTAGGGGAATTGCCACTTTTAAAAAGTTTTAGTGTCCGCTCGTATAATTTTCGGCTGTTGATCAGCTCTGCCTGTGATTCGGCAAGCTCCGCTTTAGGCTCGGTCGCATCCAGCGTAAAAAGGACAGTTCCCTTTTCAACGAAGCTGCCCTCTTCAAATTGAAGGCTCAAGATCTTCGCCGTTACTTTCGACGTAATATCAACCGCTTCCAGCGCCTGAAGGCTGCCAACCGCTGAAATCGTTCTCTGAAGATCCCGAACCTGAACAGGTTCAGCAATAACGGAAACGGCGCGCGCCTTACGCCGGGGTGATTTTTCGCCTGCCTGTTCTGAAGCGCCGATAAAGGGCAGTTCATCTTTATAATGCCAGGCACCAAAGCCCACAGCGAGTAACAGGACCAGAATTATTATTTGATTAATTATTTTCATAACTTAGTTCTAACGCCGTTTCATAAGATTTCCGTCTATTTTGACTGACAAAATTTGAAATCAATAGAGAAATCTGACAAAAGTGAACGATCATTTATGTAGCATACGTTCAGGAAGGCCCATGGCGACACATCTTTTTACGCACCGTGACTGTCTCTTTCATGATGCAGGACCCGGACATCCAGAAAAAGCCGACCGGTTAAGAATGGTCTTAAACCGTCTTGAAGGAGAAGCATTTAGCGGCCTTGTTGAACACAATGCCTCAAAAGCATCTCGCAAGATACTCGAACTTGCCCATACTGATAAATATCTGGACAGCATCGACGCGAGTGTCCCCAAATCGGGTATTGTCCAACTCGACCCGGATACTTTTATGTCTCCAGGATCAAAAGACGCCGCCCTTCGCGCAGTTGGCGCCGTCTGCGATGCAGTTGATCTTGTTCTGACAGAAAAAGAAACCAACGCCTTTTGCGCGATACGGCCCCCGGGCCATCATGCCGAACCAGACGTTGCCATGGGGTTCTGCCTTTATAGCAATGTGGCCATCGGTGCGCTGTATGCCCGCGAAAAATTTCGGCTACAGAAAATAGCAGTTGTCGATTTTGATGTTCACCACGGCAATGGTACTCAGGCGGTTTTTGAAAGCGAAGAGAACTTTCTTTATATTTCCACCCATCAGGAAGCCCCCTTTTATCCCGGCACGGGTCATGCTTCGGAGACAGGGAAGGGAAACATTTTGAATATTCCCTTGCCTTCTGGCGCAGGATCAGGTGAATTCAAAAAGGCAATGACTGAACAGGTTTTCCCTGCCCTACAGGCTTTCAGGCCAGAGCTTATCTTCATTTCCGCAGGCTTCGATGCCCATGTTAAGGATGAGAGAGCCAATATGAACCTGACCGAAGCAGACTATGACTGGGTTTCAAAGCATCTCGTACAAATTGCCGCACAATGCTGCGACGGTCGCCTTGTCTCGGTTCTGGAAGGGGGTTATGACCTTGTTGCGTTGGCAGACTGTGCAGAAATCCACGTGAAAGCGTTGCTAGAGGCGTAAGGGAAGAGTATAAGGGCGCAAAAGGAGACAGCATGGCAGATACGGCGAGTATTCCAGACGATATTGCAGGGCTTAGCTTTGAAGCAGCCTTGAAGGAATTAGAACAAATTGTGGAAAAGCTTGATTCAGGAAATGTCGATCTGGATCAATCGATCGAGATTTACACACGCGGGTCTTTGCTGAAACAGCATTGTGATGACAAATTACGTTCTGCACAGGAAAGAGTGGATAAAATTGTCAGCCAAAATGGCAATCTCTCAACACAGCCGGCGAATGTCGAATAGTCCTACATTTTTAGCATAGCCAGAACGAAGAGTAACCGTATGGAAGATCGATTTGCCAAGGCGCTGCGTCAAACCGCAGCCTTGATGGACACGAAACTGGATCAACTCCTCCCCGTCAATAAAGGGTTGGAGAAAGACCTCCATGAGGCAATGCGGTACGCTGTTCTGGCGGGCGGCAAAAGATTGCGTGCGTTTCTCGTCATCCAAAGCGCAGATCTTTTTGATGTCTCCCGGGACTATTCCGTGCGGGTTGCCGCGGCCCTTGAAATTCTGCATACCTACTCTCTCATACATGACGATTTGCCGTGCATGGATGATGATGATCTGCGCCGTGGGCTTCCAACGGTGCACAAAAAATTTGATGAAACACTCGCCGTTCTGGCCGGGGACGCCCTGCAGGCTCTAGCCTTCGAAATTCTAGCCCATCCAGAGACCCATCCATCTGGCAGTGTCCGCGCCTCTCTCGTTCACAGGCTTGCGCTCGCCTCAGGCGGCCATGGCATGGTCGGAGGGCAGACTATGGATATTTATGCGGACCCTGACGAAATATCGCTCAGCACCATTACACGTTTGCAGCAGCTAAAAACGGGAGCGCTAATACAGTATTCCTGTGAAGCAGGCGCTATCCTGGGACATGCAGCCCCGGCTCAGATCACAGCCCTTAAAGCCTATGCACATGATCTGGGTCTGGCTTTCCAGATTGCAGATGATATTCTTGATGCAGAAGGGGAAAGCGATGAGATGGGCAAAGCCACCCGAAAAGACGCGGATGCAGGTAAAGCCACATTTGTTTCCTTGATGGGCCTTGAAAAAGCTAAAATTCACGCGAAAATGCTTGCGGATCAGGCTATCAGCCATTTGTCCCTTTTTAATAGCAATGCTGACTTACTTCGAGACGCTGCGATTTTCACTGTTGAACGCAAAAAATAGGATCGAGTTATATCGTGACTAAAATCTCTATGACGCCCCTTCTGGATCAGGTCAAACACCCTAAAGACATGCGCGGTTTTTCCATGGAAGAGCTTCTTCAACTCGCAGAAGAACTTCGCAAGGAAACCATTGATGCTGTTTCGGTGACGGGGGGACATCTGGGCGCTGGTCTGGGCGTGGTAGAATTAACCGTTGCAATTCATTATGTGTTTAATACTCCGGATGACCGATTGATCTGGGATGTCGGGCACCAGTGTTATCCTCATAAAATTCTGACCGGCAGACGGGATCGGATCCGCACGCTGCGTCAGGCGGGTGGCCTGTCCGGTTTCACTAAAAGGTCCGAAAGCCCCTATGACCCGTTTGGTGCCGCCCATTCGTCTACATCCATTTCCGCCGGTCACGGCATGGCGGTCGGGCGGGATTTAAAACATCGCGAAAATAATGTTGTGTCCGTTATCGGTGATGGTTCCATGAGTGCTGGTATGGCCTACGAAGCCATGAACAACGCTGGGGCAATGAACAGCCGGCAGATCGTTATTCTGAATGACAATGATATGTCGATTGCCCCACCGGTGGGAGCGATGAGCGCGTATCTCTCACGGCTCCTGTCAGGGCGTTCCTATCGCAGTTTGCGTGAATTGATGAAGCAGGTCGCGTCTCATCTACCGGATCCGCTGGAAAGAACAGCAAAGCGCGCAGAAGAATTTGCCCGTGGGATGGTCACAGGCGGTACATTATTTGAAGAACTTGGCTTTTATTATGTCGGCCCCATTGACGGGCATAATCTGGAACATCTTATTCCGGTTCTGAAAAATGCCCGCGACTCAGAAAATGGCCCCATTCTTATTCATTGTGTAACGCAAAAGGGCAAAGGCTACGCCCCGGCTGAAGCGGCGGAAGACAAATATCATGGCGTCTCCAAGTTTGACGTGATCACCGGTGCACAATCAAAAGCAACTCCGAACGCCCCGTCCTATACAAAGGTTTTTGCCCAAAGCCTTATTCAGGAAGCCGAAGCCGATGACAATATCGTTGCGGTGACCGCCGCAATGCCTGACGGAACTGGCCTTAACTTGTTCGCAGAAGCCTTCCCGGACCGATGCTTTGATGTGGGCATTGCCGAGCAGCACGCCGTAACCTTCGCTGCCGGCATGGCGACAGAAGGGATCAAACCCTTTGTTGCGATCTATTCAACGTTTCTTCAACGAGCCTATGATCAGGTCGTACATGACGTTGCCATTCAAAACCTACCTGTCCGTTTTGCCATCGACAGAGCGGGCTTGGTTGGCGCGGATGGCGCCACGCATGCTGGTTCATTTGATACAACCTATCTGGCGACCTTACCCAATATGGTCGTCATGGCCGCCGCGGATGAAGCGGAACTGAAGCATATGGTGGCCACTGCTGTTGCCTATAATGACGGTCCGATTTCATTCCGCTACCCGCGCGGGGAAGGTGTCGGCGTCGATATGCCTGAAAAAGGTATCCCTTTGGAAATTGGTAAGGGGCGCATACTCAAGCAGGGGAACAAGATTGCGATCCTGTCGTTTGGCACCCGACTGGCAGAAGCCTTGAACGCTGCTGAAACACTGGAAACAAAAGGCCTGTCTACGACAGTCGCCGACGCACGTTTCTGTAAACCACTGGATGAGGATCTGGTTCGGCAACTCGCCGAAAATCATGACGTTCTCATCACTGTGGAAGAAGGTGCCGTTGGCGGGTTTGGCAGCCATGTCATGCAATTCCTGGCTATGAACGGTTTAATGGATAACGGCCTAAAAATTCGACCGATCTGTATGGCGGATCTATATATTGATCAGGACAAACCTGAAAAAATGAATGACATTGCCGGTATTAATGCTCGCCAGATTATCGATATCGCCTTAACGGCACTGGATCATAAAACTGACGCCAGTTCCACCTCAAACGCCCAGTAAGCTCATGAGAGAAGCAGGAAAAAGACTGGATCTGGAGCTTGTTGCCCGCGGTCTTTGTGAAAGCCGGGCAAAAGCTCAGGCGATGATTGCGGACGGACGGGTGACGGTAGAGGGTTTACCTGCGCGAAAGCCAAACCAAAAAGTCTGGGATTACACACCGATTGAAATTGCCGCGGTTGAAATCGAATGGGTCGGACGCGGTGCACACAAAATTATCGCCGCCATTGACCATTTCTCGCCGGTGATAAAAGACCGTGTTGCCGCAGATATTGGGGCGTCAACTGGCGGATTTACACAGGTTCTCATTCATAAAGGCGCGGCTAAGGTTTTTGCTGTCGATGTTGGTCACGATCAACTTCACCCCAGCCTGATCGATCATCCACAAATCATCAATATGGAAGGCATGAACGCCCGTCATTTGACGACGGACGATATACCGGACCCTCTTGACTTGGTTGTCACCGATGCCAGCTTCATTTCCTTAAAGAAACTTCTGCCGGCGTCTTTAGGGCTCTGTGCGCCCGGGGCCATGCTACTGGCGCTGGTTAAACCGCAATTCGAGGTTGGTAAAGGCAATCTTGGAAAAGGCGGCGTTATTCGGGATATCGAACAGGCAGAAGCGGTGAAAGAAGATATGGAACGCTGGATCAACCAAATGCCCGGCTGGCGATGCCTCGGCTCTATTGACAGTCCGATCACGGGAAGTGATGGCAATCATGAATATCTGATGGGAGCTCAGTTTGATGGATAAGCTGGAACTAACGGTCGATCATATCGGAATGAACGGCGATGGCGTTGCCTACCACAACGAGCGACCCTATTATATCCCGTTCACTGCCCGTGGAGATCGGATTCTGGCGACGGTCGGAGAAAAACGGGGTAAAGGTTTTGCCGCGTCTATTGACACAATCCTTTCCCCCTCTCAGGATCGCCAGACACCAAAATGCCGGCATTTTGGAAGTTGTGGCGGATGCGGTTTGCAACATCTCAAACCAGATGTGCTGGCGGATTGGAAACAAGAAAAAATCCGGCAATCCCTTCAATCAATCGGCGCGGCAAAGACAACCGTTGGCCCGGTTAGAACCAGTCCTGAATACTCACGCCGGCGGGTAGAATTTATCGCCGCCAAGCGAAAGAAAGGCGTCATGGTTGGCTATCATCTTCGCCGAAGCCATCAGATTTTTGATGTTGGGGAATGTCCGCTGATCACATCGCCACTTCTTGCGCTGGTTAAACCCTTAAGAACGGTTCTCGCAGACGTTATGCCACGCAACAGTCAAGCCCGCTTAACAATCAGCGACACTTTAAATGGTCCTGACTTGTTGATCACCGGTCCCATTACCGCAGATCTTGATGCGCGTGAGCGCCTTGCGACATTTGCGCAGACAGAAAAATTGTCCAGAATTGCCCTGATCAATGAGGGCGACAACATGCTTGAGGTCATTGCCGAACTCAAACCGCCCCTGATCCAAGTTGGCCGCAACACGGTTGCTATTCCCCCCGGTGGGTTTTTACAGGCCACTCAGGAAGGACAGGATGCCCTGATCGAGATGCTATTGGATGTCCTGCCAAAAGACGCAAAAGTTCTGGATCTCTTTTCTGGATGTGGCAGTTTCTCCCTGCCTGCGGTTCATCAGGCTAAATCCGTACATGCGGTAGAGGGGGACAAGTCTTTGACAGCAGCGCTTCAAACCGCCGCAAACTCAAAAATGCTCCCTATTGAAGCAGAATACCGGGATTTGTTCCGGCGACCGCTCCTACCCGAAGAGTTTGCGCCCTATGATACAGTTATTATTGATCCGCCGCGCGCAGGGGCGAAGGCACAGGTGGAAGAACTGGCGTTCAGTAATATCAAGACCATCATCTTCATTTCCTGTAATCCAGTCAGTTATGCGCGGGATGCAGAAATTCTTCTGGATCGGGGATATATATTGTCAAATGTAACACCGATCGACCAATTCCTCTGGTCATCCCATGTGGAATTATTCTCGGTATTTACCAAGGCCCAGGCGTTTTAGGGTCGTTTGATAGAAAAAGGACGGATTGGGCTGTCCTGACAGTTACTAATGGCAGGACCACCCACATAATCGACACCGAGCCTGAACGCCAATCGGGCAACCTCATCCGTTTCGACATTGCGCCATACAGACCTAATCCCTTTTTCTTTTGCCTGCAAAATGAGGGTCTGGATCCACGGAATGTCTTCTTCCTCATTGCTGGAAGCGACGATCGCCCGAACCGGTAGGTCGGAAATCGCATGGAAACAATCCCAATCCTTATCGACCTCTAATGAAAACCCCAACACATTTGGCGTTACAGAGGTTAAAATCTGCCGATACCGACTGTTGGGAATCCCGCGACCGATCCCCTCAATATTCAAAATCAGATGCTGTTTCGTATAATCAGGAAGGCGGTTCATCATATCCTGAAAATTCTTGCGGCAATAAGCGTTTGCCAGTGTCTCCAGACAGATCGACAGAAAGACAATCGGTTTATTGCCCTTGCGGCCCATCTCTCGCATTGCTTGACCGGTTTTTTCCAGGGCCATCAAGTCAAGATCTGTTCTTGTTCTCGTGGAACCCGAAAGCATTGGATCAGAATGAGACAAAACGGTGGTATCATCCCCTTTTCTAAGCGCGAAAACCACCTCTGTCGCCGAAATGAATTGTTTAGGATGATTAAGAACAGATCGAAACTGAATGGTAAGTTCTTCTTCTACTTCCTTTAACTGTGTCGTTTCCCGTTCACTTGCTTCTGCAATCGCATCTTGAAAGTATTCGATAACCTCTTCCAGGTTTTCAAAACTCTCTAGATCCCCGATCAAATTAACATCAAGAACCATGGCTTCGACTGAAATAAGTTCCACACCCGGCATTTGCCCAAAAAGCAGGTTAATCAGTTCGCGGGATAATTCAAGCGCTCGAGCCTGCCCCTCTTCCCGGGTCATATTTGCAAAAATCAATGCAAAGCGGCCTTCAGCCAATTGAACAAACGTATCTTGCTTTCTTAATTTCTTAGTGAAAAACGCATTAATCGCTGTTTCGACACGATGTTCGATTTTTTCCCATTTGCCTTCATACTCTTTTTTAACATCGTCAAGCCCGACAATTTGCAGGCTACTCGCCATCAGAGTGTTCACAACTTCTTCTTTGTTGCGACCAAAAGCTTTAAGAAAATGTGCCATTTCGCCGATTTGGTGATGCTCAACCGGTCCGGTTTGCACAATCGGTTTCGTTGGCACAGGGTCGCTGTCACCCGCCATCATGCCAGCTGATTCTGCTGGTTTATGCTCCTCTGCTTGAGACATCAACGACATTTACCCCAGTATTTCCTTATAAAACTTGGCAAATTTATTCTATTCAATCCTACGATAGTTGGCAGAATACCGTATAAAAATGGTTAATTTTCTTTCCATCCCAAAAATATCCAGTACTTAAAGAAAAAAGTTTTCGAAAATTAACCTTGCTTCTCAACGCCCTGTTAAGAGGTTTATGCGATACTTATATTTCAGTTGGATTGTACCCAAACACTTCATTTGAACTGGCAGGTATCGCAATGGCAGTCGTGATTAAGTTAAACGATCACATTTCGGAAAGGACCGAAATTTTCGAACCGATGCAAGTCGGCGTCCGTCCATTGTGCAAAAGCGATATTGAAGTTGTCGAGACACTTTTCAAAGGAAAAGCCTGCTCCTCATCCTGGTGCGGATTTTCAGTTCTCCACCAACTTCCAAAGACCCTTGTTCCGGCCAGAAACTCGGATTATTCACTTGAGCGAGCCTGCATCGCACTGTTCTTGGCAAGCCCAAACAACATACAATTCCTACTGCAAGAAGAGCGTGGCCGATACGAACGCTTTGACCAATCAGGTACCCTTCTAAAAAGAAACAACACCATACGCGGCTTAATGCACGAATTTTTCGTCCTTTAGCCGCGCGAAAATGCCGTCACCTCAGCCTTGCCTTCGATCTTGCAATCGATATAGTGTGCCCGCACAGTCTACAGCAGGTAATTTTCTTGAACACAATGTCTCACATCCTTGATACATCGGGCCTTAGTTGTCCGCTCCCGGTATTAAAAGCCAAGAAGAAAATTAAAGAACTTCAATCCGGGGACATATTGACGGTCATTGCGACAGATCCCGCATCCAGAATAGACATAGACCATTTTTGCCATATTTCGGGTAACCCGCTTCTTTCGAGCGAAGAAAAAAATGGGGTTTTTACCTACCGAATTGCAATTTCCTAGCGTTCAGGTGCTTCCTTCGTTCCCCGCCTGAAAAGCCTGCACCTCGCTCGCGGACTTTTTTGACGCCTCAGATGGCGGAATATAGGCTTCTGGCTGATCAGCTTCAGTCCCTTGATAAATAGACATGGACGGAAAGGCGAATCCAGTGCCCGCACCTTCAACGATCTGTTTAATCGCATGGGCAAAGTCTTGCTTGATATCCAACCATTCCCCCCAATTGGTCGTACGGGTAAAGCAATAAATCATGATATCGATGCTACTTGAATTGAAACTATCAGTGACCACAAAGAGTGTCGCTTCATCGGGTTGCGCAAAATCACTATTCCCAAGCAGATATTGTTTTATCTGCCCGGTAATTTCCTGTAACTGTGCCACTGATGTTGAATATTCAACGCCAATTTTCCAGTAAATCCGGCGATGGGTCATTTCAGAAAAGTTGGTCACGGCTTTATCAGCAAAAACAGCATTCGGGACAATTGTCGCAGCTTTGTCAAAACGTCGTATCATGGTCGAGCGAAACCCAATTTTCTCGACCGTTCCTTCGACAACACCGGTCACCAACACCCAGTCACCGACATGAAAGCGTTTTTCTGCCAGGATTAAAAATCCGCTGATCAGATTTTTAAAGAGATCCTGCGCACCGAGGGCGACCGCGACTCCAACAAGACCAAAACCGGCAATAATCGGGCCAACTTTAATCCCCCAAAGCTCTAATACTGTCGCCACGCCAATGCTGATGATAATCCCCTTCAACACTTTCAATAGGAAGGAAACCATCTCGGCTGAGAAAACTTCTTCCAACCGACCCAAAAGAAATGTGAGAGGATTTACCAGACAATAAAGGCCCCAGAAAAGGTTCACGACAACGAGTGAACGCACAACATCTTCAGCAAAAAGATCGATGCCGTCTTTATCTGCAAGACCACTGATTTCAATTGCAAAATAAACGCCAATGACGACCGGTACGAAGCGGATGGGTCCTTCCAGTGCCTCGACAATTTGGTCATCAAGCCGGTTTTTGGTTCTGCCCGTGAACCGGACTAATCGGTTAATGATAATGCGTGTGAAGACACCTCGTAATCCCAACGCAACAAGAAGTATCCCGAGTGCAGGTATTAAAGAATTGAGATCCAGACCTAAATAACCTGACGTCCAAACATCTTTAACAATATCCCAGAATTTCAATAAGCTTTCCTGCACTGACTTTCCCCTTTCTTGATAACTAAGGGTCATATTTCGGCCCCCCCTTCGAAAGTGTCAAGCGTGTAGAGAGAAATCGCGGTAAGAATTTAGAAATATTTATCTAATATTATTTCTTTTTTATAAAACAATTTATTTTATGAGATTTTCAATATGTCATTAGACAAAGCCAAATCCCTGTTGCGCACACTTCTACCGCCCTTCTCCGGAAAAACGCTTTTCTGGACACCCAGAAAAATACTGGTGGTTCTGGCTGTGACAATGTCTGCTGCTCTCATGTTCGGACAAATTAAAGTCTCTGATAATTTCATGCTTTTTTCATTAGATGTTTTCCGCAACAACTCCGCCGAAACCCTTAAGCATTTGGTGAATGATCGGATCAGGCTACAGTATTCAGAAAAGTTAAGCCCTCATGTGGGGGACTGGTCGCGTTTCAGTCTTTTGGTAAAGGCAGTAAAAGAAAAAAATGAAAAAACGATGACCGCCGCTGTTACCAACTTTCATGATGATAAAGTCTTCCGAAATGGGGAATTCTTTTTGGTGACAGCAAACGTCTTTGACAAAGACATGAACAGAATAGCCACATCGTCCTTGGGAAAGGGAGAAACACTCACCAAAGACACGGCCATACTGAAACAGTTGCAGGCTCGCGAAAAGGCCGACCAGAGGCAGCAATTCTCATATTACTGGCGCTCTGAACAGGGGCTACCCGTTCACAGTGTAATCGCACCGATTGGCGGCTTTCGAATTGCCGGATTTATTGAAATCGTCACTAATCCGCTGATGCATCTCAAAGGACTAGCTGAATATCTAGATGGTGATCTGGTTTATAGAAGTGTGAACGGTAGTCTATTGTTAGAGGATAATTTCCGAAATTTTACGTCCTCATCCAATCCTGAGGCTTTACCGCAATCAAATGAACACCCTTCACAAGAGGGCACGGGGGAATCAGCAACAAAGGCTGTAGCCGACACAGCAGACACAGCAGACAAAGAGACTGCCGGATCACAGGACGTGCAATTGAACAGCCTTGATATTGATATTCCTGCATCTAACGGGGATGTCTGGGCGATCGCCACTTTGACCCGGGATGTCAGTCGTTTCGCACAAGAAAGTGAAACCATTCGAAATTCAGCCCTGATCTTTATTTTTGGTGGTGTTGTTATCGCGTGGGCAGTGGGTGCGTTACTCCTCAAGTTTTCATTGTTTGGAAAACTGCAATCCTTTGCCAGAGCGCTTGGCGAGATCAGCAAGGGCCGTACCGATATTCCGTTGCCTCGCGTTGGTAAGGATGAATTCAAAGAAATGCTGGATGCTTTAACTGCTTTGCGAAAAAGCGTTGAAGACAGCTTTCAACTCCGCCACATGATAGAGTCAAGCCCCGTTGCGACCGCGCTGGTTGGAATGAAAGGCAGCATCTATTTCGTCAATGCGGCAGGACAAAAAACGACCACAGATGATCATGAACCTGAAAAAATATGGGATGCAATCGGTGTTGACGCAGAGAAACTGGCGCCTATTTCCGACGCCAGTAAATTACCCCATTCTGAAATCATTTCAATTGGATCTGAACTCTATGAATTAAGGCTCGCTGCTGTTGAAAACCCGGAAGGAAAACATGTTCGAACCATGGTTTCATGGGAAAATGTGACAGAACAGGAAACCATCGCAGCCGAGATAAAACAGCAACGTCAGCAAGCCGAGGAGAGGGCAGAAGAAATCAGCCGTCAAAAGCTTAAAGACGAGAAACGATCACAGCAGATCGAAGAGCTTATTCATGAATTTGACGCGTCTGTCGAAGGCATGATGCAAACTGTTACAAGTTCTGCCGAGAACGTGAAAAACAATTCTCAGAGCATGTGGTCAATGATTCAGGAAACAGTATCCAAATCGGCCCATATGAACGCGAAATCTGCTGAAACATCAGACAATGTCAGTCATGTGGCCAAAAATGCCGAAAATCTGTCTTCAACAGTTGGCAATATGCGCCGAGGGGTAAAACATTCAACCGAAATCAGCCGAAAAGCGGCCGAGCATGCCAGTCAGGCCAACCAGACGATTAACGGGCTGGCAGCAACCGCCGCAAAAATTGGCGAGGTTATTTCTTTAATTGAAAATATAGCCAGCCAAACCAATTTGCTTGCGTTAAATGCCACGATTGAAGCGGCCCGGGCGGGTGAAGCAGGAAAAGGATTTGCTGTGGTTGCCTCTGAAGTCAAAAGCCTTGCCAGCCAAACTGAAAAAGCGACTGAAGAAATCTCAACGCAGATCACAGATATTCAGAATGCCACCAGCTCTACTGTGAAAATGACAGAAGAAATTACCGAGACAATTTCCCTGATCAACCAGTCAATGGATGAAATTGAAACAACACTGGGTGAACAGGTAAACGTCATTGATGAAATCACAACAACAGTCGATCAGGCGTCCAGTGCGACGCGGGATGTGTCCGTAACCATCGCCGAAGTGGAAGATGGGGCGAACCGATCTGAAGGAGCAGCACAGGAACAACAAAATTCAGCGGATCACATGTCCAGAGAGATTGGCAATCTGTCGAACACGATCCGGGAGTTTTTGAATAAAATCCGGGCAGCCTAGGCTGCCCTGGATTGCCTCTGCTCTGGCTGGGCGTTAAGCACAAACGATGTCAAGAAACTGGTCGACATCGTCAGCCGTTGTATTCCACGATGTGACAAGGCGCACTCTTGCCTGATTCCGGGTGCCCATCACATAGAAAAGAATTCCTGCCTGTTCCAACTGATTGACGATTTCCTCAGTCAGATGAACAAAAACGATATTTCCTTCAACCGGAAATTCAGGCTGAAACGGGCTCATTTTTTCCAGCCCTTCTGCCAGACGCCTGGCCATAGTGTTTGCCTGAGACGCCAGCTTTAACCACAGCTGGTTCTCAAGATAGGCTTCCAGTTGGGCGGAAAGATACCGTTGTTTCGAAAACAGGTGCGCGCCTCTTTTCCTCCGAAATTCGAACTCTGCGGCTTTTTCCATATCAAAGAAGATAACCGCCTCAACCGACATGGCTCCATTTTTGGTTCCACCAAACGACAAAACATCAACACCCGCCTTCCACGTAACATCCGCAGGGTGACAATTAAGGGATGCAATCGCGTTGGCAAAACGTGCGCCATCCATGTGAAGCCCAAGGCCGTGCTCTTTGGCAATATCTCCAATTTTTGACACCTCTTCAGGCGTATAGACGGTGCCACTTTCAGTTATCTGGGTCAGACTGATTGCCGCTGGTTGCACATGATGAACAACGCCTTTCCCTGCTGACAGAAGGGCTTTTGAAAGTGTATCCGGATCGATTTTCCCATTCTCTCCGTCCAGTAGGGCAAGCTTGGCACCGCCTGAATAGAACTCGGGTGCACCGCATTCATCCTCCTGAATATGCGAACCGCTATGACAGTAGATAGACCCGTAAGGCGGCGTCATCGTTGCCAGTCCGAGGACATTGGCCGCAGTTCCCGTCGCCACCGGAAAAGCTTTCAAATCACAACCAAACAAGGTTCTGAACGCATCTTCCATACGGCGGGTTGTGTCATCATTTCCGTAGCCTAATCTAGGCCCATTATTTTCGGCAGCAAGCGCAGCCATAAGTTCGGGGCAGACGGGAGCCGCATTATCACTTGCGAAATTAATAGTCATTCCATTTGTCCTTCTAAACTCTGCTTTTATGCGACCCGTAACATAATCGGGCGAAATCCCTGCCCCTCTGCCTCCGGTTCAAAAGCGTTCAGGTTCTCGATCCCTTCCTTACAGGAAGAGGCAATCAACCAGATCAGGGATGGCTCATAAATCATGCGCTCATCCGTTTTGGAAGGACGTGCATTACCCTCCGGATGGGTGTGAAATACTCCAAGCAAACACTGATCGGTTTTTCTGATTTCTTTTTCAACCGCGATCCGCTTTGCGGGATCCACCTCGAAATACCGAAATGGGTCTTCCGCAATGTTTTTTGACAACACCACAGACGAAACTCTTGCACTGTACTTCCCTGACTTTTCTCCGACAAGCAGTGCGCAGGCTTCTTCCGGAAAACATTTGGCGGCGTGGGAAGATAACAGGTCATAATCTGAGGCAGAAAGTCTGATTTCCATTTGATCCTGTCTTCAAAGACGAATACGTCCGATTTCTTCACCAGACTTCTGGCTCAGGATAACCACCACTTTAGGCGTTGCTTGATCGGTTCCATAGATCACCAGTAAGCGGTCATCCGATATGGTCACTCCGATGGCACTCATGCCTTCAGGCGCCTTTATGTCAATGTCACCAAACTTCCGTTGAACTACAGACAATGCCTGCGAGACGGCAAGCGGCGCCTCAGCTGTCTGCGCTGCTTCTGCCTGCGGGGTCGCGGTTGCCCGTTTATACAGGATAACGCCAATCGCGGCAGCTACCCCGATGATCAGTATCCCCAGAATAATTACTACTGATTTTAAAAAAGTAGTGTTCGGAACTTCTTCTTCTGTCATAACAGCAACCATAATCATTATTTATAAATCGGTGCTTCCCATATGCCATCACCTGAAGGTACACATCAAGTCGAAGTTTCAGAAAGCGACGCCGGAGAGCGTCTCGACCGCTTTCTTGCAGAACGCCTCGGAGGACTTTCAAGAAACAGGGTTAAGCCTTTAGTCAAAGATGGCCACTGTTTCTTTGAAGGCACTGCCATCACGGATCCATCCAAACGTGTCAAACCCGGTGAAATATACCAGATTACAGTGCCGGAAGCATCGGATCCGGATCCCATTGCGCAAGATATTCCTTTGGATATTGTCTTTGAAGATGAGCACCTGATTGTCGTCAATAAGCCCGCCCGAATGGTTGTTCACCCTGCCGCAGGAAACTGGACAGGAACCTTGGTAAATGCCCTTCTTTTTCATTGCGGCGATACGCTATCCGGCATTGGGGGCGTCAAACGGCCCGGAATAGTCCATCGCATCGATAAGGAAACAAGCGGTTTGATGGTCGTGGCCAAAACGGACCAGGCACATCAGGGGCTTGCTGCGTTATTCGAAAAGCATGATATCGAACGAACGTACCGGGCCATTGTCTGGGGCCGGGTTTATCCTCCTAAAGGTCAGGTGGAAACCAATATTGGCAGAGATCCACACAACCGAAAACGTATGGCTGTCATGGAAGGTGGCGGTAAATGGGCCCTTACCCACTATGAACTTGAAGAAAATTTTGATGATATCGCCTGCCTTGTAAAATGTAATCTGGCAACTGGCCGCACCCATCAAATCCGCGTTCACATGGGCCATTTAGGGCATCCACTGGTCGGAGACCCGGTATACACCCGCCCTAAACTCAGCCGAACAAAATCATTGCCAGACGCCCGGCAGAACGTCATTCGGAAATTCCCCCGGCAGGCTCTGCACGCACAGACACTCGGTTTTGTGCATCCCGTCACTGACAAGCCCTTGAAATTTGACGTAGAATTCCCATCTGACATGAAGAAACTACTCTTTGCGTTCCGCGGAAAGTAGTTTTAGTCTTTTTTATCCTGTTTTACTTCAGATAACAGGGTTATTGGGGGTCCCAGAAAACTTGGCTTCTTAAGCAAGTAAAGTGGACTTGCCGCATGGACAGAGAGGAATTGGACTATGGCGAATACACCGATGCCGACACTTACCCCAGAGGGGGGGTTGTCCCGCTACCTGCAAGAAATCCGTAAGTTTCCAATGTTGGAGCCGGATGAAGAATATATGCTGGCAAAAGCATGGCGGGACCGCGAAGATTCTGAAGCTGCTCACAAAATGGTAACCAGCCACCTGCGTCTTGTCGCGAAAATTGCGATGGGCTACCGTGGGTACGGGCTGCCTGTTGGAGAACTCATCGCCGAAGGGAATGTCGGCATGATGCAGGCCGTCAAACGTTTTGAGCCTGAAAAAGGGTTCCGTTTGTCTACTTATGCAATGTGGTGGATCCGCGCTGCAATACAGGAATATATCCTGCGCACCTGGTCTCTTGTGAAAATGGGAACAACCGCGGCTCAGAAAAAGCTGTTCTTTAACCTTCGGAAAATCAAAGGGCAGATCCAGGCGATTGACGAAGGCGATATGACCCACGAACAGGTAAAAACAATTTCAACAAAACTTGGTGTTTCAGAGACGGAAGTCATCAATATGAACAGACGCCTGACTGCGCCTGATCACAGCCTGAACTCACCCATGCGCGCTGATAGTGAAGGCGAATGGATGGATTGGCTGGAAGACGACACCCCCGATCAGGAAACGGTTTATGCCGAGAACGAGGAGCTAAAAAGTCGCCGGGCAATGCTTGAAAGTGCAATGGATTGCTTGAACGAACGGGAAAAACACATCTTGACGGAACGGCGTCTTCGCGAAGACCCCCTTACATTGGAAGATCTTAGCCAGGAATACAATATCAGCCGTGAACGCGTCAGACAGATCGAAGTGCGGGCATTTGAAAAAATTCAAAAGGCTGTAAAAGCAAAAGCTCTGGAAGAGAGATTGAATTAACGTCTCTCTCCCTTAACGTTGCAAAACATTGAAAGCGGCTGAGAAATCAGCCGCTTTCTTTAATTTTAGCGGGAAAACCCTGCTGCCGATTTCATGGCAACATATCCCATTGGCTTCATCGCGTCGCAGACCGCATCACTGGGCTCACCGTAGAGCGTGCATCGAAACGGTTTAAGGACACCCATAAACTGTTTCGCAAATTTTGACCCAAAATTCCCCATATGGATCATGGCTGCATCGGAAGAAGCGTATCGTTCGAAAATATGGCAGATGGTTTCGTCTTCGCTAAGAGACCATTCGTAATTCAGCGCTCCAGGCTCATCTTCCATTGTTGCAGATGACATTTCCTGCATCAGGGTCTTTAATTCTTGTAATTTTCCATCGCGAACATTCGCTTCAATAATCCAGTAAACATGATCTGACATTTGCTTCCCCTGATTGGTTTTGGATTTTCTTTGATCAGGGGATATTAGTACAGACGATATAAAAAAAACTATTTCTTTGTTCCATTATTCTTACTGGCCGGCTGGATTTTTGCGTCTTCAATAATCTGCCCACCCCATTCTTCGATCAGTTTCGCGCGCCGGCGATGCAGTCGCTTGACCACCTGCGCCGCCTGCACTTCATAGACACCTTGGACAAAAATCGGGACCCCCCATAACAGAAAGCCCGCCACGCCCGCACTTCCGAACATCAGCAACCACATATAAGGGTCAGAAAGAAGGCGCACCGCCTGATTAAGCGTATGCCCTCGATCCCACAAAAAGCCGACAACCGGTAATACACCAGCCAAATTACAAGCGAACATGGCCGCAATGCTGCCGCGAACTTTTGATGTGTTTAGAAATATCGCAATGACGCTGGGGATCATGCCGCATGCCAGAACCAACATTGTTGGCGGGGCAACAACAGAACACACTCCGATGAAAACCATCAGCGGAAATAAGGAAGCACTGCGACTAGCACCTTTTGATTTTGATTTTGCGGCCATCTTATCCTCTAAACGAAATACATGTATGAGAGCCCCATACTGGCCAGCAGTGCGGAGATGGAAATGACAGAGGCGATCCACTGACCATATTTTTGGGCGGCGCGTTTTCTGTATTCCCGCCCCCCTTCCAGGGCTCCAATACTGTTTTCAACAGCAACAAATGCCTTAATAGCTTGCTCATACTCTTCCGCATCCCGGCGCAGGTTATTTTTTAGGTCCACTGCTTTCAGAATTTTTTCGATACTGCCGGATTCTTTGACTTGATTATACTTTGACTTCACATATTCCCGGCGGATATCAGAATGAATGCTATTTATCAAAGGCTTAATCACTTCCCCCACCCATAAGCACATACCCGGCTTTGGACCGGGGCTCATCATGTTTTGCATTCGGGCAAAAAGATTGACCAGCCTATAAACATGCTCAACCGTTCCTTCTTTTTCATTGCCGACTTCCTGAACGCTTTTAAACAACCGCTTCGAACGCGCTGCAATAAAGGCGGCAATATGCCTGTCATACGGTTTGATTTTTCCATTATTTTTAAGGGCAAGATGCTCAAGAACGTCCATCAATTGAACCGTATCTTTTACGTGGCATCCTCCCAGGGATGTACTCAGGCAAGAGATGGTCGAGTTAAGTTCATACAGGCATCTTTCCAGACCAAACCCGACTTGCTCTTTTTTCTCCATAAAGCTGAAACATTCGGTGGCAAGCCCAAGCTTCATCCACCCTTCGCCTCGCTTCCGCTCGCCACTTCGCTTTCCGCTCTCACTGTAAATAATATCCAGCAGTAACCCGCTTTCCAGAATTTCGGCCAGCGTATTTTTTATACTGCCTCCAACCTGAAAGGCATAGGCTATCAAGCCGCTCATCCCCCCTCTGGAAAAGGTGACGTCTCGATACCAAAGCGACCCTTGCCGGTCTAAAATCGCAGCGGCGCGGGAGATTGCCTGAATTTCATTCCGGCGCAACCCTCTGGACGTGTTCCGTGCCCGCGAGACAACCTCGGCGAATTGTGCCCCCGCCTCTTTGTCATTCAGCGAGTTTTTGACCCAGCTTTCCAGCTTTCCGTTTTCCAGCATCACATAGCCTTGAGACGGACGCCGGCATAAGGCCATGGCCAACAAGCGCGGAGAGACATATTCAATTTCTTCAAAAACAATCGGGCCAGGGGCTCGCCGATCACCAAATCCGGGACGGGGACGCTCGTAAACACCATCTCTCCAACGTCTCAATACCTCTACATTCCAGCGCCGCGTCGGGTCATCATTAAGCAGCCCTGCCAATAAAAAGCCAACCCGTGTTGATGCCGGGATTTTCGGAACAAGAACCGCATAACTACCATGCTGCAATTTTGCCGCATAAAGTTCACTTCTTGATCGCCCGGCACCTGGAAGAACTCCACCTAACAAATGAACGATCAACACTCCAAGCGCATAGATATCAGCCATGACGGTGGCGTTCCCACGCCCATATTCCATTGAATTCGCGCTCTCAAGAGGTTCATAGATATCCGGTTGCAACGAGCCAGCTGGACTGGTGACACACTCACCAAGAACAAGCCCGAGATGGTTGTCATCCATGTAAAAGAGGTTGTCAGCACGAATAGCCCGATGACTTTCCTCACGCTCCGCGAAATCCAGTATGGTATCCAGAACACGCGGAACAATTTTATTCAAGACATCCTGTTCTTTCAACGGGCCTGTTTCAGACGAAAATACCCGGCCATGAACGGGCAGATCAAAAACAAATACATACCGTATGTCCGCAGGCCCAAACGAAACCAGGCCATGGGAGTGCAACTCAACCATACCTGGCGCACTTCTGGCTGTCAGGCGCTGCGCGAGTTCTTCACGGTGGGGAGTGCCAGGGTCCGAAATTAGCGCGTACAGAACGGCGCTTGAATTTTGAAGGTCATCAACGGCATAAGCCTTATTGTTCCCACTATCCATATGCGGAAGCGGGTTCATCAGCAGGATCTTAAATCGCCCTCGGAGCATTCCAAGGGTCTTATCCTGCTTTTCATTCTTACCAGAATTTTCGTTCTTCTCAGATGCCATTGACCCAATTAACCAAACTTTTTACCACGCTATAAAATGGCCAATTGATCTTAATATGAAGTTAAGTCAGGTAAGGAATTTCGCGTTTTCTTCGGGAATAGGAAAGATATCTAAATCGTTGACACGCCAATAAAAAAGGCGGCCTCGATAAGACCGCCTTTAAAAAATCATGAAACCGGTTTCCTAGTCGGAAAAAGGATCCCGAACCAGAATGGTATCTTCGCGCTCAGGGCTTGTTGAAACCAACGCAATCGGTGCCTCAATCAACTCCTCCACCCGGCGAATATATTTAACGGCTGTCGCCGGTAGATCGTCCCAGCTACGGGCGCCAAAAGTACTATCTTTCCAACCTTCCAGCGTCTCATAAATAGGCTCTACTTTGGCCTGATCAATCATATTTGATGGATAATAATCCAATGTCTGATCTCCCAGACGATATCCAACACAGACCTTCAATTCATCCATGCCATCCAGAACATCCAGCTTGGTCAGGGCAATACCGGAAATACCGCCCGTTTTAACTGCCTGACGAACCATAACAGCATCGAACCAGCCGCATCGTCTTTTTCGGCCCGTGACAACACCAAACTCGCGTCCGCGTTCACCAAGTCCCTGCCCGACTTCGTCAAGCAGTTCTGTTGGAAACGGACCTTCACCAACCCGGGTTGTGTACGCTTTGGTAATACCAAGCACATAATTCACAGCGCCCGGACCAACACCACTTCCAACAGCAGCCTGTCCGGCTAACGTGTTTGATGATGTGACAAACGGATAGGTGCCATGATCATTGTCCAGCATTGCGCCTTGAGCGCCTTCAAACAAGACCAGCTTACGTGCCTTGCGAGCTTCATCCAACCGGCGCCAGACAATGTCCGAAAACTCAAGAACCTCAGGCGCAATTTCCAGTAATTCTGTCAGAAGTTTATCGCCGTCAATGGGGTCTGCCCCCAAGCCTTTACGCAACGCATTATGATGCATCAACAATGTCGCGATCTTATCTTTAAGCAAGGCTTCATTTCCAAGATCACTCACACGGATGGCGCGACGGGCGATTTTGTCTTCGTAAGCCGGCCCAATACCGCGGCGTGTTGTTCCAATTTTCACAGCCGCGGTTGCATCTTCGCGAAGCGCGTCCAGCTCGCCATGCAAAGGCAGGATGATGGTCGCATTTTCGGCGATTTTCAAAGACTCTTTGTCAATGACAACACCCTGCGCGCGCAAAGTGGAAATTTCCTTCTTCAACGCCCAAGGGTCGATAACAACGCCATTGCCGATGATGGACATCTTGCCGCCCCGGACAACACCCGAGGGCAGAAGGCTTAGCTTGTACACGTTACCATCAATTACGAGCGTGTGACCTGCATTATGACCGCCCTGAAAACGCACAACAACATCTGCTCGTTCAGAGAGCCAGTCCACAAGTTTACCTTTGCCTTCATCCCCCCACTGGGATCCGACAACTGCTACATTCGCCATAATACCTAAGTCCTTAACTACTGAGTTATAGGGTGATTTCTGTACCACTCTCTTTAACAAAAAGATGAGTGCATCCGAGGCGCGTTGCCTCGACTTCGTTCTTCTGTTCCTGTTTCAAACCGCAAACCGTGATCCAGCCATCAACGCGATACTGCCTGGCTTTCGCCCGGTCCGTTCCAAACGGAATATAAATCTTCTTCTCTTTCTTTCTCGCTGGAACCGCCCGCAGAACGCTATCCAGAAAAAGAGTAAATCCTGTTGCCGTTTCGCCGTCTACCAGATGATATCGGCCCCCGCGCCCCAATTCACCACGCACATTTCGGGCAAACAGGGTAAAACTTATTCCGGTTTGATATTCAAAGCCCCGATACTCGCCCGGATCAATCGTCAATTCGAGATCCGGAGACGCTTCCTTCAAGGTTTCAACCAAGATCTGAAGATCTTTAATCTGCCGGGACGACTGTTCTGGCAGGTCAAGGGTTGTCAATTTTTTAAGGGCAAGATCGGCAGGGCCTGCTGCATGCAGCAGACTATTCAGGATCGGTGAAAGCACGTCGCCAAAATTATCAAGGACGGCCGCGTCCTTTTGATCGAGCGCCTCACGCGCCTCCTTGGTTTGCTCGGCATCGATCCCCAATTCCTGGCAGATGGTCGGAAGCAATGTCGGTAAGGTTAGATCAATGGAACATTCGTCAATATGCAGCTGATCCAGTGCTTCAGCAGCAAGAAGAATGAGTTCTGCATCTGCTGATATTTCCGGGGCACCGATCAACTCGACACCGGCCTGTGCAAACTGGCGTTCGGGTCGAAGCTGGCTGCCATAAACCCGAAGAACCTGTCCTGCATAAGACAGTCTTAATGGTCTGGCTTCCTGTTTCATACGGGTTGTTGCGACACGCGCAACCTGCAAGGTGATATCGGTTCGAATACCCATCATTCGATGGGAAACCGGATCCATCACCCGAAACATCTTGGAAGACAGTGCTTCGCCTGCACCTTCCAGAAGATGTTCTTCAAACTCGATAAGAGGAGGCTTAACCCTTTGATAGCCGTTTGCAGTGAAAACACCCATAAGGGCCTCACTAACCTCGGCTTCGGCGGCGGCGGCGGGCGGTAACATGTCAGCCAATCCAGCTGGCAGTAGCCCTTTTTTGGAATAATTATTCATCACATGGGCTTATAAAGCATATTTCACAAGAATGTGCCAACAAGAACAATAAAGAAGCGGCACTTTTTAGGTGCCGCTTCTTTATTTTTACCGTTCTTTTGCAGAAAACTGCTGTTTGATTAGAACTTGAGCGATTTTACCTGCTCAACATGGGACAAAGATTGCACCTCTGCGAGCGTTTGAGCGGACAATTCCGAATCTATTTCGATCAGGGCGATGGCTTCACCCACCTCAACATTACGGCCAAGATGGAAGGTCGCGATATTAACACCAGCGGAACCAAGCAATGTTCCAAGAGAACCAATAAAACCAGGTTTATCCTTATTGGTAACATACAGCATGTGCGGACCGAGTTCTGCTTCCATGCTGATCCCTTTGATACTGACAATGCGCGGACTTTTATCACCATACAGAGTACCCGCAATGTCGCGGCTGCGTTGTTCCGTTGTAACTGTGACCCGGATCAGTGTCTGATAATCATCCGCCTTGTCATTAATGCTTTCCATGACGTCGATGCCGCGTTCTTTTGCAACAACGGGTGCGTTGACCATATTAACACTATCAAGCAATGGACCCAATAACCCTTGCAGAATGATGGATGTCAGCGGCTTGATGTTCAAACCTGCCGCCTGACCTTCATATTCCACATGAACTTTTTTCAGGCCGCTTTCCGTTACCTGACCAGCAAAACCACCAAGCTGTTTTGCAAGATCCATATAAGGCTTCAGCTTCGGTGCTTCTTCCGCCGTTACAGAAGGCATATTCAACGCATTCGTCACAGACCCCACCAGAAGATAATCTGCCATCTGTTCTGCAACCTGAATGGCTACATTGACTTGTGCCTCATTCGTTGAGGCTCCCAAATGTGGTGTACAAACAACATTTTCGACACCAAACAGCACATTTTCAGTCGCGGGCTCTACCGCATACACGTCCACAGCCGCACCGGCAACTTTACCGCTTACAAGGGCAGCTTTTAAGTCATCTTCGACGATCAAACCGCCACGGGCACAGTTGATGATCCGTACACCATCTTTCATTTTGGCAATATTTTCGGCATTGATGATATTGCGCGTGCCATCGGTAATTGGCGTGTGCAGAGAAATGTAATCCGCTTTCGCGAACAGTTCATCCAGCTCTACTTTTTCAACGCCTAATTCCACAGCCCGTTCTGGGGACAGAAACGGATCGAAAGCCACAACTTTCATCTTAAGGCCAATGGCACGATCAGCAACAATCGAACCGATGTTACCGCACCCGATAATACCAAGTGTTTTACCATAGAGCTCAACACCCATGAATTTGGATTTCTCCCATTTCCCGGCCTGCGTTGACTGATTGGCGGCAGGGATATGACGAGATACGGCAAACATCATGGCAATGGCATGCTCGGCCGTTGTAATTGCGTTTCCGAACGGCGTGTTCATGACGCACACACCAGCCGCCGTTGCCGCGGGAATATCAACGTTATCGACACCGATACCAGCGCGTCCAACAACCTTAAGGTTGGTTGCCGCTTCAATGATCTCTTTCGTTGCTTTTGTCGAAGAACGAATTGCCAGCCCGTCATACTGATCGATACAGGCTTTTAATTCTTCCGGGCTCATACCGGTGATTTCGTCAACTTCTACACCGCGTTCGCGGAAAATTTCCGCAGCTTTTGGACTCATCTTGTCGGAGATAAGGACTTTAACCATTTTCGTGATCCTTCCTGGAAGGCAGATTATTTCTGGAAATTTTTCTTCAGTTCGGCATAGCCCCAGTCCAGCCAAGGCATCAGGGCCGCCAAGTCATCGGCTTCAACCGTTGCACCTGCCCAGATCCGAAGACCTGCAGGCGCATCCCGGTAAGCACCAATGTCCAAAGCTGCTCCCTCTCCTGCAAGAATGGAAACCAACTGTTTCGCAGCTTTCGCCTGATCGTCTTCAGACAAACCAGCGAACCAGTCATCTGTAATTTTCAAACAAACAGAACTCGGGCTTCTGATCTCTGGGTTGGTTGCCAGATAATCAAGCCAGTCTGACTGTTCAACAAAATCGGAGATAACTTTGGCGTTTGCAGTTGTCCGGGCAATCATACCCTCTTGACCGCCAATGCTTTTCGCCCATTTCAAAGCATCCAAAACATCTTCAACCGCCAACATGGACGGCGTATTGATTGTTTCACCTTTGAAGATACCGTCAATCAGTTTGCCGCCTTTCGTCATGCGGAAAACTTTTGGTAATGGCCAGGCGGGGGTATAGCTTTCCAAGCGTTCAATTGCACGAGGGCTTAAAACCAGCATCCCGTGGGCAGCCTCACTGCCTAACACCTTCTGCCAGGACCAGGTCACCACATCGAGTTTTTCCCATGGCATTTCCATGGCAAAGACAGCCGATGTCGCGTCACAGATTGATAGACCTTCCCGGTCGTCTGCAATCCAGTCGCCATTTGGCACGCGAACACCAGATGTTGTTCCGTTCCAAGTGAAGACGACATCCCTATTCCAGTCAGTCGCGTTCAAATCCGGAAGCTCACCATATCCGGCTGTCACTACTTCCGCATCGGCCAGTTTCAACTGTTTGACAACATCTGTTGCCCAACCGGAACCAAAACTTTCCCACGCAAGAATTGTTGAAGGGCGTGCACCCAACAGCGACCATAACGCCATTTCAACAGCGCCGGTATCTGAACCCGGAACAATCCCGATTTTGTAATCATCTGGAATGCCCAACAGCGTGCGATGCTCATCAATCACAGCTTTCAGGCGCGCTTTTCCTTCAGCGGCCCGATGAGACCGGCCGAGAAATGCATTTTCAAGAACTTGGGGGGACCATCCGGGGCGTTTTGCGCAAGGGCCGGATGAAAATAGAGGAGAGTTAGGGCGTCTCTCCGGACGCAATTCTTCTGTCATAATAAACTAAACCTTCCAGTCTAGAGCATCCCGGTGGGGGGATGTGGCCCGCCGCAGACATTAGGGATCGAAATCAACTTGTCAATTAATTTTTGCTGCAGCGCGAAAAGAATAATCTGACGGAGAAAATTTGATCTCGAATTCCGGATATTTAATAACCTTGAAATCAGGAAACTCCGGGAACCCAGAAATCTAAATTCAAGAGGTCCTGCATGAGCTCAATAAAATACACCCCCTTGCCACCTGAAATTGTAGAAAAACTGCGAACGAATGGCCGTGATGCTCATGGCAACCCACCCGAGCATTTCATCTCTGACGGAGACGGGCTCCCCTGTCGTCATTGCCTGAATTTTATCGCTCAGGGAGAGCCGTATCTTGTCCTCTCCTACAAACCTTTTTCAACGAGCCAACCCTATGCCGAGCAAGGTCCTATTTTCCTGCATGCCAACAAATGTGATTCTTTTGACGCCTCACAATCCCGGCCTCCAATCCTTTCAGAAAACGGTGCCATTCTGATCCGGGGCTACACTGATGAGGAGAGAATCATATATGGAACGGGCCAGATAATTGCTAAACACGATCTGGAAAAATCAGCGGCGGCCCTGTTCGATCGCGCGGAAGTCGCGTTTATTCACGTTCGCTCAGCGACCAATAATTGTTTTCAATTTCGTGTTGATCGCACACCTAGCTAGCTTAAGATCAAGTTTATTGTCTTCGATACAATAAAAAGACTAAAAAAAATGCTGGATATACATCAAAATTGCCCCTTACTTGCTAAACTTGAGGTGCCTGATGTTATCCAGCCAACGCTCCCTTTTCGATATACCCGATGATATTTGCTATTTTAATTGCGGATACATGTCCCCGCTTTTGAAATCTGTGGCCAAGGCTGGTGTTGAAGGAGTGATGAAAAAGGCCACCCCATGGACATTGACACCTACAGATTTTTTCACTGAATCCAATGCAGCCCGCAACCTGTTCGCTCAGTTGATAAATGCTAAGGCTACTGACATCGCCATCATTCCATCCGCGTCTTACGGTATTTCAGTAGCAGCGAAAAATCTGAAGATAGAGGGCGACCAGCATATCCTTGTGCTCAATGATCAGTTTCCATCCAATATTTATAGTTGGCAGGAACTCTGTAAAGAAACCAGCGCGCACATCAAGACGATTGCACAACCCTTGGATCATGATTGGACATCGGCTGTTCTGGGCGCCATTACGCCGAAAACGGCAATTGCCGCCCTTCCCAATTGTCTTTGGACAGATGGTGGTTTACTGGATCTTGAAAAAATTGGCGAAAAACTCCGCTCGGTTGGAGCAAAGCTTGTCCTTGATGTCACACAGTCCTTGGGGGCCATGCCATTGGACATCCAAAAGGTTCAACCGGATTTTCTAATCGCAGCGTCCTATAAGTGGCTTTTGGGTCCCTATTCCGTCGGGTTTCTGTATGCAGCTCCGCACCAGCAGAACGGATTACCGATTGAGCATAACTGGCTGAACCGAAAAGGATCTGAAGACTTTTCAAAACTGGTTGATTACCAAGATGACTTTCAGCTGGGCGCCGTTCGTTTTGACATGGGCCAGCGTGCAAATTTCGCGTTAATGCCAATGGCCGTTGAAGCCTTGCGACAAATCCTTGAATGGGGGGTCGCTGAAATATACGAAACATTGACTCACCGAACCGGTGAAATTGCTGAATATGGTACAAAACTTGGCCTGGCCTCAGTTCCTCTAAAATACCGGGCTGGCCACTTTTTAGGTCTTGAGTTTAAGGGCGGTGTCCCGGAAACCCTGTTAAAGCAACTGGCAGCGGATAATATTTTCGTGTCAGCACGTGGAAACTCTTTAAGGGTTACACCGCATCTTTATAATACTGATCACGATGCAGACAGGCTACTGAACGCTTTGAAAAAACATCTGGGAAAGATATCCTGACATGACGCTTGATCTTAACAAAATCCGCCAAGATACCCCCGGCACACAAAACCATATTCATCTTAACAATGCGGGTTCAGCCTTGATGCCCCTGCCGGTATACCGTGCTGTTGTTGACCATCTTGACCTGGAGATGGAAATCGGGGGTTACGAGGCCCACGCACGAGCCCAATTTGCCTATGAACGGGTATATGATGCTCTCTCAGAGCTGATCAATGCAGAGCGGTCAGAAATTGCGTTGGTTGAAAACGCTACAGTCGGATGGCTTATGGGGTTTCATGGACTGCAATTTAAAGCTGGTGACCGGATTCTGACGGCCGAGGCTGAATATGCCAGCAATGTGATTTCCTATCTCCAGGTCAAACAGAAGTTTGGTGTTGAAATTGACGTTGTCCCCAGTGATGAAACCGGGCAAATCGATGTTCTTGAACTGGAAAACAGAATCACGGATAAAACCAGACTGATTTCAATCAGCCATATTCCAACAAATGGAGGATTGATCAATCCTGCAGAAGCCGTGGGCAAAATTGCTAAGAAATATAACATCCCATATCTTTTGGATGCCTGCCAGTCTGTTGGACAAATCCCTGTCGACGTTGAAAAAATCGGCTGTGACATGCTATCTGCAACAGGCCGAAAATATTTGCGAGGTCCCCGCGGTACAGGCTTTTTGTATGTTCGAAGTGGCTTCCTCGAATGTCTGGAACCTCCGTTTCTAGATTTACATAGCGCAACATGGACGTCTCACGACAGTTACGAAATGCGGAGTGATGCCCGGCGATTTGAAAACTGGGAAAGTAATTTTGCGGCGCAAATCGGATTAGGGGTTGCTGTTGACTACCTTCTGGATATCGGGGTAGACGCAGCTTCTGACAGGCTTTGTGCCCTGGCGGCAACAGCGCGGGAGCAACTGTCGTCTCTCAACGGCGTAACCGTTCAGGATATTGGCCAAAAGAAAGGCGGTATGGTCACTTTTTCCCACAATCGGCTTTCAGCGGAAGAAATCAAGGCCGCCTTGGCGCGCGATAACATCAATGTATCAACCTCTTCGGTTTCGTCGACCCGTTTCGATATGGAACGTCGCAAGTTACCAACCTTGGTACGCGCATCTTTCCACTATTATAACTCTGAAGACGAGCTTGCGACTTTCATTCAGAAAGTTGCAGCCTTATAAGCCCCAAATCGATGCAATTTTCCAGTCTTCACAATTCCGTCAGAAGACTGGAATTGCTTGGGTTTTAGGCATAAATTAAGAGTTTGTTAAGGAATTTATATTAGGAATACGGTACTTAGCCAGAAGGCGAACAACGGTATAGAATTTCCGAAAGGTGAGTATATGTTACCCACATCCATTGGCTCCCAGACAGGAGGCATCCAACCTTCTGTACTGGTTCAGAAGCCAGAAACGGACCAACAATTTGCGGAAGCCGAAAAAGCAAAAGCAGCAAGCCCTGCGCCGCAAAATACTTCGCAGCCCCCTGTACCAGCCACAACGGGAGTCTCGATCTCCGTTGAAGCGGTGACCGCCCTACAACAGGTACAAGAAGCAAATACAACTGAAGCCCGCAATGAAGTTCGCCGTGATGACGCCTCAAATGCACAGGCATCTGTGCAGCAACAGCAGCAGTCTGATCAGGTAACTGAGCAACAGGCAACCCGTTCCGATCAACCTGTACAGCAGGTAACAGAAGATCGATATGAGGCCCGCGCCGAGATCGCTTCAGGTGAAGAGACAGACGGTGCCGGTCGTTCCGCACGCAATCCGTTAAACCTCCAGATTTAATCCAGGCCTCCTCGGAATGATGATTTCCCAGGCTTCATTCGTTCCGCCCCCAACCGTCCCCTCTTCGGTTGGGACCGCAGCACAACCCACTGCGGCAGCAGGCGCACGCCCAGCAGCCGTTATCCCTGAAAACCAAACCGTTATCGCGACGGCCAAAAGCCCGTCAGTAAAAGCAGATAATTCTCCTCTGCTTTCACTTTCCAATGAGGTATTCAGCGCACTTCATGAGGACCGTAACCACAATCCTGCCATTGAGGGGGCTGAACATATGCCTGAAGAACCCGCAGAAAACAAAAATCCGGTATCTTCCAAAATCGAGACTACAGATCCATCTGGATTAACAGAAGCGGAGCAAGAACAGGTGGAAACTCTGGAACGGCGGGATCGAGAAGTCAGGAACCACGAACAAGCTCATGCAGCTGCCGGCGGGCAATATGCAGGGTCTCCGAGTTACGAGTATCAAACAGGTCCAGACAATCAACGATATGCCGTTGGCGGTGAAGTAAAAATTGATACAGCACCCATAGCAGGAGATCCAGCGGCTACAATCACTAAAATGGACGTGGTCATACGGGCCGCGCTGGCCCCGGCAGAACCCTCTGGTCAAGATAAGGCCGTAGCGGCTGCAGCATCCCAGCGACGCGCAGAAGCACAGGCCGAATTAAGTGCTCAACGTCAGGCTGAACTCTCTGGTAATCTTGAAGAGGCAACAAAATCCGTCAATACCGGTCCATCAGGCGCGCCCGTTTCAGAGAGAGAACGGCCAAAGTCAACGGTTGATCCTAGTGCCATAACGGACCTGTTCGCTTAATCGCCCCCCCTCTAACGAAACGCACCGATCGTGTGACCATGAAGAAGGGGGCCGTGGCCCTCTCCCAAGCCTGGGGCTTTTTGAATAGCAATTTCAACATATCGCAACCCTCGATCCACACTGTCATGCAAAGAAAGGCCTTGCGCCAATCCCGTGGCAATCGCAGACGATAAGGTACAGCCCGTGCCATGCGTATGCCGTGACTTGATCATCGGGTGACTGAATTCATAACTCTGTTCTGGGGTCACTAATAAATCCGTAATAACCGGGCCTTCCCGGTGACCGCCTTTCAACAGGATGGCAGACGGCCCCATTGAAAGCATCTTATCCGCCGCCGCCCGCATATCATCCAGATCCTTGATCGCATGCCCAACAAGGCTTTCTGCCTCAGGAATATTGGGGGTTAGCAAAGTGGTATGCTTTGACACCAAACGCGAAATAATGGCCTCCTGTGCATCATTTGCAAGAAGCGCGGCCCCACCCTTCGCAATCATCACCGGGTCCAGCACAATCGGTGGCAAATCACGCACACTATCCAGATAATCACCAATCGCATGAATAACTTCCGCACGGTGCAACATGCCCATTTTAATCGCATCAAAACCAATATCGTCGAAAACCACACGGATTTGCTCGACAACAAATTTGGCGGGAATAGGTTCGATGGCAAAAACACCTTTTGTGTTCTGCGCGGTCAGGGCTGTCAAAGCTGATGCCCCAAACCCACCCAACGCAGTAATGGTTTTCAGGTCGGCCTGAATCCCTGCGCCCCCGCCAGAATCTGATCCAGCGATTGTTAATACACGCCCTAACATTGATTATGCTCCTTAACCGGCAACTTTCTCGACTTCATGGACGATCTCGTCAACGACCTGATTGACAACATCAATATTCTCCCCTTCGCCCATAACGCGAATAAGAGGTTCCGTTCCCGATTTACGAATTAACAATCGTCCTGTACTGGCGAGTTTTTTCTCACCTGCTGCGATCGCAGCTTTTACAGCAGGGCTTTCCAACGGTTTTCCGGCTTGGTATCGGACATTTTTCAAGACTTGTGGATAAGGATCAAAGCTTCGGCAGACTTCGCTGACAGGACGCCCTTCATTAATAATCACAGACAAAACCTGCAATGCAGCGATCAAACCATCTCCTGTTGTTGCAAAATCGTTCAGAACCATATGCCCCGATTGTTCACCTCCAACATTAAAGCCATGCTTGCGCATATGTTCAACGACATACCGGTCACCAACGGCCGTTCGCACCAGATCAAGGCCTTTGTTGGCAAGGAATTTTTCCAGCCCCATATTGGACATAACGGTCGACACCAACCCGCCGCCTTTCAACAAGCCCCGATCCGCCCAGCTCGCAGTGATCAATGCCATCAGCTGATCGCCGTCGATCAGATGCCCTTTTTCATCACAGATAATCAAGCGATCTGCATCGCCGTCCAAGGCAATACCGAGATGCGCGCCCTCTTCAACCACTCTGGCGCACATGGCGTCTGTTGATGTCGAACCGCAGTTGTCATTGATGTTAAAGCCATCGGGGTTGTCGCCCATGGCAATGACGTCAGCCTCCAACTCCCAAAGGACAGTAGGTGCGACTTTATAGGCCGCACCATTAGCGCAATCCACGACAACCTTGAGTCCTTTTAAAAGCTGATCACGCGGAAAACTGCTTTTGGCAAATTCAATATAGCGGCCTCGCGCATCATCCAGCCGGGTGGCCCGGCCTAACATCTTGGGAGCTGAAAGACTGATTTTGTCGGGATTATCAATCCCCTGTTCAATTTCCAATTCCACTTGATCGGACAGTTTATACCCATCGGGGCCAAACAGTTTGATCCCGTTGTCCTGATAAGGGTTGTGAGACGCAGAAATCATGACGCCTAGATCTGCCCGCAATGAACGGGTCAACATCGCAATCGCCGGCGTCGGCAAAGGGCCAACCAAAATCACATCCATACCAACGGAGACAAATCCGGCGGTAAGCGCGGGCTCGACCATATACCCGGAAAGGCGGGTATCTTTTCCGATCACAACCCGATGACGAAAATCACCACGACCTGTAAATTTCCGGCCCGCCGCCATCCCCACTTTCAAGGCAATATCCGCGGTCATCGGAGACTGATTTGACGTCCCTCGAATACCATCTGTTCCAAAATATTTGCGCGTCATATCCCCTCGCCGCTTTAAATTCTATGCCTTCAAGGCTAAATTGATTGATCGCATTTATCAATGCCTGACCAGACGGCAATCGCCTGACGGCTTTCTGCCACGTCATGCACCCGGAAAATCTGAACTCCAGCGGTTAAACCATATAGCAATGCGGAAAGTGATCCCCCTATTCGGCTCGCTGCTTCACCGGGACGATCAATTTTTCCGATAAATGATTTACGGGAAACCCCCAACAAGACCGGACACCCTAAGGCATGGAAATAAGGCAAACCCTTTAATAGGATCAAATTATGATCCAGCGTCTTTCCAAAGCCAATCCCCGGATCAACACAAATACGCTGAAGTTCAATGCCAGCGTCTCGGCAAAGCATTATTCGCTCTTTCAAATAATCCAGTACGTCAAATAATACATGATCATAGGTCGGGTTATCCTGCATGACTTTTGGATCTGCAGAACTATGCATCAAACAAACTCTTGCATTACTTCGCGCAACGACTTTCACGCTGTCCGGGTCAAATTCCAGGGCTGTAACATCATTAATGATTGCGGCCCCGTCTTTTAATGCAGCCTCCATTATCCTGGGTTTCCGGGTATCCGCCGACAGCAGCACAGGCCAGTTCTGACATGCTTGTAAAACAGGTCTTACGCGGGCCAGTTCTTCTTCCTCTGTCACGGCATCAGCACCCGGGCGCGTACTTTCACCGCCAATATCCAGAATATGCGCGCCCTCCTCCATCATCGCCTTCGCATGGCGAATTGCGTGATCCGCGTCAAAAAATTCGCCGCCGTCTGAAAAGCTATCGGGTGTCACATTGACAATACCCATAATGGCAGGTTTCGGAAGCCCCCAGACATCCTGCGCGCTCATTGCTGTACGAATATGGGCCAATTGCTGGTTAATCTCCTCTTTAAGAAAAGGATAGTCTGCAATCAATGCCTCAATCTCTTCGCAGCTCGCCACAAAAGAATGAACCGATTTATCATGCTTTCGAATGGTTAGCCGAAACTGCGCGCTCGCCATCTGTGGGCCGGGAGCCAAATAAATCCGGTCAGAACAGGAAAGGCCCCGCGATAAAGCGGAGCCTTTTAAGAAGTCATTCATTGGCAGATCACGAACCGGGTTGTGGTTCTGGTTCCATGCCGCCAGAACCCGTGTCAGGCTTTTTATGGCCATCTGCTTTTGGCACCGCAGAGCCCGGACCTTTGTCCATTGGTGTTTCATCATCCTCTGGACGGTTAAGATCGCCACCTTCCATCAGAATTTTGATTTCATCACCGCTTAGCGTTTCATATTCCAGAAGACCTTTGGCAATACGATGCAACTGCTCTTCATTTTCAGTCAGAATTTTCTTGGCTGTCGCTTCACCTTCTTCAACAAAGCGGCGAACCTCCTGATCGATAAGTTCAGCTGTCGCGTCAGAAACATTTTTCTGCTGTGCAACTGAATGGCCCAGGAATACTTCTTCCTGATTAGCACTATACATCAACGGTCCCAACTTGTCGGACAGTCCCCATTCAGTTACCATCCGGCGGGCCATATCCGTCGCCATTTTAATGTCACCAGAAGCGCCTGTTGTCACGGCATCATGACCAAAGATCATTTCTTCAGCAATCCGGCCACCCATGGCAACCGCCAAATGGGCAAGACACTGATCACGACGTAACGAGTAACTGTCCTTTTCAGGAAGCCGCATCACCATTCCCAATGCGCGACCGCGCGGGATGATTGTCGCTTTATGAACCGGATCCGATGCTTTCATATGCATACCGACCAAGGCATGACCACCTTCATGATAAGCGGTCAGTTCCTTTTCTTCTTCAGACATCACCATTGAGCGACGTTCTGTGCCCATCATGACTTTGTCTTTTGCTTCCTCGAATTCCTGATGTGTAACCAGACGCCGTGATTTACGCGCGGCCAGCAAGGCAGCTTCGTTCACCAGGTTGGCCAGATCCGCACCCGAAAAGCCAGGTGTTCCGCGAGCGATTGTCCGAGCATTAACATCATGTGCCAAAGGAACTTTGCGCATGTGAACTTTCAGGATTTTTTCGCGACCAATAATATCAGGGTTAGGGACAACAACTTGACGGTCAAAACGTCCCGGGCGCAACAGCGCTGGATCCAAAACGTCCGGACGGTTTGTTGCAGCAAGAAGAATAACGCCTTCATTTGCTTCAAAACCATCCATCTCGACCAGCAACTGGTTCAATGTCTGCTCACGTTCATCATTACCGCCGCCTAAACCGGCACCGCGATGGCGGCCGACGGCATCAATCTCGTCGATGAAAATAATGCATGGTGCATTTTTCTTACCTTGCTCAAACATGTCTCGAACGCGGCTAGCGCCAACACCGACAAACATTTCAACAAAATCTGAACCGGAAATCGTGAAAAACGGGACATTCGCTTCGCCCGCGACAGATCGCGCGAGTAGAGTTTTACCAGTACCGGGAGGACCAACGAGCAAGCAGCCTTTTGGAATCTTACCACCAAGGCGCTGATATTTCTGCGGGTTTTTCAGGAAGTCGACAACTTCTTCCAATTCTTCTTTGGCTTCTTCGATACCTGCGACATCTTCAAAGGTGACACGACCGTGCTTCTCTGTCAGCAACTTGGCTTTTGACTTACCAAAACCCATGGCTTTTCCGCCGCCGCCCTGCATCTGGCGCATAAAGAAAATCCAGACACCGATCAACAGCAGCATCGGGAACCAGGAAAGCAATGTCGCCATCAACAGGCTGCCTTCTTCTTCCGGAGCCGCCTTGATAACAACGTTATTGGCTTCAAGCTTATCAACTATATTGCTGCCTTGCGGCGTATAAGTTGAGTAAGAAGTCCCGTCACCGGCTGAACCTGTGATGGTTTGACCTTGAATTGTTACCTGACGGATATCACCGTTTTCGACTTTTTGCAGAAAATCGGAATACGCAAGTGATGTACCCGGATTCCGCTGCGATGAGTCATTGAATATATTGAAGAGGGCAACAACAAGCAGTGCAATCACTACCCATAGAACCACATTTTTTCCAAAGAGATTCACGAAAAATCTTCCCTTGCACATCCGGCCATCATTTGGCCAGCATTATTAAACCACGCCCATTTTCATGGAGACATCATAGATATAAGTCAAATATGCGAACATCCAATAGGCAGTGTTACACAGACTCACGATAAAAAATGGCATTTGGGTTTGAATACCATTTCAAAGCGCCCTTGCGCAATGCCCATGGCATCTAAATTATAGGAAAACAGAGGCATAGAGACGATTTTGGCACCAATCCAAATAGAAGGAAGGTTTTTTTTCACAATAGAAGGCAACGGATCGGGCATTTGCCATTCCAGCGATTCTTTTAATTGCTGCCAACCATCGTCCCCAATAACCCGCACTCGAGGACAGTCTTGTTCGCTGATATTTGTCCCCGGCACCGTGTCTCTAATTTCAAAACGGTCATCCCACAGGCATACCCTGTTATTTGTTAGTTCTTTTTCCGGAAGATCTGTTCGTCCCGGCTCACGACATAAAATCCAATGATCGCGCTGCGGCAATAACTGGCAGCCAAATAGAGTTTTGGCCTTCGACATCTGTTCCGACTTCAGAGAGTGCTGCAACCGTTCCAACGCATTCATTTGCGGCCCCTGCCCCATCCCTCTGACAAAAATGAACAGTCTTTGCAGAAACCGAATGGCAATCTCGTCAGGCATCTCTTCAATTGCTGCCTTTGAAAACCTGACAAATCCCAGCGGGCTTTCAACAACATGGGCCCGCAAATACTGTTCAGTGATAGTACTAAGAGCCCGATCAGCACGTTGTGTGCGAGTGACGCTTAATTCCAAAGATTGCAGATTACTTTCTGGGAGATCTACTAGGATCTCCAAGGCCTGCCCCAGATGCGTTCTTGTAAAAACCGGATTGTCATTGCTTGGATCATCAATCCACTGCTGATCAGATTTTTGTAAAAAGGCTCTTAGTTGCTGCCGACTGACTGACAGAAATGGACGACTTATAATAATCCCGTCCTGTTCGCGAGTGGCAGGCATGACGCTTAACCCCTGAACCCCGCTTCCTTTCGCCAGGCGCATCAGGAATGTTTCAAGCTGATCCTCCAGTTGATGGCCCATAATAAGAAGATTAGCACCCAACTGCTTGCATTTTTCCCTTAACAGACGGTAACGGGCGTTTCTTGCCGCTTGTTGAATACCTGCGCGTGGATGAGGTCCTTTCCAAGTAAGGATGTGGTGTTCCATTCCAATCTTTAATAGCCATTCCGCAACCAACTCCGCTTCCTGCCGGGCTTCTGGCCGCAAGCCGTGATCAACAGTCAGTCCCACCACTTGAACACCCGTACGCTGTGCCCAATCCATAGCCGCCAGACAAGCGGCCATGCTGTCAGAACCACCAGACACGGCAACGCCCACCTTTAAGATGTCTCCCTGAGGAATTTCAAGGGACTTGAGGTGGGCGTCAAAAATGGACTGTACGGATACTACCATGTCACGTCATATGTCTGATCTTACTGGCATCCGAATTTTTGTTTTTCCAAACCAGCAATCCGTTTAAGACGGGAAGACAGATTATTGAACTGTTTTTCCAACTGCTGGAAGGTTGCACACGCTTCTTCTTTTTGCTCCATCCGGCCGAGGGTCATTGCCAGTTTCAACAGATTGTCAGCTGCTTTGGAACTGTCCGGATAATTTTGATAACCGTTCAAAAATGAAGAGGCGGCGTTGGGATAGTCTCCTCGCACGTAATAGGTTTCACCCAGCCAGTATTGTGCATTGCCGGCGAGTTCATGTTCTTTATTGCTTTGTAGAAACGCTGCAAATGCTTGTTCGGCACCTGCGAAATCATCCTTACTCAACATTGAGAAAGCCTGATTATACTGTGCCGCCGGGTCCAGATTTTCAGTCGGAGCGACTGCCGCGACAGAAGGTGCACTTTCATTGGCGGGCGCAGCAGTGTCAACCGGCGCGGTACCATCCGCGGGCACCCGCAAAGTTCCAAGCAGCCGCGTCCCTTTTGGTAATCCCGCTGCCGCCGTTCCAGAGGCAGATCGAGATACATTATCCGCTGTTGCGGATTGCGGGTTATTTTGAGGGGCTGTGCCTGTTAAGGGTAAGTTGGAAGCTGGCACCGTATTCTGGCCAACGATCGACTGACCGCCATTTAACCGTCGTTCAATATCTGTGAGACGGAAATCAATATCCAGAACAAGCTTATCCAACCGATTTTTCAACTGATCCAGCTTGAAAGTGATTTCCTCAAGATTTCCGGTTGCCCGTCTCTGCTCGCTTTCCAACGCATCAATCCGGGACGACAACAAGGCCGCAGCTTCCCCACCGGCAATGGCGCCACCGCCAGAAGAAACTGTAGGTGCCGGAACATCTTGGCCCTGGAATACTTTTCTCTGCACATTCGTCAGATCAGCTTCCAAACGATTAATACGGTCCAAAAGCGCCTGAACATCACTGCTTTGCGCCTGAGCCGAAGAAAAGGCCAATGTTGAAAACAAAACGGTTGTCGCAGCAAACGCGATCAGGACAATTGAATGACGATGTCCAGTTTTTGATTTTTCTTTCACCTTAGCACCTATTTTCGAACGCTTTCATCTGGGACGGGCCAAAAGACCGTTAAATTCGGAACATTATATAAGGGAATATTGTGACCAAACAGAGGCTTTTATCCAGACTTGTATTTATACATAAAAAAGCCCGTTGCCGGTCTACAGCAAGCTGGACCGGCAACGGGCTATGCATCAAGTAGTCAGACTGTTAGTTGACAGCCAAAACGCCACGACGGTTCTGAGACCACGCAGCTTCGGTATGACCCAAGGCTACTGGACGTTCTTTACCAAACGAAATCGTTGAAACACGTGAGGCAGAAATGCCCAATGTTACAAGATAGTTTTTAACAGCAGTTGCACGGCGTTCGCCGAGTGCAAGGTTGTATTCACGTGTACCGCGTTCGTCCGCATGACCTTCAACAGTGACAGTCACTGTTGGGTTCGCTTTCAACCAGGCGGCCTGACGCTGGACAGTCGCCCGCGCTTCGTCGCTAAGATTGAATTTGTCGAAACCGTAGAATACACGATCACCAACATTCAGAACCAAGTCTTCCTGGCTACCAGGCTGAACCTGATTTGAACCAGTGCTTGCAGAAGTACCGCCAGTTGATCCAGAAGAGCTGCCAGCCTGGGACGATGCGCCCCCACCAGTGCTGTCGCCGGAGTCCGTTGGCGCTGTTTCACATGCTGCGACCAATGTCAGTGCAGCAAACATACTCAAGAATTTAAGGCCAAGATTGAGCCGCATTTACTTAACTCCCATCCTCTGGAAATCTAAATTTTTGGGTATTCCAAGTAAAACGACGTCCAATTGAAGTGACGCTGCCCCTCCCTGAAATATACTCCCCCTAGAAAATCTTACTTTTTCACTATACTTATGCTCACTCACGGAAGCAAGGGCGACCATGCTGGATCAGACCCATCCCGCGGAGTGATCATTTCTCTTTCGTTATAACCTGTCAAATCCACAGACCACAAGCTAACTTTATCACCAACCCCGTTCTTATTTCCCGGTACTTGTCGGAAAAACACAAGAACACGCCCATTTGGTGCCCAAGAAGGGCCCTCATTATGAAACCCTTCAGTCAGGATGCGTTCCTGCGAACCGTCAGTTCTCATCACGCCTATGGAGAATTTACCACCCGTCAATTTTGTAAAGGCTATCAAATCTCCACGGGGGGACCAGACGGGTGTGCCATAATTACCACGACCGAAGCTTATCCGCTTCACATTTGAGCCATCTGCGTTCATTACATAGAGCTGCTGACGACCGCCACGGTCTGATTCAAACGTGATCCGCGTCCCGTCCGGAGAGAAGGAAGGCGCCGTATCAATGCCCGGATGCTTGGTTAAACGTTTTAAAGAACGCGTCCGCAAATCCATCAGGTAAATATCCGAATTGCCGTTCTCAGCCATACTCATCACAACCTGATTTCCGGATGGAGAAAAGCGCGGGGCAAAAGTCATCCCCGGAAATTCTCCCAGCACTTCCTGCTGCCCGGTATCAATGTTGAACAGATAAACCCGCGGACGATTGTTGAAATAGGACAGGTAAGTAATTTCCTGCTGTGTTGGCGAAAAGCGGGGGGTCAAAACAAGATTGCTGCCATCCGTCAGGAATTGATGCCGTTCCCCGTCCTGATCCATGATCGCAAGACGCTTCACCCGCCGGTCGGCTGGACCACTTTCCGAAACATAAACAATCCGGGTGTCAAAATACCCTTCTTCACCGGTTAGGCGCTTATAAATCTGATCCGCAATCAAATGGGCCGTACGACGCCAATTGGTCGCGGCACTTTTATATCCAAAACCGGCCAGATACTGCTCGGAAAAAACATCCCATAAGCGGAACTGTACATTAATTCGCCCATCGGGCAGCGCCCGCACCATCCCGGTAGACAGGCCTTGTGCATTAATTTTGCGCCAGTTAGAAAAAACCGGAGTTGCCTGAAGATCGACAGGTTTTTGCAGGAATGCCCGCGGGTCAATCGGGGCGAACAGGCCAGATCGTTCCAAATCAGCCCGGATAACCTCGGCAATCTTCTGACCAACCAGCCCGGCTGTTTCCGTTTCGCTATAAAAATCAGTAATTGCCACGGGAAGAGGCTTGATATTACCTTGCGTGATATCAATAACCAGTTCAGCACGAGCAGGTGAGGCAACTGCGATTGAAAGCACAAGGCCTACTGCAACCCAATACCCCCAGTTAGCAAATTGGCGTACCATATTTCTCATTGTCCAAACATCTCCCTTGGGTTGAACTTTAATCTAGTATCCCGCCAACGTTCATATTTATCAATTGGCAATCGATACGGCTGACATTGCAGGACGGCTCGAATAGCACTTTCAGCAGCAATTCTTTCAAAATTGTCGCCAAATGACTTGTTTCCAACCAATTCCGGTCGTCCCTGGACCGATCCATCCTGATTAAGCGTAATACGCAACTCAACAATTAGCTCTTCCGCCCGCACACTTCCTGTTGGCGGACTCCAACATCTTTGAACCTGCTGTTTGAACGCATCTTTCTCGCTTAAACTTAAAGGCAGTGACCTGTCTGCGGCCCGATCGGACGCAGCAGCAACCCTTTCAGCAGATTTGGACTTTTTTGTGTCCGACGTTTCATCCGTTCGTTTCGCCTGTTCTTTTTTCTTCTTGTCCAGCAAGGCAGATATCTGACTAAGGTCAAACTTCTTCTTTGGTTCCTCTTTTGGTTCCGGTTTTTTCTGAACAACCTTTTTTTCCGGCCGTGGTTTAATCTTTGGCTTCGGAATGGCCTTTGGTTTTTCAACCTTTTTGACCTCTTCTTTTTTTGGTTCGGGTTCCGGCTTCGGCTCTGGCTCAGGCTCAGGCTCCGGCTCTGGCTCTGGCTTCGGAGCTGTCTCCGGCTCAGGTTCCGGTGTTGGCTCGGGCTCTGGCTCCGGTTTAGGCTCGGGCTTTGGCTCGGGCTTTGGCTCGGGCTTTGGCTCGGGTTTTGGCTCCGGTTTTGGCTCGGGTTTTGGCGGCTCTTTAGGTTCGGGCTCTTTTTCTTCTGGTGCCGGCTGGTCTTTTGGCAAATTCGTGATATCGGCAATATCGACGATTTCAACCTGAATAACCTTTGGCTGGTCCAAAAGTTCGGGATCCTGAAACAAAGGCAAGCCTGTATACATGAGCAATAAAATAAGCCCGTGCAAACCAGCAGATATGACCGTTGATACTTTCATCAAAGAAGACCGGCCTATTCTTTTTTCTCAGTCTTGGCTTTCGCCTTGTCAGCTGAGCTACTCGATACCATCGCGACTTTGGTAAAGCCAGCGTCATGGATTTCACCCATCACTTGCAGAACCCGGCCATAATTAACGTTCTTATCGCCCCGAACAAAGATCCGTTGGTCTGCCTTCGCACCAACAACAGCCTGTAGCTTTGGCACCAGATTAACCAACTCAATTTCCAGATCTTCCAGATACAAGCGACCGTCCACATCAACACTGATAACCAGCGGCTCATCATTTCCCTGAACCGTAGAAGACTTTGTTTCAGGTAAATCCAGCGGCACACCTACAGTCAGTAATGGGGCCGTCACCATAAAGACGATCAGCAACACCAACATCACATCGACAAAAGGCGTCACATTGATTTCGGACATTGCCTTAAGTCGGCGTTTCCGGCCCTGCCCTGTAAAAGCGTCGTAATGATTGGTGTCCATACCTTTATCCTTGATCCAACTGACGAGACAGGATGGCAGAAAACTCACCGGCAAAGCCTTCAAGTCGGGTTACAATGCGCTGTAAATCATTGGAAAATTTGTTATATGCGACAACCGCAGGGATCGCAGCAACCAGTCCCAGCGCCGTTGCGAAAAGGGCTTCGGCGATACCAGGCGCGACGACAGCAAGACTGGTGTCCTTTGTTGCGGCAATCGCCTGAAAACTATTCATAATGCCCCAAACCGTCCCAAACAAACCAATGAAAGTCGCGGTAGAGCCCACTGTCGCCAGAAATCCGAGATACTTCTCCAGACGCTCCACTTCCCGATCAATGGCAACACGCATCACTTGATGAATACGCGCCTGCAGGCCGGTATGACTGTTTTTATCCAGTCCTTTTTCTGTCGACCGCAACCATTCCCGCATTGCAGTTGAAAAAAGCATTGCAAGTGGATTGTCAGGGCTGTTCCCCACACGTCGATAAAGGTCTTCCAGATTACCGCCCGACCAGAAGTCATTTTCAAACTCGTCGGAGTCTGCGGTGACACGGCGATATTTCAGGATCTTGTCGATGATGATGGCCCAACTCCAAAAGGAAGCCAGTATCAAAACAATCATAACAATTTGAACAACAATATCGGCCCTCAGGAACAGGCCGAGCATAGACAAATCATGAGAGACACCGCCCAAAGACTGGGCAGCTACAAGCGCGTCATTTTCCATTATTTCTTCATGGCTCCTGAAAAATCAGTGATTGATAGGAATTTATCCCTTATTTGCGGCGAAAAGCGGGCAGCTTTTCCGTTCTTATGTAAACAGGCCACCCGAACGGTGCTTTTTACCAAAAGATCGTCGCCTCGATAGACATCCTGTTTCATCCGCAAGGTTGCCCCTTTCAATTCGAAAAGGTGCGTGCGCACATCAAGCGCGTCATCCATACGGGCTGGGCTCAGATACTCAACCTGGCACTCTCGTACAACGAAATTAACATTTTCCGTGATCATCAGCTGTTGTTGATTGATACCGATACCGCGGAGCAAATCTGTCCGCGCCCGCTCGGTAAATTTTAAATAATTAGCGTAATAAACAATCCCGCCAGCATCCGTATCTTCCCAAAAAACCTGCACGGGAAAATGATGCAAAGGGCCTTGCTCACCGGAAAAGTCAATCCTACCGATCATTGCCGGATCACTGCTCACGGGGCGGCTCCTCAATCAGATCCAGTTGCGAGGCCAATTGTTTTGGAAAGCTAAAGCCCAGATGATCAAAAGCCGCTTTTGTCAATAAACGCCCACGAGGTGTTCTTTGCAGAAACCCCTGTTGAATAAGGTAGGGCTCAATGATGTCTTCAATCGCGTCACGAGGCTCGGACAAAGCTGCTGATAAGGTTTCCACACCGACTGGTCCTCCTCCAAAATCCTGGGCGATACGGGTCAGGTAACGTCGGTCCATTGCATCCAGTCCGCGCTTATCCACTTCCAGACGGTTCAACGCTGCATCCGCCTGCTCGGCAGAGATCACATCAACACCAGCCACAGACGCAAAATCCCGAACACGTCGCAACAACCGTCCTGCAACACGCGGTGTGCCACGGCTTCGATTGGCAATTTCCTGGGCGCCTTCATCACTGAGTTTGACGCCAAGGACGCGCGCACCACGGGCAACGATCAACTGTAACTCGGCGGGTTCGTAAAAATTCATCCGAAGCGGAATGCCAAAGCGTTCGCGAAGGGGTGTTGTGATCAGGCCGGAGCGGGTTGTCGCCCCAACCAGCGTAAACGGAGGCAAATCAATTCTGACGGATCGGGCGGCAGGGCCCTCCCCAATAATCAAATCAAGATGAAAGTCTTCCATCGCCGGATACAGAATTTCTTCAACCGCCGGGTTCAATCTGTGAATTTCATCAATAAACAGAACGTCATTTTCTTCGAGGTTCGTCAGCAATGCCGCCAAGTCCCCGGCTTTACTGATTACCGGTCCGGCTGTTGCCCTGAAATTAACACCCAGTTCGCGCGCAACGATCTGTGAGAGTGTTGTTTTCCCTAGGCCCGGAGGGCCAAAAAACATTACATGGTCAAGAGCATCTCCGCGCGCTTTTGCAGCCTGAATAAAAACGCTTAGATTTTCCCGGACTTGTTTTTGACCAATGAAATCGCCTAAAACCTGGGGCCGAAATTGTTGCTCATAATCATCCGATCCTGATTTTGTCGCACCGATTAAACGATCATCGGTCATGCAGCCAGCTCCTTCAAGCCTTCGGTGATCAGGGCTTCAACCGTTGCATCTTCACCAAGGCGCCGTCCCGCCGCCGCAACAGCACCGAATGCATCTGCCCGGCCATAACCAAGATTGACAAGTGCAGAAATAGCATCATTTGCCGCGACCACTGGTGTTGTCTGGCCAGCTGGTTTCGACTTGGTGATTGTATCATTTGCTGTAAAGGCAGCTGGGCCGAGGTTCATTTTCGCCACTTTGTCTTTTAGCTCAGTGACAATCCGGCCTGCTACTTTCGGCCCAACACCACTCACGCGGGTCAAGGCGGTCTTATCGGCAGCCGCCACAATTTGAGTCAACTCATCACTTCCGAACAAAGACAGAATTCCCAAGGCAACTTTCGCGCCAACGCCTTGGACTGTCTGTAATAGTCCAAACCAGCTTTTCTCTCCCATATCCTGAAAACCATACAAGTGGATATGATCTTCGCGGACGTGGGTTTCAATGTGAAGCGAAACTGTCCCGCCTATCTCTGGAAGGGCACGTAATGTGCGTCCAGAGCAAAATGCCAGATACCCCACACCGCCTACGTCCAGAATGATCCAGTCCTCGCCGGTGCTATCCAGTATTCCGGTTAATTTTGCAATCATACTTTACCCCCGGCCATGGTTATCGCTTTCCCCAGATGTCGACGGCTTCCCGCATAATGAGCGTGACAAATAGCAACGGCCAATGCATCAGCAGCATGCTCATTGGCAATTTTACAGCCCGGTAGCAGCATACTGACCATCGCATGAATTTGTTCTTTCCCTGCGTGACCCGCGCCAACAACTGATTTCTTGATTTTATTGGGCGCATATTCTTCAACGGCCAGATTATGAAGGGCCGGAACCAGCAAAGCGATGCCCCTTGCCTGACCAAGCTTCAGCGTAGAGACTGGGTTCTTATTAACAAAGGTTTCCTCGACAGCCGCCTCTTGAGGCTGCCAATCTGCGATCACTTTTTCAATACCTTCAAAAAGCTGAACTAGACGACCTGCAAGATCAAGGGACGCATCTGATGCAACAGCCCCGTTGGCAAGATGCCGAAGAGAGTTCCCCTCGGCTTCTATGATCCCCCAACCTGTATGTCGCAATCCAGGGTCCAGACCTAACAAACGCATTCTATAACATGACCTTTCAGCCGCTCAGGTCTCCAGCTTTTCCATGATTTCATCAGGAATATCGAAATTGGCAGACACTTTCTGCACATCATCATTATCTTCCAGAACATCAACAAGCTTAAAGATTGAATTGGCTTTTTCTTCGGTTTCAACGGGCACACTATTTGTTGGCTTCCAGATAATGCCGGCTTCCTGCGGCGTGCCAAATTTCTCTTCCAACGTGGCCTGAACATCATTGAAATCTTCCATTGCGCAGGTGATCTCGTGGACTTCGTCATCACTCTCTACATTGTCAGCCCCGGCCTCTAAGGCTGCTTCAAAAACTTCGTCGCCATCGATTTCTGAAGCGCTGTACACAATCTGCCCCATATGTTCGAACATAAAAGAAACGGATCCTGTCTCTCCCAATGCACCGCCAGCCTTATTAAAGGCGGCACGAACTTCGGCTGCCGTCCGGTTTTTGTTATCGGTAAGTGTCTCCACGATTACCGCGATACCACCGGGGCCATAGCCCTCATACCGGATTTCGTCATAATTTTCGCCTTCACCACCGCTCGCCGCACGCTTGATGGCACGATCGATGTTATCTTTCGGCATATTATCTGATCGGGCCGCCGCAATCGCGGTTCTCAATCTTGGGTTCATATCAGGTTCTGGCAGGCCCGACTTCGCCGCTACTGTCAATTCCCGGATATGCTTAGCAAAGATCTTGGCGCGCTTTTTATCCTGAGCGCCCTTACGATGCATGATATTTTTAAACTTGGAATGTCCCGCCATACTTCTTCTCTTAGTCATCCATGGAAAGTCATTTTCCATGTCATCAAATCACAAAAATGAACAAATCAGATAACGTAATCCGGAGCTGCCCATTTATTTTCCTGATTACTATTTAACGCAAGGGTAGACTTCACCCAAGACAAGAATGAATTTTTTGGGAAAATAATTCGAACTTCGGTCGTTTCGGAAGATAGGGCTAACGGATATTGATTTTCTCAAGAGCGGTATAGAATGTCTTGAAAAACTCGACCTGTGACGCGCCTGTTTGGGCTTTCTTTTCCAAATCTGCCATAAAATCAGCCGAAATGATCGTTTTTCTGGTGAATTCATGAACCATTCTGGCACCTTCCGGCTTCGTCAGTTTATCGGAAGCCAGCAACTGCAACAACGTCAAGCCAAGCTGGGTGTTATCCGCCGCACGTTTTTTGAAATTTTCCAGAACGTTCAACTCATTCATCAGATCCACAGACATTTGGTCCAGGCGCTCAGAGAGCTTTTTACAGTAGAACTCCTGAAAATCAGATCCTGCAACCTTTGACTGTAGTTCTTGCAGGCGCGCAAGGATTGTCAGTGGTGGTATTTTGCCGGATGTAAGATATTGAAAATTTTGTCCACTCTCCAATAAAGGAAGTAAATAATTGGCGATGGTTCGCTTGCTAACCGCGCCGACGAGCCCCTGGCTGATCGTCAGCAAGACATCAGCACGATCCAACGGGTTGTCATGGCCAGCCAGCATGTTTCCTATTGTCGTACTGCCCGTCATCTTTTCGCTGCGCATTCGTAACGCTTCAACGACTTCCTGCCCGCCCACATGCTCCTCGCTTCCGATTTGGGTCCGAGACATCAACTTGCTATGATAAATTGCACTTTTAAACGGGTCTCCAGAAACAAATGACGCGTTGCCTTTCAAGGTTTTTTTCAGTTTTAGCGTCAACGCCATACGCGTTTCTGGCAGGAACTGATCCCGTAACAGCGCGTTCACACGAACGCCGCCCGGATGCGCCCCGGCAGGGAATTGGCGGGCACCTCGAATAAGGTCAACGAGGGAGAGCATCGCTTCGCCGAGATTCTCCTCCTCACCCAAAATAAGTCTTAAATACGATGATGAAGTCAGGAAATCTGCGACATGGCGATCCAGCATTTCCAAGACATCAGGATCGTCGTACTGACCTAGCCAGTTCAATACGATGCCGAATTTTTCATCGATCGTTTTAATGTCGCTGAGATAGCGTGCCATTGACATCAAAAACAACTGACGCCAGTGCTCATGATCTTTAACCGCGCGCATTAGCTTAACGAGGTTATCATCTTCAATTTCTGGAACAATATCCAAAGAGTTGAAGTCTTTCAGGTTTTTAAGGACTTCATTTGTTATACGGTAAAGGTCCAAAACACGGTCATTAACTTTCTGGCCAGTGCGCTGCACCTGAGAGATTGCGACCCGTTGAACAGCCCCCTGTAGGATCTGACCAGTATCATTCAATTTCTGTAAATGTTTGCTGTGGTAAAGCAGTTCCAATGGTGTAATTTGCCATTGTGTCATGGGCTTCAGAAGAAGCTGACCGATCGCACGCCGCGCACTGGGTTGATAGACCTCAGAAGCGGATTGACAAATTGGTTCAATCAGTTCTACGCCGGAAACAGAATTCGGCTTATCCCGCTCCCCATCAAAGTATACTTCTTTGTCATGAAAAACCGGATCATTAGAATCAAACTTGACCTGCAACACCTTGACCGAGGCTATATTTTGCCCTGACTTAAGTATCTTGGCGAAATCAATGGCGACATCTTTTGAGTCACAGACCTTCTGCACAGTCCAGCTTCCGGCCTGTTTTCCATGAACTTCAAAATGGGTTTTAGGTTCGGACAATGTTATCTCCGCCGAATACTTAGTACTATTACATCTACTCGGAAGCTATCATTACACTCTTAACAAACTACAAATATTTGAATATTCCTCATATAAGCACACCCGGAGGATCAATTGAAACAAGAAGCAGATTAATCTGGCACATGTTGCAATAAGCGGGCGCCAATACGAACAGGTTCTATTCGCGTTGTAAAACCCGTCTTATCATCGGTTTCAATATAGATTCCACAAAGCGTGCCAGGCCCCAAAGCTGGCGTGAAACGGCTGGACGGTATTTTCCGGGTAAACCGCCGGATTGGCTCTTCTTTTTCCATGCCGATGACAGAGTTGTAATCCCCGCACATTCCCGCGTCTGTCTGATATCCGGTTCCGCCCGGCAGAATTTGTGTATCAGCTGTCGGCACATGTGAATGACTTCCAACTACAGCTGAAACCCGTCCATCACAAAAATGCCCCAGAGCCATTTTTTCAGAGGTCGCCTCACCATGTACATCAATCAAAATGAAATCATATTTTTGCGCCAGACGACCGGATTTCAAAATTTTATCAACAGCTGCAAAAGGATCGTCCAGCGGGTCCATAAATACACGCCCCATCACCTGCACTACCAACACTGTTTTGCCAGCACGGGTTTTAAATGCTGACGCTCCCCGCCCAGGGGTTCCTTCCGGGTAGTTAATTGGACGGATAAGCCGGGCATCTTCAGACATATAGGACATGATATCCTTCTGATCGAAGCTGTGATTACCAAGAACAATACAGTCCGCCCCAGCCTCATAAAAACCGGCGCAGATTTTTTCGGTTATACCAAATCCTGATGCCGCATTTTCTCCGTTTACAACGACAAAGTCGAGAGCCAACTGTTTCCTCAGCGTTGGCAAATGCTCTGAGATCGAATCACGACCAGAACGACCAACAACATCACCGCAATACAACAATTTCACGTGAACTTCCTTGCTTCTTTTTCGGTCACAACCCAATCCAAGGGTTGATCAAATTTGTCTGTGGGGAGGTTTTCCACCTCTTGCCCGGCATAAGCATATCCAACAGCGAGACAGTGTCCGGCGCCCCGCAGCTGCGCCAGTGTCCGATCGTAAAACCCACCGCCATATCCCAAACGATAGCCTGTGCGATCAAAGCCGAGCAACGGCACAACCAGAATATCGGGGATCACGATCTTTGCGGAAGCGACAGGAACAGGAATATCCATCACACCCTTTTCCAGAACATCATCCTTATGCCATTGCCTGAAAACCAGCGGCTGCGCTATCGCTTCCACGACGGGAAGCGCGCAGATACATCCCCCATCAAGCAATGGATCGACCAGAGGGGATACATCAATCTCGCTTCCGATCGGCCAATATAATGAGACGACCGTTCCTTTTTTTAGGGGAATGCTATCAAGAAAATGTCGGGCAGCCGAAACACCTAGCCTTGTGCGGTGCAACTGTTTACGCAATGCAGAGGCTGCTTTTCGAGCAGATTTTTTTTCAAGAGCGACCGTATTCAACACGTAGCCCCACTCTGGATCAGGCAAACAAAAAAGGATCCGATATCTAAAAAATTAGGGTTGCACCACCATAGCCGTCGAACGAATGAAATCTCTGTGGCCTGACAAGTCAGGTGGGAGCCGATATAATAGGACCACGGTCCAGTCAGGGATTAGCCCCCAGGATTTCGGTATTGGCCCCAGGATATCTAAGAACTAACGCACAAGGCAGTGCAACTGAAGTCTATTTAGGCAGTTTCTAACTGAAGTGCAATAGTTTCCAGTTTCTCAGCCCACTCTTCCAACTTATCTTCTGCGGTATTTTCCGCACTATCTTTCAGTTTATCGATACTTTCGTAGGCCTGAGATAAATCATCAGCGATCAACAAAGAAGCCATGAGAAGCAACTGTGTTTCCGTCGCATTTGCGATTGAATTGCTTAGATCCTGGACTTTCTTGTCCACAAACTCAGCCAGGTATTTAAGATGATCTTCTTCACCATCACCACAAACAATGGGGTAAGGCCGCCCATTTACCTTTACTGTCACCGAAGCCATGTCATCTACTCCAGAATTGCGCCGATATCATCTATTGTCTTGTCCAGTCGACCTGAGACAATATCCGTACGCTGCTTTAGCGCCTGATATCGCTCCGTCAAATCACTGATTTCCCTTCGAAGAGACGCATTTTCCGACCGCAGGCTTTCCAGCTCTGCATCCTGATCAGAACGTCCCCGCATATCCAGCAACCCTTGAGCGGGTTTGTCAGACAATGTTTCTGCAGCTTTTTCCAGCCTCTGAAGCGCTGCCTCAATTCTCGATTCGGTAATCTCTTCACCCCTTATTCTGGAATTCCCCTGCTGATGCAAGAAGCGTGCGACAGTTTTCCCGAAAACAATACGACCCCAGGACAACCTCCGTCAACCTCTGTTGGAAATTGGTCATTCCGCACAGAATATACAATTTTCATGTACAAAAGATGAACTAAGCGGTTGACGTGCGCGCCCATGAACGGCATCTTCGCCTCGATTCCAGAACTGGTCTGCATGGCATTTTCTGAGGTTTGACATGCCTTTTTTCACAGGTACAAATCAGAGTATCATGTAGATTGGATACCGAAATGTGACCCGCTACGGGCGCTGGCGTCTGAGACGATTTACAGCTGTAGAACGCTTTGAATAGGGTTTTCGCTGCGAATACTGTACTTTCTGCCGGTGGATATGAATGAGTCAAATATGAACGATAGTGGCGCCAATACTTCGCCTTCTGCCTCCAAATTTATCGAAATGGCAAATGCAATTCGTGCACTTTCCATGGATGCAGTCCAACAAGCTAATTCAGGACATCCAGGCATGCCGATGGGTATGGCGGATGTTGCAACTGTCCTGTTTTCAAAATTCCTGAAATTTGATCCGTCCAAGCCGAACTGGCCTGATAGAGACAGATTTGTTCTCTCGGCTGGCCACGGCTCAATGCTGCTTTATTCCCTGCTACACCTCACAGGGTACAAGGATATGAGCCTGGAAGAGATCAAAAACTTCCGGCAACTTGGATCGAAAACAGCCGGGCATCCCGAATATGGCCACGCCGATGGTATTGAAACCACGACAGGTCCTCTTGGTCAGGGCCTGGCAACAGCGGTTGGTATGGCGCTTGCCGAAAAAATGCAGGCCGCTCGCTTCAAGGATATTGTCGACCATCATACCTATGTCATTGCGGGTGATGGCTGCCTGATGGAAGGTATCAGTCACGAAGCCGCGTCTTTCGCAGGCCATCTTGGGCTGGAAAAACTGATTGTTCTTTGGGATGACAATGAAATCAGTATCGACGGAAAAACGGATCTGGCTGTATCAGACAACCAGCTAAAACGCTTTGATGCGTTGGGTTGGGACACACAAACGATTGACGGGCACGACCCGGACGCGATTGAAACAGCAATTGCCAAAGCAAAAGAGAGCAACAAACCCTCTCTTATTGCTTGTAAAACCACCATTGGATACGGCGCTCCGAACAAGCAGGGCACCTCTGGTGTGCATGGCGCGCCCTTGGGTGCAGAAGAAATTGCTCTTGCCCGAAAAGAACTGAATTGGCCGCACGCACCTTTTGAGATTCCAGCAACAATCCGGGATCGCTGGCGTGCTGTTGGCACCAAAGGGGCTCGCATCTCCTCTGCTTGGGAAAAAACCTTCGACGCCCTCAGTACAGATGAGAAATCTGCGTTTGAAACATCGTTGTCTGGCGAGCTTCCATCCAGCCTTGATGACGCTATGCTGGCCTATAAAAAACAACTGACCGAAGATGCGCCAGGGTGGGCTAGCCGGAAAGCCAGTCAGGAAGCTCTCAATATTATCAATGAGCATGTCTCGACGACAATTGGGGGTTCCGCTGATCTGACCGGATCAAATCTGACAAAAACGTCTCATTTGGACCCTGTAACGCCAGAGGACTTCTCTGGCCGCTACGTCTATTACGGCGTCCGTGAATTTGGAATGTCCGCAATCATGAACGGCATGGCCCTGCATAAAGGGTTCATTCCATACGGTGGTACCTTCATGGTCTTTACTGATTATGCGCGCCCCGCAATCCGCCTTTCCGCCTTGATGGAGCAGCGCGTCATCTATGTTATGACCCACGATTCCATTGGGCTTGGTGAAGACGGCCCAACACACCAGCCTGTTGAGCATCTTGCGTCCTTGCGGGCCATGCCAAACGTGAATGTCTTCCGTCCAGCCGATGCCGTCGAAACTGCGGAATGCTGGGAAGTTGCATTAAAATCCAAAAAGACACCATCTGTTCTGTCTTTGAGCCGTCAGGGTCTTCCGCTGGTGAGAAACGATTACACGTCTGAGAATCTTTCTGCAAAAGGCGCGTATGAACTGTCTGCTGCCAATATAGATGCACAAGTAACTCTGTTGGCCACTGGCTCAGAAGTCGGAATTGCACTCGACGCACAAAAAGCCCTTGAAGCAGAAGGCATTGGCACACGGGTTGTATCGGTTCCCTGTACCGATCTGTTTGATGCGCAGTCCCAGAGCTATCAGACGGAAACGCTGGGCCCCGGCACTGTCAAGGTTGCCATTGAAGCCGCTAGCTCATACGGTTGGTCTCGCTATATCGGTCGTGAAGGTGAGTTTGTAGGTCTCGATAGTTTTGGTGCCTCGGCCCCTGCTGGAGATTTGTACAAGCATTTCAACATTACGAGCGAAGCCGTTGTGGAAGCGGCAAAAAAACAGCTTTGATGATAACCGGGCGGGTTTTTCCGACCGTTTCTGTTTACAGGAGTGTATGACAAGATGACTGTTCGTGTTGCAATTAACGGGTTTGGACGTATTGGCCGAAACGTCCTTCGTGCAATCTATGAGTCGGGTCGCACGGATATCGAGGTTGTCGGGATCAACGATCTCGGTTCTGTTAGCTCCAATGCGCATTTGTTAAAATATGACAGTGTGCATGGCCGTTTTCCTGGCGACGTAACAGTCACCGAAGACAGCATGGATTTGGGGCGCGGTCCTATCCGGGTTACCTCAGAGCGCAATCCCGCCGATTTGCCGTGGGGTGAATTGGATGTTGATGTTGCCTTCGAATGCACCGGTATTTTCACCCATGCAGATAAAGCAAAGGCCCACCTGGAAGCCGGCGCGAAAAAAGTGTTGATTTCAGCCCCAGGCACTGAGGTGGATTTGACCGTCGTGTATGGTGTGAACCATGATAAACTGGAAGCCGGGCACAAGATTGTTTCCAACGCGTCCTGCACAACCAACTGCCTTGCGCCTGTTGCCCAGGTCCTGAATGACACCGTTGGCATCGCCCACGGTTTCATGACAACTGTGCATGCTTATACAGGCGATCAGCCCGTTTTGGACACGTTACACGGTGATATGCGCCGGGCACGGGCCGCTGCCATGTCAATTATTCCCACATCGACAGGAGCCGCGAAGGCGGTTGGTCTGGTGCTTCCAGAACTTGCAGGAAAACTTGACGGCACATCCGTTCGGGTGCCCACGCCAAACGTTTCCATGATTGACCTGACTTTTGTTGCGAAACGCTCAACAACCGCCCAGGAAATCAATGAGGCTGTTCTTGAAGCTGCAAACGGACGCCTCAAGGGCATTCTAAACGCAAATGATGAACCGCTTGTATCGATTGACTTCAACCACAATCCAGCCAGCTCTTCGTTTGACCTAACCCAAACGCAGGTCATTGAAGGCACGTTCGTTCGCGTTCTAAGCTGGTATGACAATGAATGGGGTTTTTCAAACCGTATGAGCGACACGGCTCTGCTTATGGCAAATCTCGGATAATTCAAAGGATAGTGGAGTACACTTAAATGACAGCATACCAGACGCTTGATCAACTAGAGGCGAATGGAAAAACTGTTCTGGTTCGTGTGGATCTGAACGTTCCCATGAGCGACGGTAAAGTATCTGATTTTACCCGTATTGACAGAGTGGCTCCAACTATCAAGGAACTTACTGAAAAGGGCGCGAGGGTCGTCCTTCTCAGTCATTTTGGCCGCCCGAAAGGCCAAATTGTTCCCGACATGTCATTGGAACCGGTTGCCCATGTGATGTCAGAAAGACTAGGAATAGAAATTAATTTCGTTAATACCTGTGTGGGCAATGAAGCGATCGATGCCGTTCGCTCAACCGGTAACGCAGGTGTGATCTTGATGGAAAATGTTCGCTTCTTTGCAGGAGAGGAACAAAATAATGCTGATTTTGCAGCTTCCCTCGCGGCCCTTGGCGATATCTATGTTAATGACGCCTTTTCGTGTTCTCACCGGGCTCATGCCTCGACTGAGGCCATAGCGCGTTTACTACCAGCCTATGCTGGCCGAAACATGGAAGCCGAATTAACGGCCCTTTCAGCGGCACTTGAAGTTCCGGCCCGGCCCGTAATGGCCATAGTGGGCGGTGCAAAAATCTCGACAAAACTGGACTTACTTTTTAATCTGATTGAAAAGGTCGACAATCTTGTGATCGGCGGCGGAATGGCGAATACGTTCCTGAACGCAAAAGGTGTCGATGTTGGTGCGTCTCTGTGTGAACATGATCTTGCGGACACGGCCAATGAGATCCTTGCGAAAGCTGAAGCCGTTGGGTGCGACATTATCTTGCCCGAGGATGGCGTTTTGGCAAAAGAGTTCAAAGAGCATGCAAAAAACCGGACAGCAAATGTCCTGGAAGTCGACGCCGAGGAAATGATCCTTGATGCGGGGCCTGCGACTGTCTCGCATATCTGCTCACGTTTGGCCGATTGCAAAACCCTGATTTGGAATGGCCCGCTTGGCGCCTTTGAAATCGAACCATTTGGCACGGGAACCTTTGCCGTTGCGGAAGTCGCCAAACGGCAGACACAAAATAATAAACTGGTATCTGTTGCGGGTGGTGGGGACACCGTCGCCGCCCTCTCCAGGGCGGATGTCACCGATAGCTTTACTTATATTTCAACGGCCGGCGGTGCCTTCCTGGAATGGATGGAAGGAAAAGATCTGCCTGGCGTCAAAGCGCTGATGGCGCAGTAAATTTTAAAAGGACTGGATGAATGACTGAAATCCTAATGGAAGATTTGGCCCTCCAACTGGTCGAACGCAGCAAAGGTATTCTTGCCGCGGATGAAAGTACAGGAACCATCAAAAAACGGTTTGACACGATCGGTGTTGAAAACACTGAGGAAAATCGCCGTGATTACCGGGAAATGTTATTCACGGCTAAGGGTGTTTCCGACTATATCAGCGGCGCCATCCTGTATGACGAAACATTGCGACAACAAGCAAGTGACGGACGCTCTATCCCTCAACTTCTTGAAGAGCAAGGCATCATTCCGGGTATCAAAGTTGATATGGGTGCCAAGCCGCTGGCGTTTTCCGATGGTGAAAAAGTTACCGAAGGCTTGGATGGCTTGCGGGAAAGATTGGCCGATTATTACCAACTTGGCGCCCGTTTTGCCAAATGGCGCGCTGTTATTGAAATCAATGACGGGCTTCCCAGCACATATTGTATTGAAACGAATGCTCATGCTTTGGCACGATACGCCGCCCTGTGCCAGGAGGCCAATATCGTCCCGATCGTCGAGCCAGAAGTATTGATGGATGGATTTCACTCAATTGACGAATGTTATGCAGTGACAGAAACCGCCCTTAAATCAGTTTTCGACGAATTGTATAAGCAGCGGGTTGTACTTGAACAAATGCTTCTTAAGCCGAACATGATTGTATCCGGCCTGCAATGCCCCGAGCAGGCGGAGGAAGATGAAGTCAGTGCCAAAACAATTTATTGCTTTGAACAAACCGTTCCCGCTTCAGTTCCCGGTATCGTCTTCCTGTCAGGCGGTCAATCCGAAGAGCAGGCAACAGCAAACCTCAATAAGATCAATCAATCCGGTTCGCATCCATGGGAGCTGAGTTACTCTTTTGGGCGTGCCTTGCAAACATCTGCACTATCAACCTGGCAGGGTAAAAAAGAAAATGTAGACGCCGCTCAGGCCGCGTTTATCAAGCGATGCAAATTAACCAGCCTGGCAAGAGACGGCGAGCTTTCTGAAGAAACCAACTGATTGAGCCTTGTTGATGAGCAAGCTTTATTCGATCAGGCCTGTACTCTGTTACAGGCCTGATCTATTTTATAACAAAGCAAACGGAGCAAGATCATAGAAACAATTCGCCCTCGGCTATACCTGATTTCTCCGCCGACAATCGACTTGGACGACTTTGAGAACGCATTTTCAGAGGCCGCGTCCGGTGGGGATATTGCTTGTTTTCAACTTCGTTTAAAAATGGCGGATAAGGCTGAAATTGCGGCAGCAACCGAACGCCTGATGCCCATCGCAGAACGTTATGGCATTGCGTTTCTGATTAACGACAATCCGGCCCTTGCAAAGGAACTGGGAACGGACGGGGTGCATATTGGTCAGGAAGATATGCCCTATAATGAAGCCCGGCAGATTGTTGGAGACGACATGATCGTTGGTGTTACCTGCCACGACTCACGCCACCTGGCTATGGAAGCTGCGGAACGGGGGGCTGACTATGTTGCCTTCGGGGCTTTTTATCCCACGACAACAAAAGTAGCGAAAACTGCGGCAGAACCTGAGATTCTGCAATGGTGGACCTCCCTTTGTGAGATCCCCTGTGTTGCGATTGGCGGGATAACTGTTGACAATGCGGTTCCACTCATTAAAAGCGGGGCAGATTTCCTCGCAATTTCCAGTGGTGTGTGGCAGCATTCTGAAGGCCCGGCCCACGCTGTTGAAGCATTGAACAGGATCATTGATAACCGCTCGGCAACCTGATAGGTTCCGCGCCGATATATTTTACGAACGAAATGGACGAAAACCAGTCATGAAGATTAATGGCAATGCAATTCGCCCCGGAAATGTAATTGAACATAAAGGTGGCCTCTGGGTCGCTGTCAAAATTCAACATACGCAACCGGGTAAAGGAGGCGCCTATCTGCAGGTTGAACTAAAGAACCTGCGCGATGGGACCAAACTCAACGAACGTTTCCGTTCTTCAGAGACAGTGGAAAGAGCGCGGCTTGAGCAAAAAGCCCACCAGTTCCTGTTCGAAGATGGCGATTTGCTGACTTTCATGGACACCGACACTTACGAGCAGGTCTCCCTTTCAAAGGATCTGGTCGGTGACAAGGCTCAGTTTCTTCAGGACGGCATGTCCATGGAGATCGAGTTTTACGAAGATGAACCCCTTAATGTTCTGTTGCCTGAACATATCACTTTGGAAATTTCTGAAACAGAACCAACAGTGAAAGGTCAGACCGCAGCATCGTCTTACAAGCCTGCCATTCTGGAAAACGGAATGCGGATTATGGTGCCACCGTTCTGCAGTAGCGGCGAGAAAATCGTCGTAAATACAGAAACATCCGAATATGCAAAAAGAGCAGAATAGACTGCTCTTTTTTCTCCCTAATGAATTAGTAATCAGGTAACAACATGGCCCGCAAAACACCCCTTATTAACGTTATGGAAACTGCTGCCCGCAAGGCGGCTCCAAAACTCCTTCGCGATTTTAACGAAGTCGAGAATTTGCAGGTTTCCAGAAAGGGCCCTGCAGATTTTGTTAGCAATGCCGACATTGCTGCAGAAAAAACCATCCGCGAGGAACTGAGCCGGGCCCGTCCTGACTTCGGTTTCAAGATGGAAGAAGGGGGTGAAGTCCCGGCAAAAGACGGAACTCACTACTGGATCGTTGATCCTTTGGATGGAACCACAAATTTCTTGCATGGCATTCCTCACTTTGCCATCTCGATTGCCGTCATGGAAGGCAAGGAACTAATCGCTGGTGTTATTCTGGATTTGACAAAAGATGAACTCTTTTGGGCTGCCAAAGGGGAGGGCGCTTTTGTGAACGGCCATCGTCTTCGGGTTTCAGGACGCACCAGAATGGCCGACTGTGTTCTTTCGACTGGTATTCCGTTCCTCGGGCGGCCGGGTCATGAAGAATTTCTGCGCGAAGCGAACGAAATCATGGCTGTTTCGGCAGGTATTCGCCGGTTTGGATCCGCTGCCCTTGATCTTGCCTATGTTGCCGCTGGCCGGTACGACGGCTTCTGGGAACACGGTCTGTCTTCATGGGATATGGCGGCAGGTATTGTCATCGTTCGAGAAGCAGGCGGCCTTGTAAGTCAGATTGATGGTGGCGAAAAAATGCTGGAAAAAGGCGATATTCTTGCCACTAATAGCGGAATCAACAGTCCAATGAAGGACATATTGCGTAAAGCTCGTAAAAAACGCTAACCAGAATGTGGGGCGCCCTTTTCACTAAAAAGTTGAGCCCCGCCCTTCCCTTCGTTATTATTTGTTCAGAAACCTTTTACGGCCCTTAGTTTGTCATATTTTTTTGACAAACTAAGGGTTGGAAACAGGCGTTGAATAGAGTTTGGGTTGCAGAACCATCTGGTCGCAACCAATAGTAATAACGGGGGTATTTATGGCGAATGTCAAAAGACGAACGTCCCAGACGTTGAAACGTAGTCGTTTGCTGGCCACATCCGCTCTTGCAATTTCACTTTTCATCTCTTTACCTGCACACTCTCAAACCGTTGTCATTGGCGGCCCCGGCGGTGCTTCCGTTCAGGTTAACATGGGCGCCGTCTACCCGCAGCAGCCCCCCCTTTACCAATCGGTCCCCTCACCCGCAGGCGCGCCGCTTCAGGACTATTCCAAGAGCAGCCGGATTGTCGATGGCGACGAAGTCATTCAGTTGGTTCCGCCAGGAAGCCGGCCCAAAAGGAAATCAGCGGCAAAGGCACCGCCTCGTAAAAAACAAATCGCCAAAAAAGTTGAAACGGTTGAAAAAAAGCCTGAACCAACTGAAAAACCTGTGGTTCAGATGAAGAAGCTGTCTGAGAAAAAAGAAGAAACTGTTGCAGAAAAGCCAACAAAAAATATCGAAAAAACAGTAGCAACCCCAAAACAAACAACGGCAAAAACCGAAACAGAGACACCAGCGGTTAAGAAGCCTTCAAATCAGGAGGCAGTGGCGACGAAAACAACGGACGTCGCTGCAAAACCGGTACAGGAAGTCATGCCTAAGAAAAGCAGCTCGCCAAATGCGACTGACATGACTTCAAGCAATGAGACCACGGCCGCAAAAACAACACCAGAGCAAAAAGTTGTAGAGGCACCGTCAGTTAAAGACGACCAGAAAGACATGCAGGTCGCCGCGATCGAGCCACAAAAATCGATAGACCCTGCCGCCAAGAAGGTCGTACCTGAAATGCAGACGCCGCCTGCGAATTCGACAGAACTGAAACAAATTTTCTTTTCGCCGGATACATCGACCCTTCCAAGTTCAGCAGAGGCCGATCTAAAAAAACTGGCGGAGCAAATTTCATCCTCTGAAGACCGGGTTCAACTGCTTTCCTTCGCTGACGCTGGCAGCAACAGTGCTGCCCGGCGTTTATCCCTTGGGCGTGCTTTGGTTGTCCGCTCCAAACTCATGAAACTGGGCGTCCCAAATAATCGGATTGAGGTTAGGGCTCTTGGTAAACCAACAGATGGATCCGCCCCTGATCGGGTCGACCTTATAGTGATAGCGCGGTAATCATGACAACACTTCCAGGATTAAATACGTCAGGAGACGTGAGAACACCGAAGATAAACAAGCCCCGTCGCCACCTTATTCGCATGCTGATTTTCATCGCGATTGTAGCCGGGATCTCTGTGTTCCTGTTTGGACCCGCAGAAAAAGCCTTTTACGCCAATCCTTATCTGAACGGTCTTATCTTTGCTGTTCTGTTCTTTGGTATCGGCTTTATTTTTCGGCAGGTCTTTATGCTCAACCGGGAAATCAATTGGTCCGAAAGCCTGAAGAAAACAGAGGGCGGGATGTCTCTGCAGTCGTCTCCTGTTTTACTATCCCCACTTGCGACCATTATTCGGGAAAGCAATGGTCCGTTACGCTTGACAGCGGTTACCATGAACACCTTGCTGGACAGCATCAGCGCTCGCCTTGAGGAAGGTCGAGATATCTCCAGGTACATGATCAATGTATTGATTTTCCTGGGACTGCTCGGCACATTTTGGGGCCTTCTTGAAACGGTCTCCTCTGTTGGCGCCGCAATATCCACTTTGAATGTGGGTGACGGAGATTTTACAGCGATCTTTGATGAGCTGAAAAAGGGACTGGAACGACCTCTCGATGGGATGGCGATTGCTTTTTCATCTTCATTGTTCGGTTTGTCTGGGTCTTTGGTACTGGGATTTCTGGACATGCAGGCCGGACAGGCACAAAACCGGTTCTATACAGATCTGGAAGAATGGCTGACATCAATCACCCGATTTTCCTCTGCTGGCCCCGCCGGGATTTCAGATGGGGACCAAAGTGTCCCGGCCTATGTCAGTGCTTTGCTGGAACAAACAGCAGAAAGTCTGGACAGCCTGCAACGGACGTTAGCCCGAAATGAAGATCGGCGTCATTCTGGCGAGAATGCGATGAATTCTGTCAGCGAGAAACTCGCGGCGCTAACGGATCAGATGCGCGCCGAGCAGGACCTTATGGTCAAGCTGGTCGAAGGGCAGATGGAATTAAAACCTGTCTTGCAAAGAATGGCTCAGGTTCAGGAACAGGGCGGTTTAGATCAGGCTAGCCGAAATCATTTACGCAACCTGGACGTATATATGGCCCGCCTTCTTGAAGATATCGCAGATGGGCGAAACCAGATAACGCAAGAAATTCGCAGCGATATTAAACTTCTGACGCGAACCATCGCCGCTATTGCCGAAGAAGACCGGCGCAGTTGAGTATCCTTGAGAGGTAGATGATGGCACGCAGACGCAATGGACAACGCGCCAATTACGAAATCTGGCCAGGTTTCGTGGATGCTCTGACGACTCTTCTGCTTGTGATAATTTTCCTGCTGGTCGTTTTTGTTCTGGCACAGTTCTTTTTATCACAGGCGCTTTCCGGCCGTGACGCCGCGCTTGAACAGCTTAATCAACAAGTGAACGAACTGGCGGACTTGCTGGCATTGGAACGACAATCAAACGCTGACCTACAGCGTGATCTGACCAACATCAACATTACGCTTTCCAAATCCAATCAGGAGCGGGATGCTGCCATCATTCGGTTGGACACCGTGACAGCTCGCGCCCTTGACGCCGAAAACAAACGCGACGAACTAACCTTGTTACTTAGTAAGCAGGAAACCAAAACCAAAGAAACTGAAGAGGCCCTGAAGGCGGCGGAAACCAGAATTCAGGCCGAAAAGGAAACGGTCGCTGCGAACCTCAAGGAGATTGAAAGCCTGAAACGGGATATCGACGCGCTGAAGGCCGTTCGAAAAGAACTTGAAGACAGTGTCAGCAAGCTGGCCGGCAAACTTTCCGACAAGGAAATTGAAATTGGCGAGCTGCGCGACAGAAGCAAGGAGCTTGAAGCAAGTCTGAACGACGAACAAGAGCGGACTGTTCTTGCGCAAAAAGATATTGAAGAGCGTGAAATCCGACTTGCAGAATTACAAACCCTCTATCTTCAAACGCAGGATGCGCTTAGCGAAGAAGAAAAAATATCGATCGAGGCCAAGGCTCAGGTGGAGCTTCTCAATGCACAGCTTAATGCTCTAAGGGAGCAGCTTGCTAAAATTGAAACCGCTTTAGAGACTTCAGAAGCAAAGGATAAAGAACAAAAAGCACAGATTGCGGATCTTGGAAAACGGCTTAATCTTGCGCTTGCCCAGAAAGTTCAGGAACTCCAGCAATATCGCTCCAATTTTTTCGGTGAATTGCGCAAAGTGTTGAAAAATCGCCCCGGCATTAGCGTGGTTGGCGACAGATTTGTCTTCCAGTCCGAAGTCCTGTTTGGTCTGGGAGAGGCTGAACTGGGAGCACAGGGGCGCGAAAGCATGGCAACCTTTGCCCGAACACTTTTGGAAATTGCAAAATCCATCCCCGATGAAATTGATTGGGTCCTCCGTGTAGACGGTCATACGGATCGCCAACCCATCAAAACAGCTCGATTTCCGTCAAACTGGGAGTTGTCTATCGCTCGGGCTTTGTCTGTGACGAAGTACCTCATCGCCCGCGGTGTTCCGCCAGAACGGCTGGCACCCACCGGGTTTGGTGAGTTCCAACCCCTCGATCCTCGTGACGATGAAATTGCCTTTTTAAGAAACCGGCGGATCGAACTGAAACTGACGGAACGCTAGGCCCCTTACTCAGCGAGCCGGACAGCGCGGCCCTCAGACAACTGGTCAATTTCTTCTTTCGAATATCCAAGCTCTTCAAGCAAGGACGCCGTATGCTCCCCAAGTTCAGGGGCAAGGTCCATACCATCAAATGGTGCTTGCTCGAACTGTGCGGGCGGCCGTGCCTGATTAATATTTCCATAGCCTGGAACGTTAAAAGTATGGATGGACCCGTTGGTCTGTATTTGCGGATGATCTTTTAATTCATCGCGTTTAAGGATCGGCGCACAGGGCACATCTTCGGCATCCAGGCGCGCAAGGATTTCCTCGCTCGTCCATTTGGCGATCTCTTCGGCAACAATCTGCTTTCTGATTTCAGCATGATTAAACCGCTCGATCGCGTTGATAAAGCGGGGATCTTCAATCAATTCGCTCCGGCCGAACGCCCGGCACATCCCGGCCCATTCACTATCGGCAATTGACACCGCCGTAACATGGCCATCTTTCGTTGCAAAGATAGGCTCAACCGCGCTCATACTTTTAGAGCTGTCGACTTCATACTCATCATATGTCAGCCCTGTCATCCCCTCCGGCCAGAAGAAAGAAAGCATGCTATCCAGCATCGAGATTTTAACGTGCTGGCCTTCCCCTGTTTTCTCCCGTGAATAGAGAGCTGAAGAAATAGCCTGCGATGTTGTAAGGGACGTGATTTTATCTGCGATAATCAATTTGAAAAGATGAGGCTCGCCCGTTTTATGATCGCCCTGAATATCTGCCGCCCCTGACAAGGCCTGAATAACCGGATCGTAAACGCGTTTTTGAGCATAGGGTCCTTCTTCACCAAACCCACTGATCGAGACAAAGATAAGCGATTTGTTCTTCTCCCGCACTTTTTCCGCAGAAAAACCCATTTTTTCAATTGCACCGGGACGGAAATTTTGAATTAAGACGTCGGCAGTTTCGATCAGACGCCACAGAACTTCTTTCCCCTGTTCAGATTTCAGGTTCAATGAAATTGATTTTTTACCCCGATTACAGGAAAAGAACATCGGGTTGACACCGAAATGCGACGACCGAACATGGCGCATCTGCTCTCCATGCAAAGGCTCCACCTTGATTACGTCGGCCCCTTGATCGGCCAGAATAGTTGCCGCGACCGGGCCTGAAACCATGGTCGTGAGATCTAGAACTCGAATATCTTTTAACAATTCCACGGGATACTCCTTTATTATTGTTATCTTCCGTGACAGGAGATGATTTTACGCCCCTCAATTATTGTATAACCTAAACCGTCATCGCGTCTCGACCAATATCAAACTGCAAACGGGCCAATTTTGCGTAAAGTCCGTCTTCTCTCATCAACTCTTCATGAGTGCCTTGCGTGATAACGCGTCCGCTCTCCAAAACAACGATCCGGTCGGCGTTCAAAACCGTTGCCAGACGGTGCGCGATAACCAGCGTCGTACGATCCTTCATCAGATTTTCCAACGCCAGTTGGACCAATCTTTCACTTTCAGCGTCCAGTGCAGATGTGGCTTCGTCCAACAAAAGAATTTCCGGATCTCGCAAAATAGCCCGTGCGATGGCGATCCGTTGTTTCTGTCCGCCAGAAAGTGTTATGCCGCGTTCTCCAAATTCAGTCTGAAATTTTTCAGGAAGCGCATCAATAAAATCACAGGCTGCGGCTTCTGCTGCGGCATATACGTCCTGGTCGGAGGCATCTGGGCGGCCATACCGAATATTATTCATTGCCGTATCCGCAAAAATCACAGGGTCCTGTGGTACCAGACCGGTAAGCGATCGGATCGCCTTCGGGTCAGCCTGAGTGATATCTGTACCGTTCACCAGAAGGCGTCCGGACTGCGGGTCATAAAATCTCAACAATAACTGAAAGACAGTTGTTTTACCCGCCCCGCTTGGTCCGACAATGGCCACGGTTTCCCCGGGTTCGATTTTTAAAGAAAAATCGTTCAGCGCAGCCGTATCTTTTCGAGACGGGTAGTGAAACTGAACGTGGTCAAACTCGATCCCCTCTGTAAGCTCCTGAGCGACCGGCACAGGGTTATCAGGCGCCTTTACTTCAACATCCTGCGTGAGCAGCTCCAGCAAGCGCTCAGAGGCACCCGCCGCCCGTTGAAGTTCACCCCAGACTTCACTGAGTGATCCTAAAGAACCGGCGACGACAATGGCGTAGAAAACGAAAGACCCTAATGTACCGGGAGACATGGCACCATTGACCACATCTTTCGCCCCGATCCACAGAACAAGATCAATTGCGCCAAATACCAGCAGGATAACAAGCCCCGTCAACCAGGCCCGCGCCCGAATTCGTTTAATCGCGATCCGAAAGCTAAACTCCACATCTTCCTTAAACATCTGCCGGTCGACATCTTCGTGCGTATAGGCCTGAGACGTCTGGATAGATCGCAAGGTTTCATCTGCACGGGCACTGACGCGTGCAATGCCATCCTGATTGTCGCGGCTTAGCTTGCGAACCTGACGCCCGAAAACAATAATTGGCACAACGATGCAAGGAACCACCAGTAGAACCATCCCTGCCAGCTTTGGACTGGTATAGACGAGAAGCGCCAAGCCCCCCACAAAAGACAAAAGGTTTCGAAGTGCAACAGATACAGAAGACCCAATGACTGTTTGAATGAGTGTTGTATCCGTGGTCAGGCGGGAGAGGACCTCACCGGTTCGGGTCATTTCAAAAAATGCGGGGCTGAGTTTCAGGATATGACTGAATACAGCCGTTCGAATATCCGAGATCACCCGCTCTCCAATCCAGGAAACCAGATAATATCGCGCAAAAGAAGCAACCGCCAGCAAGGCGACAACTGCCATCAAGCCTATGAAATACTGATCCAGATTGTCAGAGCCTGCTGAAAATCCATTATCCAGCAACAAGCGGATCGCCTGCCCGATTAAAAGAAGGGCTGCGGATGCAAAGACCAGCGCAATCATCGCACCGATGAACTGTTTCGAGTATGGGAAGACGAATCGGCCAAGTTTCCATAGCCGGTTCATAACCAGGCTAGACTTCACTTTTTCGGTGGATTGTGGATTTTCCAATTGCGGGGTATTTGTCACTCTATCACTTCCAAGCCGTGCTTTTCAGCCTTTGGATTTAAACTTAGCAGTTTTTTTTGCAAGAAAATTCTGAAAAACGCATATCTTTGCTTGCCAGACTACCGAACCTTTTATATAAGGCCCGCTTAGTGAATTCCAGCATCCCCGTGAGGGTAGAGGCGATATGAAAAAAGATATACACCCAGACTACCACACCATCACAGTCGAAATGACAGATGGTACAACTTACGAAACCCGTTCCACATACGGTTCTGAAGGCGATGTACTGAAATTGGACATTGATCCAACATCACACGCCGCATGGACGGGTGGGCAGCAGCGCCTTCGTGAAGATGGCCGTGTTGCAAAATTCAACAAGCGTTTCTCTGGTTTCGGTCTTAAATAAGATCAATCAAAGACACCTGCACGAAAATGGCGCCTTAACCGGCGCCTTTTTTATTGGGCTTTCGATAGCCCGCGTCACGAGTCTCGAAAACTTGCAATGGCCTGCTTATCCAGTCTGTCAATTCGACGGTAAAGGGCTTCACTTCTTTCGAGCAATGAAATCAGGCCCGCTGGCAGAAGTTCCAGCTCTTCCTCATCGGCATCAGGAAGACAGGTTGTCTGATATTGCAAGTGACACTCATCTGCCTGTGCCTCTTCAGGTGAGATTTCTCCTTCGAGAACCGCCCTTTGAAACATCAGCCACGACATCGTTTCGGTCAAACGTGTGGTCAGGCGGAGTGATTCTGTTGCATAGCGGAAGTTTCCCTCGCTCGACAAGTCTCTGACGGCGATACGTCCCGGGCCCAGCAGGTATTCTCGCGCTTCCATAACCAAGCGAAGCGCCTCATCATAGGTTCGTGAAAAGAAAATGGTGCCTGCAGCTTGAGGTACGCGTGATTGTTGCTCGCCAGGTCCCATGGTTATCCTTCCTGCCTTTTCCAATCATCAGTTTAGGACATTATTCGTTAATTTTCTCTATTTTGTCCTCTTGAATGAGAAAATCTTCCTTCCTACATATTAGTCATCAGGCGCCGTTATCGGGTCTGATCGTAAAACAGGGCTTCGCCGATCGTCGGGAGGCCCACGCACATATTGCTCTGAAGGAGGATAGATAATGCGTCATTTTGATTTTACACCCCTCATGCGTTCAACGATCGGATATGATCGGATTGGGCAACTTTTTGAAGGGTTGGAGCAGGCATCAACTGCCGATAAATTCCCCCCTTATAACATCGTGAAGAAAGATCCAGACCATTACAGGATCACGATGGCTGTTGCCGGTTTCTCTGAGGACGAAATTGAGATTACAGCGACACAGAATTCTCTCAAAATCACGGGTAAATCAGTCGTGGAAGAAGAAGATGGTGTCGAGTATCTTCACAAAGGAATCGCTGGACGGGCGTTTACCCAGACCTTTGAGTTAGCGGACACGGTAAAAGTGGCTGGTGCCTCAATGAATAATGGGTTACTGCATATCGAGCTGCATAGAGAAATACCAGAGGCTCTCAAGCCTCGGTCGATCAAAATCGAAAAGCAGAAAATGCTTGAAGGTAAAAAAGCAGCCTAAAGAATGGACTGGCGCGGATCATTCCGCGCCAGTGTCCAATTGGTATTGAAGATCAATTGACCGAACAATAGCCCGTATTTCGTCGGGAACCTGCATTGTCTTATGGCTTTTCTGATCTGTCAGCACCCATATGATTTCTCCATTTGCATAGCGCTTGTCGCCATTTTTCTCGAAAATTTCCAAAATAAAAGTGATCGAACTATTGCCAATTTTTTCGGTCCGGCACCCCACTTGAATTTCAGCATCAAATTCAATGGGCCGCTCATAATTGACCAATGACTTTACAAGATGAAAATCCGCGCCTGACTGTTTAACAAACTCTGAGTAGTTAAAATCCGGGCGTCGCAGATACTCTGTAATCGCTGTGTCAAAATAGGTCAGATAGTGGGCATTGAAAACAATCCCCTGACCGTCAATCTCAGAATATCGAACTCTGAAGTCGAAGAAAAAGCCAAAATCTTCTCGTGCCATTTTTTTCTTTCTTATAGGTTTGTTTTCCAGTCCGGCTGCTCGATACCAAAAACAGATCTAATCTTCTGGCAATTCAAGACAGAATTGGATGGTCGCCTTGCAGGCGTGGGATATTCTGTTGTCGGAATGGGATGAATAACCAATTCTCTATTATCTTTCAGAATTTCACAGGCAAATTCATACCAGCTAACTGACGGCGTGCCTGTATAATGATAAACGCCCCATTCATTGAAACCGGCTTCTATCGCTTTTTGCGCCATCACCAATAATGCCGCGGCAATATCAGTTGCGGAGGTGGGGCCACCAAACTGATCATTAACGACTGAAATCTCAGGGCGTTCAGCACCCAGCTTCTGCATTGTTTTTACAAAATTATTCTGACCACCGAACACCCAGGCTGTCCGCAGGATAAGATGCTTCTTCCACGCCAGCTTTATCTGATTTTCTCCGGCCAGCTTACTCCGCCCATAAATACTAATTGGCTGACACGAATCCGTCTCCAGATAAGCCCCTTCTTTTTGTCCATCAAAAACAAAATCCGTAGAAATATGCAAAAACGGAATATCTTTTTGAGCGCAGCACAAGGCGAGTAGTTCCGGCCCATCCCGATTAATCACAAAAGCAGTTTCGACATCCTCTTCCGCCCGATCAACCGCTGTATAGGCCGCGGCATTTATAACAACGTCCGGCTCGGTCTGAATAAGCCTGTGCTGAATGTGGTCGGAATTGGAAATGTCCAGTTCAGATCGATCATACCCAAAAATCCGGATATCCGGATTGGCTTCAGCGGCCTTCATGAGCGCCGATCCTACCTGACCATTTTTTCCTGTGACAAGAATCTTCACGCAGATTTACCTTCCAGTCCACGGCGGTCTTTTTCCACACCACCACCGACGCTTCGAACCCAGTCCAGATTATCAAGATACCAGGACACTGTTTTCTCCAGTCCCTCATCCAGTGAAACCGATTGCGACCAGCCGAGCTCTCGCTCGATCTTGGAACAATCCACAGCATAGCGCGCATCATGACCCGGCCGATCCGTCACAAATTTAATCAGATTCTCACGGGGGGTATCCGTTGGGATTTTTTGATCCAGTATCTGGCAGATTTTCCGGACCATTGTAATGTTGGTCTGCTCAGCGCGACCGCCGACCATATAGGTCTCCCCAACAGAACCCTTTTCCACGACAAGCTGTAACGCACTTGAATGATCATGGACATATAACCAGTCCCGGATATTCTCACCAGTTCCATAAACCGGGATCTCCCGCCCTTCCAGCGCATTTAGAATAACAACAGGCAATAGTTTTTCAGGGAACTGGTACGGACCATAGTTATTTGAACAATTTGTCACCAAAACCGGCAGACCATAGGTTCTCTGCCAAGCACGCGCCAAATGATCGGACCCGGCTTTACTGGAGGAATATGGAGAACTGGGTTCATAGGGGCTGGCTTCAGAGAACAACCCTTCAGGCCCTAATTCACCATACACTTCATCTGTGGAAACATGCAGGAAACGAAAGGCCTCTTTTTCCGGGCCTGTCAATGCACGCCAATATTCCAACGCCGACTGAAGCATAACGAAGGTGCCAACAAGATTGGTCTGAATAAAGTCAGCAGGACCATCAATAGACCTGTCCACATGACTTTCAGCGGCCAGATGATAGACCGCTCTCGGTTGGTATTTCTGAAATAGTGCTGCGATTGCTGGACTGTCGCAAATATCGGTCTTTTCAAACACATGATTATTAGAGCCTGAAATCTCAGTCAAATTTTCAAGACTACCAGCGTAAGTCAGCTTATCGATTGTGACCACCCGCTCCTTTTCCTGAGAGACAAGATCACGGACAAGAGCAGATCCTATAAATCCCGCACCACCTGTTACAAATATGGTCATCAAAAATCTCCGTAGTCAAATAGCCTGTCCTGATCAGCCAAACGCGGCAGGATTTTATCCTTTTCAGACAATATCGGTGTAACCGCGCCCAATCGCCAGTCAATGGCAAGCTCAGGATCATTATAAAGAATGCCAGCTTCATCCTCCGGGCTGTAGTCTCCCGTTACTTTATACAAAAATTCGACGTTATCGCTCAAAGTGCAGTATCCATGAGCAAATCCCGGCGGCACCCATAGCTGTGCCCAGTTTTCAGCAGAAAGCTCAACGGCGACATGCCTGGCAAATGTGGGGGAGCCTTTTCGAATATCAACAGCAACGTCTAGCGCCACCCCGCGGGTCACGCGCACTAACTTGCCTTGCGCATTGGGAGCCGTTTGATAATGCAATCCACGTATAGTCCCTTTTTCAGCACTAAAAGCGTGATTATCCTGAACAAACGAAACAACCAGCCCCGCTTCTTTCATACGTTTCGCATTCCAGACTTCCGAGAAAAAACCACGGTCATCCCCAAAACGCTTAGGCCGGATTATTTTGACGTCCGGTATGGCGGTTTCTTCAATATCAATCATTCCCAATTCTTTCCATCAAACAAGAAGCTGTGGCTTACGCTGGTGCCAAGGCATCGCAACCTCCAACTGCCCCGCAAGACTATATAACAACCGTTCATTACCATACGCGGCCGCGAATTGGACACCAACAGGCATTTTGTCATTGGTTTCAAACAAGGGGAGCGACATCGCAGGCTGCCCTGTCTGATTAAAAAGTTGCGTATTCGGCGTTGCAGAAAGAGCCTCTTCCGCCAAGGCGTCCAATGCCTGATTAAGCAAGCTTCTCAAAGGCAGCGCCGCAAGTATGTTCATCGAAAAAGCATCTTTCCCAGAAGGGTACAAGGCTCCGATCTCCGCCGCAGGGCGGGCTGTTGTCGCTGTCAAAAAGACATCATATTTTTTGTGGAATTCACCCATCATTCGGGCGGCTGAATGGCTGGCGTGAATGGCTTTGGTCAGATCAAATCCAGAATTTTTTCGACCCACAAGCCCCATGACCCAACTGGTCAGCTCATAATCACCTTTTTCTGCTTTTTTCCCGGCTTTTTTTGCACTTTCTTCAATTTCCCATGCCACCCAGGCACAGACAATCTGTAGATAGGATTTAGCCAGCAAATGACGATCGAATTCGGGCCTGTCCTGAACAACCGTATGGCCCAGGTCTTCCAATACCTTCACGGTTTTTTCGACAGCACTCACACATTCCGGATGCGCCTCAGCGCCATATAATGCGTCTGTTGTATAGGCAATTTTAAGCGGCTGGCACGGGGCCTTAGCCGCCGACAGGAACGATCCTGTTCCAGCTTCTATTCCATATGGCGGACCGTCGTCCGGACCTGCAAGGCAGTCCAGCATCGCCGCACTGTCGCGAACGGACCGGGTTAAAACATGTTCTCGCGCCAATCCTCCCCACGCCTCGCCTATCTCAGGACCAATTGGGTTCCGGCCCCGACTGGGAAGCAGCCCCACAAGACCGCAATAAGAGGATGGAATACGAATAGACCCCCCGCCATCCCCGCCATGCGCCATAGGAACCAGACGCCCCGCAACAGCCGCAGCAGAACCTCCACTTGAGCCGCCCGTACTTTTCTGCAGATCCCAAGGATTATGAGCGGCCCCAAAAAGACGCGGCTCTGTAATTCCCATAATACCAAATTCTGGTGTATTGGTTTTCCCGAAAATCAGCAGACCTGCTTTTTTAAAGCGTGTGACAAGCTCAGAGTCATTATCAGCATTGATCGCCTGAAGAATCTTACAGCCTGCACTGGTTGGAGCCCCTGCATAACTGGAAATCAGATCCTTGATCAGGAAGGGTACACCGGCAAAAGGGGCAGAATAATCTTTAAAATTCCGGGCCTCGGCACGCGCGCGCTCAAATAATGGGTAGATAACCGCATTAAGATGCGGGTTTAGCGCTTCGGTTTGCTTGATTGCAAGCTCTAATAATTCAATTGGCGATATGTGCCGCTGCTGAACAAGTTCAGCAAGTCCGAGCGCATCATATTCTGAATAGTGATCCATAACTGTCCCCCCACAAACAGTTATAGACTAAACTGATATTACAATCAGGTACAAATATGAACGCGCTCGTCCTGGCATCTTTATCGACTAATCGGCTTATATTTAATACGGTGCGGTTCAGTGGCCTGAGCCCCTAGGCGCCGGCGTTTGTCTTCTTCATACGCTTCGAAATTACCTTCGAACCATTCCACATGGCTATCACCTTCATAAGCAAGAATATGTGTCGCAATCCGATCAAGGAACCAGCGATCATGGCTGATCACCACAGCACAGCCAGCAAATTCTAGAAGTGCCTCTTCAAGTGCCCGCAATGTATCAACGTCAAGATCGTTGGTTGGTTCGTCAAGCATGAGGAAATTAGCGCCTGATTTCAGCATTTTTGCCAAATTCACCCGGTTTCGTTCACCACCGGATAACTGGCCGACTTTTTTCTGCTGATCAGCGCCTTTGAAATTGAAACCAGACACATAGGCACGGCTGTTTATTTCACGTTTTCCAAGATAGATAATCTCATTACCTTCAGAGATTTCTTCCCAGACATTCTTATTCGGGTCTAGCGTATCGCGGTCCTGATCCACATATCCGAGTTTCACTGTCGATCCGACATTAAACGATCCCGCATCCGGTTTTTCGACGCCTGTGAGCAACTTAAACAACGTTGTTTTACCGGCACCGTTAGGGCCAATCACACCAACAATCGCTCCCGGTGGCAATTTGAAGTTCAAATCTTCAATCAGCAAGCGATCTTCAAAGCCTTTACTGACCCCCTCAGCCTCAACAACCAGATCACCCAGACGCGGACCGGCCGGAATAGAGATCTGCATATTATCAGCGCGTTTTTCTGCTTCCTGCCCAAGCAATTCTTCATAGGCGCTAATACGTGCTTTCGATTTGCTCTGACGACCTTTGGCCCCTTGACGGATCCAGTCCAGTTCCTGCTTCAATGTCCGGCGACGGGCGTCTTCTGACTTACCTTCCTGCTCCAGACGTTTTTCTTTTTGATCCAGCCAGCTTGAATAGTTGCCTTCCCAAGGAATGCCATGCCCGCGATCCAGTTCCAGAATCCAGCCTGCAACATTATCCAGAAAATACCGATCATGGGTAACGGCGACAACGGTTCCCTTGTAATCGTGCAGAAAACGCTCCAGCCAGGCGACACTTTCCGCATCAAGATGGTTGGTAGGTTCGTCGAGAAGAAGCATATCAGGCTGGGACAAAAGAAGACGGCACAGCGCCACACGCCGACGCTCTCCCCCAGACAGGGTCGTCACATCAGCAGACCCCGCTGGGCAACGCAGGGCATCCATTGCAATCTCAACCTGACGTTCCAGGTCCCAAAGGTCCTGTGCGTCAATGGCTTCCTGCAAGTCACCTTGCTCGGCGATGAGGTCGTTCATTTCATCGTCGGTCAGATCTTCAGCAAAACGGGCTGACACCTCATTAAAACGATCGAGTAGCGCCTTTTTCTCTCCAACGCCATCCATCACATTGCCAAGCACATCCTTGGTCGCATCAAGCTCAGGCTCCTGCGCCAGATAGCCGACTTTCACGCCCTCTGCTGCCCACGCCTCGCCGGTGAATTCTGTTTCGATACCCGCCATAATTTTCAGGAGAGTAGATTTACCCGCGCCGTTCAAACCCAGAACACCAATTTTGGCGCCAGGAAAGAAGCTTAAACGAATATCTTTAAGAACCTGCTTGCCGCCAGGATAGGTTTTCGACAAGCCGTTCATTACGTATATATACTGGTAGGAAGCCATGGAATTTATGCTCCGAAATTCGGTAAAAATCTATTGCAGTTGTTGTATCCAATCAGCAATGATTTAGCAATCCGAAGCTCCCTTTTCAGCGGTATTTTTCGTGAATTCGGTCATATGTCCCGTCAGCCTTTATTTCGGCAAGGCCTTTATTAAATTGCCTGACAAGTTTTTCAGACTCTGGCCACATCCGGCTTAAGCAAAGATGATATTGCAATTTCCGCAAATCGAAAAACCCGATACGATCTGAATAGCCGCCTTTCTTCGCCTGATATTCCATGAATTCGCGTGTCGAATAAAAAAGATCATAAGACCGTTCCAGCAGCAGACTGATAGCATGATTATCTGTATTGGTCGTTTCATAATTCACGCCGGCTCGCTTTAACTCGGCTTCTGACGAATAGCCGGATACAACAACGACTTTCAATCCGTCGGCATCTTCCACAGATTTCAGGGGTTTTCCCCGGTAGCGATCGGTATAAACATAGGAATGTGTACTGGTACTGATCGGATCAGTAAAATAGAAATAGCGTTCCCGTTTCTTTTGGTAGGCACAAGAAACGGCCCCTGCAATCTCCCCACCCTCTCCCAGAAGCATAATTCTTTTCCAGGGCATAAAAGAGACAACCGCATCAATGCCGGAACGCGCGAAAGATTCAATTACGACATCTACATCAAAACCAAGCAAACCGTCTTTTTCAGGCTCCTCAATCTCGTATGGCGGATAGTTGACAGCATACAGAACCAGCTGTTCTGCTGAAGCAGGTTTCGCCCCACCTCCCAGCACAAAAAATATACTCACGATGTACAACACGAATTGAACAGTTTTATACATAGGCCATTCCGTTTGTAGATTTATCATAACCCCCTACTACAACTGCCTTATCCCTTGTCCTTCAACAAGGTACTCAATTTTTACCTGACACTCATATAACGAGAACGAGCACATATTCATGGTAGCGCTATTTTTTTCAATAACAACACTAGTAATTCAAATCTAAAAGAAAATCCTACAATGCGGGAAAGAGGTCGGGCGGGAAGAAACCACTTTTGATTGCATATATCACTGCACTCACAGTCACCACAGACAATATTGTGTTGATAAGTATACTTGCGGATGCCCGCTCAATCCACACGCCGTATTGTTGCGCGAGAACAAAAACATTTGTCGCTGTGGGAAGCGCCGCCAGCAGGACCGCCGTATAAACCCAGATAGGATCAAAATCACCAACCCAGCTTAAAAAGACATACATCAAAATCGGGTGCAGGATAAGATTTCCAGGCACGATATAGGTCAGTTCAACGGGCAGCCGTTTCAGCGGACGTAACGCCAGACTAACACCCATCGCAAACAAGGCGCAAGGCGCTGCGGCTTGGGCAAGGTAGTCAACCAAGCCTTCGACCGGGCGCGGCAGGGAAAGATCAATAAGCGCTGCTGAAACACCGAGAAAGGTTGCAATTATAAACGGGTGAAACAGTATTTTCCGAAGAATACCGACAATCAACTGGATCACATTCTGCTTTTGCGTGCTGGCCACTGCCATCATCGTGGGCGCAACAATAAAATGCATCATATTTTCAAAACAAAAAATCAATGCAACCGGGACAGCTGCCTTCTCTCCAAAAGAGAGAATGGCAATAGCAGGCCCCATATAACCGATATTACCATAAGCTGAGGCAAGCCCCTGAATAGTTGCCTCAGCGACCTTGGCGCGCAAAATCAGAAACGCGATAAAGAAAACAACAAGGAACACGAAAAAGGTAACGGACAGGTTTGCCAGAATAAAATCCCAACTCGCCAGCTGCTCTACAGGTGTTTTGGAAAGTAACTTAAAAAATAAAGCCGGAAGGGACACATAGATAATAAAGGTATTGAGCCACCCCAGTGCGTGCTCCTTCTGCTTTGTTATCCGAGCGGTCAAATATCCGAGAAAAATAAGACCGAAAAGCGGCAAAATCAAACTGGCTATTTCGGTCATAAATCGGCTTTCTACAGGTCAGGTCCGTCGACTGATTTTAAACCGACGACAATAAGTCGCTCGGATGTACCGCTGGATCAACCCTTTTTGGTCTTTGGAAAACAGTCTTGTGCAGTAATGCTGATTAACGTGATAAAAACCAGAGGAACCAATGTCAATGCCGGAATGATAATTGCCGGATACCCAAAAACATATATGGCCAGCAGCCAGGCCATTCCCAAATTCAATATGAAACAAACTTTACAGGTAACCGAGCCATTAATAGCATCGTTAACGAACCAGTTCAGTACTGGAACAAGCTTCAATAGCCGTATGATGAAATCCACAAATATACCTCGCAAAAAAATCGAACAATTTGATTGCGATCATTTTATGGATAAAAAAGCAGGTCTCAAGTCTTTGGAAAGCGACATAAAGTCACATACGCTGCGCACAAAAAAACAGCGCTTATGTCAAAAGCCAGAAAGCGCGGGCTACGCCGCGGCCTTCATCTTTCTTCTCCGAAGGAAAGCGAGCCCGGCAAGTCCGGCTGCGAAGAGTGGTAGCCCGGCAGGAAGGGGAACTGTTGTCAAAGAAGACGCAGAATAATACACAGAAAGATGGGACAGGCCTTGTGCACGACCATGTCTATTGGTGAGTACATTTGCAGTTGTCCATTCACCAGAATTGAATGCCGTATCAATTAGATATGCGGCAAACCGGCTTCCAGATTTCAAGGTAAGCATGACAGTTGTGTAGCCCTTAAAATCAGCAATCGTCCAATCGCCGGATGTGCCACCGTTTGTCACACCTGAAAGCTGAAGCTTTCCGTCCCCGCCAGGACCATCGCTTTTAGCGGACAAGACCCAATCGTTGAAGCCAAACGGATTAATGGAAGAGCCGATCTGATTAGTATCATTTCCCAAATGAAATTCACACTGAGTAGAGGTTGTCAAATCTGCGCCAGAAACACCATTAAAAAGGGAAGCACCGGGTGTACAAGTTGCCGCAGTGACACTTTGCGCCGATACGAACCAAACCACTGCAGTAGAGATCACTGCAACTGCTTTTAAAATGCGTTTCATTATTCCATTCCTTCAGAAAACAACGTTTTCACTCAGCACTTTTATAATCCTGTCAGCAGCCTCGTAGAAGCATTTTCTTACAATTAACCATATTTTTGAGCAGATTTTGACCGATCTCACTCAAATGAATGATCGGATTTTGGTTAATTTATTACGAAATAATCAGACCTAACCATTTTCGTCAGGCCTGATTCGTATTGAAATATCCAAACTTCTAATTCACTGACCATTGAATACAGGCATTTTCTTCTCGACAAATGCTTTCGCCGCACCTTTATGGTCTTCGGTTTCAAAACTACTCATCATATGAACAGCTTCCCAATCAAGAACCGTATTGAGATCAGAATGAAGCGCTTTGTTCAGGTTCTTCTTCATGAAACCGACGGCTACAGTCGGCAACGAGGCGAGTTCTTGGGCGAAGGCTTTTGCATCTTTTTCAAGGGCCTCCGCTGTCGAAATTCTGTTGACCATTCCAAGGTCAAGCGCCTCGGCACCAGACAGAACCCGGCCTGTAAAATACAGTTCTCGCGCTTTCGCCGCGCCGACGAGGTTCGTCAGGAAATAAGATCCGCCAAAATCACCAGACAGGCCAACCTTTGAAAAGGCAGTCGTAATTTTTGCGGTGTCGAGGGCAATTCGCAAGTCGCAAGCCATCGCAAGCGAGAAGCCAGCCCCTGCGGCTGGTCCCGGGATAACGGCCAAAGTCGGTTTTGGCATTTCGTGCAAGAAACGGCTGACTTCCATCCGCGCCCTGAGTTCGTCAACCTTTAGATTGAAGTCATATCCCGAACTGTCCGCCTTATCGACATTGTCGGCGAAAGATTTTACATCTCCGCCCGAGCAAAAGGCCCCTTCCGCACCCGTCAGCACCAACGCCCGTACTGATTTATCCGCGGCCAGACGCGGCAGCGCCTCCAACATGTCTGCAATCATGCCGCGTGTAAAAGCATTGCGGGCACTGGGTCGGTTCATCGTAAGGGTTGCCACACCGTCTTCAATTGTCTCAAGCAGATCCTGTGTCATTATTTGTTCCTTTTTTTATATATTTCACAAGTACAGATTACGGTTCCGAACGATTGGACTTAAATGCCTCACTCCTCTTTATTCGGCCGCCAGCTTAGTATTTTCGCCATTCCGGAACCGGGACAGCAGACTTTCATGCTGAGCTTTTGCCGCCAGAAGGTGACGGTCTTTAACATGACCAAACCCACGAATATTCTCAGGAACCTCAGCAATTTCGACTGCCAGCGCATGATTTTCAGCGCTCAGTTTATCCAAAAGTTCACTGACCGTTTCGCAATATTGTTGAATAAGAGCAACTTCGCCTTTTCTTTCCTCGGTTTTTCCAAACGGATCCAAAGACGTGCCGCGGAGGAATTTCAACCGGGCAAGCAACTTGAAGGCCACCATCATCCAAGGGCCAAATTCCTGCTTCTTCAGATGTCCCGTCTCTTTATCTTTTTTAGCAAGAACGGGCGGCGCCAAATGAAACTTGAGCTTGAAATCACCCTCAAACTGTTCCGCAATCTTTTGTGCAAATTGCCCGTTGGTGTACAAGCGTGCGACTTCATATTCATCTTTATAAGCCATCAATTTGAACAGGTAGCGGGCAACAGCTCGGGACAACATGTCATTTTGCCCGGGGAGGGCCGCTTCTTTTTGCCGTACCTTTTCGACAAGGTTGAGATATTGTTTTGCGTATCGCTTGCTTTGGTAGGCGGTCAAGAAGTCAAAACGATGTTTGATCATCTCGTCCAGCGTTTCAGGCTTTTTCTCAAACGACAAAGGAGTTTCAGGCAACGCTATTTGCTTAACCAGCGTTTCATCCGTAACCGCCTTGCGCCCCCACGCAAAACTGCGTTTATTTGCCTCAATCGCGACACCGTTCAATTCGATCGCCTGCTCGATAGATGCAAGCTTCAATGGAATGGTCCCTTTTTGAAATGCGACGCCCAAAAGGAAGAGATTGGCGGCAATGGAATCGCCCATTAACGCTGTCGCAAGCGTTGTACTATCAACAAATTCCGCTTTTTCCCGACCGATTGCGTCCGCAACCAACTGAGTCAATGCTTCCCGGTCCATCGCAAGATCCGGGGCTAATGTAAAGGCAGCAACCGGAACCACATGGTCATTAATAATCGCCCGAGTTCTTCCCAACCCGTAACTTTTAAGAGCATCCTGTCCGGCAGCAACCACCAGATCGCACCCAACAACGAGGTCTGTTTGCTGATTGGGAATGCGCGTGCCTCCGAGATCAGCCGCTGTTGGCGTGATACGAACATGGCTCATTACCGCACCATTTTTCTGCGCAAGACCAGTTTGATCCAGAATAGACGCGCCTTTTCCTTCTAAGTGGGCCGCCATCCCCAGTAAGGCGCCGATTGTTACGACACCTGTTCCGCCAATACCCGTGACAAGTATATTATAGGAGCCGGATATTTCGGGTGTCGTTGGTTCAGGCAAACCCGCGGCGGGATTGGAAACGTCAACATCAGAAGAAGAGACTTCTTTTTTCTCAGGCTTTTTCAACGCCCCGCCTTCGACCGTCACAAAACTGGGACAAAACCCTTTGACACATGAAAAATCCTTGTTGCAGGAAGATTGATCGATGACCCGCTTACGGCCAAGCTCCGTTTCAAGCGGTTTAACAGAAACGCAGTTGGACACTACACCGCAATCCCCGCAACCTTCACAGACCAGATCATTGATAAAAGCGCGCTTCGCAGGATCCGGGAAGGTCCCTCTTTTGCGGCGGCGACGTTTTTCAGCGGCGCATGTCTGATCATAAATCAAAACACTAACACCCTTAACGTCTCTTAAGGTGCGCTGTACACTATCCAGATCATCCCGATGATGGATGGTAACACCGGGCGCCCACCGCGTCTGGCTATCATATTTTTCAGGTTCATCCGTTACAACGACGATCTTTTTCGTTCCCTCAGCATGGACCTGTTGACTGATTTGCCAAGGACTTAAAGGGCCATCAAAAGGCTGCCCACCGGTCATGGCAACGGCATCGTTAAACAATATTTTGTAGGTGATATTCACATCTGCGGCCGCCGCTGCCCGGATCGCCATTAGACCAGAATGATAATAAGTCCCATCCCCCAGATTTTGAAAGATATGTTCTTCATTGGTAAACGGTGCCTGACCAATCCAGTTAGCCCCTTCCGCTCCCATATGAGTATATGTCTGCGTGCGCCGATTAGGCATATAAACAGCCATTGTATGGCACCCGATACCAGCCATGGCACGACTGCCTTCCGGCACATTCGTGGACGAATTATGAGGGCAGCCTGAACAAAACCAAGGGGACCTTGACACCGGTGCTGCCGGCATTGCATTTCCGCTTTCGTTCGCTTCTGCGACGGCAATTCCGTCTATCAGTGATTTGGGCAAGTCGCGAATTTTTAATCGAGACGCGATTGCGCTTGCAACCTCACCAGGCGTTAGTTCTCCATCGGAAGAGAGAAGAAATGCGCCTGCCGGGTCTGTTTTACCGACCAATCGTGGACGCGCTTCCATGTCGTAGAGAATGCGTGCGGCCTGCTCTTCAATCAGGCTTCGCTTCTCCTCGACAACCAGGATTTCGTCCAGACCCTTGGCAAAATTTTGTAAACCTGTCGGCTCCAACGGCCAGGTACAGGCAACCTTATAAACGGAAAGACCAATTTCTTCGGCGATCTCTTGAGTAATACCAAGATCTGACAGGGCCTGCTCAACATCCAGCCAGGATTTACCGGTTGTGACAATACCAAACTTTCGGGTCGCGCTGTCTTTGGTGATCTTATCCAACCCATTGACCCGTACAAATTCCTTAACCATGGGAATTTTATGGCGCACCAGGCGTTCTTCTTGTGCGATTGCACTATCTGGCCAACGCAAATGTACGCCGCCCACAGGCTCTTCGATTGTATCCGGAATTCTGACCTGCACCCGATCGTCGCCCACATAGGCCGTCGCAGAACTTTCCACTGTATCGGTAAGACATTTCATTCCCACCCAGCAGCCGCTGTAACGACTCATAGCCAGTGCATAAAGACCATAGTCCAAATATTCCTGCACCGTCGCCGGGTTCAAAACAGGGATCATCGCCGCAGCCATCGCCTGTTCACTCTGATGGGCAACCGTTGATGATTTTGCAGTATGGTCGTCCCCCATCAATACGAGGACGCCGCCATTTTTTGATGTTCCGGCCATATTGCCATGTTTGAAGACATCACCGGACCGATCGACACCGGGCCCCTTGCCGTACCAGATACCAAAAACACCGTCATAATCTGATTTTCCAGACAAGTGCAGTTGCTGGGTTCCCCAAATGCTGGTTGCCGCCAGATCCTCATTCACGCCGGGCTGAAATTCAATATTATTATTTTTTAGAAAGGGTTTGGCTTTCCATAAACTCTGATCGTAAAGCCCCAACGGAGATCCCCGATATCCCGAAATGAACCCGCCTGTTTTCAAGCCTGCTGCGACATCCCGCTGTCTTTGCATCATCGGAATACGAACCAACGCCTGCGTCCCTGTAATAAAAACCTGACCTTCATCAAGTTCATATTTATCGTCCAATGTGACCGGGTTTTCGCGCATGGAACTGTTATTCATGAAGTGGCCTCTTGCTCAGACATTTATATTTTTCACGCCAGAGATATGGGCATGGCGCTTTTGAGGTGATCATACAGGAAATAAAGTACGATCAAAATAAGAAAGGCGGCGCCCGCCCGGGCAGCCGGGTTGGCACCGCCTTCTCAACCGCTATCAAACAGGGCCTAGACCTCGAGCCATTCCTTGCGGATATGCTCATTAGCCTTAAGTTCATCAGGTGTTCCCTCGTACACCATATGACCGTGCCCCATTACATATAGTCGGTGAGAAATCTTCAAGGCGATCGCCAGTTTTTGTTCAACCAGCAAGATGGAAACACCTCGATTAGCAATTTCCGAAAGCAATCGGCCGACCTGCTCTACAATTTTAGGCGCAAGCCCCTCTGTAGGTTCATCGATCATAACGAGATCAGGATCCCCCATGAGCGTTCTGCACATCGTCAGCATTTGCTGTTCTCCACCAGACAGCACACCAGCATCAACATCCGCCCGGGTTCTAAGGTTGGGAAACATTTCAAACATGTCTTCCATCTTCCAACGCCCCTGCTTCTTCATATCCTTGATACCAAGAAGCAGGTTTTGCCGGACCGTCAGCCCAGGAAAAACATCGCGGTTTTCCGGAACATAACCAAGCCCCGCGTTGGCGATCTCATGTTCCTTCATGCCCGCGATTTCCTTGCCTTTAAAACGGACTGAACCATGTGGCGGAACTTCACCCATTATAGACTTAATGGTTGTGGAGCGCCCGACACCGTTCCGCCCGAGAAGAGAGACAATCTCCCCTTCTTTCACATGGAAATTGACCCCTTGCAAGATATGGCTTTTGCCGTAGTAGGCATTTAAATCAGTTACCTCAAGCATGCTCTGCCTCCGCACCCAGATAGGCCTCCTGGACCGCTTTATTATTCCGGATATTCTGGGGTGTATCCGTTGCGATAATCTCGCCATACACAAGCACAGAAATCCGATCAGCAAGATCAAAAACCACGCCCATGTCGTGCTCAACCATCACAAGGGTCTTGCCTTCAGTAATTTTTCGGATCAACGCCATGGCCTGATCCGTTTCGGAATGGCTCATACCAGCGGTTGGTTCATCCAGCATGATCACATCGGCGCCCCCCGCAGAGGCAATACCAATTTCCAAGGCCCGTTGTTCAGCATAGGTCAAAACACCGGCAGGAACGTGCTGACGTGAGGTCAGTCCGATCTCTTCCAGCACTTCGGCCGTTCGTTTATTCAGCTCTTTTTCCCGGTCAACCAGATGCCAGAAAGAATATTTGTAATCCTTTACCCACATCAAACCGCACCGAACATTTTCAAAGACGCTTAACATCGGGAAAATATTGGTAACCTGAAAACTCCGGGACAGACCCTTACGGTAGATTTCATAAGGAGGAAGGTTGCTGATATCTTCACCGTTCAGCGACACTTGGCCTCCTGACAAATCGTACCGGCCACTAATCAAGTGAAACAAAGTTGATTTACCGGCCCCATTCGGACCAATAATCGCATGTCTTTCACCCTTTGCGATGTCCAGATTAACACCTCGGATAATCTCGGTCGGCCCGAAGCTTTTCCGAACATCTTCCAGTAAAATAGCAGACGTCATTTTACGCTCCCTCCTCTGAGTTTAGAGGTGCGTTAGCAACCTCCCAGGCTTCTCGCAACTGAGGCATTTGAGTTTTCGTTAAATAAGCACCGACGGTTCCAAGAATACCAACGATCACCCATGGAAGAACTGTATGCGTATCAAAATCCATTCCGATCAATGTCATCTGGGTTTCACCAACAGCCGCAGAACGAACGTGGTGGATCATTTCAAGGAAACCAACAATACCGGCCAGCATCATCAATGTTGGAATGCCTGCCCGAATGTAGGGAACCAGCAAACCGTTCAGCCGTTTCATCCGATAGGCTGGAATATGCATCGCCATAATGCCGGTCAGTCCTTGCGGAACATACATAACCGTCAGCACGAACATAACACCAACATAGAGCTGCCAGATTTCCGTGTAATTGCTGAGCAGCGTTTGCAGAAGGGTAAAGATGACAGCGCCAACAATAGGTCCAATAAAGAAGCCTACGCCACCGATATACGTCATCAGAAGTACAACACCCGATGTTAGAGCATTGAGGTTTTCCTCTGTTACAATCTCAAAGTTGATCGCAAACAGTCCCCCGGCGATACCCGCAAAGAAGCCTGACGCACAAAATGAGATAAACCGGACTTTCCGCTGCGAATAGCCGATAAACTCGATCCGTTCGTCATTGTCACGTACAGCGTTCGCCATACGTCCCATTGGCGTACGGGAGAACAGATACATCAAACCGATTGTGACAAACGCCCAAGCGGCAATCAGGTAATAGACTTCGATATCCTGGGCAAAATCGACATCCATAATAACCGGCCCCATGGTCCGATCACCGCTGACACCTTCTTCGCCACCAAAGAAGGCAACAAAGATCAAAGAACTTGCCGCAATCAGTTCGCCAATTCCCAACGAAATCATCGCAAAGACGGTGCCGGCGCGCCGTGTCGAGAAACTGCCGACAATCACCGCAAACACCAAACCGATCAGGCCACCGAAAATTGGAAGGAAAATCATCGGAAGAACAATGATTTCATCTTCAATATAATTCATGAAATGGACGGACATAAATCCGCCAAGACCGAAATAGACGGCATGGCCGAAAGACAGCATCCCACCCTGACCAAGAAGCATATTATAGCTCAAGGCAAAGATGATAAAGATACCCATCAGGTTCATCGTATAAACAGCGATATTACTGCTGAAAATAAACGGTAAAACGATAAGTGTTACAGCAAGGAAAATCCAGGGACCAAAACGCTTTGCGAACGGTGCGGACATTCCTCCTGCCTGCGCATTTGTAATTTCACTCATGTTTCACGCTTCCCAAACAGACCTGTCGGACGGAAGATCAGGATCAACACCAGCAACAAATATGGTAAAATTGGCGCCACTTGCGGCAGGGACAAAGTCCACAAATCCCGAAGGGCACTTTCTGTATCTGTTGTTATGTTGAAGGCGGATAGAAGATCGCTGACGGAATAATCCAATGCAATTGCAAAGGTTTGTAGCAAGCCGATCAATAGCGATGCAACAAACGCACCTGCCAAAGAGCCAAGGCCACCAACAACCACAATCACAAACACGATACTTCCAAGCACCACGGCCATTCCGGGGAATGTTCCCAGCGCCGGACCAGCGATAACACCGGCCAGACCCGCAAGGGCACAGCCTACGCCAAATACACCCATAAACACCAACGGCACATTATGCCCCAGCATAGCTGTCATATTAGGTTGCGTGATCGCTGCCTGAATGATCAGCCCTACACGAGAGCGTGTCAGAATGAGCAGGAGCATTATGAAGATGGCGATGGAAACCAGCAGCATGAACGCTTTGTAAGCCGGAAAGTCCTGACCGAAAAAGGTAAATAGAGAAAACTGCAGGATTTCTGGCTCGTGGTAGGCTTTCGTATCTTTACCCCAGATGAACTGGACGATTTCTTCGATAAGGAAGGCGAGACCGAAAGTAAAGATCAGCTCGGCAACATGTCCCCATCGGTGAACATATCGTAATCCATATCTTTCAATCATGGCTCCTAACAAGCCAACAACAATCGGGGCAACAATCAACCCGATCCAAAACCCGACATATAGACTGATTGTATAGGCAAAATAAGCGCCAAGCATATAGAAGCTGGCGTGGGCAAAGTTCAAAACACCCATCATAGAGAAGATTAGTGTCAAACCACTTGCCAACATGAAGAGCAACAGCCCTGTCACAATCCCGTTTAATAGGGAAAAGAATATCAATTCAAACATTGGTTGAATCTCTTTTACGCAAAATGAGAGGGAACAGATCTTACGTCTGCTTAAAGAGAGCTGCCTGACACAGAGTCAGGCAGCTCGAGTAACCCTAGAAGTAAAACGCCATTATTTAGGCCGGCGCATTTTGCAGGTCGTAGGCAGAGCGGTATCCGCTGCTGCAACAGTGCTTTCTGTTCTCATGCCAAATCCTGAATTATCAGAATCAAACGTGATATTTTCGTCAGTATGAACAGAAACATGGATCGGCTGGATAAGCTGATGGTCATCAGCACGCATCACTAGTTTTTCACCATGCAAAGAGGTGAATTCCATGCCTTCAAGTGCAGCCGCTACGTCGATTGGCTTTTCACTTCCACTTTTCTCCATTGCAGCTGCAAGCATCTGGATTGCATTTGCAATACGGAACTGAGAAATATCTTTTTCAGGATTTTTCGCTTTAAATCCTTTGTGATATGTCGTGTAAGCATCTGTGCTCGGAGGGTTCAAAGGACCTTCATGGACCAGGCGAATTTTGTTCTTACCGCTGGCACCAATTGTTTTCGTAATACCATCATTGGCGGCATAGTATGTGTAAATCGGAACATCAAGACCTGTTTCACCAATGGCCTTACCAAGACCAACCATATCGGCACCCCAGTTACCTGTGATAACCGCATCAGCACCGGAAGCCCGGATTTTAGTAGCGTATGGTGTAAAGTCTTTCACTTTTCCGATCGGGTGCAGCTCGTTGCCTACGATTGTAATATCAGGGCGTTTTTCACCCAAGAATTTAACAGCCGCAGCAGCAACAGCCTTACCGAAGGAATAATCCTGACCAATCAAGTACACTTTTTTAATGCTCTCTTTGGTCTTGATCACGTCCGTCAATGCGTTCATTTTGATGTCAGCATTGGCGTCAAAGCGGAAGTGCCAGTAGTTACATTTTGCGTTTGTCAAAGCAGGATCAACTGCTGAGTAGTTCAAAAACAGAACCCGATTTTCCGGATTACGCTTATTGTGCTTTTTAATCGCATCCGTGAGGGCGTTCGCAACACCAGAGCTGTTGCCCTGGGCAATATAGTGAACACCTTCACCGATCGCCCGTTTCAATTGAACGAGGCTTTCTTTAGGGCTGATTTTGTTATCGTAAGGAACGATTTCAAATTTCTTGCCACCGAGAACACCGCCCTTTTTGTTCACGAGTTCTTCAACAGCATATTTAAACTGGGCCAGTCCATTTGTTCCGGTTGCGGCAAACGGTCCTGAAAGTGGATCGATAAATCCAATTTTAATCGTGTCTGCTGCTTGTGCAGAAAATGCAGTAAGGGCTGCGAGGGTAGCGCCTGTTAGGATCTTGGATCTTATTTTCAATTTTTCCTCCCATCGGGATTGATTATCCATTTTTCTGCCTGGTCTATTTTTTTCTTATTTGGGAAAAACATCCGGGGTTTAGATTAACTCTTTATCCTTCCCGGTACTTCCGTGCGTTTTTATAATATTATTGTTGAACCCATTTTTGTGACCGAAGCTCAAACAGTATAATTTTCATTTCTCAAAGATTTCAACCCAAAAAGTCGCCCAGTTGCGCCTAAAAATTAGGCATTTCCCATTATTTAAATTGTTTTATGAAAAACATACCTCTCCTGAAAGTAATAGAGCTGGCATTTTCAATAAAACAGTTTGAGTACTTCAGCCCGCGACTATACATCGCAGTAAATAAATAAATTCGGGTCTTTCCGCGGACAATAAGGCCCAACCGAAGGGCACTCACGTGCCTCAATAAAATTTAATTGTTAAACCTTGCCTGCGAAGAATGTTTGAACCTCAAGCAACAAACAGTTACAGTCCCCCCCAACACACATAGAACGGTCCCATCGGCACAATTATGACTGAGAAATCCAAAAAAATTGTTCTGATGTTTATCGGCTGGTTCTTTGTCGGACTAGGGGGCGTAGGCGTAGTCTTACCCGTCTTGCCAACGACCCCGTTTCTCCTTATTTCCCTATGGGCGTTTTCCCAGTCTTCCGATCGGTTTCATGACTGGTTATATCACCACAAACTGTTTGGCCCCCCTCTTCAGGAATGGTCGAAATATGGCGTTATCCCTTTGCGTGCCAAAGTATTTTCCATTGGAACGATGGCAATCAGCGCGACCCTGGTAGTCCTTTTTTCGAACGTCCCCTGGTACGGATTGTCCGGCATGCTGGCACTGATGGCCGTTGGCGCAGGCTTCATCCTTACCCGCCCGAGCAAACGCCCATCAGTGCCGACAAAAGACGTTCCACCTGTCAGCTAAACCGTGCCAACCTGTCGATAAGCAGATTAAAAAAACCGTCCACATTTAACCCGTCACAAATATAGGCATTCGGTGTCTTTTCCTGAATGTCCCACCAGTCGGCCAGGGTTTGCCCCATCGTCAATTCAGATCCGATTTCGATATCTAGAAAGACTTTTCGTCCAGAAAACAACTCCGGATCGATGAGATATGCAATGACGCATGGATCGTGCAAAGGACCTCCATCAAAGCCATATCGGGTCATGTCAAACCGATTAAAGTAATCCAACATGCCGCCGCAAACATCGCCAACTGGCGAATCAAGGTCTATCATGCGCTTAAGCCGTTCAGGCGTAACCAACGCTTTATGGGTGACATCCAATGGCATCATCGTGAATTCCACACCTGCATCCAGAACGATTTTAGCCGCTTGCGGATCTACATAAATATTAAACTCAGCCGCTGGCGTTGTGTTGCCCAACTCCTTGATCGCACCTCCCATGCAAACGATTTCCTGAATTTTGGGAACGATACCGGGCTCCTTCATCATGGCGAGGGCGATATTTGTCATCGGGCCGATCGGACACAGAGTAATCGACTTATCATCCGCGGCCATGCAGGCTTCAATAATAAAATCAACCGCGTGCTGAGATTGCAGAGGCATCGTCGGATCTGGAAGATCAGCGCCATCTATCCCTGTACGTCCATGGATCCATTCTGCCGTGACCAGCGGACGCATCAACGGCTGGCGGGCCCCCGCAAAAACTTTAACATCCGGACGGTTGGCAAGCTCACATATTCGGCGCGCATTGCTTTCAGTCAAAGAAAGCGGGACATTGCCCGCCACCGTCGTAATACCAAGCAGCTCTATTTCTTCTTCAGATGAGAGTGCCAGCAGGATGGCTAACGCATCATCCTGACCTGGATCGCAATCTAATATGACCGATCTTTTTTTCATGCGCGTAAATTCCACTGACTGGCTGCCGCTGTCAAGATGTCCTGCGGTAAAACTAACTAATCAACGCCCGCGTTTCGCCAACCTGCAATAACGCCTTCAATCGGGACAATGCATTTTCCAGAACAGAGTAATCGGGGACACTCATCAAACAAACCCTGACGTAATTATCATCAAGTTGCCGGTTCATGGCAAAGCGGTCCCCGCCAATCAGCAGAATACCGTCTTCTTTGGCCTGCGTTACAAAATCAGTGGTCGCCATCGTGGCCGGCAGTTTCACCCAAATATGGGAAAGAGGACTTCGGACATTCATCTGTCCTTTTGACATCCATGGCTCAAATAACTTGCATGCCAGCGAATACCGTCTCTGATTTTCAGTCAATAAGTCGTCCTGTTGCTGATAAAGCGTCCCCATTTTCAAAAGCACGTTCACCACATCCAGAGTAAGCGGAGACGTCATCCAGTTTATGACCGTCATCCTGTTCACTAATCTGGGGATCAGCTTATCGGGCGCAACAATATGACCAACCCTTAGTCCGGGGCTGAATAGTTTGGAAAAACTGGTCAGATATAAGGATATATCAGGAGCCAATTCCCAAAAGGACGGTAACCGATTACGTTGCAACGGATTGTAAACACCATCTTCGACGATCGAAATATGGTGCTCTCTGGCAATCGTGACAATTTTTTTTCGCCGATCAAGGGACAGAGTTGACCCCGTTGGATTGTGATTCGTTGGTACCGTCACCAGAATTTTGAGTTTACCGCGCCTTGCAACACTCTCGAACGCTTCTGGGATCATTCCCTGATCATCCATTTCAATCGCACTAATCCGCAAACCAAGCTCTTGTGCCGCGGCCTTGATACCTGGATACCCAAATTCCTCAGTAGCAATACTATCCCCCGCATTCGCCAAAGCGGACATCGCTAAAAATAATCCGGACTGTGCCCCTTGTGTGATGAGGATATTCCTCTTCTCCAATGGCCCGATGAGAGACTCCATCCATTCCTGAGCTGCCGCGGCATCCACTGGGCGCCCCCGACAATCAAAGTACCGGCTATAATCTTCAACATTAAAGTTTTTGGAAACCAGCTCTAACGCCTGCTTATAGGCCATCTCAATTTGGGGATGATAAAAACGGTTAAGCGACAGATCGATCAGCTGATCCGGCTCCTGACGCGTATTGTCAGCCGTTGGCATGAACATGCCCGATCCGATCTCCTGCTTATCGCGGCCTGTGCCAAAAACGAAGGTGCCACGCCCAACCTGTCCATAAACGATACCGCGACGCTCAAGCTCTGCATAAGCCCGTGTAACGGTCCCCACGCTACACTTCATATCCCAAGCCAACTCTCTGTGGGTGGGCAGACGATCCCCTGGCGCCAGTTCACCTGAGCCAATTTTCGTCAGCAGCCGGTCCACGATCTCGCCAGATTTAGCCATACTTCCCTCAAATTGTAGTAGATACAATATAATTTTTGACACATCAATTAAAGGGACAATATAACGACAATTAGTTTTGTATCAAGGAATATTGCCATGCCAATAGAGACAATCGCACTTGTTTTTTTCTTTGCTGTATCCATGGTGGGTTCTCCCGGGCCGGCCAATATGGCTTTAATGGCTTCCGGTGCCCGTTTTGGATATCGGAAATCAGTCCCATTTCTTTTTGGCACTTTGTCAGGATTTATTCTGGTAGGGATCGGTGTTGCTGTTGGTGTCGGCACCTTATTCGCAAACTTCCCCACCCTAAAAACGACGTTTCTCGTATTGTCTGCTGGCTACATTCTCTATCTGGCCTACAAGATTGCGTTTCAAAAACCCAAATCTGGCGAAACGCTGGAACAACCGGGCTATTTTGCGGGTTGCCTGATCCATCCTCTAAATCCAAAAGCCTGGGTTATGATGATTGCTGCCCTGTCTCAGTTTGTGGATCCCGGCAAAGCGCAGATCATCCAGCTTGTAACAATTCAGATTGTCTTCAGCCTTACCGGCGTGGTTCTCAATTCACTTTGGGTTTTTGCAGGAGCCCTTGTCCACAAGCATGTTAAATCAGAAAAGCTTATGAGCCGGATCAACCAATCTCTCGCCGTCCTAATGATCATTGTCGTGGCGCTTGCAGTATTCCGCTCTGGAATTTTGGACTGAGATTATGCCCGCACCTGTATTGGCACTATACGGGAGGCGGGCAGAATAACCGTACAGGTCGTTCCAACGCCCAGCACACTTTCCAACTTAAAGGTTCCCCCATGAATTTCGGCGATCAGCTGTACCAATGTGAGGCCCAGTCCTGTCCCCTCTGACGCGCGGGCGTAGGAATTTTGCGCCTGCCCGAAACGGGAAAGGACGCGGGGGATATCTGCATCAGCAATACCAATCCCGGTATCAATCACCTGCAGGGCCAAACACCCATCTGGTTTTACAAATGCCTTTACAATAACAGTCCCGTTATTTTCCATAAACTTAACCGCGTTACTGACCAGATTGACCAAGATCTGCTTGATCCTCGTTTCATCCGCAATCAAGTTAGGGATGTCGGCCGGAATGTCACTTTTTAGGCTAACACCAGCCTGATCAGCGCGAACCGACAGCATCCTGAAGCAGGTATCAACAGAATTCACAATGTTGATTTCCCGTTCCTGCAACTGCATTTGACCGGCTTCAATTTTCGCCACATCAAGAATATCATTGATGACCTGAAGCAAATGTTCGCCCGCAGAATGAACATCCCGCGCATATTCTTTATAATTTTCGTGCCCCAAACTTCCAAAGACTTCCGATTTGATCAATTCTGAAAAGCCGATTATCGCATTAAGCGGGGTTCGTAGCTCATGGCTCATATTTGCAAGGAAAACCGATTTTGCACCATTTGCAAGTTCCGCGGCTTCCTTTGCTTTTCTCAAGCTTAACTCTGCCTCAACCCGTGCTGTCATATCCGTGAAGGTGCCTTCAAAATATTCGATCTGTCCATTTTCATCAAAGACAGGATGGGCATTGACCGCGCCCCAGACATACCCTCCATCGATTTTTGTCCATCGATGAACTTGATCAAGCAAATTCTGGCCTGACCGTAATCTGTCCAAATGCTTTCTTGCAACCGCTGGCTCTCGATAAAAACTCTCGAAATTTGGCTCATGACTCTCTAAAAGCTCCAGCGAATCCTGATACCCCAACAAATTGGCTAGCGCGGGATTAACATCCAGAATCTCGCCCGATAAAGTCAACTGATAGATACCCTCCGTCGCGTTCTCGAAAATACGGCGGTGACGCAATTCGCTTCTTTCCAGCCCCTTACGTGCTCGATGGCGCAAATAGGCAAAATACATCATACCAGCAGCCATCAGGAAGACAGCGACGAAAACCATCCTCATACTGTTTCTAAATTCCTGGACTTTTTCAGCTTGGCGGTGAAGCTCACTTACCGCCAGATCGAGCGCATTATCCTGAAGAACAGCGGCGGTTTTGAGGATATCTCTCAAACCAGCAGTAATTTCATCAAAGGCTTTATCGTATTCTTCCGGGTTCTCACGGGCAACAATGGTGCGCAAACTATCGATTTGCACTGAAAGGGATTCTGCAATCGCGCCCAAGCTGTATTCTACAGACACCTGCTGATCAAAACCAAGGCTGACGGCAGACTGAAGATCAGATTTCTGGCTTGATAGGGTGTATAATACAGATCGCAGAAGTTCGAGTTGCGCCTTATCAGCCAACTCTCCACCGAGCTCCAACTGCTCGATCGCTTCATATGTCTGAGAATAAAATTGATCGACGATCATCTGCTCGTAAAGCACCGGAACAGGCAGGCTTTCCTCCACCTCTCTCAATGAGAATTGCACGTAGTAAAAAAGAGCTCCTGTAAGTGCCAAAAAAGTAGCTGCCCACAGTATAAACCCGCCATGCAAGTAACGTTTTTTCCGGTTATCAGACACTCGTTTTCATTCTTCCCATTGCAACAGAAAACTTTATTTCTGCCAAACTATTCGGGGTATCGGCAATGACCTAAACGCCCTTAAGTTTTATGACCATTGAGTATAGGTAAATTTCGTTAATTTTATGTAATGATCATAGCCTGACGCCAACGATCCTCGTTGAGGTGGATCAAGCCAAATACAAATCAGGCAAGGAATATTCTTATTCTATCGCGAAGGAGACTCCAAACGATGTTATTTTTGGTTCAGGGGCGCAGCGGGAGGCAATAGCCAAGCCCGCATATAGACTTCCAATTGCTGGTGCAATGGCTGATCCCCGTGTCGGGCACAAAAACGCAGCGCCATTGCCTGAGTAGCAAACGCCTGAACGCCCTCCGCCAGAAGGACCGAAGAAACATCCCGTCGGAAGCAAGAGCGCTCAAACCATCCGGCAAAAACATGAATGGATCGCTCAAACGTTGCCGCGATCGGACCAATCTCGGTAATTCCGGCAGCCCCGGAATATCGCAAAATTACATCAAAAACGTATCGCTCACATGTCATAAACTCGCAAAGCGGGATTATCGCCTCTACAAATTCTTCAACATTTTGCGGCGGCGGCATCGCCTGTAAATCATCCAGATAACCATCGATACGGGCACCGATGATGAGATCCATCAGTGTATCCTTATCTTTAAAATGCGAGAAAAATGTTCCCTTAGCTGTTCCCGCGCGCAGGACCACCTGCTCAACCCGCAACGCTTCAAAGCCATCTTCCTTTATGATTTCTTCAGCGGCTGCAACCAGACGGGCACGGGTTTGTAATGTTCTTTTTTGTATCGCTCTTGTCATGCCTGCTTATGACAGAAAAATTGACCACAGTCAAATTCACTATTGACCGCGGTCAATTTAAGGGCTTATAAAATGACCACGGTCAATTATAAGGACATTTACCATGAACGCGAAACGGATCTACATCCTCAACGGTCACCCGGCCGCCAACTCATTAAACAGGACATTGGCGGAAGCCTACGCGAACGCTGCGCGCGATGCGGGTCATGATGTTCGGCTCACCCATCTGTGCGATTTGGATTTTGATCCGGATTATGGTTTCGGCGGATTTGAACAACACAAACCCCTTGAAGCGCCCCTAGAGCAGGTTCTTCAGGATCTGAGTTGGAGTGAACATCTCGTTATAACAACCCCGCTCTGGTGGGGCGGGTTTCCGGCCAAGCTAAAAGGTCTGATCGATCGAGCCTTTCTTCCCGGCCGAACCTTTGATACGCGCACAACCAATTGGCTTGGAATGCCCCAGCCCCTCCTGACCGGCAGAACAGGTCGTATTATTATGACTTCGGATACGCCGGGCTGGTTTATGCGCTGGATCTATCGCAATGCTGCCCTACGGCAGTTGCAGGATCAAATTCTCGGATTTGTCGGTATCAAGCCAACCCGGGTCAGCTTTTTCGCCGGCGCGAGCCACCCTAAATCTGGCCATGTGGAAAAATGGATCAGCGAGGTTCGGAAATTCGGACTGACAGCGGCTTAATTGAAAAACCTGAAGAAGATAAGAAATGGTGGGCCCGGCAGGACTCGAACCTGCGACCAGACCGTTATGAGCGGTCGGCTCTAACCAACTGAGCTACAGGCCCACCGAAGCGCTTACGCGCTAACAAAACGAAACACGTCCCGTTTCGTGATTATTTACCGCGTTCGGAAGAAAGAAGCAATTCCTGAAACGCACCAACCACAAAAAAAGCGAACCGTTGTTCGGTTCGCTTTTTTCACGTCGTCTTGTCGTTTTAAGTATCGAGGAAACTTCTAAGCTTTCTGGACCGGCTTGGATGCTTCAGCTTGCGAAGTGCTTTCGCTTCAATCTGGCGAATACGTTCTCGGGTAACCGAGAACTGCTGACCGACTTCTTCCAGCGTGTGATCCGTATTCATTCCGATACCGAAACGCATACGAAGAACCCGTTCTTCACGCGGCGTCAAAGAGGCCAGAACGCGGGTCGTTGTTTCGCGCAGGTTTGATTGAATGGCCGCATCAAGAGGCTGCACCGCATTCTCATCGGGAATAAAGTCGCCCAAATGACTGTCTTCTTCATCACCAATCGGTGTTTCAAGACTAATCGGCTCTTTCGCAATTTTCATGACCTTGCGCACTTTTTCAAGCGGCATGCCCAATTTAACAGCAAGCTCTTCCGGTGTTGGCTCCCGGCCAATTTCGTGAAGCATCTGACGGGAAGTCCGAACCAGCTTATTAATCGTTTCGATCATATGGACCGGAATACGGATTGTCCGCGCCTGATCCGCAATCGAACGCGTAATCGCCTGCCTGATCCACCAAGTCGCATAGGTTGAGAATTTATAGCCGCGGCGATACTCAAACTTGTCCACGGCCTTCATCAGACCAATATTACCTTCCTGAATAAGGTCAAGGAACTGCAGGCCACGGTTTGTGTATTTTTTCGCAATAGAGATCACCAGTCGCAGGTTGGCTTCTACCATCTCTTTTTTCGCCCGGCTGGCTTCTTTTTCACCGGTCTGCACTGTACTGACAATCCGGCGGAATTCAGTCATTGGCATACCAAATTCTGATGAAATCTTGATAATCTCACCGCGAATTTCGTTAATACCGCTCAATTCATTTCCGGTGAAATCTTTCCACCCCTTGGCTTTAAGCTTGGAAACTTTTTCCACCCAGTTCGGGTCCAGTTCCGAGCCAAAATAATTTTCAAGAAAACTTGTCCGCGCGACTTTGTTACGCTCAGCCAACCGCAGCAGCTTACCCTCCAGGCTCATAAGCCGGCGATTGATGCCGTAGAGCTGGTCAACAAGAGCCTCGATCCGGTTATTGGTCAGATGGACATCGTCCATCAATTTCACCAACTCGTTTTTCAGCTTGTCATATTTCTTTTCCTGCGTTGCAGGAACGGCTTCATTCTCCATTGCAGCCGTCAAACGGGCTTCCTGAAGCTTATGAAGTTTTTTGTATGTTTTCGCGATTTCATCAAAACGCTCATAAACCTGAGGTTTCAGCGTTTCTTCCAGCGCCGCGAGCGACATGGTGTTTTCTTCGGCATCGTCCGCATCATCATCATCACGCTGAACAGGGTTACCGTCTTCATCGACTTCCTGTTCTTCGCTCTCATCGTCGTCGTCATCGGATGAGTCATCACTATCGCTCAAATCCGCCGCCGGCAAATCGTCGTCTGCATCTTCATCGAAGCCTTCCTGCAATGCCTTTTCAGCCGCAGCGCCTGCTCCGTAAGTGGCGTCCAGATCAATTACATCCCGGAGGAGCAACTGCTCTTGCAGCATCAATTCGCGCCAGTTAAGAATTGCCCGAATGGTCAGCGGACTTTCACAAATCGCACCAATCATCTTGCCGCGCCCCGCTTCTATGCGCTTGGCAATCGCAATCTCACCTTCGCGGGACAGCAATTCAACTGTTCCCATCTCACGAAGATACATGCGAACAGGGTCGTCTGTACGGTCCCCGGTCGTGGTTGGTTTGTCTGCTGGCTTTTCAGGAACTTTTTCGTCAGAAGTTTCTTCATTTTCATTCGAAGAGGCTTCTTCTCCGGCTTCGTCATTCTCGACGACGTTAATGCCCATCTCCGAAAGCAAGGACATTGTGTCTTCGATCTGCTCGGACGACATCTGGTCCTGCGGCAAAACTTCGTTAAGCTCGTCAAATGTCACGAAGCCTTTTTCTTTTGCCTTTGCCAGCATGTTTTTAACAGCAGCCTGCGAGGCATCGATCAGCGGGCTATCTGGTGCATCTTCCCGTTGTTCCGGTGCTTCCGCTGCTTCTGCACTTTTCATGGCCATATATTTCTAACTCCTGAATTGTACCGACAACGGATCCAAAGCCCGAAATCGTACCTAATCTTCAAAATCCGGTATTCCGGCCAGATGCCACTCCAAAACCATCAAGATCCGCTTCATTTCCCTCTGCTTCCTGCAGAGCTTTTTGCGCAAGCTTCAAACGGTCGAGATTTTCGCGTGTCACATCCTGTTCTAAATTCTTTTGCGCTACCTTCAGATCCTGCTCTAACTTCACGCGCTCGTATCGTGCCACCAAATGCAACCAACCCTGTGTAGCATCTTCTAAAGCAGCCTCTTTCTCTGCGAACCAGTCCAGGCTCCCAGATGTGTCCTTACTAAACTTCTCCACCACGCTAAAAAGACTACGTTTGGTTAAGTGGTGCTTCATTCTATCGTAGTCAAGATCTGATTCGGAAGTTGCAATTTCTATGATTGCATTATGGAGCCTGTCAAGATCAGCTGAAAAAAGTTGAATCGCGGCGAATTCATCAAAGTAACTTTCCAGTATTTCCGGGTGGTTAACGACTGTTATCAGCAACAGTTCTTCCCGACGACCCATCTTTGTCGACTTGGCAATCGGGGTTTCCGCGACCTGGTTTTTTCCAAATTTATTCTTTTGATTCGCGAATCTCCCGAATCGCTCCGGTTTTTTGCCTGCCGAATAAGACCCCTTTTGCTGAAACGACTGCTCGCGGCTCCAACGCCACAAACGATCCTTAAAGTGCTTTATATAATAATCGCGAACAGTCTGGTCTTCCATCTGATCGCATAAAGACATAAGAGATCGTTCAAAGGCAGCCTTTTGCTCGGGCGTTTTAACAGCATGCCCTTCCAGCTCTTTTTTCCATAGCAATTCAGAAAGCGGTAGCGCTTTGTTTAGGATATCAGCCATCGCCCGCGGCCCTTCAGACTTTATCAAATCATCTGGGTCCACACCTTCCGGCAGCAACGCAAATCGCAGGGATTTGCCCGGCATTAACAGAGGCAACGCCCGTTCCGAGGCCCGTTGCGCGGCTCTCCAACCAGCGGCATCCCCATCGAGACACATAATAGGCTCAGGAGCCATCTTCCATAAAATGCGAAGCTGATCCTCGGTTACCGCTGTCCCGAGAGGGGCCACAGCCTGCTCAAAGCCAGCCTCTGCCAACGCAATGACATCCATATACCCTTCGGCCACGATGACATTCCCCGCATCAAATGCTTTGCGCCGTGCAGACGCCATATTATAGAGAATATGTCCCTTATGAAAAAGTGGCGTATCCGGTGAGTTCAGATATTTTGCTGGCGCATCGCCCAGCGCTCGCCCCCCGAAAGCAATGACACGGCCCTGCCGGTCGCCAATTGGAAACATCAATCGATCTCTGAACCGATCGTATGAGGGACGGCCATCATCAGGCTGAATGATAAGCCCGGCCTCCATCATCAGATTTTCAGTAACCCCGCGGGCAAGCAACGCTTCTTTCAGGGCAGTTCTTGCTGATGGGGCGAACCCAATGCCAAACTGACTAACCGCCTGATCAGAAACCTTACGGCGTTCCAGATAGGCGCGGGCGGCCGTCCCTGCCTGTGAGGAGAGCTGAGCGGAAAACCATTTCGCAGCAAGATCCATTACCTCGTGGAGTGTCGCCGACTTTTGCTGCTGCTGCTTTTCATGCGGATCCTGCGCCGGCATTTGCAAACCAGCCAGATCGGCGAGTCTTTCGATCGCTTCAGGAAAAGAGACGCCCTCGGTCTGCTTGACGAATTCAACATGATCCCCATGGGCCCCACAGCCAAAGCAATGGTAGAAGCCTTTTTCTTCGTTCACTGTAAAAGAAGGGGATTTTTCATTGTGAAAGGGACAGAGGCCAGAATATTCCCGCCCCTTTTTGGTCAGCTTTGTGCGTCGGCCGACAAGGTCCGATAAACCGACACGCGCTTTTATTTCCTCCAGAAAATGTGGTGGAAAAGCCATTTAGTCTCCAATGAAAAGCCGAAAAAAACTTCAGCAGCAATACCGGACGACTTTACGCCCCCAGCGCCGCTTTTACAAATGCATTGGCTTTCGAGAAATCCATGCGACCTGCATATTTGGCTTTTAAGGCACCCATGGTTTTACCCATATCCTTAAGTCCAACAGCGCCAATTTCGGCGATGGTTTCTTCAACTGCTTTTTTTGTCTCATCTTCGCCAAACTGCTTAGGCAGATATTCGGAGATGATCTCGATTTCCTCCTGCTCAGAAGTCGCCAGATCAATTCTGCCGCCTTCTTCGTAGGCTTTGACGGACTCGCGGCGCTGACGGACCATAGTGGTCAGCATCTGGAGAATCTCATCTTCGCCGATTCCATCTTCAGATCCCTTCTCCCGGCCTGCGATATCCCTGTCTTTGAGGGTAGCCAAAATCAAACGCAAAGTGGAAACTTTCCGCTTATCCTTTGATTTCATTGCCTCTTTTAAAGAGTCTTTCAATCTGGTGCGTAACATAATTCATTAAACTATTGTGAAGAAAGGAGCCATACTAACTCAATGGTCGAATTATAGCAAACCAAATTTTTTATGTAAGTCATTGTTTTTAAAGGGAAATTTTTGCAAACGAGAACTTGACCTTAAATGCTGTTTCGCTTAATGTCCCGCGTCAATATCAATATCGGCGGAAGGAAGCGGCCCAGCAGTATCGCAGGGGGTCCCTATAGTCATGTCTAAATCGATTAATATTACACAATTGCATGCAGAGCGGACGCCGACGGCCCTGCTCGTGCTCGGTGACGGCACCATATTCCATGGCTTTGGAATTGGACAAACTGGCGAAACGATCGGAGAGGTTTGCTTTAACACCTCCATTACAGGTTATCAGGAAAGCCTGACAGACCCATCGTTTGCCGGACAATTGATTACCTTTACATTCCCTCATATCGGGAATGTCGGGTTTAACGAGGAAGATATCGAAACCGCAGGTGTTGCAGCAGGCGGATTGATAATCCGGGCAGATATTACAGACCCAGCAAACTGGCGCGCTGTTGGCGACCTTGACGATTGGTTGAAAGCGCGGGGGCTGACGGGCATTGCCGGTATCGACACTCGCCGCCTCACTCACGTCATTCGAGAAAGCGGCGCCCCGAACGGTATCATCGCTTTTGATCCTGAAGGCAAATTTGATATTGAAGCCCTTAAGAAAAAGGCGGCTGAATGGCCCGGCCTTGAAGGAATGGATCTTGCCAAGGAAGTTTCCTGCAAAGAAAGCTATACCTGGACCGAGACCAACTGGACTATGAACGACGGCTTTGGCAAACAGCAATCCCCTAAACGGCATATTGTCGCTGTGGATTATGGTGTGAAACGGAATATTCTGAGATGCCTCGCCTCACTTGGTTGTTCAATTACGGTTGTTCCGGCATCAGCGACCTTTGCGGATATCATGGCGCATAACCCTGACGGCATTTTTCTGGCAAATGGGCCGGGGGATCCTGCAGCGACAGGAAAATATGCTGTACCAGTTATTAAAGACTGCATCGAAAGCGGCATTCCCACCTTTGGTATTTGTCTAGGCCACCAAATGCTTGCCTTGGCGGTCGGGGCACAGACGGTAAAAATGATGCAGGGGCACCGCGGCGCCAACCAGCCGGTAAAGGATCTCACCACTGGGAAGGTGGAAATAACATCGCAGAACCATGGCTTCGTGGTGAAACGCGAAAGTCTGCCTGTCGGAGTAACCGAAACCCATAAGTCTTTGTTTGACGGTGTCGTTGAAGGGATCTCTCTTGATGGCAAACCTGTCTTCTCTGTCCAGTACCATCCGGAAGCAAGTCCCGGACCGCAGGACAGCCATTACCTTTTCCAACGCTTTGTAGATATGGTGGACGCACATGCCTAAACGTACCGATATCCAGTCCATTATGATCATTGGTGCCGGACCGATTATTATCGGTCAGGCCTGTGAGTTTGATTATTCGGGAACACAAGCCTGCAAGGCGCTTAAAGAAGAAGGGTACCGGGTTATTCTGGTCAACTCCAATCCAGCCACGATCATGACAGACCCTGGTCTGGCCGACGCGACCTATGTCGAGCCGATTACCCCTGAGGTTGTCGAGAAAATTCTGGAAAAAGAAAAACCAGACGCCCTTCTGCCAACAATGGGCGGACAAACGGCCCTGAATACAGCGCTTGCCCTAGCCGAGAGTGGCGCGCTTGATCGTCTCAACGTTCAGCTGATTGGCGCCAACCGCGAAGCTATTTCAAAAGCAGAAGACCGGGATAAATTCCGGACTGCCATGATGAAAATTGGCCTCGACATGCCGATAAGTGCGGTTGCACACAGTCTTGAAGAAGCGTGGACCGTTCTTGAGGAAGTTAAACTTCCCTGCATTATTCGCCCTTCCTTTACGATGGGTGGCACAGGGGGCGGTATCGCTTATAACCGTGAAGAATTTGAAACAATTATAGCTTCTGGTCTGGACGCGTCTCCAACAACGGAAGTGCTGGTCGAAGAAAGCATTGTTGGCTGGAAAGAATATGAAATGGAAGTTGTGCGCGATCAGGCGGACAATTGTATCATTATCTGTTCCATTGAAAATGTTGACCCAATGGGCGTTCATACGGGAGACTCCATTACAGTTGCGCCAGCCCTGACGCTGACGGACAAAGAATACCAGATCATGCGGAACGCATCTTTGGCAGTCCTTCGGGAAATCGGTGTTGAAACAGGCGGGTCAAACGTTCAATTTGCCGTAAACCCTGAAAATGGACGCCTGATTATTATCGAAATGAACCCAAGGGTGTCTCGTTCCAGTGCTCTGGCGTCAAAAGCAACAGGCTTTCCGATCGCCAAAATCGCGGCAAAGCTGGCTGTTGGCTACACGCTGGATGAACTCGACAATGATATCACGGGGTCCACGCCTGCGTCTTTCGAACCAACGATCGACTATGTCGTTACCAAAATCCCGCGCTTTACATTCGAAAAATTCCAAGGCGCGGAAGCCATTCTTGGCACTGCGATGAAGTCGGTGGGCGAAGCCATGGCGGTTGGACGCACATTTCAGGAATCCTTGCAAAAAGCCCTTCGCTCGCTTGAAACCGGCTTAACCGGCCTGAACGAGACTGACATTGGCAACGACAAACAAGGCATCATGAACGTGCTGGCCAAAAGCACACCTGATCGGCTTCTGAATATTGCGCAGGCCTTCCGGGCCGGCCTGACATTTGAAGAGATCAAAGCGTCCAGCAAGTTTGAACCCTGGTTTCTCTCACAAATTGAAAGCCTGGTTCTTGCTGAGGAAGCGGTTCGTGAAAAAGGTCTTCCGACCAACAAGGGCGGATTGCTGACCCTTAAAAAAATGGGCTTTTCGGACGCGCGCCTTGCTGAAATTTCAGGAAAAACCGCGGAAGAAGTCAGCGCCTTACGCGCTACCCTCGACGTCCAGCCGGTCTACAAGAAAATCGACACCTGTGCAGGTGAATTTACCTCACAAACCCCCTATTTATATTCCACTTTTGAAGGAAATGAATGGGATCCGGCGGTCTGTGAAGCAATGCCAACCGACCGGAAGAAAGTCATCATTCTGGGCGGCGGCCCAAACCGGATTGGTCAGGGGATTGAATTTGACTATTGTTGCGTTCATGCAGCGTATGCCATGGAAGACGCTGGTTACGAATCCATTATGGTCAATTGCAATCCGGAAACCGTGTCCACTGACTATGACACATCAGATCGATTGTATTTCGAGCCTTTGACGATCGAAGATACCCTTGCGATTATCAGAAAAGAGCAAAGCAACGGAAGTCTGCACGGTGTTATCGTGCAGTTCGGCGGGCAAACACCTCTGAAGCTTGCTGCCGGCCTGGAAGCGGCGGGCGTTCCGATTTTGGGAACAAGTCCGGATGCGATTGATCTGGCCGAAGACCGCGAACGTTTTCAACAACTCCTCCATAAATTGGGGCTGGTCCAGCCTGAAAATGGGATTGCACGCTCAGTTGAAGAAGCGTTTGAAGCAGCCCATAAAATTGGTTATCCCGTTGTTGTCCGTCCCTCCTATGTTCTTGGTGGCCGTGCGATGGAAATCGTTCGCAGTGATGACGCCTTGAACCGCTATATGACAGAAGCTGTTCAGGTGTCTGGCGAAAATCCAGTTTTGATTGACGGCTATCTTCAGAACGCCATTGAAGTTGACGTTGATTGCCTCTGTGACGGCAAAGACGTGTATGTTGCCGGCATTATGGAACATATCGAAGAAGCGGGCATTCACTCCGGTGATAGTGCCTGTGCCCTACCGCCCTACACATTGAGCGAAGACACAATCGCTGAAATTCGCAAACAATCTGAATCGCTGGCGATTGCCCTCAACGTTGTCGGACTGATGAATGTTCAGTTTGCGGTTAAAGAAGGCACCGTCTACATCCTGGAGGTCAATCCAAGAGCAAGCCGGACAGTTCCCTTCGTTGCAAAAAGCATCAACTATCCGATTGCTAAAATTGCTGCACGGATCATGGCTGGCGAAACACTTGCATCCTTCAACCTTGAAGAAAAAACGCTTGATCATGTTACGGTCAAGGAAGCGGTATTCCCGTTCGCACGGTTCCCGGGCGTTGACGTTATTCTCGGACCGGAGATGCGTTCTACAGGTGAAGTCATGGGCATAGACAAAGACTTTGCCTCTGCTTTCCTGAAATCACAGATGGCCGCAGGGGTCGTTTTGCCAACGTCGGGCAATGTATTCATTTCAGTGAAAGATCTGGATAAACCATTGGTCAAAGATGTCGCCTTAAAACTTGTAGAACTGGGCTTCAGTCTTGTCTCAACAGCTGGTACTGCCGCCTATTTCGAAGAAAACGGAATAGACGTCTCTCGCATCAATAAAGTGATGGAAGGGCGCCCCAACATTGTTGATTTCATGAAAAATGGAGAAATCGCAATGGTTATTAATACAACTGAGGGTGTACAGGCTCTAAAAGACAGTTATGATATTCGCCACACAGCCCTTGTAATGAAGACGCCATACTCGACGACGATCGCTGGCGCCAGAGCATCTGCAATGGCAATTGAGAAAATTAAGTCGGGAACACTTGAAGTCAATCCACTTCAATCCTATTCTTAACTCTTTGTGCAAACGAAAAGAGCATTAACACGATGCGTCTCAAACATCAGACGCAACAAGAGAGCATTTGCGTGATAGCGTAAACAGAGATTTTATGGAAAGATTACCTATGACTGCAGCTGGTTTCGACCGGCTGGAAGCAGAACTGAAAAACCTTAAGTCCAACTCACGCCCAGCTGTTATTCAGGCGATTGCCACAGCACGCGAGCATGGTGACCTTTCGGAAAATGCAGAATATCATGCTGCAAAAGAACAACAGTCTCACATCGAGGGTCGCATCGCGGAACTGGAAGACAAGCTTGGACGGTCGGAAGTTATCGACGTTGCCGCCATTACGGGTGGCCAAATCAAGTTTGGTGCGACCGTTCTGATTGTTGATGAAGACACCGATGAAGAAACGACCTATCAGATCGTTGGTGAGGATGAGAGCAACATTGAAGAAGGTCGCCTCTCCATTCGGGCGCCTCTTGCACGCGCATTGATCAATAAAGAGCAGGGCGACAGTGTTGAAGTCACAACACCTGGCGGCTCAAAAGCTTACGAGATTCTTGAAGTCAAATATGTCTAAACTGACTGTAAGACGAAAAAAAAGCCCCGTGTAAAAACGGGGCTTTTTTGTTTGGCTGGTTTCCAGCATTTTTACTGCTTTGGATACCCGACTTTCTTGAGAATTTCAGTGATTTCATCCAGGATCGCCGGGTCGTCGATGGTTGCCGGAGGGTTGTAAGGTTCACCATCTGCAATCTTTCTCATAATGCCGCGCAAAATTTTACCCGACCTGGTCTTGGGTAGACGATTAACAATCATCGCTTCCTTGAACGCTGCAACCGGCCCGATTTTTTCGCGAACCCGTGTTACCAATTCCTTCACGATATCAGCATCCGGACGATTGACACCGGCGTTCAGGACCACAAATCCCATAGGGATTTGTCCCTTCAATTGATCCTTTGCGCCAATGACTGCGCATTCGGCGACATCTTTATGCCCGGCAAGCACTTCTTCCATTCCGCCGGTAGATAATCGATGCCCCGCAACATTGATGATGTCATCAGTACGCGCCATGATAAACAGATAACCGTCCTCATCAATATATCCCGCATCGCCCGTTTTATAATAACCAGGTATTTCACTCATGTAGGATTTGATAAGCCCTTCATCATTTTCCCATAAGGTTTTCAAGGTCCCCGGCGGTAACGGTAGCTTGACAGCAATGACACCAATTTCGCCCACTGGCATCTGTTTTGACGGGTCTTCCTCATCAATAATCTGGATATCGTATCCCGCAACAGGAAGCGTTGGGCTACCCAACTTCACAGGTTTGATCCCATATCCCGCGCAATTCGCCCCCATGGGCCAACCTGTCTCTGTCTGCCACCAGTGGTCGAGCACAGGCACTTGGAGGGTCTCCTGCGCCCAAATAATTGTGTCAGGATCCGCTCTTTCGCCCGCCAGGAAAAGGGTTTTGAAATGGCTTAGATCATAGTTGCCAACCAGTTTCCCTTCCGGGTCCTGCTGTTTAATCGCTCGAAAGGCCGTGGGGGCCGTAAACAGGGCCTTGACGTTATGGTCCTGAATAACCCGCCAGAAGGTGCCAGCATCAGGCGTACCCACAGGTTTCCCCTCAAACAAAATAGTGGTACAGCCATGAAGCAGGGGGGCATAGACAATGTAGGAATGTCCGACCACCCAGCCCACATCGGAGGCTGCCCAGAATACTTCGCCCGGATCAATGTCATAAACATGCTTCATCGACCATTTGAGCACGACAGCATGACCGCCATTATCACGAACGACCCCCTTGGGGACCCCTGTTGTTCCAGACGTATACAGAATATATAGTGGATCCGTTGCCGCTACAGGAACACAATCAACAGGCTCTGCCTCCGCAACGAGTGCTTTCCATTCCACGTCTCGGCCGGGGATTAAATCAGCTTTTAGTTCAGGACGCTGAAGAATAACGCAGTTCTCTGGTTTATGGGCCGACAGTTCAATGGCTTCATCCAACAGAGGCTTATATTCAACAACCCGCCCCGGCTCCAGTCCGCAGGATCCTGCAATTATGGCAACCGGTTTGGCATCATCAATGCGGGTTGCCAATTCCTTGGCCGCAAAGCCACCAAAAACAACCGAGTGGATAGCACCGATACGGGCGCAAGCCAGCATCGCAATAGCCGCTTCAGGGACCATCGGCATATAGATAATGACCCGGTCTCCCTTCTTGATACCAAGAGAGGCAAGGCCCCCTGCAAACCGAGCGACGATTTCTGTCAATTGACGATAACTGAATTTCTCGACCAGATTTGTCATGGGACTATCGTAGATCAGCGCTGTTTGCTCTCCTCGGCCTTCTTCGACATGCCGGTCCAGACAGTTATAGCAGGTATTCAGCTCCCCCCCAGGAAACCATCGGGTAAAGGGAGACTTTGAATCATCCAGCACCTGATCCCACTTTTTAGACCATTTCAACTCGTTTGCCGCGTCCGCCCAAAACCCCTCAGGATCTGTTAGTGACCGTTGGAAATCCTCTTCATAGGTTGGCATTATAGCGTCCCTCCCACCATTTTGATTAATCCGGGCAGTGCTCGTATTCGTTCGAGACTTCTTTACCCTACGTCCGATCCTACTATGCCCATAATTCAGACATAAAAAAAGCCGTGAAAGACATCACGGCTTTTTTTTAAATTTTTGCTAGTCAGTCCTTGTTGGATTTAAACAAATCCTCAAAATTCTTGACCGCTTTTGCTTTTTCTTCACTTCTGGAACTGCTGCTGCTGCCAAAAACAGCATCCGCATCTGCCTTAGGATTATATTCTTCTTCTTTTTGCATCTGCATTTTCTTGCGTTCATATTCCGTAAGAGGAACAGAGGCCGCATCAGCTGCCACTTTCGCGGCAACTTCATCCATCAGTTTTTCACGATCGTCATCATTCCGCAGATGAGCAGATTTTTTGACAAATTCGTCGAGTTCAAGCTGTGTACAAATACCAAGGCTTACCGGATCACGTGGCTTAATAGCCTGCGCGTTCCAATGTGTTTTCTCCCGCACGGCGCTGATCGTCGTTTTCGTCGTTCCGATCAATTTTCCGATTTGCGCGTCTGAAAGTTCCGGATGGAATTTCAACAGCCAGGAAATCGCATCCGGGCGATCGCCACGACGGGATACAGGTGTGTACCGGCCACCACTTCTGCGGGGCTGCGGTACATCTCCGACAGGTTTGGCCAATTCAAGCCGCGCCTTGCTATCTTTTTGACAACGATCCAGTTCTTCCTGGGTCAACTGACCATTTGCAACAGGATCATGACCAACAATACCAAAAGCAGAATCTCCATCTGCAATTGCTTGAACTTCCAGACGATGCAGACCGCAGAAATCTGCGACCTGTTCAAAGGACAGCATTGTGTTATCAATCAGCCATACAGCGGTTGCTTTTGGCATCAACGGCGTTGACATATCTTCTCCTCACTCGAAGGCGGGACAACCCCGCAATCGTTTCGCACTATTACATGCATATATGGCTGAAAACCGACCGGAAGTCTAGGGCCGGCTCTCAATAATCGTGCAGTTTGCACCAATTCTATGAAACTGTCAGAACAATTTTCCCGATATGCCCGGAATCATCAATTCTCCGGTGTGCAGCCTCCGCCTCAGCCAAAGGAAAGCTACTGTCAATGATCGGTCCAATTGTCCCTGCGGATAAAAGTGGCCAGACATTTTCAATCAGTCTCTTGCCGATTTGAGCCTTTGCCTCAATAGACTGCGGACGCAATGTAGAACCGGTAATTGTCAGCCGCTTCAACATAACCGGCGCAAAATTGACTTCAGCCTTGGGACCGCCCAGAAAAGCAATATACACCAAGCGTCCCTCAACCGCCAAAGCGGTAATGTTCCGCTGGATATAGTCGCCGCCGACCATATCCAGGATCAGGTTCACCCCTTCTCCATCGGTCAGCTCTTTTACGACTTCGACATAATCTTCGGTCTTGTAATTAATGCCTCTTTCCGCCCCCAACGCTTCTATTTCACGGCATTTTTCATCTGTTGACGCCGTCGCGAAGACCCGCGCGCCTACCGACTTGGCAAGCTGGATCGCGGTTGTTCCAATTCCACTGGCACCGCCATGAACCAGAAACGTTTCGCCGCCCGTCAAACGGCCCCGGTCAAACACATTGGTCCAAACCGTAAAATAGGTTTCAGGAATAGCGGCAGCCTGTACCATGGTCATTCCATCCGGGATATCCAGGCATTGGGCTTCGGGGGCAACGCAATATTCTGCATATCCACCGCCGGCCACCAACGCACAGACAGTATCACCGACTTTATATTTTGTAACGCCACTGCCAACGGCGGCAACGGTTCCGGCCACTTCAAGCCCCGGAATATCAGACGCCCCAGGAGGCGGTGCATATCCACCCATCCGCTGAAGCACATCCGGTCTGTTCACGCCCGCGGCCTCAACCCTGATCAGGATTTCGTCATTTTCAGGTGACGGTACTGGACGCGTTGCAGGGATTAGGTTTTCTGGCCCGCCAAACTCCTTGATTTCGATTGCAGTCATTTCCGTCGGTAAGGAAGTCATTTTTCTCTCCAGGTCCTACATTTTATTCTGTTATTGTCACAATCCGAAGATACGTAACTTTGTTATCAGCATGGCCCCTACATACTGGCGTGGGATACATACAATATTCAGGAATTCCGTTATGGCAAGTGATGAGAGTAAGCAAATACTGCAATCCCTCAAGGGTGATCAGTTAAACGAAATGTCAATTGAAGAACTGAAGCATTATATTGAAGAACTTCATTCAGAAATAGAAAAAGCAAAAATAGCGATCGACACAAAAACCAAAGCTGCGGCATCAGCCCATAGTATTTTTAATAACTAAATCCAAAAAACCCGCTTATTGCTGCAGTTGGCATACATTTTTTGCATTTATTTCAAAAAAAGACGTTTTATGACTCTTTTTTTGTATTCGTTAATTGTAATTTAATAAAATGGTCCTAAATTTATCTATAGCAGCCGAGAAATTGGTTGCCGATTGGATCTCATCCAATCTGTTTGACGCCTCCCTGTTGACTTGAGCCGCCTTCTGGCGGCTCTTTTTTTGCCTGAATTTGTCAAGAAATATTTTTAGCATATTTGTTATTTTTTTATGACACTTCTCCTTGACTCTTATCTCAATAAATCGTTTTATTCCTCCCAACATGTCGAGTCTGACAGGTTGAGGTTAAAAACAAAACGAGGGGGCGCTTTAACCGGCAGCCCCCTCACTAATTTTCAGAGATTTTATTTCTACCGTCTTTGTTAGGCGCGTCTTTATTAAGAGCGTCTTTGTGAACCTCCTGAACATCCCTTAAAATGCAGATCTGACGGGGCACCCGATAAATCCCGTCCCGCCTTTTGATTTAATCTGGACCTGTTTTCTCACTCAGTATAGCTTGCTGCAAAAGAAAACATTCAGTCAGAGGACGCACATGGCAGATCCAAATTTTTTAAAGTTCGATACTCTTAGCCTTCATGCAGGTCATCGCCCTGATCCCGTAACCGGATCCCGTGCTGTTCCTATTTACCAGACAACGTCCTACGTGTTTAAAGATGCAGACCATGCTGCCTCATTGTTTAATCTGGAAGCAACGGGCCATATTTACACACGACTGTCCAACCCAACGACAGCGGTTCTGGAAGAACGTCTGGCCAGCCTGGAAGGGGGTATTGGTGCGATCTGTACAGCCTCTGGTCATGCAGCCTTGCATCTGGCCATCGTAACGCTGATGAGCGCCGGGTCTCATATTGTTTGTTCAGGGTCTGTTTACGGCGGCACCTATAACTTCCTGAAACACACAATGCCGCGATTTGGCATTAACACGACATTTGTAAACCCGCAGGATACGCAGGCCTTTGCCGATGCGATCAATGACGATACACGACTGGTTATCTCTGAAACCTTTGGTAATCCCGGCCTGGAAGTGACCGATATCCGCAAAGTCTCTGACATCGCCCACGCCGCAGGAATTCCACTCCTGATCGACAACACCTTTGGTACTCCCTATCTATGCCGTCCATTCGAATTTGGTGCCGATCTGGTAATGCATTCCGCAACCAAGTTTTTGGGCGGACATGGCATTGCAATGGGCGGCGCCTTGATTGATAGCGGCAATTTTGACTGGGAAAAAAGCGGCAAATTCCCGACCATGACTGAGCCATACGAAGGATATCATGGTATCCAGTATGCCGAAGAATTTGGTCCCCTTGCCTTCTTGATGCGGGCGCGAACCGAAGGTATTCGTGATTTCGGTGCCTGCATTAGTCCGACAAACGCCTTTCAAATCCTTCAGGGTGTCGAAACCCTGTCCATTCGAATGGAAAAGCACGTCACGAACGCCCGCAAAGTCATTGACTTCCTCGTAGGCAATGACGCGGTGGAAAGCGTCTCCTATCCGGAACTTCCCGACCATCCAGATCATGAACTTGCCAAACAGATGTTCCCCAAAGGCTGTGGCTCTATTTTCAGCTTCACAGTTAAGGGGGGCCGCGAAGCGGGTAAAGCATTTATTGGCGCATTGCAGGTATTCTCCCATCTCGCCAATGTGGGAGACGCCAAAAGCCTTGTTATTCATCCTGCGTCAACAACCCACCAGCAAATGGATCAGGAAGCTTTGAAGGCCGCTGGAATTTCAGAAGGCATGATCCGTCTTTCAGTGGGCATTGAAGATGCTGATGACTTGATCAAAGATTTGAAACTCGGCTTGAGATCGGCTGCGAAAGCTGCTGAAAAAGCAAACGCTGCGTAACGAGGAAATAATGAAAATAAACGTAAACGAGATACCAGTATTTGCGGCAACAGGTGGCCAAGCCTACGACGCCGAAAAACCAACGATGATTTTTTTGCATGGTGCCGCGATGGACCATACGGCATGGGCCTTGCAAAGTCGCTATTTCGCCCATCATGGGTACAATGTATTCGCGCTGGATTTACCGGGTCACGGGAAAAGCGGTGGCGACATCCCGGCAAGTATCGACGACCTTGCAGATGCGGTTGTCGCTTTTATGAATTGTGCCAAAATTGATCAGGCCGTTCTTGTCGGTCATAGCATGGGTGCCCTGACGGCGCTTTCGATTGCCGCTCGGCATTCCAACCGTGTCAGTCATCTGATTATGATCGGTGTTGCCTTTCCCATGGTGGTCGGAGAATTCTTCCTTAACAAGGCGAAAGAAAATAGCCCCGATGCCTTTCAGATGATGATTGACTGGTCACATGCGCGCCCATCCCACATCGGCGCCTCAGAAGTGCCCGGACTATGGATGATCGGGAATGCATTAAAAACAGTTGAGAATTCAGGGGACGACACATTGTACAAAGGGCTGTCCATTTGCAACGGCTACGAAGGCGGTTTCGACGCGGCCAGCTCTGTCGTCTGCCCTGCTCTGTTTATCCTCGGTGAAAATGACATGATGACAATGCCCCGGGCGGCGCAGAAGCTCATCAAAACAATTGAAAACAGCGAAACAGTCCTGTTAAAGGACTGTGGCCACATGCAAATGATCGAGAAAGCGGACGAAGTCAGGGCCGCCATTCGCGCCTTTTTATAGAGCAACAGCCATCACGCTTTGACACCAATGCGTGGTGGCCCCCCTTTTGACGCCTGACTAGGCCCGAAAGCCTTGTCCAGAATACGCGTGCTGTCATCGGCCAATGCAACAGCATCTGTCAGCAATCCTAAAATCTTCATATTGTTGGCAAGCACGGCTTGTGCTTCCGGACGACTATCATCAACAATAAGCGTACAGCGGTTAACAATATCAGCCCGCACCATTGCCAGTATTTCTTCCAGTTTATGCCCGCCGGGATTCTCTTCAGTTACCAGAAAATGGGTCATCATCTTTAACCTGCATGCAGTTAGTGGTTAAAGGAGCATGCAATATTCCTGGTTAAAAAATAGATAACAGGATCAACGCGACAGGCTAGCCCTTGCCAAGCCAGTCAACGCCGTCACCCTTTTCCTTATCTGGACGGATAGACGTCAAAAGACGCTTAAAGATTTCGTGCCCGTTCGCGCAGGACAAATTTTTGCACCTTCCCCGTCGATGTTTTGGGCAAGTCATCAAAAACCACTGTTTTAGGGCATTTATAATGGGCCATGTTATCCCGGCAAAAGGAGATGATTTCTTTGTCTGTTGCCGTCATTCCCTCTCGCAAGGTAACAAACGCGCAGGGTGTTTCGCCCCATTTTTCATCCGGTCTTGCAACGACCGCGACATCAAGAACGGCAGGATGTTTGTATAAAACGCCCTCCAGCTCGATGGTCGAAATGTTTTCGCCTCCTGAAATAATGATATCCTTTGAACGGTCTCTAAGTTCCAGATAGCCATCCTCGTGAATAACGCCCAGATCGCCGGTCCGAAACCAGTCCCCTTCGAAAGTTTTTTCGGTGGTTTTCGGATTTTTCAGGTATCCTTTCATGATGAGGTTCCCGCGCATCATCACCTCACCCATGGTGTTCCCGTCGCGCGGAACCGGCTTCATGGTTTCCGGATCCAGAACATCCAGTTCACTAAGGGCGTGATACCGGACCCCCTGACGGGCTTTCAGTGCCGCGCGGTCCTCAACGGATTTTTTATTCCAGTCGGAATTCCAATCGCAATAAACCGCCGGTCCATAGCATTCTGTCAGTCCGTACACATGGGTTACATCAAATCCCAAACGATCCATTTCCGCCAGTACCGTCGCAGGAGGGGGCGCCGCAGCAACCATAACCTTGATACCCTTTTGGGCTTTGGCTTTATTTTCGTCAGAGGTATTGATCAGCATGGACAAAACAATAGGTGCGCCGCACATGTGATCGACTTTGTATTTCCCCATTGCGTCAAAAATACCGTCCGCCTCAACCTTTCGAAGGCACACATGAGTGCCACCAACCGCTGTGATCGTCCATGGGAAGCACCAGCCGTTACAGTGGAACATGGGCAGCGTCCATAAATAAACCGGATGCTTTGCCATATCCCATGACATCGAATTACCCGTTGCTGCCAGATAGGCGCCCCGGTGATGATAGACGACCCCTTTAGGATCCCCGGTGGTGCCTGACGTATAATTCAGAGAAATAGCCTGCCATTCATCGTCCGGCCCGGCCCAGGGAAATGCCTCGTCCCCTGTTTTCAGAAAATCCTCATAGTCCATTTCCCCGATGCCTTCACCGCCAGCGCCGAGAATATCGTCAATATCAATGACGATTGGCGTGCAGCTGGCCAGCGACAGCGCCTGTTTCATCACTTCGGAAAACTCACGGTCAACAAAAAGGAGCTTGCATTCTGAATGATCGAGTATGAAGGCAAGCGTTTCTGCATCCAGCCGGGTATTCAAGGCATTTAACACAGCCCCGGTCACCGGAATGCCAAAGTGGCTTTCCAGCAACGCCGGAATATTCGGCGCAATAATGGAAACAGTATCTCCTTTACCGATACCCCGCTTGGAAAGAGCGCTGGCCAACCTTTTGCACCGGGCAAAAAATTCTAAATAGCTATACGACCAGTCCCCATGGATCATCGCTGTCTTATCAGGGTAAACCGATGCTGACCGCTCTAAAAATGTGAGTGGTGAAAGCGGATCGTAATTTGCCCGCCTTTGTTCAAGCCCAATATCAAACAGACCCATTCTTCCCGACCCTATGCTTTAATCAGTTTTCTTATTCCGAGTTTAACTACCACTATTTTCCAAATTCACCGGAACCCCCGGTACAAACTTGGACACGCGAATACCAAGCGAGGTTTTCACATGTTCGACATTTGGCGCAGCTGTCAATTCATGGGTCAGAAATTGCTGATAGGCATCCCAATCCTTTGCCACAACTTTTAAGATAAAGTCGTTTTCACCCGCCAACATGAAACATTCTCGAACCAAAGGCCAATGCTGGACACGTTCTTCAAAAGCGTTCAGGTCGGTTTCAGCCTGACTTTGCAAGCCAACCAGCGCAAAAACCGTCACGCCAAATCCCAGACTCTCTGAATTCAGTTGTGCATGATATCCTTCGATATAGCCCGCCTCTTCAAGGGCACGCACCCGCCGCAAACAGGGCGGCGCCGATATTCCAGCATTTTTCGCCAGCTCTACATTCGTAATCCGGCCATTTTCCTGTAAATCGTGTAATATACGCCGATCAATATCATCGAGTTTTACTCGTTGCATAAATTGTCTCCAACAATCAATTTCACGCAACATTATTACAACAACAGCATAACGCCAAGGCTTAGAAAGTTTGATTTTGCGAATTTAAGGGCTTGACCGACAGGAATAAGAAGCTTTAGTCCACACTAGTGGTCTGTTTATTGTGGAGAAACCGCCTGAATGCCTACTGATATGCCCAAATCCATCAAATCCTGTTGGATCATTACTGATGGAAGCGCGGGAATGGAGAATCAGTGCGTTGGTTTAGCGGAAGCCATGGGAGTCCCGTTTCTGGTCAAGCGCATCAAAACAGCAAAACCCTGGAAATGGCTTCCACCTCAACTTTGGTTGGCACCCTTGCGTTTTCTCAAGAACGACGGGGATCTGGCAATCCCTCCTTGGCCCGATCTTGTCATATCCTGTGGCCGACAAGCCATCCCGATCAGTATCGCCGTTCGAAAAGCAAGCCAGAATCAAACCTTTACGGTCCATATTCAAACGCCAAACATTCATCCGTCCGCATTCGATTTGGTAGTCGTCCCCGAACACGACAAATTGCGCGGGCAAAATGTAGTCGTCAGTATGGGATCACTTACACGTATCACCGCAGAAAAACTCAATGCCGAAAAACAAAAGTTTGATGCTGACCTTCGAGATGTTCAGTCTCCTGTTGTGACCGTCTTGGTGGGCGGCCCCAACCGTTGTTATGACGTTACCCCTGAGACGATGGACACGTTGTGCCGGCAACTGACCGCGCTTCACAAAAACAGCAGCTGCGAATTCCTTGTCACCACCTCCCGGCGCACAGGACCAGAGAACACGGAAAAGTTAAAACAGGCTCTCCAGCCGCTTCCGCACAAAATGTGGTCGGGCGACGGGGAGAACCCTTATTTTGCTTATCTGGAAAAAGCAGACGCCGTTATCGCAACCTCTGATTCGGTCAACATGATCTGCGAAGCCGCGACAGCGGGCAAACCGGTCCTGGTTTTTCCCCTTCCCGGCGGCAATCGGAAATTCAATTTCTTTCATCGATCGATGCAGGAGCAGGGGTTTTGCCGCCCCTTGAGCGATGAGCTTGCTATTTGGACCCCTCCCGCCCTTTCAGAAACAGTGCGCATCGCAAAGATCGTTGAGAATATGTGGCGCACTGATAAGAAATAAGAAGTTCGAATTTTTACGCGCTTGCCCCCTTGCCAGCAGAAGAACGGCATAATACATAATGGCAACTGCCCAAAATGGGCAAAATGTTTGTCAGGAGTCGTCAGATATGGCTGAAACCCATAAAACCAGTGTTTTGATTATCGGATCCGGCCCTGCCGGTTGTACTGCGGCCATTTACGCGGCGCGGGCCTCCCTCAATCCAATCATGGTGCACGGCATTCAGCCGGGCGGGCAACTCACCATCACGACTGACGTGGAAAACTATCCGGGTTTCGCCGATCCCATTCAAGGCCCTTGGCTGATGGAACAAATGGAAGCTCAGGCAAAAAATGTCGGCACAGAGATCCACAATGATGTCATCACCAACGTTGACACCTCCAAACGCCCTTATGTGGCGACGGCTGATTCTGGCGCAACCTATATCGCAGAAAGCATCATTATCTCGACAGGCGCGGCCGCAAAATGGCTTGGACTTCCGTCTGAAGAAAAATATATGGGCTTTGGTGTCTCTGCCTGCGCAACCTGTGACGGGTTTTTCTATCGCCAAAAAGAGGTTCTTGTTGTTGGTGGCGGAAACACAGCGGTGGAAGAGGCCCTGTATCTGACTAATCATGCCGACAAGGTAACAATTGTTCACCGCCGGGACCAATTCCGCGCGGAAAAAATTCTAGTCGACCGCCTGCATAAAAATCCAAAAATCGACGTCATCTGGGACCATGTTCTTGAAGAGATTCTGGGTGAAGAAGATCCTTTTGGCGTCGTGGCGGCACGTTTGAAAAATACCAAGACCGGCGAACTCAGAGATATTTCAGTTCATGGCGTCTTTATTGCAATCGGCCATAGCCCGAATACAGACTTGTTTAAAGGCAAGTTGGATATGGACGATGAAGGGTATTTGATTACCGCCCCTGATTCGACAGCCACCAACCTTCCCGGCATCTATGCCTGCGGCGATGTTCAGGACAAAATCTACCGTCAGGCCGTTACCGCTGCGGGTACCGGCTGTATGGCTGCGTTGGAAGCCGAACGGTTTATTTCTGAGCTGGAAGATGCAGGAGCCAGCGCTGCCGCTGAATAGTGCTGCTGCGCACTAATCGGCACTCTAAGCTGTAGAAAGTTAAATAATTGGTAGGTTCTGCGCCTTTATTCTGATTGAATGAGGGTCTGACACGTCACGTTCGGCATCCGTACTTTATTGGGGGGACAGGTTATGGATTGGGATAAATTGCGCATTTTTCATGCTGTTGCTGAAGCGGGGAGCTTCACACATGCGGGCGAAATGCTCCATTTAAGTCAATCTGCGGTTAGCCGTCAGGTGAGTGCGCTTGAAGAAAGCGTTAAAACACCTCTTTTTCATCGCCATGCCAGAGGCTTGCTGCTCACAGAACAAGGTGAAATGCTATACCGGACAGCTCATGAATTTTCAGCCAAACTGGCCATGACAGAAGTCATGCTAACGGATACAAAGGAAAAACCTTCTGGCGAAATCAAAGTGACGGCTACCGTTGGGTTGGGGTCAAACTGGCTGACGCCCCGCATCCGTGAATTTACCGAGTTATACCCAGATGTCACGGTCAATCTGATCCTGGCTGACCGGGAATTGGACCTGAGCATGCGCGAAGCGGATATCGCCATTCGTTTGCGGGCCCCGGTTCAACCGGACCTTATCCAGCGGAAGTTAATGGCGGTGCGCCACCATCTTTACGCGTCCCCGGAATATCTGGAAGCGAACGGCACCCCAACTCGGATTGAAGACCTGACCGACTATAATATTCTGGTATATGGCGAAGAAGCCCCGTCCAACATCTCAAATATAAACTGGGTTCTTCATACCTTGCGCGAGTATGACAAAAGCGTTGACCCCGTTTTTAAAGTGAACAATGTCTATGGCTTGCTACTGGCTATTCAAAGTGGCCTTGGTATTGGCAGCCTGCCTGACTACATCGTTCAGGGGCATCAGAATATCGTAAAAGTCCTGCCAGAGATCGAGGGGCCCAGCTTTGATACCTATTATGTGTATCCAGAAGAACTGAGAAAATCGAAAAGAGTGACAATCTTCCGTGATTTTCTCATTCAGAAAGTTGCGGAAACCCCCTTTTAAAGCGTAATTTTTGGCAGAAATCATGGCCCTTGGAGGTGCTATGCAGCAAATGCATATCGGATCTGCCAATATTGAACTACTCATTCATGAAATATTTTCGTAAAAACGGGATGTCGATGCCGCTTATTAGCGCATCCTATTCGCGACAGTCTCCCAACTCTTCGCGAATTGACTGTATGTTCTCTCCCAAGACATACAGATATTCATGCCCTCCCAGGCATGAACCTCCCTGTTAGACTTGCCAACCTCTTTTGAGGTTGGCTTTTTTTTGCTTATTTTGCTGCATCGCAACTAACTTTTTTTTACGCAAACGCCTTATAAATAGCCAAAAAATACAGAGTTGCAGAGAATGCATAGGTGCACTGCAAAATAATTAGTGGTATTTTTTGAGCAGTTGCATATATTTCAATCATCAGCGCTGCACTGCAGCAATGATCGAGTATCAACCTCATATTGTTGGTGCTCCCGTTACTTGCCTTCCTCCCAGTTGCAAGTAACGATATGTCATCTCTGGATGACATACCTCCCTGTTAGACTTGCCAGCCTCTTTTGGGGCTGGCCTTTTTTTTGTTTAAAGATATGCAAAAATCGCATGGCAGACATGCATTTTCATCAAATCAAAAACTTCCGGGCGCTACCTATATGTAGGATAGGGCAAGGCCGTCCCCCAATACGGGCTTGCCTCACCGGTTTAGTCCGGTTACCGGCGATCAACATCTCCCAAGTAGATCGCCCCCTGCTTTTAGCAGGACCTCCCTGTTAGACTTGCCAGCCTCTTTTAGGGGCTGGCGTTTTTTTTCCAAAGAAAAAGCCCGTAAAAAACGGGCTCCATCAGATCTTCAGCGGATCTGCTTGTTACATAAACAAGCGCTCGTTCCCAAGGTCCTTATAAAGCGAAGCAACCTCGTTCGCATATCCATTATACATTAGTGTTGGGATACGTTTACCAGTTTCAAGATCCCGTTCTGTTGCCTGAGACCAGCGTGGGTGGCGAACTTCGGGGTTCACATTGGCCCAAAAACCATACTCACGGCTATTCAGTTTCTCCCAGAAGGTTTCCGGACGTTTATCCGTAAAATGAAACCGGACAATAGATTTAATCTGTTTAAACCCATATTTCCATGGAACCGCCAAACGAAGCGGCGCACCATTCTGTTTTGGCATCGGCTTGCCATACATGCCGGTGACCATAAACGCCAACTCGTGCGTTGCTTCGGCCATTGTCAGGGCCTCTGTGTAAGGCCAAGGGTACCAAAACTGCTTCTGACCAGAGGCCACAGATTTATCTTCAAAGGTTTGCATTACCAAATATTTCGCTGATGTTGTCGGAGCCGCCAGCTTAACAAGTTCACTCAGTTGAAAGCCGCTCCATGGCACGACCATTGACCATGCCTCAACACAACGATGGCGATAGACCCGCTCTTCCAAAGGCATCTTTGCCAGAAGATCGTCTATACCGATTTCCATCTCTGTTTCGACCATGCCGTCGATCTTGACTGTCCAAGGCCGAACTTTTAGCGCCTGTGCCGCCTTGGAAATATTTTTGTGAGATCCAAATTCATAGAAATTATTATAGGTCGTCGAGATTTCTTCAGGCGTAATCGGACGTCCTCCGACAAATGCGTCATTCCTGGGCACAGGATATAACGCTGCACTCGGATCAGTTTCAGCAGCGCCCGGTATGCCAGGGAAGGCAAGACTGGAACCACCTGCGATCAATCCGCCAATCCCCATCATTTTCAGCAGATGTCGCCGATTTAAAAAGACATCTTCCGATGTCGCCCTGTTTTCGCTGATTTCCCAGCCTTGTTTATTCCTGATAAGCATGCGGCCCTTTGCCCTCCAGATATCATATGAGATATTCAGACTAACAAATGGATCATCGGGGGCTTAAACTCAAGTTAACTGTCTGTGAGAAACCTGTGAGCAAAAAGACATTATCCTTGCCGCTAATGCTTCTCCGAAGAGTGCGACTGGATGACCTTATCTGCAATATGGCCCGTCAATTCCTGCAAATGATCATACTCATACCGAAACGTGCCAACTCCCGACGTTGCAGATCGCAAATCGACAATTAAATCCTGCAATTCGCTTTCTGGCATCATGGCGGTCAACACGTCCCACCCCACCCAGCCTTCTTTAGCATCAAAGGCCAAGATCTGTCCGCGGCGTGAACTTACAATCCCGTTTACCCTGGACGTATATTCACTGGGCATCGATATTTCGACCTTGTAGACCGGCTCCAACAATACCGGCGAGCATTTGGGCATACCCTCGGTCATTGCAATCCGGGCCGCTGAACGAAACGAGTTTTCAGAACTATCGACAGAATGGTGTTGCCCATCAAACAGGGTCACAGCAATATCAACTACTGGAAACCCGAGGGGGCCTTCAATCAGCGATTCTTTCACACCATTTTCAACAGCAGGTATATATTGCTTGGGAACCGATCCGCCCACGACCTTTTCCTCGAACAGGAACCCGGACCCTCTTGGCAATGGATTTATTTCGATCTGAACATCCCCAAATTGTCCATGCCCGCCACTTTGTTTTCTGTAGCGCGCATGTTGCACCACTTTTTTGCGAATTGCTTCTTTGTAAGCGACCTTTGGCTTCCGGGATGCAACGTTCAGGCCATACTTATTGCGCAGCCGTTCCAGCGCGACCCGCAAATGGATTTCCCCCTGTCCCTTTAACAATAATTCCTGTGTTTCCTGCTTATGCTCAGCAATCAGTGAAGGATCTTCCTCAACCAGCTTGCTCAAAGCTGCGGACAGTTTCACATCGTCATCCCGGTTATCGGAATACAGCGCATAATTATAAACAGGGGTCAGAATTTCGGTCGGCTCTACAGACTGCTGATCACCCGCCTGCAGAAAGTCACCGGTATGCAGATCATCCATACGGCCAAGCGCTACTACTTCTCCTGCAACAACGGATGTTACTTTTGTGGGTTTACTCCCCTGTAACTTGAACATGCCGCTTATCCGGCCCTTTTCAAAACTATCCCCATCCTTCAGCTGACCCGACCAAACCCGGACTAAAGACAGTTTTCCACCCTGTGCACTCATATAAGTTTTTAAAACCTGTGCAACCGGCTGCCCGTCCTCTCTATAAAGACCTGCTCGCTTCGCAGTGGTCGCTGCTGCGGGTACTTCATGGCGCAATGCCTTAAGCAGCCTGCGGACACCAAAGCCTTGCTCTGCCGACCCTAAAAAGACGGGCAGGACAAATCCTTTTTGCAGGTCTTCACTCAGTAAACCATAAATTTCGTCTTTTTCCGGCTCAATATCCTCTAGTAATTCTTCCATCAGGTGATCGTCAAAATCTGCCAGAGTTTCCAGCATCGTGAAACGCGAGCTCCCCTCCTCCTCCGCCATGTACGGGGGCATATCGATAACGGTGGAAGGCTTTCCTTCCTTGTAAACATACGCGCGTTCAGACGCGAGATCCACATAACCGGTCGCGATCCCATCTTTGACAATGGGAACCTGCCGTAAAACAAGATCACGGTTTGAAATCGATTCCAACGCCTGGAACAGATCGCTCACCGTGCCATAGGCCGTATCGATTTTGTTCACAAAGATGAAGGTTGGAATTTCTCTCCCTTCCAAAAATTTCATCAAAGGAAGCAGTGTGACAGATCTATCTTCAACGGGTTCGCAGACAATAATTGCCGCATCGACACCAACAAGAACATTTTCACTCTCTTGCAGAAATTCGATTGAACCGGGACAATCCAGAATATAAAAGTCATCCCCCATAAATGAAAAATGAGCGGAGTTTACCTCAACGCTCATTTGCCTGTCCCGCGCCTCTTTCGACGCGTCTCCAACTGTTGTCCCCTTTGAAATACTGCCTTTCCGATCCACCTCCTTGCAAATATGCAAAATTGTTTCCAGTAGCGTTGTCTTTCCACTTGAATAGGGACCTATCAGCGCAATGCTGCGAGGCCCCGTTGGCTTGATTGAGCTCATACCATGCCTCCCTATTCTTTAGACTATTCTAATGTTCTTAACTTCAGAAGAAGAAGCAAGTAGAATCTCGGCAGGGCTCTAGGGGCTTGGAGACATGTTCTTTTCTCCGTCAGGTCAAAGATGCTTACCTTTTTGCCTGTGGCCAAAAACGGAAAAAGGCAGCCGAATCAATGGCTGCCTTTTAAACTTCGATTAAATCGGGTTGCTTAAACCAGACTTGCGCAGAATTTTTGTATACGGGTACAGGCTTCTGTCAATGCCTCTGTTGAAGTTGCATAAGAAGCCCGGAAATAAGGAGACAGACCAAACGCTTCACCATGCACAACGGCGACGCCTTCGGCTTCCAGCAATTCACTTACAAAATCCAGATCATTTTCGATGACCTTGCCAGACGGTGTTTTCTTACCAATACAGCCTGCAACCGACGGATAAACGTAGAAGGCACCTTCGGGCATAGGACACAGAATACCCTCAGCCGCATTCAGCATGTCGACAACCAGATTGCGACGTTCCTCAAAAACTTTTGCGCGACTGGCAAGGAAATCCTGCGGGCCGTTCAACGCTTCAACCGACGCATATTGACTGATCGAACAAGGGTTTGATGTACTTTGTGACTGAACCTTGGCCATCGCCTTGATCAGGACTTGCGGTCCAGCAGCATAGCCAATCCGCCAACCGGTCATTGAATAAGCTTTGGAAACGCCGTTCATTGTCAGCGTCCGATCATACAGCTTTGGCTCCACCTGAGCTGGTGTCACGAACTTAAAATCATCATAGACCAGATGCTCGTACATATCGTCCGTCAGGATCCATACATGCGGATGACGCACAAGAACGTCTGTCAGCTCTTTTAGCTCTTCTGCTGTATATCCCGCACCGGATGGATTGCTGGGTGAGTTAAAGATCAGCCATTTGGTTTTTGGTGTGATCGCCGCTTCAAGATCAGCAGCCTTCATTTTAAAGCTGTTTTCAACGGTTGTTTCTACAAAAACCGGTTCACCACCGCCCAGAAGGACCATATCTGGGTATGAAACCCAATAAGGCGCAGGAATAAGGACTTCATCGCCAGGATTTAGCGTCGCTACCATGGCATTGTAAATAATCTGCTTTCCGCCACTGCCAACAGTAACCTGTGAAGGCTCGTAATCCAGTCCATTCTCGCGCTTGAATTTTGCGCAGATTGCCTGCTTCAGTTCAGGAATACCGTCGACCGCTGTGTATTTCGTTTTGCCTTCATCAATTGCGGTTTTTCCGGCCGTTTTAATATTGTCCGGCGTATCAAAATCAGGCTCACCTGCGCCAAGACCAATAACGTCGCGACCAGCTGCTCGTAATTCTGCTGCTTTGGTTGTAACAGCAATTGTCGGGGATGGTTTAATTCGCCCCAGACTTTCCGCAATGATAGACATAACCTTTTCTCTCAATTTTAAGTGTGAAATTCACAATGGCTCCCATAGCCTTGGCCAAGCTACGCCTGTCGAGGGAAGGTTTCAACGATTAAGCCGAGACAGACCCCAGATAATTGCACTTTTCGTTAAAACTGTCGTGAACTGTAACCGGTTAGTCACTCTCACCGAAGAAAAGATCAAATCTCAGACAGTTCGTCTGGTGTTGACATGAAGCGTCCCGGATCTGTCGCCGCCTCTGACATAAGCCAGTCACGGAACGCGACAATGCGTGGTCGTTCAACCATATCTTGCGGGCAGACAACGAAATAGGCATGTCCCGCTTTCAACTCCTGCTCAAAAGGTTTGACCAGAACCCCCGATGCCAAAAGGTCGGCTGCCAACGTACTGCGGCCCAGCGCAACCCCTTGTCCCGTTATCGCCGCTGTCAGCACCATAGACGAATCATTAAAACTCAACCCCTTGCGAGGGTCGACCCCTTTTACATTCGCAGCGTAAAGCCAGGTTTCCCAATCAACCCGCAAATCATCATGTAACAGATTATGATGTACAAGATCTTCAGGCGTGTTCAGCGGATGCTTTCCTTCCAGCAGGCTCGGACTGCAAACCGGAAACAGGCTATCTTCGGTCAATAATTTTTCAACATGCAGCCCCGGATAGTTTCCGCTGCCATACCGGATAACCAGATCGACAGGGTCCTTGGAGAAATCCGTAATTATATCGGTCGCAGAAATCATCACATCAATATCCGGATGCAATTCCCGAAATCTTCCGATGCGTGGCAAAAGCCATCGGGCGGCAAAGGACGGCAATGTACTGACGGTCAGTGCTCCGGACACCTCCTGTTTCATCAGTTTTTCAGTTGCATCGTTAATCGCAAACAAGCCTTCTCGAATGCCGACGACATAGGACTGTCCCTCGTCCGTCAAAATCACATTACGGTTCATTCTTCTAAAAAGAGGAAACCCCAGCCATTCTTCCAAGGCTTTTATCTGATGACTGATGGCTGCCGGGGTAACAGACAGTTCGTCGGCGGCCTTTGAAAAGCTTAGATATTTGGCTGCAGACTCAAACGCCCGCAATGCATTTAGAGGCGGCAACCGCATTGGCCTTCCCTTTCAGATTAGAATTTCTAACAAAGACTATTAGAAAGTATCGTTTGAAACCAACCTTTTTTTATTCCATATACAGATCATCGAAAAAGCACAGAGTTTTTTCTCATCGCTCCATCAAACTGTAAGAAAGGAGCCATCATTATGTCAATGAAAACACTATACGCCGGGCATTCCAACAATTTCGGTTTCGACTCAAAGGCCCAGAAGTCTGGACCACTTGCAGCTTTGACACGAACAGTTATCGGATGGCAAGAGCGTGCTTCAATGCGTTATCAGCTCGCCGCCCTTACTGAAGAAAATTTGAACGACATGGGATTGTCATTTGAAGAAGTTTCAAAAGAAACAAGCAAATACTTCTGGCAAAACTAAGATTTCCCAAGCCATCTGGAGCCAACTTAAAATTCCTTCCTGTCTTTTAGTTTCTCCGGATGGCACCCAGCCTTTCCTCTCCATATATTTTACAATTTAATTTTTGTTCCACTGCTCTTTTGAATTGGCAATTGACCAATCTCGGCTTATATACAGCCCATGGAAAACGAGAACAAAACTGCAACATCAGAGACCTTTCTCCCTCACCGTCCGGAACGACCTGAAAAAACGCAGGGCGGCATTCCCTTTGAAGTCGTCTCGGAATATGAACCCGCAGGCGATCAGCCAAAAGCCATAGGCGAACTGGTCACGGGCATTGAAGAGCTTGACAAAGATCAGGTTCTGCTTGGTGTTACAGGGTCAGGAAAAACCTTTACAATGGCTAAGGTGATTGAAAAGGTTCAACGTCCTACGCTTATTCTCGCACACAACAAAACACTGGCCGCTCAGCTATATGGCGAAATGAAGTCGTTTTTTCCCAATAATGCTGTCGAATATTTTGTCTCTTACTACGACTACTACCAGCCAGAGGCCTATGTCCCGCGCACAGACACCTATATCGAAAAAGATGCATCCGTAAACGAACAGATTGACCGGCTTCGACATTCAGCAACGCGGGCTCTGCTGGAGCGGGATGATGTTATTATCGTTGCCTCGGTTTCCTGCATATACGGTATCGGGTCCGTAGAGACCTATAGTGAAATGACCCTCACTATCAAAAAGGGAGAAATGCTGAACAGACAGGACCTGTTAAAAAGACTTGTCGAAATACAGTATCGCAGAAACGACGCCAGCTTTACGCGCGGTACATTTCGGGTGCGTGGCGACACCGTCGAAATTTTTCCAGCCCACCTGGAAGATCGTGCCTGGCGGTTATCCCTATTTGGCGATGAGCTTGAAAGTATCACCGAATTTGACCCCCTTACCGGAGAAAAAACCGGAAAGCTGGATGAAATCCGTATTTACGCGAATAGCCACTATGTCACGCCAAAACCGACATTGCGTCAGGCGCAACAGAAAATTCGGGCTGAACTAAAAGAACGACTGGCTGAGTTTGAAGAGCAAAACAAACTATTGGAAGCGCAACGGCTTGAACAGCGTACCACCTTCGATCTGGAGATGATGGAAGCCACCGGTGCGTGCGCCGGCATTGAAAATTACTCCCGCTACCTTTCAGGCCGCAACCCTGGAGATCCGCCCCCCACACTTTTCGAATATCTTCCGGACAACGCCATGATCATGGTGGATGAAAGTCATGTTACCGTCAGTCAAATCGGCGCAATGTATAAAGGCGATGCCCGGCGCAAATCAACATTGTCCGAGTATGGTTTCAGATTACCTTCCTGCAAGGATAACCGGCCTCTTAAATTCGAAGAATGGGACCTGATGCGCCCCCAGTCAATTTTTGTCTCCGCCACGCCTGGAAAATGGGAACTTGAACGTACCGGCGGCACCTATGCAGAACAGGTAATTCGGCCGACCGGGCTAACCGATCCTGACTGCTTTATCCGCCCTGTCGAAAGTCAGGTTGACGACCTGATGGCGGAATGCCACGAATGCGCCAAAAAAGGGGAGCGCGTACTGGTCACGACCCTCACCAAGAAAATGGCCGAAGACCTGACCGAATATTTTCATGAAAACGGGATTAAGGTACGGTATCTGCATTCAGACATTGATACCCTGGAGCGCATCGAGATTATCCGTGACCTGAGGCTTGGCGCGTTTGATGTTCTTGTTGGCATTAATCTGCTCCGGGAGGGTCTGGACATTCCGGAATGTGCATTGGTTGCAATATTGGACGCCGATAAAGAAGGATTCCTGCGGTCAGAAACTTCGCTTATCCAAACAATAGGACGGGCAGCCCGACATGTTGACGGCCGTGTTATCCTCTATGCGGACAAAATGACAGGCAGCATGGAGCGCGCCCTAAGCGAAACCAAACGCCGTAAAGACAAACAGGAAGCCTATAATGCTGAACACGGCATTACCCCGCAATCTGTCCGCAAAAATATTGGCGACATCATGGAAAGCGTTTACGAGCAGGACCACCATGATTTGGATATTGGCCTTGAAGACAAAAACAATATGGTGGGCCATAACCTGTCGGCGCATATTGAAGAACTCGAGAAAAAGATGAAAACGGCGGCAGCTGATCTTGAATTTGAAGAAGCCGCCCGTCTTCGAGATGAAATCAAGAAACTGCAAGACAGAGAACTTGGTATCGGTGCACCGCGCAGCGGAAAACCGCAAGGCCGTTCACGGGCCGGAAAATCAGGCAGCGGTCACATCCTTGGCGGCCGCTCAAGTAGCGGAAAACGGAAATAAGCCCATCCGTCTTTTCCTGTTACTTCTGGGCCTGCCGGGCTTCTACATTGGCTTTGATGTTGGCAAGCGATAAAGCCGCCTCTTCATTCATGGCTTTGTTGGCCGCTTCTGTTATCGGTTTTGGACGATCAGGGTTGGATACAATGCGCGTATAGAGGCTACGGCCATCATCCAACGACACCACCTTATAGGTAATTAGAATTGGTCCTGTGAAAGGTGTGCTGGTTTCGCATTTCCACACATACGGATGCTCCCGTTTTGTCACTTTCCACCTTAATTGAGCTGGCCCTGTTCGGGTTTGCCATTGCTCAATAAATGTGTCGCCCTCTTCTAGTGGCCGGTCCGGGCTGTCCATTTCGTGAGAGGCTGCAATCCATTCCGGCCATGAATTTGGATTAGAAACATAATCCAGAACCGCTCCCGCAGGCGCATCAATGATAATCTCATGGGAAAAATGGGATGTAATTTTTTCTGCCATGCCGCTTCCTTTTTATGTTTCTTTTTGTGGCGCAGTCCTTAGTTTTGATTTCATGGTGTATGGTTACCCCGTTAAATTCAAGAAAATTTCGGGTTTCTTCTCACTTGTGATGGAAACACCAACTTAACAAAGGGCGCATAATGCGGAAATCTTGGTTGCTCGGCTTTCTTGTAATCTTTATCGGGATCATCGTTTCAGATGCCTCCCATGCGCGGTATACTGAGCCCGAAAACTGCACCGAAATTCCCTTTGGTAATGGACGGCTCTTTTCGATAACCAAACCCGGTTTACCAAAAAGCTATGCCTTTGGAACGATGCATTCTGGTGACCCAAAGATCATGCAAATGCCGGGCCTGATTTTACAGGCCTTCAATGCAGTCAATACCCTCGTTGTCGAGATTTCGCTGGCAGATAGCAATCCCCAGAAAAGCATGAGTATGATGTTTCGGAAACCGCCTTATAGCCTCAAAAGAACCATTGGCGCCAGCCGCTTTTCCCAGCTCGAACAGATAATGATCGGTTACAAAATTCCACCAGAGCTGCTTGATAAAATGGAGATTTGGGCCGCGGCAACAATCGTCGGACAACCGCCGGAAAAAATCAAAGGTTCAAACAACGAAATAAAGTATCTGGACAAAGAACTGGAAAAAATGGCCCGCTTGCAAAAGAAGCAGGTTTTGTCTCTGGAAACCATAACGGAGCAGCTTTCCTTATTTGCTGATCAGCCTGAGAACCTACAAATCGAAATTCTGGATGAGGCAATTCAGGACCATGTAACCCTGGAGGAAGAGTTGAGCCGTATGACGGATTATTATATCAGGGGCAAAACGGGTTGGATTTATTGCCGGATGATCAACCAAATGAAAGGAAGCAGCCGCGCCCTTAATGATTTCATTCGCCGAACACTGCTTGTTGATCGCAATGTTACAATGGTCAAACGCATCAAAAATATCTTGCCAAGAGGCGGTACTTTTATCGCCGTTGGCGCCTTGCATATGCCGGGAGAAAAGGGGATTCTTTCAATGCTGCAAAAAGAAGGCTATGCAGTAACCCGAGTATATTGATGCTAATTAGTGTGCTTTCCCATGCACATTTTTACCACTATTTCCAAATTTGTTGGCTTTCCCCCTTTTACTGCCTAAAAGGCATGTCTATATATCACCAATCAAATTCGTATTGTATCAAGCGTTGTAAAGGGCACCACATGAACCGCCAAGAAGGTAGATATCCTGTATGATGTATCTCCAAGTAGCGGCTGGATTGGTCATTTTGCTCATTTGTGGTGAACTTCTTGTACGGGGTGCTGTTGCCCTTGCAGAACAATTTGGCATTTCCAAGCTCATTATTGGTTTTACAATTGTCGCCTTTGGCACATCCGCGCCTGAACTGGTTGTCTGTATTAATGCAGCGCTGGAAGGGGCGCCCGGCATCGCCTTTGGTAACGTTGTCGGAAGCAATATCGCCAACGTTCTGTTGGTCCTTGGCGTTCCTGCCCTCATCTACCCTTTGGCCTGCGACAACCAATCCGCGATGCGCGACAGCATCATAATGATCGGCGGATCAATCTTGTTCGCAATACTTGCGTGGACCGGCTTTATCGGATTCTGGCAAGGCGCCATATTGGTCGCGGCGCTGGCGTTCGTCATTTTTCTTGCCTATCGCAGAGCCAAGGAGACAGGCGAAGACAGCGCGGATGACGCGCTTGAAGAATACGAAGAGAACATGCCGAAAAGCAAATGGATGAGCTTTCTGTTCATCTTCATCGGTTTGATTGGTTTGGTTGCGGGCTCCCGCTTGCTCGTCGATGGTGCCGTTATGATCGCAACCGCGGCAGGTGTTTCAGAAGAAATTATCGGCCTGACACTTGTTGCTTTGGGAACGTCCCTACCCGAACTGGCAACATCCCTGATAGCAGCTTTTCGCCGGCATGGAGATGTGGCTATCGGAAATGTTCTTGGCTCTAACCTGTTTAATATCACAGGCATCATCGGTGCCACGGCGATCATCAAGCCCATGGAAGCCCCGTCTCAGATCCTCCATTTTGACCTCAACATCATGCTTCTCACTTCGGCAAGCCTGATCTTCATCTTCTGGACACGAAAACCTGTCGGTCGGGTCCTCGGAGCTGTTTTCTGCATCGCGTATCTTGCCTACATTTCAGCTCAGTTTCTGGGGATGTCGGGTGTTCATTCTGTCGCGATGATGTCATAATCAAACCAACATTTGGAACAGGCGCACGCAAAAGAAGGACAGCCTCCGGTCATGGAAAAAAATGTTCTTATAACGGGAAGCAGTCAACGTATCGGACGCGCTATTGCAATCCGCCTCGCTAAAGCCGGTTGGAATATTGCCCTTCATTACCATCGTTCAGAAGCCCAGGCCGCCGATCTCGTTCGGACAATTGAAGATCTTGGCCAGAAAGCCATCCCGATCCAGGGGGATTTAACCTCCTTCGATGCACCACAATTCATCATGGGCATGGCAAACGAACAGCTTGGGCCCATTACAGCATTGGTCAATAACGCCTCGCTGTTTGAACATGATGACTTGGCGACGATCACAGAAAGCAGTTACCATGCCCATCTGGCAGTCAACCTAACCGCACCGGTCCTTTTAACAAAAGCCTTTGCCGCGCAGATAAAAGACGGCACAGGGAATATTGTTAACATCATTGACCAGCGCGTACAGAATTTGAGACCGGGCTTTTTATCCTATACATTGGCTAAATCTGCGTTATGGACACTCACGCAAACCTCCGCGATGGAACTTGCGCCCACAATACGGGTTAATGCCATTGGGCCGGGGCCGACACTGGCTAATAAAAGACAGTCAGCGGCGAAATTTAAACAGCAGTGCGAAGCTGTCCCGCTAGAGTATGGTCCCACACCAGACGAAATCGCCGATGGGGTCTTGTTTTTAGTGAACAGCCCGTCCATTACTGGCGATATTATTATGATGGATGGCGGGCAACATCTGCCCACCTCCCGCGCGGAAGAGGATTAGGCGAATGACCCAGATTGAACCCAGTAAAATCAGTGCCCTTCCGCGAGTAGAACCAGCAGAAAGAACACACCAGATATTCATCCGTGACTACCTGATCGACATGCAAATTGGTGTTTACGAACATGAGCAGGGTATAACCCAACCAGTCCGACTGAATGTGGACCTCACCGTGACCGACCATTTGGGCCCGATGAACGATGACTATCACAATGTTGTCTGCTACGAGACGCTGGCAAAAGCCATCCATGCCTATGCCTTGAAAGAACATATCAACCTGGTTGAGACACTTGCTGAAGGCGTTGCAGACATCTGCCTTGAACATCAGCGTGTCATTAATGCCAAGGTCAAAGTCGAAAAACTGACGGCAGTTGCAAACACGGCCAGCGTCGGCATCGAAATTAACCGGTCAAAGCACCTAAATCGCTGAAAATACCTCGAAATTCGCGATTCGTTGATTATCCATCATCGCAGTTGTGCACAGCAAAAAAAAGCAATGCTAAAAAATGTTGATTTTAAAAAAAAATATTGAAGGAACAGGCTCAGGCGGTCTTGACAACAATAAATATTAACAAAAACAACAGCTTAGATAATTGCACAAAAAATAGGCAATGAGTTGAAACCCTAGGTATAGAGTGAGATACAGCACGATGTCATCAGGTTACACACAAAGTTATCCACAACTTCGGTGGATAGTGTAAAAAAACTGTAAAACAGTTAACCTGCAGGTAGAATTCGAACTCTAATGTTTGTTTTCTTTAAGGGGTTTAGGGCATTTTATTCAGGGTTATCGTTCGGAAAGCCCTCCAAAGTGAAGACAAAAAGTAGTCAGAAAATGGAAGAATCAAAGCTTGGAAATCTCGAATCGCCGTTCCAAAGAGGCGCAAAGGTCATCCAGAAGTTTTTGAAGACACTCCCCTCGTCTCCCGGGGTGTACCGAATGATCGATGCCGATGATCAAATCCTGTATGTCGGCAAAGCCAAGAACCTCAAAAACCGGGTAACAAGCTATACAAAATCCAACGGTCAATCATCGCGCATTTTGCGCATGGTGTCTCTCACCCATGCCATGGAGTTTGTCTCCACCCATACAGAAGTGGAAGCCCTTCTCCTTGAAGCCAACCTGATCAAAAAACTAAAGCCGCGCTATAATATCATTTTGCGCGACGACAAATCGTTTCCCTATATCCTGATCACGGGCGATCACGAATGGCCCCAAATCACCAAGCATCGCGGAAGCCGGTCTCGCAAGGGCGAATATTTTGGACCGTTTGCGTCTGCAGGCGCGGTCAACGAAACACTGGCAACATTTCAACGCCTGTTCCCACTCAGATCCTGTACAGATTCTGACTTCCAGTCCCGGACGCGTCCCTGTCTGCAATATCAAATCAAAAGATGTTCCGCCCCGTGCGTTGATCGTATTTCACATGAAGACTATGACGTCGTCGTTGCCGAAGCCAGAGCCTTCCTTTCGGGCAAAAGCCATACCATTCAGCAACAACTTGCAGATAAAATGCAGCAGGCAAGTGACAATCTGGACTTCGAACAGGCCGCCGTACTTCGAGATCGCCTGAAGGCAATGGCGCATATCCAGTCCAAGCAAACCATAAATCTAAGCAATGTTGACGAAGTCGATGTTGTCGCGGCCCATCAGGAGGGTGGGCAAACCTGCGTTCAGATCTTTTTCATTCGTTCCGGACAGAATCTGGGCAACAGGGCGCATTATCCATCCCATACCAAAGAGGCCACACCCGCTGATGTTATCAGCGCCTTTTTGAGCCAGTTCTATGATAGCAGACCCGCGCCAAAAAATATTTGGGTGAGCCATGAGTTGGAGGAGAGCAGCCTGCTTGAGGAGGCGTTATCCATTGCGGCAGAAAAGAAAATTTCCATTTCAACACCGAAGCGGGGCGAGAAAAAGGAAATGCTGGATCATGCGATTTTCAATGCGAAAGGGGCTCTCTCCCGAAAAATGGCCGAAAACGCGTCTCAGAAAAAACACCTGCAGGCAGTTGGTGAGTTATTCGAAATGCCACATCCTCCCAAACGAATTGAGGTTTACGACAATAGCCACATTTCCGGCACCCATCAGGTGGGCGGCATGGTGGTTGCGGGCGAGGAAGGTTTTGTTAAAAAAGCCTATCGAAAATTCAACATTAAGAATGCTGATCTCGCGCCGGGTGACGATTATGGAATGATGCGTGAAGTCCTGACGCGACGCTTTACCCGTTTGCAAAAAGAAGATCCCGACAAAATTGGGGAAGGATCCGGCTCCCGTGAGCAATGGCCCGATCTCGTTTTAATCGACGGCGGTCAAGGGCAATTAAGCGCCGCACTGGATGTATTTAAAGAACGACAAATAAAAGACGTGACTTTGGTCGGCATTGCAAAAGGACCTGACCGAAATGCCGGGCGAGAACGGTTTTTCATGGAAGGAAAAGCCCCTTTCTCCCTACCTGAAAAGGACCCTACTCTATATTTTCTTCAACGTTTGCGTGACGAAGTACATCATTTTGCCATCACGACACATCGGGCAAAACGATCTAAGGCAATTGGTAAATCACCATTGGATGAAATTCCGGGGATCGGCGGCAAACGCAAAAAGGCTTTACTGAACAGATTTGGCTCTGCAAAGGGCGTCGAAGGGGCGGCCCTTGCCGACTTGGAAGGCGTCGAAGGGATATCCTCGGCACTGGCACAATCCATCTTTGATTTTTTCCATGAAGAAAGATGAATTGCGGCCTTTAATTCCGAGCAGCCTGTCCTTATACTGACGCCAATTCAACACCGTCAACATATGTCAGGATAATTCGGATATGTTGTTTAGTCTTCCCAACATTCTGACCTTATCCAGAATAGTTGTTATTCCGCTTTTACTTGCGGCCTTTTATCTTCCGGGTAAGGCATCAAGCTGGGTCCCGCTTGTCCTTTTTATTGCGGCAGGTATTACCGATTTCTTCGACGGCTATTTTGCACGCAGAAACCGCCAGACGTCCAACCTTGGTCGTTTTTTGGATCCGGTTGCCGACAAACTTCTTGTCGCTGCCGTTTTATTATTTCTTGTAGGGGTCGACCGTATTGCTGGTTTGGCCCTGATCCCCGCTGTGATTATTCTTTGCCGGGAGATTATGGTTTCTGGTTTGCGTGAATATCTGGCTGAACTGCGTGTGGGCATGCCTGTTAGCAAACTGGCCAAATGGAAAACGGCTTCTCAGATTTTGGCCCTGTGCTTTCTTTTAGGTGGACCCGCCGTGCAAGAGGATTTCGACGCCTTGCTGACCGGAGAAATTCTTTTATGGATTGCCGGTATTTTGACCGTTTGGACGGGGTATGATTATCTGAACCTTGGATTAAAACACATGATTGAACGTGACGAGGATGGTCAATGAAAATAATTGGCATTTCCGGATGGAGTGGAAACGGTAAAACCACACTACTTGAACGACTGATCCCTTCTCTCATGTCAAAGGGCTATAGCGTCTCAACGCTCAAACATGCCCATCATCATTTTGACATCGATAAGCCGGGGAAAGACTCTTTTCGGCACAGGGAAGCCGGGGCAACGGAGGTTTTGATTTCGTCGTCAAACCGTTGGGCTCTCATGCATGAAAACCGGGATGGTCAGGAAGCCGACATGGTAAGCCTGATTGCCCAAATGACTCCTGTTGATATTTTGCTGGTTGAAGGCTTCAAATCTGAGAATTTTCCGAAAATCGAAGTCTGGAGAGAGGAAAGCGACGCGCCGCCTCTTCACCTGAATGATGATACCGTCGTTGCTGTTGCAACAGATAGTGACACGTTAAAAACGGATCTCCCTCTTCTGGATCTAAACGATGAGGCGGCCGTTGCAGAATTTATCATACAAAAATTCATGACAAGGGCCTGAATAATGCCTCGCCTGCCCAATGACTGCTTTGCAAACTCAGCTGATATGATCTCTGTAGATCAGGCGCGGGAACAGATTGCCAAGGTCGCAAATACATGCGCTGACATTGAACAAGTTTCGATCGACAAGGCGGGTTTCAGAATTCTGGGCGAAGACATCATCGCAAATATGGATGTCCCACCAGCAGGGAATTCAGCAGTTGACGGCTATGCATTTTCATTTGCCAGTTACCAAGACAGCAAAACCCTGGTGTGTGTTGGAAGAAGCGCCGCTGGCGCTCCCTTCTCGGGTTCTGTTCAAAAAGGGGAATGTATCCAGATTTTTACGGGTGCCCTGCTACCTGCTGGATGCAATACGATTGCGATGGTCGAGGATGTAACCGTTCACGGCCAAAAGGTCTTCTTCCCTGAAGGCTTGAAAGACGGGGCGAACCACAGAAAAGCAGGGGAAGACCTTAAAAAAGGGAGCCTGATACTCAAGGCCGGCACACGTTTGAGGCCACAGGAACTGGGTCAGCTGGCCTCGATCGGGAAATGCGAAATACCGGTTTACACAAAATTGAAGGTTGGCCTTTTTTCAACAGGCGACGAATTGTGCAATCCAGGCGATGCTCATAAGCCCGGCTCTATTTTTGACACAAACCGCTTCATGATCCGAACCCTCCTCGAGAATTACGGTTGCTGTATTCAGGATTACGGCATACTGGAAGACAAACTTGCCACGGTCAAAGACGCGCTTGCCAAAGCTGCGGATGAGTGTGATTTAATTCTGACGTCGGGCGGCGTCTCGATGGGTGACGAAGATCACGTCAAGGCCGCCGTAGAAGCGACGGGCAATCTCCACTTTTGGCGGATTGCCATAAAACCCGGACGCCCTCTTGCCATGGGTCAGGTCAAAAGCGCGGCCTTTGTGGGCCTCCCGGGAAATCCCGTAGCAGCCCTCGTCTGTGCCCTGCAATTTGTTCGCCCCCTTATCACAGGCCTCTCGGGACTGAACATGAAGGATGCGGCATTACCGGTATTTGGCAAAAGCAGCTTTCTTATGGATAAAAAGCCCGGACGGACAGAATGGTTGCGGGGACGCTACCGGATAAACGAACAGAACGAACCTGTTATTGACAAATATTCCCAAGATGGATCCGGTATCATTTCGTCTCTAACATGGGCCAACGGCTTGATCGAACTTGGAGAAGATGTGAACAGGGTGGAGCCTGGCAATATGATACGCTTCTATCCGTTTACGGAGTTATTTAAATGAAAATTTTGTATTTTGCATGGCTTAGAAGCAAACTTGGTATGGCTGAGGAAACCATCACTCTGCCCTCTGACGTCACGACACTTTATCAACTGGTCGATCACCTGAAATCGCGCGGTCCCGCTTTTGCCGAAGTCTTTGATGATCTGGATGTCATTCGCATCGCTGTTGATCAGGAATATGTGACAACGGATATTCCTTTGGCAGATGCTTCTGAAATCGCGTTCTTTCCCCCCGTTACAGGAGGATAGAAATGGTCATTGTCCAACATGATATTTTTGATACCGGAGAAATTCTAAGAAAAGCGGTAGAAAATAGAACCGATATTGGGGCTGTTGTGACATTTACCGGTCTGGTGCGTGATTTTAATGAAGGGGCGGCCGTTCGCACGCTCACTCTGGAACACTATCCGGGAATGACGGAACGAGAATTAGAGAAGATCGAGACCGAAGCACGCAGTCGCTGGGATCTTCAGGAATGCATCCTTGTCCACCGCTATGGAAAAATGGAGCTTGCCGAACCCATCGTTCTTGTCCTGACAGCCTCCAAACACCGTCAGGATGCTTTTGATGCCGCACAGTTCCTAATGGATTGGCTTAAAACGAAGGCGCCGTTTTGGAAACTTGAAGCCGGCGAAGATGGAACAGAAGACTGGGTCAGCGAACGACAAAGTGATCATACAGCAGCCGACCGCTGGAAGTAACAGAACGCTGTTTCATCGGTATTCCAGAGCGTTTTATTGCCGTTTTTGACGCTTGCTAATCCACTCCGCTGCCAAACGATTGGCTTCTGCTATCTGCACCGGGCTCATGCTTTGAACAAGAATAGCGTTCATCTTTTTTGCACTTCCCTTGCCGCGAGCGGCAGAAATCAAAGACCATTTAAGGGCCTCAATATCAGTCCGGCCCTTGGAAATTTCGGCTTTCGCTGCCGGTGTATCAAGCGGAACCCGGTTTGCAGCGGCAACAATCTCGGTAATCACCGCCGCATCTAATCCATTTGTAAGAACGGGTACAGAAACTTTCGGCGAGGCCGCCTTGGCGACCACAGAAGCCTGTTTCGATGCAGTCGTCTTCGCGGCAGGAACTTTCGTTGCCTGTGTCAGCGTTGCCTGTGTCGGCGTTGCTGCTTTTACTGCGGGGGCCTTAGCAGGAATATTCTTTATAGTTGGTGCTTGTGTGGATTGCGTGGCAACGGTTGGCGTCTTTACAACGGGTTGCGTTTGCACCGGCGCGGACATAGTTGTGTCCGAGGCGGCGTTTGTTTTACTCGCAAGGCTCTGGCTCGGTGCAGCTTCAATAGCTGGTGTCGGGGCCGCTTTGGCGACAGGCTGGCTACGCGCCGTTGTAGCGGCAGGACTGGTTTGAACCGTTGGCTGGGCGGCGGCCACTGTGGCTGAAGACTGGCCTGCAACAGGCTGGGTGGGGGAAGCCTGAGGGACAACAACCGCGCCCCCATTGCTTTTTGCCTGTAACTCGGCAAGGCGTGCACGCGCGTCGTTCATTTGACGCTGCTTATCCTGTTCAGCCTGCAACGCCGCAAGGCGTTCCTCTTCTTCACGGCGGCGCTGCTCAATCAAGGCGCGTCTTTTGGTTTCTTCTGCCTTTTCCTGCGCAGCTTTAATTGCGGCCTGCCTGCTTTCGCGCTCTAACTGGTCCGCCAGTTGTGCATCTGCTTTACGTTGTTCTGCTAAATCTCTCTGGCGCTGTGCCCGTGCAGCCGAGGCTTTACGCTCGACCTCCAACTGGGCTTTTCGGTCCGCTTCCAGTTTCGCTTTAGCGGCCTGATACTCGGCCTCACTCCGACCAATATTTTTCCGGAACCATTTGCCGAAGATCTGTATTGCCTGTTCGTTACCTGCATCGATTTGACCGGCGGTCATAATCGGTTTGATCCGGGAAATGGCTTGTTCTGCTTGCGGCGCTCCTTGAGCGGCGGCCAGACGGTACCAGCCATAGGCTGCACTTAGGTCCTTAGGAAAACCCTCAACACCTTTTTCAAACAGCAGTCCCAAATTATATTGTGAATTGAGATCGCCTTGAGACGCCTCATTGGACCAGAGTTCTACAGCCAGAGAAAAATTGTTTTTGTTATAAGCGTCCAAACCTGACTGAAAATCCGCCCATGCCTGTCCAGCTGTGAGAAGAGCTAACCCTACAACAAATCCAACTCGCTTCATTATCTTTCCCGTGCGCCTCCGCGAACCTTAAAAGGTTACGCATTCCATATGTCCAAGTTGCGGCCCAGATGACCGCTTCCCATGCATACCGTGATTGCACGTTATTATAAAGGAAAATCAAACCGCCAACAAAAAAGCCGCTGCACAAAGTCAGCGGCTTTCAAAATGTCGTAGCGGTATGATTATGCGGGCACTTTTCGACGAACACAGTTTTCGTAGTCTTCGATCAAGGTCTGACAAATTGTACCCGGTGTGAATTTATAATCATTGATTGCCCCAACGGGGGTTACTTCCGCGGCCGTGCCGGTCAAGAAACATTCTTCAAAATCAGCCATTTCTTCAGGCATGATGATCCGTTCGACGACTTCAATCCCCCTTGCTTTCGCAAGATCAATCACGGTGCGCCGAGTAATCCCATCTAGAAAACAATCAGGTGTAGGGGTATGCAAAACACCATCTTTGGTGAAGAAAATATTTGCGCCGGTTGCCTCTGCAATGCGACCCCGATAATCCAGCATCACCGCATCATCAAATCCGTCAGATTCTGCTTTATGCTTGCTCAATGTACAGATCATGTAAAGACCCGCCGCCTTGGACTGTGTTGGAATGGTATCTGGTGACGGCCTGCGCCAATCAGAAATCTGCAGACGGATCCCTTTCATCCGCGCTTCCGGATCAAAATAGCTAGGCCATACCCACGCCGCGACAGCAAAGTTGATTTTATTCTGCTGTGCCGAAACACCCATCATTTCAGATCCGCGCCATGCAACAGGCCGCAAGTATCCGTCCACAATGTTATTGGCGTGCATTGTATCAAGGCAGGCCTGATTAATTTCATCAACCGTCAAGCCAAGATCAAAACCCAGAATATTTGCAGATTTGATCAAGCGTTCGCTATGTTCAGTTAATTTAAAAATTTCACCGTCATAGACCCGTTCCCCTTCAAACACACTACTGGCATAATGCAGTCCATGAGTGAGGACGTGGACATTGGCATCTCGCCAATCGACCAATTCTCCGTTAAACCAGATAAAGCCGTCCCGTTCGGCAAAGGAGGTGGTATCCATTTTTATACACCTTGAGTTATAATATATCGTTTTATAGCATTAATTGTTCGATTATTACTCATCGAATTCGGTTTTGGTAACATTATGAGAAAAATAAGTCAACATGACTGACGTAAAATCTGGAACAAACCCTTTATTTTTGAGGGAAGAAGAACTCAGACAATGTGCAGAACTGCTTTTTTTCGCGTATCGCGACTTTACGGCAGGTCCTGATGAGATTCTTAAAGACTATAATTTTGGGCGAGCCCATCACCGCGTTATCCATTTCGTGGGCAGCAACCCCGGAATCACGGTATCCGAACTTCTGGATATCCTGCGTATCACCAAGCAAAGTCTAAGCAGGGTTTTGAACGCGCTTGTTGAAAGAGAGTTTATTCATCAAAAACCTGGGGTTACCGATCGACGTCAACGGCTTCTCTACCTGACGGAGGAAGGTAAAAAACTGGAACAGAAAATCAGTGCGGTTCAACAGAAACAGGTCGCCAAAGCATTTCGAGAGGCTGGAGGCGATGCGGTCGCCGGGTATCGGAAAGTCCTGGAAGGCCTGATTGATGAAGACGATCGCGAACAGGCACTGAAACGAATACAGAAAAAATAAGGTTACGGATGTCTTCCCTATGATCGATAATGCGTCTCATATTCTTGTCGTCGATGACGACGCCCGGCTGGCCTCTTTGCTGAAGCAGTATCTATCCGATAATGGATACCGGGTCACTGTGGCAGAATCGGCCGCTATTGCGCGACAGAAAATGAAGGGTCTGACCTTTGATTTGATGGTTCTGGATCGCATGATGCCTGGCGAAGATGGGTTATCACTTGCACGATCAATTCGTGCCGATCAAATTGCGTCCAAAACCAAGCCAATTCTGATGCTAACTGCCATGGCCGACTCTTCTGACAGGATCGACGGACTGGAAGCAGGCGTTGACGATTATCTTACAAAACCTTTTGAACCCAGAGAACTTCTGCTGCGCATCGAAGCAATCTTGCGACGCGCCAAGATTGAGACAAACAGCCGAATTGTTTTTGGCGACTTTTCGTTTGATCTGACAAAAAGCGAGCTGACCCAAGACGGAACCATTGTCAATTTGACCTCCAGCGAGCAGATCCTCTTAAAAACATTAGCGGAAACACCAGGCGTTCCCATTTCACGGGATAATCTGTCCTTATCCAGTGGTGCGCAAGGACGGGCCGTCGATGTGCAGATCACGCGTCTGAGACGAAAAATCGAAGAAGACCCCAAATTACCACGTTACTTACAAACCGTCCGCGGCGAAGGATATGTTTTATGGGCAGACTAGGGGCTAAAATTAAAAACGAAGCCTGGCTGTTATCCACGTTCTTCAGGTTGTTGAAACGACTGATGCCAAATACGATGTTTGGCCGTTCGCTGCTGATCGTTGTCCTGCCGATTATCCTGCTACAGGTTTTGGTAACCTATATTTTCTATGAACGTCACTGGGATAATGTTGCCCGCAGATTGGCCCAGGGCGTCGCAGGGGAAGTTGCAGCTGTCATCTCGCTAACTGATCGGTTTCCAGGGCCTGAAGCCCGAGCCAGCATCCTGACAATTGCCCGGGACCAAATGCGTCTTGCCATTTCTTTTGAAGAAAACGGGCAACTGAATGAAACTGAAATCCAGAGGGAACATTCCGGTTTTCTCGATCGTCAACTTGCCAGGGCCCTTCAGGAAAGTTTGCCGGCCCGCAATTTCACACTCACCAGCAACGAAAAACTGGAAAGTGTCGTCATCCGCCTTCAGTTGCCCAATGATGTCCTGCAAATTGTCGTGCGGGATAAACGGCTTTTCTCATCCACAACCTATATTTTTGTGATGTGGATGATTGCAATTTCCCTCGCCCTGCTGGGCATTGCCGTTATCTTTTTACGCAACCAGATGCGACCGATCAAACAATTGGCCTCAGCCGCAGAAAAATTCGGTCGTGGTCAGGAAGTCGAAGATTTCAAACCCTCCGGCGCCCTAGAAATTCGCTCAGCGTCCAAGGCGTTCCATGACATGAAGCACCGAATATTAAGGCAAATAACTCAACGCACTGAAATGCTGGCCGGTGTAAGCCATGACCTTCGCACTCCGCTCACACGCATGAAACTCCAACTGGCAATGATGCCCGAGGATCAAAGCCGCGAGAATTTACAAAGTGACGTGGAGGACATGCGGAATATGGTCGAAGGGTATCTTGCCTTTGCAAAAGGGCAGGAAGCGGAAACTGTACAGGAAGTCAACGTGACTAGACTAATTGAATCCGTCGTCGAAAATGCCCGCAGACAAGGGGCGCAGATCACCCTCACAGCGACGCCGGAAATAAGAACATCCATTCGCGCCAACAGTGTCAAGCGCTGCCTGACAAATCTCGTCGAAAATGCCCGTCGCCATGCTACGGAAATCGCTATTGCAGTATATCCAACGGATAGTCAGATCGTGATTTCGATAGACGATAACGGACCGGGTATTCCCTTAGAGAAAAGACAGGACGTCTTTAAGCCTTTTCATCGGCTGGACACATCCCGCAACAGTGAAACCGGTGGTAGCGGTCTGGGCATGACCATCGCCCGTGATGTGGTACACGGACATGGTGGCCAAATTGCACTCGGCCGCTCTTCCATGGGCGGTTTGCATATTGAACTTACTTTTCCCTACTAGAACCCCTTGTTCAGGTTTTAAGGGATTGAAAGGCCGCCTCGATTGCTGATGTTGCCGACAATTCTGTCACCGAAGCCTGAGCAAAAGCCTTGTTTGCTGCAGCCAGAACAACGGGAACGGCCGCAGCGGCCAGTTGGGGCGTTGTTGCCGCCTTGGCAATCATCAAAACCTTCATAACCTCTTCTTCATAAGTTGCGGACAAAGCCTGTACCTCCGCATCCCGTGATTGAAATACCAGGAACGCATTTGTTGACGCTTTCTGAGCCGCCTCCAGCTTAGCCTGATGGTCTTCAAATAACGAAGACAGATCAGGCGCTTCTGGCATGGCATCGTCAACGTCTGATGTGTCTTCTGTCATTTCTATTCCTTAATGCAATCGTCCGCCGATCGGCACATCATGATCAGGCGAAATGAGTGAAATCTGCCCGTTTGCATCACTAAAGCCCAAGACAAGAACCTCTGACATAACGGGACCAATCTGTCGGGGCGGAAAATTAACAACGGCCGCCACCCGTTTTCCGACCAAGCTTTCTAGCGTATAGAGATCCGTAATCTGTGCCGATGTTTTGCGAACACCGATCTCCTCTCCAAAATCAATTTTAAGCTTATAGGCCGGTCGACGCGCTTCCGGGAATTCCAATGCTTCCAACACAATTCCTACCCGGATATCCACTTTTAAAAAATCTTCTATTCCTATTTCTTTGGCTTTCTCGGTCATTCAACCCTCCACTTTTTTTGGGGATGCTAGGGCAATGGCAAACCCAAAACAAGCCTTCTTAGCCACCAGAGAACTTTTTTGCCACGTCTTCAATTACGCTCATAGATTGTGTGAAAGACTGGGTCAGCGTCGCATTGGTTTTCACGGTAGACTGCATCATCTTGGACGCGGTCGCGCTAAACGAATTTGCAGCAAGCATATGGCCATCCAGAATAGTCCCGATATCCGGTACCGAATTCGCCGCCCCTCCGGCCTTTTGACCTTCCAATTGAAGACCGGCCGCCATCCCTTGCAGGACAGATTGTAGGGTTGCCTGTTGTTCGGCGCAGATGGTTTGAAGGCTATCAGCCATTTCGGTGCTGATCGACGATATCGCCTCAACATTTTGTTTCTGGGATTCAGTGATTGGGGTCAGGTCAGGAATGATAACCTTTCCTGCCAAGGTAGGGGCCCCCATTCCTGTTGAGGGTTTTGCATCCGACATAGCATCCTCCAAAAGAGGGGATATGGGGTCAAAAATACAACTTTAAAGTGCGTTAGCTTAATTCAATTGATCGTTTCTTGGCGGCTTCAACTGTTTTCGTCATTAATTCGATCAAAGAATTATTCGCCATCAACACATCAAGGCCAGCGGCAGTCGTTCCATTTGGACTTGTCACATTCTTTCGTAGTTGGGCAACATCCAAGTTTGACCTTTGGGCCAATTCACCTGCACCAGCAACTGTAACCTTGGCGAGCGTTGTCGCCAGATCTTCGGGCAAACCCGCAGCCACCCCAGCCTTCGTCATTGCTTCGATCATATGAAAAACATAGGCTGGGCCTGAGCCGGACAGCCCGGTCACAGCATCCATCATATTTTCATCATCCACCCACGCCGTTGTTCCAATCGCTGACATCAGACTATCACAAAGCCGGCGATGCTCCTGCGTAACAGAAGGGTTCGGAACTGAGACAAGCATCCCTTTGCGGACCGCCGCAGGCGTGTTTGGCATGGTCCGAATAATCGCAGTGTCCTTACCAAAATAATTTTCGAAAACGTCAATTCGGGTTCCTGCGGCAATTGAAATAATCAGCGCACCCTTGTCTGCATATTTCTTATAGGTCGGTATAACCTCCGTCATAACTTGTGGCTTCACGGCCAACACAATGACATCCGGTTGATAATCTTCTTCAATCAACAAAGGAGAAGTAAAAATTCGACAGCCAGAGCGGGACGCCAGCTCCAAATTACTCGTCGATGGATCAACCACCAGAATGCTGTTCGGTTTAATATTTTTTTCGATCCAGCCATCGAGCATGGCACGGCCCATATTACCGCAACCCACCAGCAAAATTGTCATAGACATGATTTAAGCTTCACCCATTGTTTCTAACATGGCAGATTCAATTGCCTCTTCAGGAGTTTTTCCGCCCCAAATCGCGAACTGGATGGCGGGATAGAATTTTTCCAATTCACTCATGCCAATTTCAACAAGATTCTGAATCTGTTCAGCATTCATGTCGCAATTTTCATTTAGTAAAAGTGCATGCCGGAACATAACAAGCCCCTCTTCACGCCAGGTATCAAAATGACCGATGAACATTTTTTCGTTCATCCTTGCCAGCAATTCATAGATCGCATCATATTTCCGGTCCGGAACCTTCACGTCATAGGCGCAGGAGAAATGGATCGCCTTGATATCAGCACGCCATGAAAACCAAAGGTGATACTGACACCAGCTCCCCTCTACGCCGACGGTCAGTTCATTCCTGCCCTGCCGTTCAAAGGACCAGTCATTAGCAGAAATAATGGATTCAACAAGGTCGAGAGGATTGTGGTCTTCGAGTTCTTCTTGGGAAAAATACACAGTCGTCATGCCAAGACTCCTTTGCAAGATCCCCGCTTTCATCATGCCAACCGTTACAGGCCGCACAATTCCATCGGGAACATCGATTTGGGCCATATCTGGTACCCTAGAAAAAAGAATACCATACATTTAGCGTAAAGCGCCTTTCACATTGGCGCAACACCCAAATCAGTTTTTGTGCAACTTTCTTGTGGATAACCGGCATTTTAAAGCCTTGGGGGGAAAACTACTCAGCCGTTTTAGACGCTGGCGTTTTTTCCTTTTTTGCTGCCGATGCTTTTTTGGCCGCAGGTGCTTTTTTTGCCGCCGCGACTTTCTTTTCAAGCTCAGCAATTCTGGCATTCTGCACTTCAAGTGTATCGCTCATGGCGACCAGCATGGCCTTCATTGCATCGAATTCCTCGCGAGGAACCAAATCCATATCAGCCACCAGCCGTTCGATCCGCTGATGCACCAGATTTTCCCACTCGGATTTCATCCCTTGTGCAGTTCCGAGCGCGCCAGACGCCAACCGGGCAATGTCATCAAAGATACGTGAATTTGTCTGCATGAAACTGGGTCCTTTCAAGTTAATCGCACTATGACGTGCAGCAACGGGAAAATCAATTGCTTTAGACGTTTTAAACAATTGTCCTACTTGCGCAGTTCGGTGCATCCTTTATATAAAGACTTATGAACTCAGCGATACAATTTCTAGCAGTTTCCTTTCCGGAAATTGACCCCATACTCATCGAATTGGGCCCTTTTGCCATTCGCTGGTATGCCCTTGCCTATATCACCGGTCTTATCCTTGGCTGGCGATTGATGCTCCACTTTGCCAAATCCGATAAATCTCCGCTAACGCCAGAGCATATTGATGATTTTCTGGTTTGGGCGACTCTGGGTGTCATTCTGGGCGGACGCCTTGGCTATGTCCTGTTCTACAAGCCGGATTATTACATTACCGACCCGCTGGAAATCGTCAAAATCTGGGAGGGCGGCATGTCTTTTCATGGGGGCTTTCTAGGCGTTGTCATTGCAGCGATCCTGTTTTCTCGAAAACGGTCAATTCCTCCGCTGGCGCTGGCTGATATGCTGGCGACGGTTGCACCGGTGGGGTTATTCTTTGGACGGATCGCCAATTTTATAAATGGAGAGCTTTTTGGACGCGTAACCGATGTTTCCTGGGCGATGGTTTTTCCAAATGGCGGGCCCTTGCCGCGCCATCCCAGTCAACTATACGAAGCGCTTCTGGAAGGTGCCGTTTTGTTTGTCCTTGTCATGATCCTGCGGCAAACGAAATTCGGTCAGAAACCCGGACTGCTGACGGGTACATTTTTAGTCGGTTATGCCGCTTCACGTGGTTTTGTTGAACTGTTTCGTCAACCGGATGCCCATCTTGGATTTCTGTTGGGAGGCGCCACGATGGGGCAGCTCCTCTCAATACCGATGGTGTTGATCGGACTCTATTTCATCCTTCGCCCCGCCGCATCCCGATAATGACCGAACTTGAAAACATCCTGAAAAGACGCATTGAAGAATGCGGCCCGATTTCTGTTCATGACTATATGTCTGACGCGCTTCTTCATCCAGAATATGGCTACTACCAGCGTTCCAACCCTTTTGGCCGATCCGGTGATTTTATTACCGCCCCGGAAATCAGCCAGATGTTCGGAGAACTTATCGGCCTATGGTGTGTGGACTGCTGGGCGAAAATGGGAGGGCCTTCCCGCGTCAATTTGATTGAGCTGGGCCCGGGCAACGGGACCTTGATAAAGGATGCCCTGAGAAGCACCAAACTGGTCCCGGAATTTGTTAATGCCGTGTCATTGCATCTTGTGGAAGTCAGCGACCGCCTCAAAAACAAACAACAAATGGCCCTTTCCGACCATTCCGTCCAATGGCACTCGCATTTTCCTGAAGATCTGGATGGCCCTTATATTGTTATAGCCAACGAGTTTTTTGACGCACTGCCCATCCATCAGTTTCTGCAGTCCGAAAGCGGCCCCAAGGAACGCGCGATCACCTATGCAGATGACAAACTGACATATACCACAATGGCCGTTGCACCTGACGTGCAGTCATTTTGCAATCCAGCCCATCTTGAAAAGCTGGAACCGGGCGAAATTTATGAAGTTTGTCCGTCTGCGCTCTCCATAATGACAGGCATCGCGCACCAAATCGCCGAAAAAGGCGGTGCGGCTTTGACCTTGGACTATGGACCTGAAAAAAGTGCACCCGGAGATAGTTTCCAAGCCCTCAAAGACCACAGAAATGTCTCCGCACTGGAACATCCGGGGGAAGCTGATTTGACGGCCCATGTTGATTTCGGTCGTTTGGCAGACGTTGCGCGGGAGAGTAACGTGACGGTCGCCCCAATAACCTCGCAAGGCCGTTTTCTGGAACGCTTGGGTATCGAAGCCCGGGCGCTACAGCTTTCTGCAAAGGCAACGGATAGCCAAAAAGAGAAAATTGCCAGCGATCATAAACGGTTGGTCAGTTCAAGCGGAATGGGGACTCTTTTCAAAGTGCTCTGTTTTCATCATACTCTCTGTGCATCGCCCGCGGGCTTTGGGGAATAAAGATGATCAAAAGCGATATATTTAATGAAAGTCAAGTTAGTCACGGATTTTTCACACGTAAAAACGGCGTCTCTAACGGTATTTACGCGAGCCTCAATTGTGGTGCGGGTTCCAATGATGCAATTGACAATGTCATAAAAAACAAGGAAATCGTTGCCAAATCGCTACTGGTTTCGCCTGAAAATTTAACGACACTATATCAGGTTCACAGTTCCGACGTGCTTACTCTGACTGAACCGGTAGATACAGAAAACAAACCCAAAGCCGATGCCATGGTGACGAACGTTTCGGGTCTCGCATTAGGGATCCTGACAGCAGACTGCGTCCCGATCCTTTTTGCCGATTCTGTCAATCAGGTCATCGGGGCAGCTCATTCGGGGTGGAAAGGCACAATCGGTAATATTTCAAAGGCCGTGATCGAGGCTATGATAGAGCTTGGCGCCTCCCGCAGTTCGATCTGTTGTGCCATTGGTCCGGCAATTCAACAGGCGTCTTACGAAGTCGGACCCGATTTCCCGGCTCCGTTTATTGCACTGGATCCAGCGTATAAATCATTCTTTATTCCGTCCGAGCGTGAGAAACACCACATGTTTGACCTCACCGGTTTTGTAAAAATGCAACTACTGCAACAGAATATTAAAGCGGTTGATCTGATAGACAATGATACCTGTGCGGATGAAGAGTATTTTTATAGTTATCGACGGATGTGCAAACGGGGCGAGCCTGACTATGGTCGGCAAATCTCCGCCATCGCCCTCCGCCCGCAAACCTGATTATAATTGTTCCGATTTGAGAGAGACGCATGCCTCATCTGGTAATCTTTTTTGTTCTGTGCCTTTTAGGGCTGGTGGCAAGTTGTGCGTTATAATCTAATCAAAATCCTCTTGGTTGGCGCCCTTGCTTTTGCATTATCGGCATGCCAACCGCTTGAGCGGCCTTTTCAGCCAAAATCCAAAAGTGCGATGCGCAATGCAGCACCGGGTCCGCGTGCGTCGCTTTATATTGAACCGGTTCAAAATGGCCCGGAGGAGCTTTCGGAAATCCTGTCAGAAAAGTTGCAAGATCTTGGCATTGCGGCCTTCTCAGGGGAGGAGCCGTTCAACCGCTACAAAATGAGCAGTCGGATCATCCTGAAAGACGATGTCAGCTATATTCTGTGGACACTGGTCGACCCAACGGGGCGAGACACCAAGCTGCGAACCTTGCAAAAGATCGGGGAAATAGTTCCCGGACCAGATCATGCGGGGACAGACTACGAAAAAGTCGCGCTACACACAGCCAGTGATATCGATATCATGCTCGGCGGTGCCGGCATAAATTTTGAAGCCATGTCAACGCCGCGACTTTTTGTTCCGATCGTCGAGAATGCGCCCGGAGATGGCTCGGAAACTCTGGCATCCGCCATGCAAACCCATCTTGTAAAAGCCGGACTGGATGTCCAGCCGGACCAATGGCAGGCAACCTATATTCTGAAAGGCAGCGTTGATCTGACCAAACCCATGGGAGGCATGCAGATCGTCTCGATCATCTGGAAGCTGGAACGACGGAACGGTGAATATGTCGGCAAGGTTGAACAAAAAAACAGAATCAGGGCGGGAACGCTGAACGGTCCGTGGGGCGAGGTTGCGATTGCAGCTGCCCAAGGTGGCGCCAGAGGCATCCTGAATTTGCTTCGCCAAGCAGAACCTGCATATTTTAAAGACAAAAACGGATAAATATTCTTATTTCCTCAAAAATCGGTGTTTAAGGCGTTTACAGAATTGAAGACCCTTGGTAAGTTCCGCCCCGCAATCGAGGGGTAGTTTCTGCCTCTCCCCTTAAAATTGTTTGACTGAGTCAGGCCAGTAGTCGCCTAAAGGACCGTTCACATGAAAGTGCTTGCGGGGAACAGTAATCGCCCATTGGCAGAAGCTGTTGCATCTTATCTTGATTTACCCTTGACCGACGCTGCTATTCGCCGTTTTTCGGATCAGGAAGTTTTCGTGGAAATCCATGAAAATGTTCGGGGCGAGGATCTCTTCATTATCCAGCCCACATCCTTTCCAACAAACGACCATCTGATGGAGTTGCTGGTTTGTATTGATGCCTTGAAGCGGGCGTCTGCAAAACGAATCACTGCCGTTTTACCGTATTACGGATATGCCCGTCAGGACCGTAAACCAGGCCCACGGACACCGATTTCAGCAAAACTTGTTGCTAATCTTGTCACAACAGCCGGGGCAGATCGCGTCTTGACGCTGGATCTGCATGCAGGTCAGATCCAGGGCTTTTTCGATATTCCGACCGATAACTTGTTCTCTGCACCAATTATCGTACCAGATATTGAAGAAAATTACGGCCGCGGAGGAGAAATCACAATCGTCTCTCCGGACGTTGGCGGCGTTGTGCGGGCACGGGCCTTCGCCAAAAGGCTTGACGCGAACCTGGCAATCGTTGATAAGCGCCGTGAAAAAGCGGGCGTTTCTGAAGTCATGAATATTATCGGCGACGTCAAGGGACAGACCTGTATTCTTGTGGACGATATCGTAGATAGCGCGGGAACATTGTGCAATGCAGCGGCAGCCTTGGTAGATCAAGGCGCTAATCGCGTTGCGGCCTATGTGACCCACGGCGTCCTCTCAGGAGGCGCGATCAACCGGGTACAGGATTCCGCTATGGAAGAAATGGTAACCACAGACAGCATTCTGGCAACCGAGGCGTTCAAGGCCTCTCAAAAGATGCGTCAAATTTCAATTGCCCCCCTTATCGGTGAGGCGATGAAACGGATTTCACAGGAAACTTCGGTTTCCAGCCTGTTTGATTGATTTAAACAGGATCACGATGCGCGCACCCCTGGAGGCACGCATCACCACTGACACCGGGACAGTTTCCCGGTGTTGCTCGTTAATAGGAGAAGAGTAATGAGCGAAAATGCAATTCTAATTGCTGAAACGCGCGATCGGGTAGGAAAAGGGGTCTCCCGTGCTTTGCGTCGTGAAGGCCGCACCCCAGCGGTAATTTATGGTGATAAAAAAGAACCTGTTTCTGTTTCTTTGGAAACAAAAGAACTTGTTAAAGTTCTGAACACAGGTGCTTTCATGTCAACAATTTATACAGTTCAGGTTGGCAAAACTAACTATAACGTGTTGCCACGTGATCTGCAGCTGCATCCGGTAAAAGATAGCCCGGTTCATGTTGACTTCCTCCGCGTTTCCGCGAAATCCTTGATTGCGGTTAATGTTCCTGTTCACTTCCTGAACGAAGACAAATGTGTTGGTCTTGTTCGCGGTGGTGTTCTGAACGTTGTCCGTCACGAAGTTGAAATGCTTGTTCCTGCAGGCGATATCCCTGAATTCCTTGAAATCGATCTCAGCGAATTCGATATCGGTAGCAGTGTTCATATTTCTGACTTCTCGCTTCCAAAAGGCACTGAGCCTACGATCACTGATCGTGACTTCACTGTTGCTACAATTGCCGCGCCAAGCGGTGGCACAGATGAAGAAGAAGGCGGTGAAGCAGACGCAGAAGCTTCTGAAGGCGAGAGCTCAGAAGAGTCTTAAGTTGGGATGCATCGATGATTTTGCTGGTTGGACTTGGTAATCCTGGAAAAGGGTATTCTGATAACCGGCATAATTATGGTTTTATGGCGGTGGATGACATCATTCACCGCCATTCTTTTGGACCAGAGAAAATTCGATTTCAGGGCATGATTTCCGAAGGTCGTATCGGTACTGAAAAAGTCCTTGCCCTAAAACCCACGACCTATATGAACGAGTCTGGCCGTTCTGTCGGTGAAGCCGCCCGGTTTTACAAGATTCCCCTTGAAAACATCATTGTCCTGCACGACGAACTTGATTTGCCAATGGGTAAACTGCGAGTCAAAACAGGGGGTGGCCATGGCGGGAATAATGGCGTTCGATCGATTGAAGCCCATATGGGGAAAGAGTTTCACCGTATCCGCATGGGGATTGGGCATCCTGGTGACAAAAGTCAGGTTTCAAGCCATGTCTTGAAGGACTTTTCCAAAGCGGATCGAAAAATTGTCCAAACGGTAATTGAGGCTGTGTCCCGTCACATCGAAAAAATGATCGACGGAGATGCTGCAGGATTTATGAACAAAGTTGCGCTGGAATTGGCTCCGCCCAAGAACAAAACAGCGCCAGAAGCCAAAGGAAACTGAGTATGGGATTCAAGTGTGGTATTGTCGGCTTGCCCAATGTTGGAAAATCAACGTTGTTCAATGCACTGACCCAAACTGCTCAGGCAGCCGCTGAAAACTACCCTTTTTGTACGATTGAGCCGAATACCGGACAGGTTCCCGTCCCGGACAGCCGCATGCAGGTTCTGGCCGATATTGCGCACTCTAAAGAATTAATCCCGACACAACTGGAATTCGTTGATATCGCAGGGCTTGTCCGCGGTGCCGCAAGCGGCGAAGGCCTCGGTAACAAATTCCTGGCTCATATTCGGGAAGTCGATGCCATCATCCAGGTTATCCGCTGTTTCGAGGATGATGACATTACGCATGTCGATGGCAAAGTTGATCCCCTTTCAGATGCTGAAACCATCGAGACCGAGCTTATGCTGGCCGATCTGGAAAGCCTTGAAAAACGCACAGAGAATCTGGTTAAAAAAATCCGTGGCGGCGATAAGGAAGCCATTCAACAGTCTGATCTGATCGATCGGGCACTGGCAGTCCTGAAAGATGGTAAGCCGGCCCGTATGGTTGAACTCGCTCCTGAAGAAATACGCCCGTTCAAAATGCTTCAGCTATTGACGGCAAAGCCAATTTTATATGTTTGTAACGTGGATGAAGACAGTGCGGCAACCGGTAATGAGCTATCCAAGCGGGTCGAGGAAAAAGCCGCGGCCGAAGGCGCTGGGACGGTTGTCATTTCAGCTGCGATCGAAGCCGAAGTCGCTCAGCTTGATGACGAAGAAAGAACAGAGTTTCTGGCCGATCTAGGATTGAGCGAGACAGGTCTTGGCAGGATTATCAAAGCGGGCTACGACCTCCTTGATTTGATCACCTATTTCACAGTCGGCCCGAAAGAGTGCCGAGCCTGGACCGTCACTGCCGGGACCAAAGCACCACAGGCCGCTGGCGTCATTCACACAGATTTTGAAAAAGGCTTCATTCGCGCAGAAACGATTTCTTATGATGCCTACGCGACCCACAAAGGGGAAGCCGGAGCTAAAGAAGCCGGTCAAATGCGTCTCGAAGGCAAGGAATATGTCGTTCAGGACGGAGATGTCCTGCATTTCAGGTTTGCCAACTGATTTTCCGGTTTATAATAGGTGTGACTATGCCCTTTATAAGCCAGAGACAAGAATGACAAAAACCTACTGGGAAGACTTTCCGGTTGGTCGAGAAGACACTTTCGGCCACCGGATCGTTGATGAAGACGAAATCATCGAATTTGCAACAGAATTTGATCCACAGCTTTTTCACATCGACAAGGACTTGGCTAAAGATCACTTTTTTGGTGGCATTATTGCTTCAGGATGGCATACGGGTGCCATGCTTATGCGGCTGATCGTAGATAATCTGCTGCAGAATTCCACCTCTGTTGGATCCCCAGGGATTGAACAGCTTCGCTGGAAAGCGCCAGTTCGTCCCGACGACATTCTTTCCGCCCATAGTGTTGTCTTGGAGACAACTGTTCACAAAAAGAAGCCCGATCGGGGGTTTACAAAATTCGAGTACACCGTGTTCAACCAGCACGATGAGGTCAAAATGACGATGGTCTCGACTATTATTTTCCTCCGTCGCCCTGAAACGGTGGTGCCATCATGACCAATGGATATTTTGAAGATGTCGTGGTCGGCACCGTATTGGAGTTTGGCAGCAAAAAAGTCAGCAAGGAGGAAATCATCCACTTTGCAACAAAGTATGACCCGCAGCCTTTTCATATAGACGAGGAAGCTGCGCAAGCCAGTCCCTATGGAGGCATCATCGCATCCGGGTGGCACACGGCGGGAATGGCCATGCGCATGATGGTCGATAATATGATCAATGACCGGGTTGGCTTGGGATCTCCCGGTTGGGACAACCTGAAATGGCATCTCCCGGTACGCCCTGATGACACCCTTCGTGTCAGAACAGAAGTAATCCGCAAGAAACGATCTGTATCGAAACCGATGATCGGCACCATTTTCGGGTCAATGAAAGTCCTCAATCAACATGACCAGATTGTCATGAGCGTTGAAACGATTGGAATGGTCAAAGCACGCACGACCGGTGAAGCAGGGCAAAACAGGTAGGGCTGTCAACAACTTACACGACTACCAATAGACACCCCCCCTTTTTATGATATGATATCCGGGTATAACCGCTACACGTGCTGGGCGTGAAGCGTACACAGGGGGCACCTCAATGGATATGGTATCAGGTTTTGCGTTATTGGTGATTTTCGTCGTTATTCTAGCGCTTGTGATCGTATTCATGGGCGTAACAGTTGTGCCGCAAGGGTATCAATATACGATCGAGCGTTTTGGTCGGTATACCCGTAGCTTGACGCCTGGCTTGAGTTTGATCCTGCCTTTTGTTGATCGGGTGGGTGTTAAAATCAACATGATGGAACAGGTCCTCGATATTCCAACACAAGAAGTAATTTCCCGAGACAACGCAATGGTACAGGTCGACGGTGTCCTGTTTTATCAGGTATTGGACGCTGCTAAATCTGCGTATGAAGTTCGGGACTTGCAGCGCGCCATTCAGAATTTAACACAGACCAACCTCAGAACCGTTTTGGGCTCAATGGATCTTGATGAAGCCCTCAGCCAGCGGGATAGCATCAACACGCGACTGTTGAACGTAATCGATCAGGCGTCAACCCCATGGGGCATCAAAGTGACCCGTGTCGAAATCAAAGACATCACGCCACCGGGCGATCTTGTGCAGGCAATGGGCCGCCAAATGAAAGCTGAACGCGAAAAAAGAGCCGTCGTGTTGGAAGCGGAAGGTGTCCGTCAGGCCGAGATTCTGAAAGCGGAAGGCGAGAAAAAGTCAGCTATCCTGGAAGCGGAAGGCCGGCGTGAAGCAGCCTTCAAAGATGCGGAGGCTCGGGAAAGACTGGCAGAAGCGGAAGCAAAAGCAACCCGCGATGTGTCCGTTGCGATTGCTGAAGGCGATATTCAGTCCATCAATTACTTTGTCGCGCAGAAATATGTGGAAGCGATGAAAGAAATTGGCTCCGCCCGGAATTCTAAAGTCGTCCTCATGCCAATGGAAGCCAATGCACTGGTTGGAACATTGGGGGGCATCGGAACGATTGCCAAGGAAATATTTGGCAATGGAAATGGAAACGGAAACACTAAGAACGTGTCGACAGGCAGCGTTCCAAAGAGCGAATAATGGAAAATTTTAACGCCGCAATCCAGTGGGTCGCCGATCTGGAATATTGGGCCTGGTGGACTTTTGCAATCTTTCTAGTGATAATCGAGATATTCGCCCCTTCCTTCGTCTTTCTCTGGTTGGGCTTATCCGCAGCCGTAGTCGGGCTTCTGGTCCTTTTGCTTCCCTCACTTAGTTGGGAGTATCAATGGGCGGCCTTTGCTGTCTTCTCGGTGATCAGTATCGTCGTCACCCGCCTTTTCCTGTCAAAAAACCCCGGTGTAGAAGACAATTTGAAGCTGAACCAGCGTGGCGCCCAGTATGTGGGACGGAGCTTCACATTGAGCGAAGCAATCGTGAACGGCCGCGGCAAAATTCATGTAGATGACAGCCAATGGGCCATTTCAGGCCCCGATATGAGTGAAGGGTCGACGGTTACTGTAACCGGTACAGATGGCACTCTATTGATTGTCGAAGCGAAGGAATAAAGAATGTCTCAGATGATCTCCTTAACAGCAGGTGATAACCATCAATTTCAGGGATATCTGGCATCCCCAACAGGATCGTCGAAAGGTGGGCTGGTTGTTGTACAGGAGATTTTTGGGGTCAACAGCCACATTCAATCTGTTTGTGACAGATTTGCCCGGCAGGGCTTTACAGTTCTGGCGCCCGCGCTTTTTGACCGAGTCTCTCCAAATACCGAATTGGGGTATTCCCCCGAAGACATTCAGTCGGGCCTGGCCATACGTTCAAAAGTCAGTACTGAGGATGCCTTACGCGACATTCATGCGGCCGTAAACTATTTGGACGATGAAAGCGATGAAAGCACTGTTTCGGTGATTGGATATTGCTGGGGTGGGACGCTGAGCTATCTCTCAGCCTGTCGGCTCTCCGGTATTTCCAAAGCCGTTGGATATTATGGCGGTGGTATCAACGAGCATATACAGGAACAACCCCAGATCCCAACGCAGCTGCATTTCGGCGATCAGGACGGTTCTATCCCAATGAAGCATGTGGATGCCATTATGAACGCCCACCCGGAGCTTGATATTCATGTGTATCAAGCGGGGCACGGCTTTAACTGTGATTTACGAAAAGATTATAACGCACCGGCAGCAAAGCTGGCCCTTGAACGCAGCCTTGCCTTCATCACCGGCACGTAATCTTTAATCGCTTGACCCCGTTTAAGACGCGACAAACTCCAAAACAACGCCATGTGTTTCTTTTGGCGACAGGCGCAATGCACCGTTGGCGATTTTCTGAACTGTCAAATCCGTCCCGGAAAGATATTCCTCAGCCTGCGAGAAATCTTTCACTGCGAGCGTCATGGCGATCAAATATGGAAATTCCGGGAAATCTCCGTCCATAACGAGACCGGGAAACAACAAATCAAGATCATTGTCTGACACAAAAATCATCGTCATGCGCCCGACCCGAACACTCAGGGTCGAATCCGTCAATGTCACGTTCAATACACCACAAAGCCGCTTGTAGTAGTCCTGAAGACTTTTAGGGTCCTCAACAACAATCACAACAGACTTGATATGATCTGTCGCATTCTCATGCGTCTCCCATTCCGGGCGGCGGATCAGTTCAGGCGTCAAGTGATGGCAGATAAACAAGTTGCGCTCAGACAGCCCTTCAGGGCGAAGGCGCAGAAGCTTGAACTCCGGAATGACATCCCCCTCCGGCAATTCAAGTTTCCGTTTTAAATCCAGTAATTCGCTTGGGGCCAAGCCTGCTTCTTGCAACGAAGATCTGGTTCTTTCTGGATCACTGCTGGCGAAGGCCATACCCAGAAGCCCCTCCCCGCGTTCCTCAAGAAGCGTGTCCAGACCATTGGACTCCCGTGCATCATCCACAATGCCCAGAAGCTCGATATAGTCTTCGCCAAACATGATGCAGTAATTTGCAGTCCCCCAACCGATATGGGATCCACGCGGCGTCACTGTAAATCCGATTTTTTCGTATGTTTTTTTGGCTTCTTCCAAATCAGACACCCCAATGAGTGTATGGTCGAGACCCGTCAAATAATGAGCCATATCCCCCCCTTTACCCGTTAATCGCCTTCAAACTCACACAGCGTCTGCACATTCACACCCATCTTTTCGATCCGTGCCCGTCCGCCAAGGTCGGGAAGATCGATGATGAAGGCCGCACCAACAATTGTGCCTTTTGCCCGTCGGATAAGTTTAATTGCCGCCTCTGCTGTTCCGCCGGTGGCAATCAAATCGTCCACGATCAGGATATTTTCCCCTTCTTGAATGGCATCTTCATGTATTTCCACGATATCAGTGCCATATTCCAGCTCATATTCTTCTGCGATCGTTGCCGCCGGTAATTTTCCCTTTTTTCGGACGGGGACAAATCCAACACTTAACTGATGCGCAATGGCACCTCCCAGGACAAATCCGCGTGCCTCAATACCCGCGACTTTATCAATGCGAACTCCGGTATAGGGCCAGACTAATTGATCAATCGCGGTCCGCAGACCCGTGGCGTCCTGCCATAAGGTCGTAATATCCCGGAACATAACTCCTTCTTGTGGATAGTGAGGGATTGTTCTGATGTATTTTTTAATATCCAATTTACGCATTCCTATTTTAAAGAAGCCGACCAGCGACGGCATCGAGTTTGTCAATCATAGCCGCATCACGGGCTTCCGGAGGGGTAATCAGCGCATATTCGAGTGCCATATGGCAACCTGCGTGGCAGGAACCGGTATGCGCGCCCAAGGGTGCTGCAACCTCTGACACAAGCGACCGAGCATTGTCCGCATTTTCCCCTAACACCTTTATTACCGCCGAAACATCGACATCGTCGTGATCCGGATGCCAGCAATCAAAGTCAGTTACCATCGCAACCGTTGCATAACACATCTCCGCTTCGCGGGCCAATTTTGCCTCTGGCATATTCGTCATACCGATCACCTGGCATCCCCAGCTTCGGTACAGGTTTGACTCAGCCCGGGTCGAGAATTGCGGCCCCTCCATCGCAAGATAGGTCCCACCGCGCACCAGTTTGACGCCCGTGTTGCTTGCCGCCACTTCCAGCTGATCTGCCAGCCGC